>CACHJU010000033.1 GCA_902580225.1 uncultured Verrucomicrobiota bacterium
TTGAGCCACTCCAGATGCCAAAATTTGCGTTGGAACATTTCGGTTGACCGTTGTCCCATCTCCCAGTTGGCCACTAGAGTTCCGACCAAAAGTCCATAGGCTTCCGTCGGTTTTCAAGATCATGTTATGAGCATAACCAGCTGAAATTTGTGCCACTCCAGAGGGTAAAATCTGAGTCGGAACATTTCGTTGCGTCGTGGTCCCGTCTCCCAATTGCCCATTACTATTTTGACCAAAGGTCCACAGGCTGCCATCCGATTTCAAGATCAGCGAATAATATTGTCCGGCGGCAACTTGCACCACTCCAGATGATATAATCTGAGTTGGAGTAGTTCGTTGGGTCGTGCTCCCGTCTCCCAATTGGCCATAAGTGTTCCGACCAAACGACCACAGGCTTCCGTCGGTTTTAATAATAAGCGAATGAAGACCTAAATTCCCAAAGCTAGTGTTTACAAGGACTGTCAAACCCAACATAAGCAGTAAAACAATTCGCTGGCAAGATGACTGGAAAAGAGAAAAACAGTGATTCACCCAAGACAAAAGAAACTTTAATAAACCTATTTTTACTGCCAACTTTTTCACATTCAGTATTTTATTAACAAGAAGTAAATTATTGTTAAAAAAATAAGCTAATAAGTCGATCAAAAATAACGCATTCAAAATAATATTTTGTTAGGTAAATTTTTTTGATCACAAAATGAGGAATCAATTGAAACCACAGGAAGGAGTTCATCAGATGAAACTCGGTTCTTGCAAAAACGAAGAGTTGCGATCATTTTAAACTCTTGATTTGCCCGGATGGCGGAATTGGTAGACGCGCTGGATTCAAAATCCAGTTTCCGCAAGGAAGTGAGGGTTCGACCCCCTCTCCGGGTACCATTTTCAAACTACTTGTGAACACAACTATACGCAGAGGACGGGAGTCCGATATGCCCGCCCTGCGGGACATCATCAACCACTACATAACGGAGACCGTGGTCACTTTCGAAATGGTGAAAATGTCTCTGGAAAACCGAAAAACTTGGTTCACCCAGTTCACGAATGATGGCCGTTATCAATTAATGGTGGCCGAAGTAAAAGATGAAGTCGTTGGTTATGCAGCCAGTCTGCGCTTTCACCAGCGGCCAGCCTATGCACCGTCCGTTATGACCAGTATTTATCTTTGTCCTCATCATATCGGTCTTGGGATTGGTAAAAGGGTATATTCCGCTTTGCTTGATGAGTTGAAGAAAGTAGATGAAGTCCACCGAGCCTACGGATTGGTCGTACTGCCCAACCCGGGATCGGAAAAACTCCATGAAAAACTCGGCTTCCAAGTGGCCGGATTACTTCATGAGGGCGGATTTAAATTTGGAAAATATCATGATGTTCGAATGTACGAACACCGGTTGGGCAAATAAGCAGAGTCGCTCGTTAATAGATACTTTATAGCCTATCCGGGGAGCAGGTCATTCACCAAAGTACGCTCCTCGTCCAATTCTTGCACTGAGGCATCAATCTTACCACGGGCAAATTCATTGATGGGTACACCCTGTACAATTTCCCACTTTTCTCCGTCAGAACGGATCGGAAAGGAGGTAATCAAACCCTCTTTGGTATCGTAACTTCCATCGGAAGCCACACATACACTGTTCCACTTACCTTCGGAAGTGGGGGTGATCAAGGAACGAACCGTGTCAATAGCAGCATTAGCTGCAGATGCGGCTGAAGATGCTCCCCGTGCCTGAATGATCGCGGCTCCGCGTTGCTGGACCGTGGGAATAAAGTCGACATGGGCCCAAGTGTCATCCGAAATTACTTCTGGAGCGGATACGCCCCCAATTTTGGCATTGTAATAATCCGGATACTGAGTAGCGGAATGATTTCCCCAAATAGTCACATTGGAAACCTCGGATACCTGCACCCCAGCCTTGGCAGCCAATTGAGCAGCGGCCCGGTTTTCATCCAGACGGGTCATCGCGAACCAGCGTTCCCGGGGAATATCAGGGGCATTATTCATCGCAATCAAGCAATTGGTATTGCATGGATTACCTACTACCAAAACACGGGCGTCAGATGCGGCATTTGCCTGAATAGCCTGTCCCTGTCCGGTGAAAATCTTCCCATTAATTCCCAGTAAATCGCCCCGTTCCATCCCCGCTTTACGTGGAACACTCCCCACGAGCAGGGACCAGTTTGCCCCGTCAAAGCCTTTGTTCAAATCGGCGGTTGGTCGGATATCCTTGAGCAAAGGGAATGCACAGTCATCCAGTTCCATGCAAACCCCTTCCAGGGCTTTCATTCCCGGTTCGATTTCAATCAGATTTAGAGCAACCGGTTGGTCGGGACCAAAAACGGCCCCAGATGCGATGCGAAATAACAGGGAGTAACCGATTTGACCGGCTGCTCCGGTTACGGCGACGCGAATTGGTGCTTGTTCATTCATAGTATTAAAATAGCGAGGATCGGGTTTAAAATGAGGTTTTAAGAAAAACGAGCCTTATCTAATACCTCGGCTGCCCGTCGAAGGCAAGCTTCTGTGCTTGCCCAATCGATGCATCCGTCAGTGATAGAAACTCCGTATTCAAGTTCTTCAAGGAGACGCGGAAAGGATTGACTTCCCTGTTTCAAATGACTCTCTATCATTACTGCATGAATGGAATCGGCTCCGTTTTGAATTTGACCGAGCACATCATCAAGCACCGCTGGTTGTCGTGCAGGATCTTTTCCACTATTGGCATGACTGCAGTCAACCATTATAGATACCGGAGCTTTTGCTGCACTTAAGGCTTCCTCAGCCGCCCGAACATGCTTAGTCTGGTAATTCGGTCCATTGGTTCCACCCCGAAGAATAAGCTGGCAGTCTGGATTTCCCTCCGTGGTGACTGCTGAAGCCCGGCCATCCTCCGTAATTCCCAAAAAAGTCTGGCTCATGGTCGCGGCAATGATTCCATTTACCGCCGCTTTCAAATCACCGGCAGTCGCATTCTTAAAACCAATCGGCATCGATAATCCCGATGCCATTTGACGATGAGTCTGAGATTCAGAAGTGCGGGCTCCAATCGCAGACCAGCATAAAGAATCTGCAATATATTGAGGAGTGATCGGATCCAGCAGTTCGGTTGCCGTAGGAATTCCCATATCCAATACCTCTCCCAAGAACCTTCGAGCAATACGCAACCCTTCAGGAATATCACAAGTTCCATTTAATTTGGGATCCATAATTAATCCCTTCCAACCAATAGTCGTGCGGGGTTTTTCAAAATAGACACGCATGACCAAAATGAGCCGGTCTTCGAGTTCATTTTTCAACTTGGCGAATCGTTCGGCATATTCCCGGCATGATTTTAAATCATGTATTGAACATGGACCGACTACTGCCAGTAAGCGCTTATCTTCACCTTTTATTAAAGAATGAAGGGTCTCTCTGGACTGACGAACCACGGCGTTTTGATGGGCAGAACGGGCGATCTCCTCACATAGTTCAACTGGTGAGGGAAGAACTTCGGAATTAGTAATTCTTAAATTTGTAACTTTATCCACAAGGAAGCACCATAAATGGGAAGCTTGCATGAACAAGCTAAACTTTTAGAATCTTCTAAATAATGAATACTTTTTTGAATAAAAATTCACCGGCGGGAGTCATTCGCGTAACCGGGGAAGACGCGGAAGACTATTTGCAAAGCCAGTGGACAATTAATTTACGAAAGCTTCCAGTCCGGGGAGTTCGATATGGCCTAAGACTTTCAACCAAGGGAAGAGTGCTGGCGGATTCTTATTTCCTCCGCCTTGGTGATGAGGAATTTCTCCTGATAAGTAAGCATTGCAAAGGTGTGGATATTCTCTCTCTTCTTCAGGAAAATATTGTCGCAGATGAAGTTGAATTTATCGACGAGACCCTGAATTGGGAGTGGAATACCCTCTGGCATGAGGAAAAAAATACTGACCTTCCTTTTGCCAAGCTTGAAAAACCGGAAGAAAATAAATTCAAAGATGTGGAAAAGGGCTTTTTTTTTGAAGACTTGCGTTCTTTTCCCGGTGCCTTCTCTCTCCTGCTTCCACTGGATTCAAAATGGGAACCCGATTCGAAATGGAAAAGCACGGAGCAAAAAGAAGTGGAAGTCCATAGGATTAAAGCAGGACATGTCTCCATTCCCGCTGAAATTGGCCCCTATGAATTACCTCAGGAAGGTGGCCTTGAAATCGATGCAGTTGATTTCAATAAGGGTTGTTATCTCGGACAGGAGGTGATGGCCAGACTCCATGCAATGGGCCGGGTAAGAAGACAAAGCATTGCGATTTCCTGCCCGCACGCCCTTACTCCCTCCCTGCCCTGTCCATTATTCGAGGGTGATAAAAAGATCGGTGTCTTAAAAAGCCTTTTTCAAACTGGTCATGAAAACGCAGTCGGGATGGCCTTAATCCACGAAAAAGGACTGGATTCACTGACAAATTCTGGCCTACATGCAGAAAAATTTCCGAGTCACAAAATTTATAAATTATGACTGAAAAAAATGAAATTGAACAGGTTTCCAAAATATTTTCGAACTTGGGTGCGGAAAAAAAACTGGCTATGCAAATGGCCAAACAGCTTATTAAAAGGGCCGAGCAAAGAGAAAAAGAAGAGGGTATTTCAAAAACTGCAGCCTTGCAGGAATTATTAGAAGTGGCGGTTTACGGTGCTCAGGGACGGCTAAAACCGAGTGATGAAGCCAATTTCGGGCATGAAAAAGGCTAAAACCGCTAAAAAATAAGCTTTTTTGTAGAAAAAGTTTGACCAAGTGCCCGAAAACACTGAGCAATAGGGCTGTATAACTACTAATAATACTTCCAAACAAAAGGAAACATAAATGAATAAAGGACAACTCGTTGAAGCCGTACAAAAAAAATTAGGTAAGGACACCACCAAAGCAGCCGCAGACGCAGCACTTAATGCTGTTATTGACTGCATCACTGCGGGAGTGAAAAAAGATAAAGTAAAAGGTGTTCAAATAATTGGCTTTGGAACGTTCTCCATTGTGAAGCGAGCCGCTCGAAAAGGCATCAATCCACAGACCGGTGAAAAGATTAAAATTAAGGCTTCCAGGTCTGTAAAATTCAAGCCAGGCGCCAAACTCAAGGCATCAATATAATTGCTTGAATAATATACCCCTTTTAAGCCCACGGGTAACCGTGGGTTTTTTTTGTTATTCAGATAAAAAAATAATATGGAAGAAAATTCGATACATGAATCTCATAAGGATTACCTTGAATTCATGAAAGGTGCGGTGGCTTCTTTCGCTCCGGGAAGAATTGAATTTTTAGGTAACCATCTCGACTATAATGGTGGAACCGTACTCGGAACTGCAATCAACGCAGGAATCTACGCTTTAGCTCTGCCCATGGAAGGGACCGACTTCCGCTTATTTAGCGAAAGTTTCGAAGGTGCCGATATATCCGGTTCCATACCAAGTCTGGAAAAACAATCGGGGAAGCATAGTTGGGGGAATTACTGTCTGGGGGTACTGCGTGTTCTCTTGGACAAAGGATTAGCTCCAAATCATGGTTTCTCTCTTACTTTAACTACGGATCTGCCCATGTCCGCGGGATTAAGCTCGAGTGCTGCCGTGGAGCTTGCAACGGCCCAATGCCTTCTTCAATTGGCCAATCAACAGGTTAGCAAGAAAGAGTTGGTTAATATTTGCCGACAGGCGGAGAATAAATGGGTCGGTTTGCCATGTGGAATTTTGGATCAGGGAACATCGGCATTTGGCGAAAAGGATAAGGTGGTTCGGATTGATTGTGCAAAGGAAGAATACTCCACCCTTTCCCTCCCCCTCCATACCAGTTTTTGGATTTTTGATACTGGCATCAAACATGATCTTGTGGACTCTCAATATGGAACCAGAAATCAGGAATGCATGGATGCCCTGAACATAATTCAAAACTCTGACCCTTCCATTCAATTTCTAGCAGAATGTCCCGGTCCCCTTCTTGAAGAGACTGAGATGCCCGGTAATTTAAAAAAAAGAGCCCGTCATGTGGTGGAAGAGCAAAATCGGGTAAGTCTTTTTTCAGATGGGTTGCAAAAAGGAACATCCCCGGCGGAACTGGGTTCCCTTTTAACCGCCTCTCACAAGAGTTCATCAGTAAATTTTGAAAACAGTCTGCCCGAACTGGACTTTCTAGTTGATTGTTTGAGCAGCGAAGAAAAAATCTTTGGGGCCAGGCTTACCGGTGGTGGATTTGGAGGAGCGGTTCTTGCCTGGACCGCAAACACATTCTCTGAAAAAGAGGCCCTTTCGATTGCCGAGGAATACCAAAAAAAATGGGGGAATTCACCCAATTTCCACTCTTTTAAACCATCCAAAGGAGCCGGTCCCCATGACCCACTTCTTAAACCCGGGGAATCGAAAGAAATTTAATTAAGGCAGAAAGAAAACCGGCCCGGTCTTCCACATGCACATCGTGTCCGGCATTAGGCAACACTTCAAACTTGGCCGCTGGAAAATATTCTAGAATTCCCGGCTGATGCTCAGATCGAAGATAACCGGATTTTCCACCCCTTATAAAAAGGGATGAACCACTAAAATGATCGCCTTCATTCAAAGGATTGGCTGAAAGTTGACCAATGGAATCTCTCAACACCTGAATATTAGCTTTCCATGAAAAAGAACTTTCTTTTCCAGATAGATTGGTAAGTAAAAATTGACGGAATGCCCAATTGGGAATCAATTCTGCCAGCCGTTCATCTGCCTGTTTGCGCGAGGAAAGCGTGCTGAGGTTCATACTTAACAAAGCGTCCAGGGTTGGAATGTGGTGCTCGCGTGGATAATCACGGGGTGCAATATCAGCCACAATTAATTTTTGCACACGGGATGGATGATCGCATGCAAAACGCATGGCCACTTTTCCTCCCAGACTATGCCCACATACAATCAATTTTGAAATATTGTGAAAGTCTGCATATCGGAGTAAATCTTCGGACATCGTCTGGATTGAGGATTCTTTATCATGAAAAGATTCACCATGATTTCGAAGATCCAAAGAATGCATTTGAAAATGCCCTCCCAGCTCTTTGGAGACTGTACGCCAGTTTCTTAAGGATCCAAGCAATCCATGAATCAATACAAAAGGGAGTTCTCCCTTCCCAAAAACTTCAGAATTCAGCAATGAGAATGAATTCAAAATAATTCCAGTTGGGAAGGATCCACTTTTTTCTTCTTAGGCTTACTTTTTTCTTGAACGGGATCCTGCTCGGAAGAGGGGTGTTCATTCGTATCTGTCGAAAAACGGGGTTCCGCGTCGGGATATTCAGAACTTGGCAACGGGGCGGAATCCCCATTTTCAAGAGTGCCCAGAATCTCCTTGGCACGTTCCACCACTCCTTCCGGAAGTCCGGCAAGACGGGCAACCTGAATCCCAAAAGATCTCCCGGACGCACCGGGGGTGACCTGACGGACAAAGATAATTTCATCATTCCATTCCTTAACCGCCACGGAGAAATTTCGCAGTCGGGGAAGGGAATGTGCCAAACGGGTAAGCTCATGGTAATGTGTGGCGAAAAGCGTTTTAGGTCCGTCATTACCCCCACCGTGCAAATGTTCAACCACCGCCCAGGCAATACTCAATCCGTCATAAGTACTGGTTCCACGTCCAATCTCATCCAGAATAATCAAACTCGATGATGTACAATTATTTAGGATATTGGCAGTCTCATTCATCTCAACCATAAAAGTGGAATTTCCGCGGGCCAATTCATCCCCTGCCCCGACCCGCGAAAAAATGCGGTCGACCAATCCAAGTCGGCATCGGGACGCGGGAACAGCGGATCCGACTTGAGCCATCAAAGTGATCAAAGCAACCTGCCTGATGAATGTTGATTTTCCCGCCATATTCGGACCGGTGATTAAGGAAATCTGCTCCTGTTGAGAGGAGAGGAGGCAGTCATTGGGCACAAAGGCATGAGTCCCGGCAAGCCCCAGACTTTCCTTTTTCAAAACCATTTCCACTACCGGATGCCTACCCTGTTCAATTTCGAGCGTCGTGGAATGATCCACAAATTCAGGCAGACAATAATCACGGTCACGCATAATGGTTCCCCAAGATGAAAATAAATCAATTTCAGCAAGCACATGAGCGGTCTGGCTTAGAGCATCCGCTTCATTAAGAGCAAGTTCCACCACTTCAAGAAAAAGGGTCTGTTCTTTGGCAACTGCCCGTTCCTCCGCATTCACGATTTCCTTTTCTTTCTGCCGTAATTCTTCAGTGTAATATCGTTCCGCGTTTGTCATGGTCTGCTTTCGGACATAATGATCAGGAACGAGGTGTAAATTAGCTTTGGTCACTTCAATAAAATACCCAAACGCACCGTTATATTTAACCTTTAAATTATTGATCCCGGTCTTCTGCCGTTCAGAAGCTTCCAATTCCAAAATCCAACGCTTTCCCCCGCTTCCTAATTCCCTAAGTTGATCAAATTCCGGATTAAATCCAGTCCGAATAACCCGTCCGCCTTCTCCCTTTACATCAACCTTAATTTCGGCTGGTAACTCTTCCTCCAAAGCTTGGTTAAGGACAGAACATAACTCCTCAAATGTCTGGACTCTTTGGGCAAGTTCAAAAATGGCTGGAAATCGTTCGCCCAGACCGAGCAGGCATTGAGAAATAGAAGGCAATCCACGAATGGTTGAACGCAAACCACCCAGTTCACGTGGTCTGACCAGTCGATTTCGCAACCGGCCGAGAATTCGTTCCAAATCACTTCCCGTTTTTAATATAGTTGAAACTTCTTCTACTGCAGCGGGAGCCTTGCAAAATTCAGATACACATCTTTGCCTTCTATGTATTTCAGCAAGATTTCTCTCGGGGCTGGTCAGAAAGCTTTCCAAAAGACGGGCACCGGCAGAGGTGACGGTCTCGTCCATCGCGTCCAAAAGGGAGCCCTTTCGGGTCTGGGCTGAAGTTTTAAAAACCTCCAAATTCCTCTGCGTAGCCGGATCGAGAAGGAGGGATTGCCCGGTTCGATACTCCTCAATTCTACGGATATTCCCTGGTTTTCCCTTAAGCACATCCTCGGCATAAATAAGCAGTGCACCGGCAGGACCAAGACCAAGATGTTCAAGATCAATCCCAAACCCTTCCAGATTTAAAACTCCTAGGCTTTCCGTCACCTCACGAGCCCCCGAGCGAAGTTCAAAGTCAAAATCCGGACGGTCCGTCCTTGTCACTCCAGTCAATAATCGATCCAGTTCCTGAGCAAGTAATGAGCCGTCAGCAAGGTTGCTCACCCGCTTGTCCATACCCTCTGGAACCAAAATTTCCCGTGGGGACAAAGCACTCAGAACGGAAAGGAAATCCAGAGGCGATTCACTTTGGGCAAGCACGAATTTACCGGTTGATAAATCAAGCCAGGACGCACGAGCACCCCGCTTGTCAAAATCAATCGCAAGTAGAAAATGATTATGCCCGGCATCGAGTTGGCGATCCTCCAAAACGGTACCCGGAGTGAGAATTCGGGTGATTCCCCGCTTGACCAACTTTCCGGTCTGCGGAGCTTCCAGCTGATCGCATATCGCAACCTTATGCCCGCCATTAAGAAGCTTGGTGATGTACCCATCCGCAGCGTGCGATGGTATACCCGCCATAGGCATTTCATGCCTTTTGGTTAGAGTTATTCCCAATAGGGCGGCACCACGTTCCGCATCCTGTTCAAACATCTCGAAGAAATCACCCAGGCGGAAAAGAAGCAGGGTGTCGTTCTCGAGGCTGTCACGGGCCTCGCGATATTGTTTCATCATTGGTGTGTCTTCGCCTTTTTTGCTCATTGGAAAGGAAACAGGCAAGCCCTTGATCAGGCATTCGTCAAGGTAATGAATCAGAAAATGGAAAAAGCCTAGAAATTTGCCCCCAGACCAAGCTGAAAAAGATGCATAGCAACGCTGTCAAAATTACCATTTTCGGAAACTCCAAGCAATCGATAGGCAAGAAAGCCATCCAGACCCAATCCCACTTCATACCCAAGCCCTAGAAGAAGATCATAGGTGAATACAGTCTCAGAACTCAGATAGGAATCCCCTGACAAAATGTTGATTACATCACGTCGGCTGGCAAACCCAAAGCCACCGGCAACCCGAAACCAACCTTTTTCACCAAAAGGAATCCCATACCCCAACCGGGTTCCAATTTGAAAAATTTCTAATTGACCATCTGCCGGAGCAGGCAAGGGAATTCCGGGAATCGTAATATCTCCGTAGTCTGAATTTACATAACCAAGATGAAGCTCACCTTCCAAATTATCCCATCTTCGGCCAAAACTAAGTCCTAGACTGTGACCAATTTTAGTTTCGATGGAAGCATCGGAACCCGAACCTGAACCTTTAAATGATTGTGTTGAGGGTGGAACCGCGACTCCAATAAAAGGATGAATAAAATAGGAGCCTCTTTCTTTTTCCATATTCCTACGAATCGCCCTTTTTTTAGGTGCCGCACCGGGCGCCGAGGCAATGGCCGGAGAAGTTGTGGGGGCTACCTGTAATACAACCGGAGTTCCATCAGCCCGGTAAAGGGTTTCTTTTTCTCCGACAGGTTGCAAAGGGGGAGCTTCTACAGGCGGTCCGGGTAAAGAATCGAAAGCTGTTTGTGGATTGGATGATTGAAGATCCTGCTCCATACTCGATAAGACCGATCCTTGTTTTCTCTCAAATGGTATGGGTTCAGTACCAGAAATCTCAGCTAACTTCTGAGAAAGGGAACGGGCACGGGCCTCTAAATTTTGGTAATAAGTTTCTCGTCTCTGATCATTGGTGGATTGCCCGTTAAGACCGGGAATAGAAAAGAAGCATCCTCCATTAAGGAAGACTACAGCAAGAAAAAGCCTAAGATTGGTAATAGAAAAGAATGTGAACAAACGATTCAAAACAATCCAATGGATAATGGATCAAAAGGCCAAGGTAAAGCCCTTAGATGAAAGCGTTGAAGATTTCCCGTTGAAGAAGAATTCGGTGGCTATTTTTTGTCTTTCTGTATCCGTAAAAAGGGGGGAACTGTTTACAAAATTCATAACTTGATCCACATTTTTAAGTTGAGTAAATATTGTGTTTAAACGAGCAATCTTAAATTTCTCAGAATCTAGCCATTCTTTGTCCACCTGATCATAAATCGTCCATGAAGTTCCGGTCGTCCGAGAGCCCTTCCAACTCATCCAGCGGGCAAGATCATTCAGATAAAGATCCGGAAAGTAAGAATTGCCTGTCCAAAACCAGCCCATATCTTCATGCCACACCCATGTGTATGTCTCAACACCTGCCATATTTTCCAAATAAAGCCAACCTAGATCATTGTGATAAATCCAATCCTTCGCAGTTTGATTATAATAACCAAATTTCTTAAGAAATCTCCAACTTGGCAAGGAAGCCGCCCGGGAAACCACGATTTCAACCGTTCCGTTACTCTCAAGCGATCCATCAGAAACGGTGTAATTAAAACTGGTGATACCAAGGAAAGAAGTACTTGGAGTGAAAGAAAGACTACTCCCTCCAAATCCCAGGCTGACATTTCCATCCTTAGGTTGGCTAAACGAAGAGAGAGTCAGGGTTTCGGTTCCGTTTTGATCGGGTGCATTGGAATCATTAGCCAGAACATCCATTCCCAAAATTCCAAAACTTGTGTCGTTGTAGAAATACTCGTCGTTTACCGCCGTGGGCGGATCATTAGTGGCGTTAATTTCGAGATTCACCAAGGTATCAAACTGAGAGGTTCCATCGCTCACCCGCAAGGTTACAGAATCAGTTCCATAATAGTTTGCATTTGGAGTGTAGGTGAAATTATTTCCCGATCCTGACCAAGTTCCATTAACCGGCGATGTAATCACTGAAAAACTAGCGGTACCACCCTCCGGATCTGCAACGGTGAAATTAACCGGGATCGCCACATCTTCAGTCGTGCTAAAAAGAGAAGGACTGACCGAGGGAAGTTCGTCCACATCGGTTACAGATATATTAATTCTTTGTTCATCGCTGGTGTTTCCCTCGTCGGTAGCACGCACCCAGACCTCATATAAATTATTAGCATCTCCATCACTGGGTAATTCAAAATTGGGAGCGGTAACGAAGGAAAGATGACCAGATTTGGAATCAATTTTAAACAAGTTTGGATCTTGTCCGCCGGAAATTGAATAAATCAGAGGTTTGGGTTCAAAATCGGTGGCGGACACCTGTAAAACAGCCAATTGATTTTCAGGATGAGTGTGGCTAGCGGTATCAAGTCCACCATTACTGGTAATCGTGGGTTTATTCTCATCAGCATCAGTGACAGTTACCACAATCGGATAAACTTGGCTATTCCCGCCATCCGAAACGGTTAAATCAACCATGTAAATATTATCAAGGTCCGCAGAGTTTGGGTTTTCATAATCGGGAGCTGGGAGGAGTTGGAGACGACCGGCATTGGAAACATCAAACCTCAATTTATCCGGACCTCCAGAAATGGAGTAAGAAATAGTGTTAAAATTTGAAACTATGCTGTTATCAGCATCCGATGCATTTAAATCAACCACCACGCTATTGTTTTCGACCAGCGAGAAGGATGAACTTGCACTAGCACTGAGGTATGAGGAAACCGGTGAATTGTCATTTAAATTATATACATTAATGGTGAAGTTCCGATCTACCACATTGGCTGGAACTCCGTCAGAGACCCGAATTGAATAGGTGTAAGTGTTATTATTTGTAGCTTTTTCATAATCCGGAATTTCTCGGAAAGTTAAGTTTCCATCCGAAGTAAGTTTAAAATTAGAGGGCGCATTTCCGTCAGTCCATGACCAGTTTAAAGTAACATTATTATCATCAACTGCAGACAAGGCGATGACATGACCTTTATTCTCGGGATGATTGATAATTGCCGGAGTTTGGATTGAAGGTGGATCATCAACCGGATTTACCGTAATACTTAGGGTTAAAGTGTCCTTCAATCCGGCTGTGTTATTGACCTCGAGGACGACGGTATCCGATCCGGAATAATTGCCATCCGGAAGGTATGTAAATGTATTTCCTACAATTGTGGCATTTCCATAGATTCCATTGGTCAAAACACGATACTTGTCAATTGTAACACCTCCTCCATTTGAATCCGAAGCATTGATATCAGTATTAATGATAAGGGGTAATGATCCATCCTCCGCAACGGATATGTTCTTTAAGATAGTATTACTAAATTCAGGAGGTTCCGATCCATTTTTCAGTCTTATCTTAATGTGCTGTTGATCAAATGCATTTCCAGGTCCGTTATCGGTCGCACGAATTGTAACTTCATAAGTTTTATTTACGTCCTTATCCGCATCCTGCGGATTTTCGAAATCCGGGCCACTTCGGAAAACCAGTTGGCCTGTGGAAGAATTAATATCAAATTGAGCCTGATCCGCTCCGCCAATGATTGAAAAAGAAACCGACTGGGTCGCATTTTCCTCGTGGGTGACATTTACATCAATCACATCGGTTAAATTTTCCACATGATCTATAATACCGGTATCATTACCATCGAGAGTGGATATGACTGGAGCTTCGTTCACATCCAAGATTTTAATTGTCACCAGTTCCTTGGAAATCAAACCGGTTGAATCGGTGGCCTTAACATACACTTTGTAACGATTAATACCGTCATAATCGGAAGGTTTTTCATAGTTGGGATAAGGAGAATCAAAGAAAAGCATACCATCATTTTTAATACGAGTTGAATTAAATTCACCAACATCCGCACCGCCATCGAAGGAATAAGTAATAAAATCAGTCTTTCTGTTTAAATCCGCCAGCATCATAGAAGAAATTCCCGTTTTTGCATTTAAGACAACTGGGGGGGTGACCTGGACGCCTGTACTCTGATTAGGAGCGGTTGCGAAAATACTTATGTAAGCCTTAGATGAATCAGAAACTATAATTGCCGGTTTAGTAGGAGTGGGGCCAAGATAATTGAGCGGGGGGATAGATGGACCGGTGTAAATTTCAATTGAAGTAGGCGTATCGACCGTCCATGCGGGATTGTCTGCATTATTGGGCAATGCTATCCCTGTCGTAGCATATCCACTAGAATTTTGTAAAATGTAAGATGGAGGCCCAGTTGCCGTGGTTGCATAAACAAAATCAGGCCATTGATTACCGTCCAAATTAACCGCCCGTACAACCATACCAAGATCAGAGCCAAAATTGACAATTTTAGAAGAGGAAAATACCCCTTTTCCGTCGTTGACAGCCAGGAAAATTCCACCCTTCGCTGCGATGAGAATATCAGGAGTTTTGAAACGATTTCCGATTGAACTTGAATTATTGGTATCGAAAAGTTCCAAATACCTCGGTTCATCCAATCCACTCAGCGAAGATGCAACCACTCCACCTTGACTAAAACTGGGACTAATCGCACCATCATTTGCATACCATACCACCTCATCCGTGGACTTGTAAGCGACAATTAAATCCAGGTCATAATCCCCATCCATATCCCCAACAGATATGAAATCAGCTCCTCCAGTTACCCTGTCATTAACCAAAACAACCGGAGAAGAAAAGGTTCCAACTGACGAAAGTGACGGACCTTGATTTTTGTAAAATAAAATCCTTGAATCACTAAAAATGGAAACAATCACATCCTGATCTCCATCCTGGTCCAAATCACAAATCACTGCATGGTCCGGTCTACCAGAGGGATTTAGAGCACTGGTTAAAGTAGTACTGGTATTATTTTCAAATGAACCGGAACCATTTCCCTCATGATAAAAAACTGCACTTATGGACAAAGTTATGATGTCCAAGTCGCCATCGTTGTTTAAATCACCGGCGGTCGAAAAAGTTGCTCCTGACAAAGAATTATCCACCACCGAACTTTGGCTTTTAAACAGATTAGCCACTGCCAGGCCGCTTGCGTTGTGTTCAACGAAACGGGTAAAATTAGAATCAACCGTAAATAAGATGTCAGGGAATTCCCCTCCTCCATCCTGATCTGATACATTAATATCAACGGCTAGAGGAACATTTTCAGGCAAAGTTATCTGGGTCAACCCAGAGGATAAAATTGTGGGTGCTTCCGGCCGATCGGTAACTTTGTAAGTTATATCCTGAGTAACATTCGTATCCTTAATCCTGACTTGAACTTCATAATTGTTATCACCATCCGCACTGGCAGGATTTTCATAGTCCTGACCATTAGGATTGGAGAAATAAAGGTTTTTAGTTGCTACATTGAGAGAAAATTTATCACGATCTGCACCACCCGAGATCTCAAGAATCAAAGTTTGATTAACATCGTTGGTGGTTACATTAATATCATAAGAACCACCGTCCCCTATGTTATTTTCCCAAATACTCTTGCTATCGGATGAACCGTTCACAAAAGAAGCTGGTTCTGTCACATTGGTTACTTTGACAATGACATAATGACGAATCTTGTTAGTTGATGAAGTGTTATCGGTAGCGTTGACTTCTAGAATGTAGGTGTTACTTTTATTTGAATCTGGACCACCCCAAGGTGATTCGTAGTCTGGGGGCGAGTTAAAAGTTACATGACCGGTAGTTGGATGAACCGTAAAATTGGCATCATCTGAACCATTGCCCGTTTTGCCATATATAATCGAACTACCATCATAGTCAGTAGCATTAATTTCAAAAACGGAAACTGTTGAACCTTCTGTGTAATTAACGGTTTTATTTCCATCTCCATAAACAAAATAGGGATCTTCTTCGCCATTAATAACGGTTATTTTCACCGGCACAATAGTGGAATTACCCTCATCCATTACCGTCATATTAAAATCAAATACATTATCTTTATTGGAATCGATGGGCTTTTCATAATCAGGCACCTGAAGAAATTTGAGTTGAGAAACTGAACCCGAACTTGGATTCATAGTAAACTTGGAAGCGTCTGTTCCGCTTAAACTCCAGGTAAAATTCGTGGAAGGCGGATTATCATTGGGATCACTGGCGTTTAATTCCGCAACCAGAGTTCCATTGTTTTCCCTAAAATTACCAATTTGAAAAAGGTTGGGATATCCTAATTGAATTGGTGTGCCCGTTTTGTAAACCACTGGAGGATCTGCAACTTCAGTGACCGTAATGTTAACCTTAAAAGCCTTTTTATTGTTGGCGGGATCAGTTGCATTAAAATCCAAGACCACTAAGTTAGAAAAATTTGCCTTGGGTATAAAGGTAAAATTTCCATCACTGGGATTAAAAAATTTTATTTCACCATCCGCATTATTATAATTGTGAGAATAAGTGATCGCATCTTTTTCAGGATCCCTGGCAAACTGACTGAGATTGATTGAAATTTGGATTTCTTCCGGAGTTGTGAAATTTTTGAAAGTGATCGTATTATTAAGATCGTCATAAAATACCGGTGGTTCGTTACTGGGGTTGACTTGAATCGTATAATTTGCATCCACATATACAGTACCGTCATAAGCTTGAACTGGAAGAGTAAAAACGGTTTGATTCGACTCATAATCTGAAGGTGCTTGGAAACTCAGAGACCCATTTTGATCAAGCGAAAAGACCGAACTGGGACTTTTCAGACTCCATGTCACATTGTCCGGCGTTCCACTGGCATTGTCCTCATCAACTACGTACTGGGAAAGTTCGAAAGTCGGATTCGTTTTGGCCGGTTCCAATAAACTCAAAACCCGCCCAGTAACCACCGGGGCATCATTAATATCCTGAATTTTAATGTGGAAATTTTTCTTGGCAGATCCTCCACCATTCGGATCAACTAATCTGATTTGAACCTCATAAGTGTTATTAAGATCCAAATCCAGTTTATTTTCAAAATTTACGCCCACCTGTCCTGCCACGCCTAAATTATCCTTAAAGGAAAGGGCACCGGTAGTTCCATTTAACTCAAAATAATCTTCATCCACTCCACCTGCGAGTGACCAAACAAAGGACTTATTCTCATCAGCCTTATCCGGATCCTTGTATTTCAATGTACTGATCAATTTTTTATTTTCATTAACCGTAATGTTAAAATCGGTGTAAGTGTCATTTCTTGAATCTAAATCAACCGGATCAGGTTTGACGATAACCGGAGCTTCATCCTGATCAGTGATCAGAATATCAATGATAATGTCATCAAAAGAATTGGTATTATTTGTTTCATAAGCCCGAACTCGAAAACTGTAATTGTTATCGAAATTTGAATCGTTTGGATCTTCATAGTCGGGGACAAATAAATTTTGAAAATTTATGGTTGCAGTAAAAGGAGAGGAGGATTGATTTTCATCTGTTAATAAAAATTGATTCACATCCAAATTTCCCGCATCCAATAATCTAAAGGAAACTCGCTCTCCGTCGACTTCATTAGTAGATATTCTTATTGGATCCGCTGCAGCTGAGTTTTCAGGGTATTGGAATGTGACGCGTTGAATAGTTGAGTTGATATCCACTCTTTCGCTTCCTCGTTGCAAACGGAAAATATCGGGTGCGTCCGGGAGTGCATTTACTCTCGCTGTAACTGCTAGTGGGGTAGATGCAAAACCTTCATGATCTGTAACCTGGATGGTAAGGGTTTCATTTCCTTCTCCAGTGCTCAAATTTGGATAATCTGTCAGGGGTATATAGGTAAATGAGGGGGATGCATGAGTTCCCCCAACTGATCCGCCACTAAGTGCCCCCCCTTGAGAGAACTGGATAGTCCACTGCAAACTGGCGTTGTCATTATCATCCACATCCGATGCAGATAGCCAATTGGATGGTAAATTCCAAGTTCCACCTTCCTGTATGGTGAAGGAATTTTGAAAACTGGCACCTTGAATAATAATTGGCTGTTCATTTTTATCAGTCAGATTCACAACTAAAGCCAATTCATCATATGTTGCTGAATCAGTTGTTGTAGATGTGGGGTCAGTCAGCCTGACGGTGATATTATAAATATTATCGGAATTGGAGTCATTTTTATCCTCAAAACTCATTTTGTTTTTGAAGGTGAGAATTCCAGCAGGGGAAATATCGAAAAAATCCTTATCTGTACCCAAAACTTCAAACCTGAGATTACCATTGGGAGCATTTCCCCCCTCCGTGTGCTCAGGGTCCCCATCAGTTGCATTTAAATCGATAATCGTAACACTGTTCACTTGCTCCTCCTCGAAAGAAATCGTGTGAGGACTGGTAAGACCATTAATAAACTTCGGGGGATCGTTTGTAACCGATGTTATAGTTCCATTAAAAGGTAAATCTGAATATTTGGTCCCATCATTCTCATCGGCAAAACGAACCACAAAATTATCGGATCCTGTTTGATTCCCATCCGGACGATAATCCACCCAAATCTGACCGGTTGCAAGAGAAACCTGAGTGCCCGTTAGTTCGATGGTTGGAGGAGTTGAACCTGGATCTGAGGTTGCGTAATAAACTTTTCCTTTGGTTGGCGAAGTAGATAGATTAAGTTTGACTGAATTGTCATTTCTGTCTTTCTCAACGACCGAAATATTCACATACCCACTCTTTTGCCGGTAAAAAGATCCATCCACATCCCCAGACTTATCCTCGGTGATGGCAAAATTGACCTGCCCGGTTGGCGATATACCGGGTGCTTCATCCACGGGAGTGATAGTAACAGTCAAAGTTTGATTAACATCGCCCCCATTTCCGTCTCTTGCCCAAACCTTGAGTTTGTATTGGTAGTTTCGATTGGATACCGAATTGCTTTCATAGTCTTTTGGAGCGAGGAATGAGAGATTATACTTTTTTTCATTTGGAAAATTTGCGTTTGGAGGACTGTAAGATAGATCAACGACTGGCTGCCCGAAAGCCTGATTGTCTAATTGAGAAGAGTCCAATGTGATATTCACATCATCGGTTGCATCATACTCTTTGACATATAAAAAACCAGCACTGATCTGATTTTCAGCAATCTGATATGTAACATCAGAGCCAAAACTAGAAGTTCCTGAACCGTCATCAAATTTGAGGGTGGGTGCATCATTTGAAGGGCTCATTACAATGGTAAAATTATGGGTTGAGTTAAGATCCGTTGCATATTCCCTGGATTCGAGCTGAAAAGTAGCATTTCCCTCAAAATTGGCATATGGGGTAAAAGTTATTTTATAAGAGGTTGCATTATGATTTTCAATGCCACTAACGCTTCCATGGCTTGGAGTGGGAGCAGATTTAACTTTCCAGTCCGAAAAACTGTCGCTTGAAGATCCGGATAAATTACCGTCTAAATAAATCGTCAAAGATTGATCTTCCGGAAGACCAGTTTTGGGGTTGTTGGCAGTGCCCGTTCCATTTCCTCCACTTGGATATTTAAACCCATATACGCACCCAATTCCCTGCGTCAAAACGCAGAAAACAATAAGAGCTTTCTTAATAAACATTATAAAGGGTTCTTCAGTGAATATTTTTAGACATTTTAATCCATACAACAAGATAATAATTTCGGCCTTATTACCTGTTTCTTTAATATTTTTTTTAATTTCATTAACTTTGGGCTAATAGTTCTGAATCATCCATTTTAACACACACGCATAAGGTCTTGCCAACCGATATCTTTTAATAACATATTTGATAACATATGACAAATCCTGATCCATCCTCAAAAGCTTCCAAAAACTCCTACTGGAAAGCTAACTTATCGATTACATTTAAAATACTGATTGCCTGGTTCTCAGTATCTTTTGGATGTGGAATCATATGTAAGGAAGAATTGGATCAGCTTTCAATCGGCGGAGCCCCTCTTGGATTCTGGATGGCCCAGCAGGGCTCAATCCTATGCTTCGTTATCCTTTTGATCATTTATTCATTTCTAATGAATAAATTAGACCAAAAGTATGGCTATAACGAGGAGGGCGAATAATGGAACAAACCACATGGAATTTTATTTTTATTGGAATCACTTTTGGTGTGTACATCGGTATCGCAATCTGGTCTCGGGCGGGATCCACGAAAGAATACTATACGGCCGGTGGTAGCGTTTCACCATTTGCAAATGGAATGGCCACCGCTGCCGACTGGATGTCGGCTGCCACTTTTATTTCCATGGCCGGCGGGATCGCAGCTGCTGGATATGGTGCCTCCAAATTTCTAATGGGATGGACCGGAGGTTTTGTATTACTTACCACTTTAATGGTTCCCTATTTAAGGAAATTTGGAAAAGCAACCGTACCCGATTTTGTGGGAGATCGTTTTTATTCAAACGGAGCCCGTTTAGTTGCAGTAATCTGTGCCATTTTTATTTGTATGACCTACATCATGGGTCAAATGCGTGGGGTCGGTATTGTCTTTTCAAGGTTGTTTGCCATTGAAATATGGCAAGGAGTTATGATTGGGGGTGGAATTGTTTTTTTCTACGCAGGGCTGGGAGGAATGAAAGGAATAACTTACACTCAGGTTGCTCAGTATTGTGTAATGGTATTTTCTTACACCATTCCGGTCATATTCATTTCCATCATTATCACTGGTGATGTGATACCCCAGCTTGGCTTGATCGGAGATTACATTAAAGACGGACCTGAAAAGGCTCAACCCCTGCTTCAAAAAATAAATCAAATTTCCATCGAGCTTGGTTTTAATGAATACACCGCAGGAACGAGTAATAAACTGGACCTTTTTTGCATCACTGCAGCACTTATGATCGGCACTGCAGGATTACCCCATGTAATTGTACGCTTTTTTACGGTAAAGAATGTAAAAGCAGTTCGAAAGTCAGCCTATTGGACCCTAACTTTTATCGCCATTATTTATCTGACTGCCCCCGCACTCGGCATGTTTGCCCGGACCAATTTTATTGAGGAAATAAATGGGAAAAAATATCTGGAAGCACCAGAATGGTTCACCAATTGGGAAAATCAGGGAATGATTGCATGGGTCGACAAAAACAAAGATGGCGTCATGCAATACCGGGCCGGAGATGTTTTTGCCAAAAAACCTTCCTTTGACGATGAAAAAAGAATTGAAGGAGGCCCCCGCCCCGTTATGAATGAAATCAACCCGTCTTCTAATGAAGTGTATTATGATAAAGACATCATCGTGCTGGCCAATCCGGAAATGGCCGGACTCCCAAAGTGGGTCATTGCACTGGTCATGGCTGGTTGTGTGGCGGCTGCTTTGTCAACCGCTGCAGGACTATTGCTGGTTTTATCCACCTCAATCTCTCACGATCTGATGAAAAAAATCGTCAAGCCTGATATTTCTGACAGGCAGGAAATCCGCTACGCACGAATCGCTTCTTTTGGCGCCTTGGCTATCGCTGCTTATTTTGGCATTAATCCACCCTCGACCTTTGTAGCTAAAACAGTGGCATTTGCATTCGGATTAGCTGCATCCTCGTTTTTCCCGACCCTTATTATGGGCATTTTCTCAAAGAAGATAAATAAACAGGGAGCCATTGCTGGAATGATATCAGGTATCGGCTTCACTTTAAGTTATATTATTTATTTCCAATTTATGACCACGAGCAAAGATTATTTATTCGGTATTTCCCCAGAGGGTATAGGTTTCATTGGAATGCTTATTAATTTCATCGTTGCTTTTGCTGTCAGTTCTACCACTCCGCCTCCCCCAAAGGAGGTTCAGGATATGGTCGAGAATATTCGTATTCCAAAAGGAACCGGAAAAGCAATCAGTCATTAAAAATATTAAATTCTTTTAACTTTAATAGATAATGGTGCTAATTTTTCCCTTGAAAACCTTAGATATTCGCTATTCATAAAGCATACAATATTATGAAAAATATCGCTTTTATTTTTCTTTTTCCCTTTTGTCCGGTTTTCTTTTCGGACAAGAAAACAAGCCTAGTGGTCACTATCATCTAGGATTTCGGGTTGCACCCAGAATAAGCACTCTGGGTGCAGGGTTGGAAGTGGCAAAAGGATTAACTCCAAACTTTGGCCTTCGTGCCGGTTTTAATTATTTTTCTTATGCTTATGATGCCACAGAATCAGATGTTTCCTACGACTTTGACTTGGAGTTGAAAAGCCTTGCCATTTTTACAGATTGGCATCCATTTAAAGGTGCATATCGTTTGAGTGGAGGGTTGATTATCAATGGCAATGGATTAAACGGAAACGCAAAGTCCACCGGATCAGTTAAGATTGGTGACACCGATTAAACCGGTTTGAACTCAATTGAATTGGATATA
Source organism: uncultured Verrucomicrobiota bacterium (assembly GCA_902580225.1). Classification (GTDB taxonomy): domain Bacteria; phylum Verrucomicrobiota; class Verrucomicrobiia; order Opitutales; family Seribacteraceae; genus Seribacter. The sequence continues at coordinate 22,078 of CACHJU010000033.1, forward strand.
TCCTACATCTCGACAACTCCAAATGTCGGGCTTGGTTGGGACACCACTTTTGGCGATCATGATAATTGGGGCTTTGCCTTTGACTTGGGTTTAATTTATTCGGGTTCGCCGGAAGCGGCAATTGCCACTGATGCTACAGTATCTGCTTCGGATATAGAAAAAGAAAAACAGGAACTCCAAAATGATTTGGACACTCTTAAATGGTGCCCAGTAATTAGTGCAGGTTTGGTCTATCAGTTTTGAAGATTCGCTTTTCTATTATCAAATGGCATTGTAACGATACAGATCGGGTGAATTACCGTAGGGTTTAAGCAAAAGATTGAATTCAGCAAAAAGATTTCCCAATATTGGGAAATTTTGCTTTACACGAGTGGGTCAGCTTAAGATTCTTAGGGTTTCCAAAATCCTTATCTTATTTATTAAATAAACATGATTGAAAACAGACGAAAATTTATTACCCAATCTTCTC
>CACHJU010000034.1 GCA_902580225.1 uncultured Verrucomicrobiota bacterium
AACTTGCTCATGGGTACGACAAGCCTGTCCGTTTGGTTTCGAAAAAGACCGGGGCGACCGCGGAGGGATTACTTTCCAATTACAGTTGGCATGCCGGTTCCCTGAAACTGAAGGTCCTAGGCGGACAAACCCGGAAAATTCTCTTTCGCCGGGCAGGGGCTAAGATCCATTATTTGAATGAGTCCTGGATGCCCTCCGCCTCGGAGATGGGAATGTCTGATCAGGACCTCGCTGACCTCGCGGTGTACATGCAATCCACTGGTTCGGGGCAAGACGATTCCAGCTCTGGAGATTCCGGAGAACCCGTTCCTCCCACAGGAAATGAGCCGGGATGGAAAGTGGTGACCGGTGAGGACTTCGTCAATGTGAACTGTTTCGCTGACACCTGGCTCTGGGAGGGCGGGCATGCCTACTGCACCGGCAAACCGACCGGGGTTATCCGGTACCGCGAACCCCTGGAAAACTTTGAACTACTGCTCGAATGGATGCACAAAAAGAATGCCGGGAACTCGGGTGTCTTTGTTTGGGCCACTCCGCAAAGTATTTCAAAATTAGCCGCTGGTCATGGCCGCCTGCCTCACGGGATTGAGGTGCAGGTTCTTGACCTCGGGTATGCCGAGCACTACACCAAGCGGCATAAGAAACCCGCGGACTGGTTCACCAGTCACGGGGATGTGTTTCCGGTCGGTCCGGTTAAGATGAATCCATTCCCTCCGGTAGCACCCAATGGCAAACGCAGTTTTCCGACCAAGGAAACGACCAAGGGGATTAACCAATGGAATCGTTATTATATCCGTGCGGTCGATGGTGAGGTCCGCCTTTGGGTCAACGGGGAAGAGGTCTCAGGCGGGGACGGGATTGAACCCGCGTCTGGTTATTTCTGTTTGGAATCTGAGGGAGCCCCGATTGAATTTCGTAATATCCGCCTGCGCAAACTTTCCGAAGTCGGGGAGATGAAACTTCCGGTGCATGAGCCAGCTCTCGCTCTAACGCTCAAAGGACATCCTGCATTGGGAACCTGGAAATACTTAAACAGATACACCCGGGAGATTGCCGAAGATGGACAGGTCACCCTGCGGTTGGGTAAGAATGTAATCTGGAAACGCCGCTGCATTTCGAAGTCAGAGAATGAATTTGTGCTCGAAGGCAACCTGGTGCACAAACTGATTGGGGATACCTTAGATATCGAGGGGAAGTATCAGGCAGTTCGTGAGTAGCCCGGGAGCGAAAGGATGGCACCTTCGTGGAGGGGGAATCACTCAACATTATAATCTTGAAGGCTGAACGCCCGTAGCGACCCACTTTGGGCCTAGATGTGAGCCGTACATTCCGAATGTTTAGGCGCAAATTTCATGCCAGCATCACACGTCCTTTTGCAATTTATTCGAGACCAAGGACATAAGATTCCGAATAGCGTAAGTCCCCGGTGAGGGCGTCGTGAAAATGAAAGATTACCTGTGGATGTGGAAACGCAAACCAGCGCTGATCACCCCGCTTCAACGGGTTGTTGAATACATTGTTAATTTGGACTACGCAGTAATGCGGGAAGGTCCGATGGGCCCGTGGAATATCCTCCATGGCATAACTGCTCCAGCGGATGTCGCAGGATCGGGGGCCGTACTTGAATTTACCATTGGATGGTCTGCCTCCTTCATCTTTCATGGGGGCATGATTAATGGAATTGTGGGGACCGCTGGCAAATTCATAGACATTATCAGTTATTTTGATAGCGAAACTATTGTGCAGGTCTCCGGTGAGTACAAATACTCCTTTGTCCAACCCGTCCCAGAATTCAATAAGTTCTTCTCGTTCTTTTAAAAATACGGTCCAGGCATCGTCTTTCTTGATGGTGGCCTGTTTGTCACTTCCTCCCCCGCTGCCCACATGAGGAACCATGAAGTTCACCGAGGAGACAATAAACAGAAAATCGGCCTTGCTCTTTTTAATTTCCGATTTGAGCCAGTTGAGTTGTTGCTTGCCAAGCATGGTGGCCTTGGGGTTGCCCGGGTTGTCCACATTGTGGAGGCTGCGGTGACTGCGGGTATCCAGCAAAAAGAAGTCGCAGTTCGACACCGTGAATTTTCCATAGCAGCGTCGACCAATCGAATAGTCTGCCTTTCCTTTTGCTTTGGCGGCCGGTTTGATCCGCAGGCGGGTGGGGCTGAGGACTTCCACGATCTCATAGACCGCAGCATTGGGATTTCCGGGCTGGGCATCAAGCCCGGCATCGGGCACGCCGGCGGTGCTGGTTCCCCAATGGACATGAAGATTGGCCAATTGCTTATAGTCGAGATTGGTGAAATCAGCATTTGGATCTGTGAGCACATCACTTTTCGCCTGAAATTCGCCGGTGCCAAACCAGGCGGGCTGGTCATGTTTTACTGGATTTGCCCAAGCGAGGTAGTCAAACCAGGCCTGGGTGCCAATATCGCGGAACACCGCTCTTCGATTGACATAGCCGATTTCCCCGGTTCCATAGATATCGTTGAGGAGTTCATGATCATCTGCAGTGTAGAAGCTCGGGACATGCCGGTGCCATTCGCTGAGGTTTTTTCCTCTTTCCAGAAATACCTTGTAGTTTTCCCACACTCCCACAATGGAGGGTGCTTTTTGAACCACATGGGGTGCATCTTTCATTGAGTCCAATCCGACCTGGTGGAGCCAGGATTTGGGGGAGTAATCCCTTCGCTGTTCGTAAAGCCAGTCCCCGTTAAGAATTGCAAAATGGACTTCGTCCCGAACTTGCTGGTTTAGAGTATCAAATACGGGAACAGTCGGTCCGACACTGTTTCCACCCCCATTCTGATTATTTCCACAGGCAAACTCAAATTTGAAGTTGAATAAGCCGTCGGGATTGCCCTTGGGATTTCTAAAATCAGCGGCTTGGGGAAGAGTGCGGAAAGAACCGCTTAGTTGGTGGTCAGCAATCCGATAGTAATAGCGGGTGTTGGCTTCGAGGCTATTAAGGGTGATAATTCCAGTGTAATCATGCTCAAGGGAGGTGGTTTTAATCGATGCCTCCTTGTCTAACACTTCTTTTTCGGTGCCGTAGAAAACTTTTACTGCTCCGGGCCTTTCGGTTCGTATCCATAGACTCATGGTGTCTGGCCCGGGCCGGCCGAGGAGCGGGCCGTGAGTAACTCGTAGGTCGGTGGCTGATCCGTCAAGGGCAAATGAATCTGCCGGGGAGCAAAGAATAATGGTGGCTAAGGCAAGGCAATGAATTTTAAATTGTTGAGAAGTTTTCATCTGATTATTTGTTAAGTTGTGAAATAAGAAAAGATGTGGTGTCGGTGTGTGAAGTTTTCGGCCCGTTTGGGTAATGCAATTCACATTTAACTCCGTTTGCGATGCAGTGTTCCTGTAATTTTAATCCGAAGTTTGAGGTGTGCGTGGGGTCTTTTTGTTCCTTACCGATTGCCGGGGGAGAATTGTATTGCAAAAAAATGGGAGGATCATCCTTTGTGACATTCGCATAGGGGGAATATTCTTTGATCCAGTGCATGATTTCCTTGCGTTTCTTTAGGAATGTATCAAAAGGGTGCAAGCCGAAGGCATGTCCGCCGTATTTACTGTTGGGTGTCCATTCCTTCATTTGCTTGGGATCGAGGGTGGTTTGGGCACCCGTAACCGCGGCGCATTCTAAACGACTGGATTCCCGAAGGATAGGATCTTTGTTTTTTGGATCGGTCAGGTCGTCGTGAAAGGCAAGCCAAAGGCTGGAGCAGGCACCGGCAGATCCCCCTGCAGCACCAATTCGTTTTTTATCAATGTTCCACTTTTTTGCCTGACTACGTACGAACTGGAGGGCTCGAGCAGCATCATGAAGAGGAGCTTTTATGGGTGGTGATTCGTCCGAAGTGACATAACGGTAATTGATGGCCACCACGGAGATACCGGCCTCGAGTAGAATATTGAGATTCGCGAAGCGATTCAGTCTTTCCTTGGATCCTCCCTTCCATCCGCCTCCGTGAATGATGAAAGCAACCGGAGTGGGCTTTTCTGATTTTGCTTTCCAAAAATCAAGAACATTTCGATCATGCGTTTCGTATCTTACTTCCGAGTGAGTGGGCTTGGGCATATCGGGAGTGTACGCAGCTGCTTTATTTTTGGAAAAAGCGTGTTGTACAAGAGGTATTACGAGGAGAAAGAGAAAAATTTTCATGATACTGACTTTGAGGTAAAAAGAGTATAAATCTACGAAATGACCGTGAAGTCCATGAGAAAACGGTCTACAGTACATTTTCTTAAGTTCAAAATAGTAAATGTTGTGACTATTATATTCTCATAATTATACCTGTACTCGAAATTATTAAAGCTTGATTCTCTGTCGACCAATTGGAAGACACTTTCTTATTGCAAGATGCTTGCATTAAGTACATTTTTGTATCTTGTGACTCGAATTTCCCAGACCCTAGCCTTAACCTGTTTTATATTGATCGGTGCATTATCGCTTTCGAGCGTTTGCCCGGATCTTCATTCATCCCTTTTTCACGGGGGTAAAGGTTGTTCTCACGCATGTAGTCAGGAACCCTGTGGCTCTGGTAATAAACCGGGTAACCAAAGCGATGAGGAAGATACTTCCTGTGCGGTGGTTCTTTTTGGACAGGGAATTGAAATACAGAACCAATTTCTGATTTCCTCATTAACTGAGCTTATCTCAAAAGTGGAATTTTGTTCAGTTCATCTAATTTGGACCACCTATAAGCACGATTCATTTGGTGCTCGGGATCCTCCGGTAGTAGCCTAAATTTTGATTACCGGATTAGCACCCTCAGATTGATCTGCGGGACTTTACTTATTTATTCACCTTTTCCCTCTTCGGTAATTCCGAAGATTTTCTGCCTTATAAAATTCTCATAATTTTTTTAACTTAGACAAAAACAACAAACCAATGAAAACATATATATTATCTTTTTTACTTACCGCTTCTCTGGGCTTTGCCCAAGAGAACTCCGGTAATGGACAAATTGAGGAACTGGATGCCCTCACTGTGGAGTCCACTCCCCTTGGAACCTCATCCGATGATATCACACAGGCTTGGAGTGTTCTTGCCAATGATGAACTTGAAAATGCCAAAGGTGCTACCATCGCCGAAACCTTATCCAATACACCGGGTATTAGCCAAACATCCTTTGGCCCGACTGCGAACCGTCCGATTGTTCGCGGGATGGATAAATTTCGGTTACGGATGCTCCAAAACGGCACTGATACTTTCGGAGTCTCCGCTCAGTCTGAAGACCATGCGATTCCGATTGATCCCTTGATGGTGGATCGTATCGAGGTACTCCGTGGTTCTTCTGCTCTCCTTTATGGGGGCAATGCGATTGGAGGAGTGGTCAATGTAATCGACAATAGTATTCCGACTAGCCTGTATGAGTCCTCTGGAGCTACCTTACTTTCAAGTTACAACAGTGTTAATGATGGCTGGAATTACGGGGCTCAGGCATTTGGAGGCTCGGATAAATTCAGTTTTCAGATCAATGGAATGAAGAGGGATTACAATGATTACGATACTCCAACCTTCTACACTGAGGATCACCATAGTGGAAATTTAAAGGGTCCCTATGAATTAGTTGAAAACAGTCACAGTGTGAGTTCTTCTTTTGGATTGGGTGGATCTTACATGTTGGATTCAGGCTTCGCCGGATTGAGTTTTTCGAGATATGAAAACGATTACGGTGTTCCCGGGGAGCATGCAGAAAGCGATACTCTGATTGAAATGGAAAGCGATCGATTTGAGTTTCGTTCTGAAATTGAAATCACTGGTTCGGATTTCTTGACTGGAATCAATCTGAACATTGGATACGGAGATTATATGCACAGTGAAAGTGGTTATGAAGATGAAGGCAATGGACTTGAATGGCACACCCATGCCACTTATTTGCGGGAAGGATTTGAAGGAAGAATTGCCTTTAATCATGAAATCGGGGATTTCCGAGGAGTCTTTGGTCTTCACGGACTTTTTGATGATTTCAAAATCCAAGGTGAAGAAAGCATCCTTGGTGGACTTAGCCGAGTTTGGGATAGAAACGGAACTGCTGGCGTATATACCGATGATTTTACTACATCTGCTCCTAGCAACCCTAATATTATAGGGGAGGAATCAAGTAGAATTGCTCTTTTCCTAATTGAAGAATATGACCTGTCGGATGAAACTACTCTGAATGCTGGGATTCGTTGGGAAAGCATTGATCGTGATTACGAAGGGACTGGCGATTTGGACGATTCCACCTTTAGTGCAAGTGGTGGAGTATCTCATGATCTGAGTGAACTTTGGAATATCAGTGGTAATGTCAATTACTCCGAACGTACCCCGGACACTGCTGAATTATTTTCGGATGGAGCTCATCATGCGACTGAAAGTTACGAAATTGGTAATCAAAACCTTGATAATGAGTCTGCCGTTGGGGTTGAGATAATTGTGCGAAAAACTGTGGGTAAAGTTACTGGTCAATTATCCGTTTTTCACACAAAATATAATGACTACATCTTCTTAGAGGAAAAGTCGGACATACGGGATGCTGAAGGAAATCTTAAGGATGACAATGTATACCCTGAACTTGATGGTGATGACGGAATCCCAGATACCGGAGATGCCAACGAACGCGAGGCCGGTTTCCCTGCTGGGACCGAAGGACTTCCCGTCAAAGAATATGAAGCAGTTAAGGCAGAATTTCAAGGTATTGAGGTTGAAATTGACTGGCTTGCTATTGAAAATCCCGGGATGGATGTCATTATGTCCGTTTATGGCGATTTGTTGAGCGGAAAAAACGAAACTGAGGGCGTTAACTTACCTAGGATACCAGCGGCGAGACTTGGATTTGGTTTTGAAGTTCAACAGGAAAAATTTGATTTTGGCATGAAGCTCACCCGATCCTTCAAACAGGATAAAGTGTCCGTTCATAGTGGTCATAGTGAAGATCCAACTGCAGCCTATTCATTGGTTAATGCCTTTGCTTCTTATGATGTCGATTTCGGAGATTCAGTGGGTAAATTGTTTATCAAAGGTTACAATTTAACCGATGAACTTGCCTACAATCATGCGTCGGTTCTAAAACAGTATGCTCCTTTACCCGCACGGAGTGTTGAACTAGGCTTAAAGTTTAGTTTTTAAGCGAAGAAAACTTAATTTCTTATCCATTCATTCCAGGAACCCTCGATCACATCGTGATCGAGGGTTCCGTCGTATGTAAAGTAACGGAATTTTGAAATGTAGGGTTTATCGGGGGAGATTTTAAAGGGTTCTTCGACCATGGGGGCATAAACAAAGTAGGGCTTGGAGGGGTGCAACCTTACCCACTGGGGAAAGCGGAAATTGTTCGGGTGGTTCATGACCACCACCCCGCAAGTTTGCCCATCTACCGGTCCATGCATGGCCACCCAACGAGGTCTTGTATGATTTCCGTTCTCGCGGTTCTTTCCTTCTGAGGTGATCATTTCCCCCAGTGGATTTCCATCCTTGTCTAATTTGAACCACTGGTCATTTCCCCTTATCGCCATTCCTCCATAATGGTACTTTTCAATCAGCAAAGGATCCTCGGTGGCACAACTTTGAATGGAAATCAGGTCAAACTGGTAATAAGGGAGCTTTTTTTTAGGAACGGTAATTTTCCAGGTTTCCTTTAGAATTGGCTGATCGGAATCTTTGCCTGCGGTAAAGATCTGTTCAAATTTAAGGGATAGGGATTTCTTGGATTCAGTTTTGCCCAAAAACCGATGGAAGCGAATATCACCAAGTTTCTTTTTCTGGTTCCAAAACTCGGTGGGTTTGCCACGAAAACTTGACTTGGTCCAGGCAAAGAACAAGCCGTGCTGATGGGGATGATCAGGTGCATAGTCCCCGGTGATGATTTTACCGGAGGGTGAATAAAGCGGATGGATGTATCCCGTGCGGGCGAAATCGGGGGCATTATTCTTGGCCTTTTCCGAGGGTTTCTTTCGGTATTCGAAAACTGGTCTTCCCTCCGCGGTGCGAACCATCACTAAATCCTTCGTTTCATGAACAAAAGTGCGGACATCCGCAAATAAGCTTGGAAGACAGATAATTAGAAGCAAAGAGATTACGAAAAGTTTCATTGGAATAAGTATGGATGAAAGCAAATGTTTGAGGTAATTTGAGGACATGAGCAAGCGAATCGTTTTTGGAATCCCGATAATATTTGTAGTACTTGGAGTCTTTGGTTGGTTGGCTTGGCCGAGTGAGGAGGAACAGATCGAGGCCTTATTTGAGGAGCTCAGTGAAGTGGCATCCAAGACCGAGGATGCATCCACTCTTTCTGATGCCATGGTGGTGAAAGATTTTAAGGAACTGTTTTCTCCCCAAGTGGTCATTTCCATCCGGAGTAAGGCCAGAATTGCGGGGGAGCACACCAATCAGAGGCTGGCACAATTATATGGCCGTTTACGGGTTGCATCGCGTCGAATGGAATTGCTCTGTGAAGAGTTGCAAAAGATTTCCCTTGGCGATGACCTGGCGGTGTACTCGGTCAAATTCTATGCCGGTTGGACAGGCAAAGGCGGGAATGTGGTTCGGGAGAATGCACATTCCAGGGTGGAGCTGAGCAAGGTCGATGGGGACTGGAAGGTCAGCCAAATCGATTACTTGAAAAAGTGAAGTAAACTTTTTTTTACAGTTCCTTCAGTTCCTGATCCGTCCATGGAATATCCCGGTTGGTATGTTTTCTACGTATAGTTGAGACCGTTTCTTTTTCCACACAGTCGCCCTCTTTTCCCCATGCATATCGTATGTAGGTAAGCAGTTCAGCGAGCCGATCCTCCCGTTCGATTCCAAATGCTTTGGCCGGTGCCATGTATCCGGCGGAGTAATTTTTCCCATCGATCGGACCCATTAAGCCGTGGAAAAAGAGCGGGATTAATTGTTCGGGGTTTCCGTGTACCCGTTGCGAATCGACGAGGGATGGGGCAAGGTACTGATCGGTACCCGGAATCTGTACACCTCTTCCGTCGGCTCCGTGGCAGGATGTGCAGTGCTGAAAATAAAGCCTCTCTCCGTTTTGGATCATCTTTCGATGGGTGGTATCAAAATCCTTTGCAAATTTCATTCCCCGGTCCCAGCTTGAAAGAATACGGTTCCAGGCCATATCGGTTGATCCCCTTTGGTCTTTGGACACTTTTTCAAATGCTTTTTTGCTTTTTATCTGCTGAATGAATGGAAGGTGTTTTTTACCCCATAGAGAAATGGCGGTGGCAAGCATTACTCCCTGATCCGCGAGATGACGGGAGGCAAGGGATTGGATCAATTTCTCCGCTTGAGGATCATCCGTGGTTCCAAGGCTGAAGATAAGCTGCTCGGCTACTCTTGGGTCGCGTTCGTTTTCCAATGGAAGAAGCAGATCGACTTCCTCGGTTAATCCGGGTTCGATTATTTGCACCATGGTACGTCGGATTTCTGCAGCACGATCCATGAGGGCTTCCTTTTTAATTTCAGGGGTTATGGCCTGCATCCCGTTCAATGTCCATAGAGCATGTATGCGGGGAAGGGGAGACTGGGTGAAGCGAAAGAGTCCTTCCAGTAATGGGATGGCCTTTTCACGATCATTTCGAAGTAGAATTAATTTTTGAGTGGTGTCCCGCCACCAGCCGATCGGGTTTTGCAGATGTCTCACCAATTCCTCGGAGCTTTCGGAAAGCATCCGAGGTTTCTCCTGATAGGGACGATGATCCTGATGCCGGATGCGCCAGATTCGCCCCATTTGAATGTGTTTGTTTACGCCGGTCCGTCTAGCGAACTCCCGGTTTCCTTGATTGAACCAGGCTGCATCCTGAATGATCCCCCGGTACATATCAGTGACATAGAGGCATCCGTCAGGGCCTACGGCGGTGTTGATGAAGCGGGAGTTGAAATCGGAGGAACGAAAGAATTCTTCGCCTTCGGGTTCAGCTTTGCGGAGCATGAGTTTGCCATCCGGGTATTCCACATAAGCCCGGCGAACCACATGAATAGTGGGATCGCAGAAGAAATAAGCACCCCGTGAATCGTAGGGAAATTTATTTCCCCGGTAAATCGACTGTCCACAGGCGGAAGTGAATCCTCGAACTGTATCCACCTGCCCACCACGGTCTCCGGTCAGGCAAATACTGGTGGCTTTAGTAAAGGCGGGATCGTAGGAATTACCCAGAGAAACGGGATCGCCTGCAGGCAGGTTTTTTCCCAGGCGGTGCACCGTTTTCCAGTACTTAGGATGAAACTGAGCTGCTTTGAGGGGACGGGTGTTATCGATCCAGAATAGTTTTCCGTAATCATCATGGGTTAACCCCCATTGGGTCCAGTGACCGGGTTGGCTTTCGGCTCGCCAGGTCCCATCGGTGAATTGATACCGTTCCATATTGTAGGTGATGTAAATGTGATTATCTAGGTTCCAGATCATTCCCGAATCCTGATGCTCCACGGAAGTCTTGGGGCCATTCCGGCTGTAGGGACCTTTCTTATAAAGCATCTTGTTTTCATCCGCGATCCCGTCTCCGTCGGAATCCCGGTAAGCGATGACATCCATGGTGTCGGTTTCGCGCACTGCTATCCAGTCATCCAGGGGAAGAATCATGCGGGGGAGGTTGAGGTTGTCGACAAAGATGGTGGCTTTGTCCATCCGCCCATCACCATCCAAATCTACCAGTTTTTTGATCCGTCCCTTGCGAAGAGTTTTGGTACCCGTCCCATTTTCGTCCTGCATATAGCTGCGCATTTCGGCCACATACATCGCCCCGTTTCCGTCCCAGACCGTAAGGACGGGTTCCTGAACCATAGGTTCGGATGCGACCAATTCGGCGATGTAACCGGGAGCAAGTTTGAAGGTTTCCAATTCCTCTTCGGGGGTGAGAATGGCATAGGGATTTATTTCCTTTTTTTCATCCCCACTTGATTGGTCCGTTGCCTTCTGGCTTTTCTGATTCCAAGTTACAGCATGGGGTTGCCTGAAAGAAACTTCAACAAGTCCGGGGAATTCCGAAGGAATCGGAAGGGTGACTTTCCCTGTGGCCGCATATTCGACAGAACGGGCTAAAATTGTTTGGAAGCCGACACAGTGCAGTCCGTCCCAATCAGTCTGATTTGGCCAGAAATGCCCCATCGTGGTGATGATGACCCGTCCCTTGCCGTACTTGACTTCATAAGTGATTGGCTCGTGCTCCCCAGTTCCTCCCTGTTTTGGATTTGAGTAAGCGGAGGAAAGAATGGTCAGGTTTTTGGCAGGGCCACGCATGTTGTGATAAAGCTCATCTTTTCCGTGCATCCAGGTGGTGGGTACGTCCTTCATAATCGGATGATCCAATTGGCGAACATTTACCTGAAAGGGATGCCTGGAACCATGACCCGAAGAACAATCGACACAGGCCACATAGGGTTTGTTTTTAAGCACTTCCCATTTGATACAGTCGCCAAAATTCGCGGGTCTCCACCCCAATCCGATCATTTCATTATAAGCATCCCAGTTCCGAAAAGCATTGTTTGCGGCATGGACCAGAACCAGTCCGCCTCCCTGGCGAACGAAATCGACTGCAGATTCCTTGGTCTCTTGAGCCCATTCCCTTCCATTATAGTTAAGCACCACTGCCTGATGCCTGCCGGTAAATGGATTCCAGTTTTTCCATTCCTCCTCCTGGTTCTTTTTGTATTCTTTTTCACCACCTTGTTGAATTCTGCGAAAATTCTTATGACTCTCCTTGAGATAATCAGGGGCATCTGCTTTCGGTCCGCGAATGCCCTTGATCGATTTGGTTTGGGGGGCGGTATCGATCTCAACCGAGAATTTACCCGTTGCCCGGAGAGTAGCTTCGATCGAATCGGTCGTGCTTACCCAGTCGTGGTTATTCTGTCCGTCTACAATAAGAACCGGGATGAGCTTTTCTTGAGCCAAGCAAACTTTACATAAAAGGAGAAGTGTTAACCAGTATTTGAAATTCAATTTAAACGAAATCATGCTGAAACTATAGTATTGAAAATAAACCATGGCAGAAAGACCAAACCTATAATGAATCTTACTGGTTTATTTATTCGATCATCAATTTCCCCTGCATCACCTGCCAGTGACCTGGGAAAGTGCATAGAAATGGATAGGTTCCGAGTTTGCGGGGGGCACGAAAGTAGATGACATAGGAATTACCGCTTTGCAGAATCGGTGACATGGCAATGACACCTTTATCGTTCGGAACATAGTGCTGAGCTACTCCTTTAGGCGATGAGGCAAGCTTCATCGAAGCCTCCATAATTGCGGTTAGTCGGTCGGGTTGCACAATGGCAACATTGTGGGGCATGCTCGGATCGAGGTTCCGAAAAGTCAGGGCGACTTTGGACCCAGGTTTTACCCGTAATTCCTTTTGAGCATACTGTAAGCCGGCGATTGCATCCAATTCGATCCGTTCGATTGCAGCTAAGACCTGTTCGTCCCCCACGATTTTAGACTGGGCTTCCTGGGCGAGCAGTCTCGGATCAACCGGACTCTCATCGGCATGAGGGAATTCATTCCAGTTTTCCTTGGCAATTTTTTGATAACCCGGAAAATCGGTAAACTCCTTGCCTTGATGAAAAATGGAGTAATAAAGGTCGGGAGTGAAAGATCGTCCGTCCCGGGTTTTCATTTCCAGATAAAGATGAAACTGCATCACAGGATGAAGCTGGGGAATCTCGACGAATATGGATTTTCCATCTTTCAGGGTATGAAGGGAACGGATCTTTACAGGATCGTGCCCGGTGATTCCGGGTTGGTGGATGGAATATTCTGGCGATCCGTAAGCATCGCTGTGTAAGTAGTTCCATTGAGATGCAAAGATCTTATCCACACCCAGGGATTGAGGATCGATGAATTCATTGAAGCGGATGATCAATCCATTCTTGCGAGTTTCCACAGATTCAGGAATAAGCATATCGCCTCCGGTCCAGCGAATTCGTTCCAGGCTACCGTTTTCCTTTGCGTAGCTTTGCCAACCATCCGTGCCCACGATGTACAAGTGTCCGTCCTTGGAACTGAAAGATCCACGATGAGTGCCGGAAAGAAATTCTCCGGGGAGGGGTACTACTCCTCCTTGTACTTTGCCGTCCTCCATCACTTCCCTAATCACCAGGTAATGTTCACAATACCCAAAGGAGGTGCCGATCATCCTGCCGGCGAGCGGTCCGAATCTTTCATCTTTGGGAACGAAAAGGATATCACCGGATGAATTATCGATTCCACGGGGTAGGAAACAGAGGGGCATCTGATAGCCGTGTTTTCCAAATTCAGGCTTGGGCCCAGAGGAGCCATGGTAGCTTGCGTTGCCCACTTCGAAGATACCGGAGGCAGGTTGCCAGCTTCCTTCTTGAGGCATCGCGAACACAATCGAACCATCTGTGGAGACTCCCGTTCCATTACAACCCCGCAGTCCGGTTGCAATCGCTTCCGGTTTGGATCCGGGTTTGAAACGGGTCATGCCGAATTGGGAAGAGCGAGTAAACCAGTAAAAACGACCCTTATCATCCTGATGTAGGGTGAGGGCGAAACTGTTTCCACGGGCGGTGGGGAACTCGTTGGTCAGGCATTCATAGAAATCGGCTTCTCCATTATCATCTAGGTCGTGTAAACGGGTTAATTGGTCTCTACCGATGACATGGATTAGATCATTGCTCACCACCAGACCAAGCGGTTGATTAAGCCCACTAGCGAATCTTTTCCAAACTAACCGATCGAGGGTGTCATCGATTCCATCCACAATCCAGACATCTCCCATGATTGTGCAAACGGCAATCCGACCGTTTGTGAAAACACCCACACCTCCGATTCGCATGGGCGTCTTGAATGGATTCAGGTCACGATACGGAACGGTGAGGGTATCAATCACATAAGGCGAACGGGGGAGGGGTTTCCCTAGTTTGCCTTTAGTGATGACGGCTTTATCAGACCATTGAGCCTCAGCGGGTTGGAGAAGTTCAATCAAGTTGGATATTGATGATTCGCGAATAACATCATTTCCGTTGAAGGTTACTCCATCAGGAAGTTTTCTCTGGATCAACCGATGATAGGTGAGTTCTTCCTTTCCCTCGATCCACTCGTAAATCTCAGTTTTTCCAATGCGATACGCAAAGACGGTCCTGCCTTCGGTTTTGTAAAATCCAAGATATTTGGTTTCAATCTTTTCAGGGAGTGTCCATTTTCCTGAAAGGAAACCTTCCACTTTTTTTCCCTTTGCCTTAACTCCGGAAGTTATACCGTAGCGCCGGGCACTCCATTCGGGAAGTCCACCTTGCCAGGCATCCACAAAGCAGAGTTTTTCCGGGTCAAAGACAGCGGAGTAGTTACCCGCTTGAACGGATACTCCTTTATTGGCCCAGCCGTCCGCATGATTGGTCGCCTGCATCAGAACTCCGCCAAAGTCGATTTCATTGAGTCGATCGTCTACATTGTCGGATTCTGGATTTTGACCCCAGTGTCCCCAGCTCCCTCCGTCCAAACCGGGGAATGGATTGAGCATTCTTGAATAATTCCGATCCCCGTTCGCAATAAATTTCTGAGCCTGTTTGCGATAAAAGTCGCGTAAACGGTTATGAGGAAAGGGAAGGGTTTTGTTTTCTACGCTTACCCGAATTACGGTTTGCTCGGTTTTCTCAGCTGCCAAGCTATCGCCGCTCAATGAAAGGACAGCGGTGGAAAGAATAATTAGAAACTTATCCACGGATGGATAAATGCTAGCGGGTAACCAAGTCCGACATTCTTGGATCCCAGACGAGGGAAGCGACTTTCTTGAGATCACCGTCTTTGGCAATTCGGTATGCGGTGAGAGTGGCTCCGTTAGTTGCAGTGACCAGTAGGAACTTTCCATCTGGAGAAAGGGTCAACCCCCAAGGGATTTGGTCGGCCTCAGTCAGGCCGAGAAACTCGGCCTGGCCGTCTTCAAGCACGCGGTACCGGGAGATACGATCAAAGTCCTGGCTGTGTCCACGCAGGCCGGCGAAGAGAAATTTTCCGTCCGGGGTGATCAACAGATCGGAAGCGCTCAATCCGATCTTGGACATTCCGGGGGGAAGGATGTTGATATCCTGTTCCACTTTGAGTTGTCCATTGGCTTCCCGTCTGTAGGAAGAGAGACCGATTCCCTGCTCATTGCTGAAATAGACCATGGGCAGGGTGGGGTGGTAAGCCATGTGGCGGGGACCGGTTCCGTGCGGAGGCTTAGCGTCTTTAGGTTCGAGTTCGGTGACCTTACCCGTCTTGCCATCGTAAGCATACTGCAAAAGAGCGAGATTTCCCTTCACATAAGGAATATAGACATTCTTTCCGTCTGGTGGAAGCAGTATGCAATGAGCTTCCCGTTTTCCTTCGTCGATGGTAGTGACCGCTTTCCCAGGTATTCCGTTATCATCAAGAGGGTATACATTGAGCCGACCGTTTCCGTAGCTCACTCCCAGAATGTGCCTATTTTCCTTGTCCAAGCTCAGGTAGCAGGCTCCGTCATTAAAGTTGATATTCTGATGTTTCTGGTAAGATCCGTCCTTGTTTAAGAAAACAACTGCTCCCGGTACCTTGCCGGGATCCCCACCCGTCGCGGTAATGTAAAGAAGGGGCTTGCTGGGATGAGCGGTGATCACACGGCCTGAGAAGTCGAACTTCACCTTCTCGTCAACCTCGAGCTTCAGGCTTTTGCCTTTGGGTGTTGCTTTGACAATCCAAAGCGTTTTCTCCTTCGAGCTAGGAGAATAGATGTGGAAAGGTTTGGCTAGGAGGCCAAATTGGAAAAGGGCGACAACGAATAAAATAGATAAAATCTGATTCATTATGAAAGAATTATTTTTTGATGAAAGATAATCAAATGAAAACCTTAGACTAACATGGATTTTTTTAGTTTTGAGAGTGCAGAAAACCGGTCGATTTCTTTAGTACTTTGGAAAGATGTGAGGAGTCGGAAAACGCTCTTTGGGCTTATTTGCTCGGAGTTATTCCTCATGTGGTATTAGGACCTGTGGCCAGCTTCTTGGACAGATACGGATAACTCGTCCGCCTTGGAGGATGAGTTCTGTCTTATGAATAGGTTCAAATAAAAAAATCCTCCTTAGAAAAAGTTTTTGAAGAGTGTTAAAAGTAAATTTTTTCTCTTTATCCTTTTACGGTTTAGATAACAGAGCGAATCGAAGAATTGAATTGGGGGTGCGGTTTTGTTTTGAGTTTGTTTCTATAAAAGGTCTGAATATGCATGGAAAATTCTATTACATTCTATAATTTATTATGAAAACCATTGCCAATTTTGGAACGCTTATGGAAGCCGAATTACTCAAGCTGAAGCTGGCTTCCTGTGGAATTGATGCATTTATCCCGGACGAACTTACTGCGGGGGTAGCCCCACACATTTTTGCCACCAGATCCGGCATTCGCGTTCAGGTTGCTGATACGGATTTTGAAAATGCACAGGAGCTTATGGCTTCAGCGGTAATGGAATCAGAAAATCCGGATGATCAGAATGAATAGGATGTCCGACTTTAAAGGTTTACTATTGTGATAATCTGGTGCCTGCACGGATCTTTACAGACTGCATCGGTTTGGAACCCAATTGGTAATGCAATCGAATCAGAATTTGGATCGATCCAAGTTGAAGCGGTCAATTTGTATGAAACTGATTACAAGAGTTTTGGGCATTGGCGTGAAGAGTTTTATAAAAAAGTTGAGAAGCAAACAAAAGGAGAACCTTCTTTAGTACTGGGATATTCAATGGGTGGACGACTGGCTATGGATGCCATTTTGAATAAGCCAACATTATGGAAAGGTGGGATTTTGGTTGGTGCAGACCCGGGTTTAATCTCGGAAGATGCAAGGACTAACCAGTTGCAGAAGGATCTTGAATGGGCACGACGCTTTCGGACAGAAGATATTCAGGAATTACTCAATCAATGGGATAAGCTTCCAGTCTTTTGCGGGAGGTCAAATTGTGCGAGCAGG
Organism: uncultured Verrucomicrobiota bacterium; assembly: GCA_902580225.1. Taxonomy (GTDB): domain Bacteria; phylum Verrucomicrobiota; class Verrucomicrobiia; order Opitutales; family Seribacteraceae; genus Seribacter. Next base: position 16,920 of record CACHJU010000034.1, read on the forward strand.
GAAATTTCTGAATTGGACTCTGAAAAAATTGGTCGTTTTTTTGATGTGTTTTCCAAAGCAAGGCAGCCGAATTTATCTTCTTTATTGAAAGACCATTCCTTACCTCCTTTGCTCTACATCTCCGGTTGTGATGATCTAAAGTATACAAAAATCGGGCAAGCCTTGGCTGCCAGTTGTCTGCAAGTCCGAAACCAAATAATCCCCAATGCGGGTCATCGAGTGCCATGGGAGAATCAGGATGCTTTTATATCTGAAGTTTCGGTATTTATTGATTCAGTTCTCAAAGAATGACCAAGGTAAGATGTGCCTGGCCGAAGGATGATCCCACCTATCTCGCTTACCACGACGAAGAGTGGGGGGTACCGGTTTATGACGATTTGGAATTATTCGAAAAACTGATTCTCGATGGATCCCAAGCTGGGTTAAGTTGGATCACCATTCTTAAGCGTCAGTCAAATTACAAGAAGGCCTACGATCAATTTGATCCCCTCAAAATGGCTAACTGGACTGAGCAGAAAATCGAAACTTTACTCAATGACCCTAGCATCATCCGCAACCGACTGAAAATTCTTGCCGCTCAAATAAACGCTCGGGCGTATTTGGATTTGGTAGAGAATGAGGGAAATTTTTCTGATTACATATGGTCCTTCGTTAATCATGAACCCATTACCAATTCTTGGAAGAGTTGGGCAGGGACTCCTGCAACTACGAAAGAATCAGAAAGAATGAGTAAAGAACTGAAAGAAAGGGGATTTCAGTTTGTCGGTCCGACCATTTGCTATGCTTTTATGCAGGCGGTCGGGATGGTGAATGACCATATAACTTCTTGCTTTAGGCACAATGAGATTAAAGAAATGACAGCATGAATATGTTATAATCAGCACAATCGACTAGTTAGGCGAAAAACTAAAGTGCTCTTAACTCTTCAAGCATTTCAAGGAGATGTTTGATCAAGATTTCGGAAGACTGTGGTTGAAAGCGAGAAGTTCCCAGCCAGGTCTCATAGCCTCCGAGTTTGTGCTGATTTGGGGGAGGGAGGTAGCCGTAACCCCCATTGGCCATCGAAATCAGCAAGGTTCGTTCGAAGGGGCTCTCTTTCTTGATTTCCAAACCGATTTCCACAAATACTTCAAAGGGCATGCTAACAATTGCCTGCTCCCCGATACGAAAGGCTTGAATAAGTATGGGTTCAGATCTTGGATACTCGGGGTTGGCATATTCGATTACCTTTGTAGCTACAGAGGTGGTCCGGCTGTTGATAGCGTCCCGCTCCTTCCGTGTGCGTTGGAGAAGATCTTCAGCTAGCTTGATCTCCCGTTCGTTCGGTTCCCGATAGGGTAGGTTGACTTCCCGTTGGCGGGTAGCAATGACCGGTTTCGTTTCGTAGGCCTCAATTTTTTTCACTGCCCGCCAGGCGGCATCTGCGGTCTTGGAGGCTACGATGCGAATCTGTTCAAAAGGGGATCGGGGAGCTCGTGTGCCGGTGAAAACGAGATTGTTAATATCCCCGCTCGCCCCGTTGGTCATCATGGCAACAAAGTCCGTAGGTGGATTGGTTCCCCCGATTCGGTAAGGCATGATTCGGGAAAATTCCCCAAAGTAATCGGCCGAAGCCATTCCGACCTCCCGACCTTTATCATCAATTTTTTTGGGCACACCACCCACATAATGAAGGGCATAATTAGCGATTAAAGCGACGGGCTTGTTTCTGGAGTTTCGGACATCGATTACACAAAGCTCAGGGTCGACGGGGCCAGCCGGTTTGACGAGGTGGTCACGACCGGCGTTGGTTTTGACTTGGTCTTTTTCACCGAGAGGATTCGGCGGCATGGTGCCGGGTTGGAGGAACCAGCGCCGGTTGCGTACCTCACTAGGCTCATCTTCGGATGAAAATCCTACCTTTGCTGACTTTAGGGATTCGATGGCTTGCACGATAGCCTCTTCCAATTTCTGGTGCTTAAGAGTTTCGTATGCTTCGCGACCGGGCATACCTGTTCCACCTTTGGGGGCGCTATGAGTGTGAGTTGCGCAAATAAGCATTTCTTCGGTTTCCCATCCCGTTTTTTTGGCTGCTTCGGTCTTAGCAATATCCGATATTTCCCGCCCTATTCCGATGGCATCGATCAGGCAAATAACGGCCCGGCCTTTACCGTACTTAAAGGCAACGGCCCGTACATGAAGAGGGTCGTGAACAAAGTTGGATTTTCCTGATCGTAACTGAATAGGGAAAATCGTTGGGCTTACATCGATACAAGCCGCTCCCGCTCGCAACTGATTAGAATGAGTGGTTGAACCTATTGCTGTGAAAGCCAGAATAAAGTTAAAAAAAAAGATTGGTTTCATAGCTTTGATAAATGAAATTGATTCTTGAAAATATTTTCATAATGGGGTCGGTCAATCGAGATGTTGTCAATTTGTAATTTTTAAAATTTAATTCGTGGAGTTTTATAGTTTTTTATAAGGCAAAAAGTAGTCACATTCATTACAAATTAACTACGAATGCATATTCAAAGCTTGTCAAAATTTTACAATCCGCTTTCGTTTGAATTTGTACAACCCTCTATTTCCAAAAATTGAAAACTGAAACCCGTAATGAAACTAAAAGAAACTATTAGAGAATCATCCATTTCACGCAGAGATTTTATCTCTAAATCTGGAAAAATTGCTACAACTGGGTCCATAGCGGGTATTTCTATGCCCATGGTTCATGGTAAAAAATCAAATGAATCTAAACGAGCACTTTTTATCACTGGTGGATGTTGCCATGATTATGATAGACAGAAAGATATAATAAGCGAAGGAATAAACGAACGAATTTCAACCGAATGGGACATTTTTTACGAAAACGATCAGAAAAAAAGTAAAGCCAGGTTAAGTAAGTCCGGTTGGGCAGATGAATATGACTACATTCTCTACAGCCATTGTTTTGCTCATGAGAAGGATGGAGCTTTTGTGAAATCTATTACCGATGTCCATAAGGCAGGTAAACCGGCGATAGCTCTTCATTGTGCGATGCATTCCTATCATTGGAGTATTGCCGCCAAGGAAGGTGAAAAGAAGGATTGGCCGAGTATGTTAGGAGCAAGTTCAAAGGGACATGGACCAAAGGCTCCAATAAAGATTAATAAAGTAAAAAAGTATGCGGACCATTCGATTATGAAAGACATGCCAGATGGCTGGATGACCCCTGAGGGTGAACTATATAATGTCCAGCAGGTGTATGAGGGTACGACTGTTCTTGCGTATGGAAATAATGGAGAAAATAAAAATCCCAAAGAACCCCAAGCCTGCGTTTGGGTTAACACACATGGAAAGGGAAAGATCTTTTCCACTACTATAGGCCATCATAACTCCACCATGTCGACTAAAGAATATTTGGATATGCTGGGCAACGCAGTTCGCTGGGTAACGAACGGAAAATTATCTCTGAAAGGTTAATTCCTAAAGCGGCTTTTTGATTTTTTCTTAAAGTCGCCTCCTCTGCCAAACTTCTTTCGTTTATCAAATCGCCCGGCTCCCCCTCGGTCCGGTCTGGGTCTGCCCTTATCCTTGGAAATATTTAATTGGTGACCCTGGACCCAGACAGTTTTAAGAGCATTGAAGATATCATTCGGCATGTTGGCGGGTAAGTCCATGAATGTATGATCCTTAAACATTCTTATTTTACCCATGTTTCTAGGGTCTAAGCCAACTTCATTGGCAATGGCTCCTACGATGTCTCCTTTTTGAACTCCATGGTATTCACCCACTTCTAAACGGTAGCTCTGTAGATGAGAATCATTACGGGAGCCGCCCCGGTCTTCCCGGTCTCCTCGTCTGCCCCGACCGTCTCTACCACCCCGACTATCCCGATCTTTTCCAGGCCGGTTATCACGTGAGTTTTTCTTAGAGGGCTGAGGCATGTCCACATAATAAAGTCCCTGTTTGCCTGCCTCTAAATGAGCAAGAGCGGCAGCCACATCCATTAAATCTTTTCCGGATTCTTCAAGATATCGTTGAATCGCGGAACGATAATCTCCCAAATCTGCTTTAAGGCCTTCTTCAATTTTGCCAAAGAATTCCTCGAGTTTCCGCTCGTTCATTTCCTCCTTTGTTGGGAAAGCGTATTCTATACAAGGTACTTTGAGAGTTCGTTCAATTGCATTGAGCATTCGCATTTCTTTGTTGGTAACAAAGATAATGGCATCTCCTTCACGGCCGGCTCTTCCAGTTCGTCCAATCCGGTGAGTGTAGGATTCAAGATCAAAAGGTGCATCATAGTTGAGCACATGGGATATACGGTCCACATCGAGCCCGCGTGCCGCCACATCCGTCGCAACGAGTACATTGATTTTTCCCCGCTTTAGACGGTCGACAGTTTTTTCCCGTAAATTTTGAGGCATATCTCCGTTAAGAGGTTCTGCCAAGTAGCCTTTTCCCTGGAGCATTTCCGCAATTTCCATGGTTGCATTTTTGGTGCGGGAGAAAATAAGCATGGCTTCAAACCGTTCAATTTCAAGGAGGCGCAGGAGCATGTTTCTTTTTTCGTGTTGCCTGACTTTAATGAATTGCTGACGGATATTGGGAGAATTCTCTGCCTTGACTTTGATTGTAACTTCAGTTGGGTTATTTAAATGTTTTTCAGCTAATTTACGAATGGGCTTGGGCATGGTGGCCGAGAACAGGGCAGTCTGACGCTCGTCCGGTGTGTGTTCCAGAATCCAATCGATATCATCAATGAAACCCATGCTTAACATTTCGTCGGCTTCATCGAGAACGAGGGCCTTTAGGCTATCGAGTTTAAGGTATCCCTTTTCAATATGATCCATAACCCGGCCGGGTGTTCCAACAACTACCTGAGCTCCCCTTTTAAATTCGCGGATTTGTTCGCCGTATCCAGTTCCACCGTACACTGCGACCACCCGTAACTTGGGAAGGTTCTCGGCAAAGCCTTCTATCGCTTCAGCTACCTGCAGGGCGAGTTCCCGGGTTGGGGCCAAGACTAGAATCTGAGCACCTTTCACAGACTCATCCATTCTTGACAGGAGGGGAAGGGCAAAAGCTGCGGTCTTTCCGGTTCCAGTCTGGGCGACCCCAATAAAATCGGAGCCTCCAAGTAGAGGGGGGATCGCCCGTTCCTGAATTGGGGACGGGTTTTCATAGCCGGCTTTTTGTACAGCCTTTAAGATTGGTTTAGACAGGGCAAGTTCGTCAAAGCGCATACGGGTATACGCAGACTCATGATTATTTTCATCATCACTCATGGAGGAATTCTTTCGTTCGTTGTTTATTTAGTTAGCCAGTATTCGAACGATTGTTCACTCACATTATCCCTTTTAAACACCCGTGAAACCTTGTCCTCGCACTCGACTGATATATACTAATCATTTCTCGGCAATAAAGACGAGCAGTAAATGCTCACT
>CACHJU010000035.1 GCA_902580225.1 uncultured Verrucomicrobiota bacterium
TTTTACTGATCCCTTTGACATTCCAGGAATGTTTGAAGCAGTAGATAGAATTTGTCATGCCCTTCAAAAAAAGGAAAATGTTCTTATTGTTGGCGATTACGATGTAGATGGTATTACCTCAACGGTAATAATAAAAAAAAACCTTACTGCACTAGGTCTTAAACCTTTTCATGTTACTCCAAAAAGGGAAACCGAAGGTTATGGTCTAACAAAAAAAGTTCTTGAAAGAGGACTTAAACTTGGATCTATGGATTTGATTATTGCTTTGGATTGTGGAACTAATTCAAAAGAAGAGGCTGATTTTTTAGAAGAACAAGGAATTGATTTGATTATTGTAGATCATCATCAATCAAAAGAAGAAGTGATTCGTAACGCTATTCAAGTCAATCCACATTTACAGGATGATAACAATGATCCTTGGCGATTTTTATGCACAGCTGGGTTAGCATTTAAAATTTCCCATGGAATTTTAAAAAGATTGAGAAACGAAGGTTTAAAGGAAGCATTTCAAATCAATCCAAAAGAATATTTGGCACTAGCAGGTTTAGGTACAATTGCAGACTTGGTTCCATTGGTAAAGGAAAATAGAATTTTAGCGAGTTTTGGCCTTAAACACATGCACACTGACCCAGGTCCAGGGATTCATGCACTTAAGGAGCAATCAAAAATTCCTTCTGACACACTACTAGAAAGTGAAGATGTTGCTTTTAAGCTCGCACCTCGAATCAATGCCTGCGGTCGATTGGATGATCCTGAAATGGCCATTTCTCTTTTGCTTAATTCAAGCTTCTCCGAAAGTAGAGATCTCGCTAAAAAAATCGATAACTATAATGAAAACAGGAAGAGAATTGAATCTAATCTTACCAAAGATGTTTTGCATCAAGCAGAGCAATCTTTTCGAAAAAAGTCTGCAGTGGTTGTCTTTGGTCAAGGGGATTCTTGGAATCCCGGAGTGGTTGGAATTGTAGCTGGAAAACTATCTAATTTATTGAATAAACCTTGTATAGTACTAGCAAAATCTGGGAATGAGTACAAGGGTTCTGGAAGAGGAATAAACGGCATTAATTTAGTTAGTGCTCTAAATCAATGCAAGGAAATGCTTACTCATTGGGGAGGACATCCCGCAGCTGTAGGTCTTAGTCTTAGTCAGGAAATGGTAAAAAAGTTTGCAGATCGATTTGTCAAAATTATAGATCATGAGACTGGCGGGGGGGTTCCTGAAGCTAGCATTAAAATTGCGTTTACTATAAAAAAAGAAGAACTCAATGGGGAGTTTATGAATGAACTGAGGAAACTGGGTCCATTTGGTCAAGCAAATCCCGAACCCATAATTGCAATCAAAAATATTAGGCTAGCCTATAAACCCAAAAAAGTTGGATCTGGTAACCACTTTCAATTCTCGGTAAATAATGGTCATGATACGATTCCAGGCATCGCATGGAATATGTCTGACAGAATTCCTCCCCAGGACAAAAGTATTGATTTAGCAATTAAATTAAAGTGGAATTTTTGGAATGGTCGAAGAACTCTTCAAATGATACTAGAAGATTGGCGAATAAGTGACTAGGGATTAATTTTATCATCCAAATAATATATTAATTCATCTTCCGAGAAACGCTGCTGTTTGGTAGAATCACGATCTCGCAGAGTTATTGAACCATCACCTTCAATAGTCTCAAAATCAATCGTTATGCCAAAAGGAACACCCACTTCGTCAATTCGTCGATACCTTCTTCCAATCGCTCCACTTTGATCATAGATTACATTCCATTTCCGTTGTAACCTATAATAGAGTTTTCGAGCACGATCAACCAATTCCGGCTTATTTTTAACCAATGGGAAAACACCTGCTTTGATGGGAGCAACCCGAGGATGAAATCTCAATACTGTTCTTTTTTCACCCTCAACTTCATCAATGTTATAAGCAGCACAAATAACCGCAAGAAAAGTACGATCTACCCCCAAACTTGGTTCAATTACATGAGGTAGATACCTCTCTTTTCTTATTTCGTCAAAAAATTCCAAATTTTTCCCAGAATGTTGCTGATGCTGATTTAGATCAAAATTTCCCCTTGCTGCAATACCCTCAAGTTCATGTTCTCCAAAAGGAAACTTAAAAGTAATATCGGTACAGGCTTTCGCATAATGAGCGAGTTTCTCACTAGGATGCACTTCTTCGCCAAGAAAATCACTTTTTAATCCAATACTACCAAACCATGCTAATCTTGTCTCAATCCAATTTCGGTGATGCTGGGTCCATAGATCTTCGTCTGGAGGGATAAAGTATTCTATTTCCATTTGTTCGAATTCTCTAGATCGAAAGATAAAATTTCGTGGAGTGATTTCATTACGAAACGCTTTTCCGATTTGAGCAATACCAAATGGAATCTTGACCCTTCCAGTATCCACAATGTTTTTGAAATTTGTAAAAATACCTTGAGCAGTTTCTGGCCGGAGATAGGCGACTGAAGAAGCATCTCGCAACGCTCCCACATTTGTCTCAAACATCATATTGAAATCTCTAGGTTCGGTAAGAGCACCAACAGTACCGGTTGCTGGAGAGGGAACCAAGGAACGCTCCTCGGATGATAATTCATCAAATGGACGAAGTGTAATGCTTTCAAGTTTACCTTGCTTGGAAGCTTTTCGCTTCATGGATTCCGCTATTTTCTCTGCGTCATCTTGCATTGAAACTGCCTCCAACAGGCAAATCCAGCCTAAAGAATCACCCTCAACCCTCACATCTGCAGCAAGAAGTTGATCCGCACGATAGCGTATTTTCGACTCTCTACAATCAACCATAGGGTCAGAAAAACCATCCACATGACCTGAAGCTTGCCAAACTTTTGGATTCATAATAATTCCTGAATCTAAACCAACCATATCGTCTCTCTTTCTAACCATATCTTCCCACCAAGCATCCTTGATATTCCTGCGCAATTCTACACCAAGTGGTCCATAATCAAAAAATCCATTGATTCCACCATAAATTTCTGAAGATTGAAAAACGAATCCCCTTCGTTTACAAAGGGATACAATCTCATCGATTAAACTAGTTTCTTTTACCATATTTCAAATTCAGGTAATACAATTTTCTCGATCAATCAACAACCAAGAATTAGTAATTAAAACCCTATGAATTGCAAGTTGACTTGATTACCATTGAGTAATTGTATTCAAAAGTGCCCAAGCGAACTTATTATTTTATGAAAATCTTAGTTTTTACCTTTCTTTTAACTTCATGTTTTTTTACCTCTGGTTGTAAAATCTTTCCTGGTTTTAAAAAATACATTTCTTCCGACATTAATGTTGCTGGTGCAATGACCCACTCCCCAAATTCTTTTTCTCCTGTTGAAGCAGGTACAATTCGTATTCAATCTGAAGAAGTTTGGTATCGACGTGATTTTAGCGGGAATAAAACTACCTTCCTCTGGGGCTTGTTCACTTTTACAGATTATTGAAGAACCTAAATCTTCACTCAGACATACAAATAAAACTGTTAATAATAATTAGAATAATTCCATTTAGCACTTGAAAATATCGGATTATGGAATAAGATATCCGTACTCATGTTATCACTTTTAAGTACTAAAGATCAAAAACGGCTTTCATCTGCTCTTATTCAGAAAGGACTCCGTTCAACCAAGCAGAGAGCTAGCGTATATCATTCGATACTTGACAAACAAGACCATCCTACTGCTGATGATATTTTAATTAGGGTTCGTAGGAATCTTCCAACTATTTCCCTAGCAACTGTCTACAATTGCCTTGAGACACTTGTTGATTGCGGCCTTGTTAGGCAAGTAAATCTTGATCGTGCATCTACACGATTCTGCCCCAATCTTGCTCCGCACGCTCATTTTAAATGTAGTGCAACGGGCAAAATTTTTGATCTTTCGTTAGACGAAGCATCGATTAAAACTCTTAAATCCATACTCCCAAGTGGGTTCAAAGCACAAAATTTCGAACTCTCTTTTTCAGGGTCAACCAATCTTTCATTCAACTAATTTAATCATCCGATTACACATCATTTCATGAGTTCACTCAAAATCGAAAATCTCTCCGCATCTGTTGGGGATGAAAAAATTCTCAAAAACCTTAATTTTACTCTCCCTAAAGGGGAAGTTCACGCGATAATGGGCCCAAATGGTAGTGGTAAAAGCACCTTATCCAAAGTGTTAGCTGGTCACCCTGACTATGAAGTTTCGGAAGGCAAAGCAAAATTGGACGAAATCGACCTACTTGGATTAACACCGGATGAAATATCTCGTTTAGGTCTTTTTCTTGCTTTTCAATATCCAATTGAAGTTCCTGGAGTTAGCATAGCCAATTTTATTCGTGCCGCACTCCAATCGAGACTACCTGAAGGCGAAAATTTCAAAGCAGTTGATTTTTACAAAGAACTGTATCAAAAAATGGATGATCTCAAAATGGATCGTTCGTTTACCTCCAGATCCATGAATGAAGGATTTTCAGGTGGTGAGAAAAAAAGGTGTGAAATTCTGCAAATGTCCATGCTTAACCCAAAATATTGTATTTTAGACGAAACTGATAGTGGGCTTGATATTGACGCTCTTCGAGTTGTTTCAGAAGGAGTAAATCGAATGAAAAATAGTGATCGTGGTATTCTTGTAATCACTCATTACCAAAGACTTCTAGATTACATTGTCCCAGATAAAGTTCATGTTATGTGGGAGGGGCGCATTGTTCGCACTGGAAATAAAGATTTAGCACTCGAACTTGAAGATAAGGGATACGACTGGATTAAAGAAGAAGTCGCTGCCGCTTAACCTAGAATAACTAATAATGATACAACCATCCAATATAGAAGTTGATAGAGAGAAAGGTAATTTTCATTACCCAACCTCTAAGTATGCCTTTGATGCGGGAGTAGGACTTTCAGATGATGTGATAAAATACATTTCTGATGTCAAAAATGAACAAGATTGGATATTAAATTTCCGTCTTAAAGCTCATAATATTTTTAAGAAAAAACCAATGCCTACTCATTGGGCGTCCGAAGACCTCCATAATATTGATTTTGATATAATTCGGTATTATCTTGCTCAAGGGCAGCAGCCAAGTAGGTCATGGGATGATGTTCCGGAAGACATAAAAAATACTTTTGAAAGGCTCGGTATACCCGAACAAGAACGAAAGTTTCTAGCTGGGGTTGAAGCCCAGTTTGACAGCGAAGCCGCCTATTCAAGGATGAAGGAAGATTTAGAAAAAGAGGGCGTTATCTTTGTAGGTCCTACCGAAGGCCTGAGGGATTTCCCTGAAATATTCAAAAAATGGTTTGGAAAGGTAATCCCTACTTCTGACAATAAATTTTCTGCTCTTAATAGTGCAGTCTTCAGCGGTGGTAGCTTCATTTATGTTCCACCCGGTGTCAAACTCACACAACCACTTCAAGCATATTTTCGAATCAACGCAGAAAATTTTGGCCAATTTGAGAGAACTTTAATTATCGCTGATGAAGGTGCTGAAGTTACTTACATGGAAGGATGTACCGCACCAAAATTTGAAACTTCAACCTTACACAGCGCTGTCGTTGAACTTATAGCACTCAAGGGTGCAAAAATTCAATATATAACTGTTCAAAATTGGTCTAATAATGTATTCAACCTTGTTACCAAGAGAGCAATGGCAGAAGAAGAAGCCGAAGTTCGATGGATTGATTGTAATATTGGCTCTCGCTTAACAATGAAGTATCCTGGAGTTGTTCTTCGAGGAAGAAAATCTCGAGGCGAGGTCTTGTCCATTGCTCTTGCAAATGATGGACAACACCAAGATACCGGAGCAAAAATGGTTCATTCAGCTAGTGAAACATCTAGTAATGTAATATCTAAATCAGTCTCAATTGGCGAAGGTAGGTCTTCATATCGGGGACTAGTCCAAATCCCTAGACACCTTAAGTATTGTAAGAACAATACCGAATGCGATGCTCTTCTCATAAACAGCCAAAGCCAAACTGACACCTACCCTGCAATTTCTATCCAAGGGGATGAAAATTCGGTTCAACATGAAGCTAGTGTTTCTAAAGTAAGTGCGGAGCAAATTTTTTACATGCAACAAAGAGGTCTCAATCAATCAGAAGCAATGAGCCTTTATGTTAATGGGTTTGTGAATGATTTAATTCGTGAATTCCCAATGGAATATAGCGTTGAACTTAAAAGGCTTATCGATTTAGAGATGGAGGGCTCTGTTGGTTAGATCAGTCTTTTAAAATGAATTCTTTTAATCCCTCAAACTTACATTTTAATAAGCATTTCGAATCTCCTGATTTTTTTGACTTTTTTACTAATAAAAGATCTTTTGAACCAGGTTGGTTGGTAGACTTTAGAAAAGATTCTTGGAAAAAATATAACCAACTTCCTAGAAATAAAATTAAAGACGAAAGGTGGCGCTTCTCACCCCGATCAAGATTGGGATATTCGGAATATAAAATACTATCAGAAGCATCTAATAAGACAATTTTAAGCAACGATAATTCAGAGAATGTTTTCTTCGAAACTCTAAATCACACAATCTTAAATAACCCTGATTTGCTTAGTGCTTTGCCCCTACTTGACGGACCCGATTTAGGCTCAGATGAAAGTTATCTCTTAAGTCGTTGTTTCTCAGAATCTGGTTTTGTTTTAAACACCGAAAAAAGTGTTAATCTGAAAAATCCATTAATTTGCAGACATAGTGCTCCAGATCAATATCAGTCTCTTTTCCAGCAAAATGTAATTGTAATAGAACCTTTTTCGGAACTAACATTGATCGAATATTTTGATTCTGAAGATAAATTATCAGGAGGAATGTTATCAAATTTAAATCATATTGTTGTTCGAGAAGGTGCTAAATTCAATCGGGTTATTGTTCAAAAAATGAACATGGATTCTACTTTTAAGCATCTTGAAAAAATCGAACTTCAGAAAAATGCCCTTTTTAATAGTGTTTCACTTCACTTAGGTTGTGGACAAAGTAGACTTGAGTCTAGAGGCGTCATTGCTGGCGAGGGAGCAGACTTTAATAATTATTCCTTGAGCCTTGGACGAAATGATCAATTATTCGATCAAAGAACAATTCAGCATCATCTTGCTCCAAACGGACGCAGTAACTTATTATTCAAAAATGCACTTTTAGATGATTCTAAATCTATTTTTTCAGGTCTAATTAAAGTTGAAAATGAAGCACAAAACACTGATTCTTTTCAAACCAATCGCAATTTGTTACTCAGTTCTGAAGCACAAGCCGTTTCACTTCCAGGTTTAGAAATTCTTGCTAATGAGGTGAAGTGTAGTCATGGGGCGACAACTAGTAAGATAGATGAACAGGAGCTTTTCTATTTGCAAAGTCGTGGCATGACAAAAAGACTATCTGAGAAATTAATTGTTCTTGGTTTTTTTGAGGAAATTATAGGTCAAATTCATTCACAGGAAATCATCACGGAACTCAGACAAGAAGTTTCAGGGTTTTTCAATTCATAATTATTTTTTCACAATGAACAATAAGCACGAAGAGATAGAACTGTTAAGAGATGTGAATGCTACCCTTATTCCTCACGGAGAAGAGTTTCTTTTGGGTAAAGGTGAAAAAATTACGATTACGCATAAGCTAGGTGGTAATTTTACTGTAATGACATTAAACGGGATGTATCGAATTGCAGGAAAAGATTCCGACGCACTGGGTAAAGATATTAGCATCACCCCAAATCAGGAATCATCCGAGAATACAAAACCAGCTTGCGAAAAAATAATAAAGGAGAATCTACGATCTGTCTTTGACCCAGAAATTCCAGTAAATGTCGTCGATTTGGGTCTCATTTATAAAATTATAATAGAAGAAATACCAGATCGTGGAAGAATCGCCTTCGTAGATCTCACTCTTACCGCTCCCGGATGTGGCATGGGTCCTGTGATCGCTGAAGATGTAAAAGGGAAAGTTTTAGAACTTCATGGTATTGACGATGCCGAAGTCGAAATTGTTTGGGATCCTCCGTGGAATCAAGATATGATGTCTGAAGAAGGAAAAATGGAATTGGGTTTAATCTAACCTTTGGAATTAAATTAAGTTTAACTTCTTCTCTTAACCATAAATAATTCCATTATGGACAAAAGGATTTTAAAAATTTCACTGGGTTGTGATCACGCTGGTTTCGCATACAAGGAATCAATTAAGAATTTTTTACAAAATAAGGGTTATGTAACCAAAGATTTTGGTACATTTTCAGATGTTACTGTTGATTACCCGGACTTTATAAAACCTGCAGCCGAAGCAGTTTCAGAAGGTTTATGTGATTATGGCATCGTACTCGGTGGAAGTGGAAATGGAGAGGCAATGGCTGCTAACAAAATAGCAGGTGTAAGATGTGCCCTTTGTTGGTCAGAAGAGACTGCCCGATTGGCTAAAGAACATAACAACGCGAATGTTATATCTATTGGACAAAGACAAATTTCTGAAAATATGGCTCATACTATTGTTACAATATGGCTGGACGCTATTTTTGAGGGTGGTAGGCACTTAAAGAGAATACAGAAGCTCGACTAATTTTTTAATTTTGTATACATAATTTCAATGTCTGAAAATAAAGAAAAAAAACGTGATTCAGTCACAGATGCGATTCAAAGTAAATTTCTCGACGAGAGAAAAATTTTTTTATGGGGAGAAGTAAGTGATCGTTCAGCGCGTGACTTAACCGAAAAACTTCTTTTTTTGGAAACCAAAGATCCCGGTAAAGAAATTACTTTTTATTTAAACTCACCCGGAGGCTCTATCACTGCTGGTATGGCCATATTCGATACTATGCAACTTATAAGCTCTCCTATTGCTGTGGTTGTCACCGGGATGGCAGCAAGTATGGGTTCGATCCTTCTTTGTGGTGCATCTAAAGGTAAACGCTTTTTATATCCTCACTCTCGAGTATTAATTCATCAACCTCTTATCACAGGTAGAATGGTCGCGGCAGCAGTTGATATTAACATACAAGCACAGGAAATGGAGAAATTAAGAGAAGAATTAAACGGAATTTTAGCAAAAACCTCTGGTCAACCCCTTGATAAGATTCAGCAAGATACTGATCGGGATTTTTATCTAAATGCTGAAGAGGCTATAGAATACGGTCTTGCTGACAAAATCGTTGAAACAATTTAGAGTTTTGGTTTACCCATTGCATTCAAAGGGAGACATTTTACCAATTTCCATTCTTTAGGTACCAAATTGGCTGGCAACCTTTCGCGAGCAAATTTTTTTAATTTATCTGTGGGAATATCCATAGGTGTAATGTAGGTGATAATTCTCTGTCCCCACTTTTCATCTTCAACTCCTAAGACTAAACATTCGTTCACACTTTCATGATGAAGCAAAATTCTCTCAATTTCATTAGGGTCCACTTTTACGCCTCCGCTAACGATGATTCGATCTAAACGCCCGGATATAAGCCAATTTCCATTCTTATCCTGTCGGCCGTAATCAGGAGTCTTAAGCCATTCTTTTTCATCTTTTAAATTTAAACACATGCTATCTGATTTAACGGAAATTCGCATATCTTTTGATTCCGTTGCCAGTTGAGCGTGTGATAGAACCTTCCCAACTCCATCCACTCCATCATGAAAAGACTCAGAATCGAGTATGGTAACCATACCAGCAGTTTCAGTCATCCCATAAGTTGGAAAAATTGGAATATCTAGATTCCTACACCTAGCAATAATTTTTTCTGAGAGTGCCGCACCCCCAATAAATATTCCCCTAAAAAGCCTTAAGTTTGAGCAACCCGTTGAGGTACCTAGTAATGTATACAACTGAGTTGGGACAAGTGAGATCCACTTATTAATGATTAGACTTGTATGGATTTCTTCAAGAAGTTTTCGATAATCAAAGAATAGAATTTTTCCACTCGTGAAAATTGCTCGAAAAATGGGCATCATTCCTCCAACATGATTTATAGGTAAACAACTCCATGATGAAAGTTCATCTTCTTTCAACCAATTTAAGAGACCTTTAACAGCAGATTGAATGGAATTTTCGTTGTGTTCTATCCATTTCTTTTTTCCAGAAGTTCCACTCGAACGAAAAAAGATTGATGGTTGAGATTCATTACCATCTAGAATTTCATGTTTAGAAATCTTTCTATCTTGCTCTAGCCATACTGATTCTCCCATTTGCAAATAATGAAAAACTCTTTGCACAAAAAGTAGATCGTAATCATTCTGATTATTTTTTTTATCTATCCAATTTTCATTTAAATCTCTAAAGTTAATCTTCATAATTTTCTCCACAATTCATCGAGCATAGAAGTTGAAATATTTCCAACTTGAATGGGTTGTTTATGATGCTCTGATAACTCAATTTCGTCTGAAGAAAATAAATTCCGATCTAACCCTGAGAATAGATTAGAATATGACGCACACCTACAAACGCCTTCAAAACCAAATGGACTCTCAAAAACAGAAGATACAATTGTCCGATCAGGGTTAGCCTTAATAAAGTTAATTGTTTGATTCCAGTCCGACAATAGGTGCGGCTTAATTACATAAAAGCCTTCCCAAGCTGATCGAGTAAAAAAAGAAAAATCATTCTTCCAAACTACGGATTCATCAAGAGCAATTGAAATATCTAAATTCTTCTCTAAATCAAATATTTGCTGTATTTGAGTCCTCTTAAAGGGTTGTTCGAGAAATTGAAGTCTAGATTCGCTTTTAAATGCCTCGTTCCATTTAAAAAGCTCATCTGTTGACAAAGACTCGTTTGCATCAAGGCGAACTTCTGATTTTGGAGGAATTGAATCAAATAATTGGTGTACATTTTCAATTTCTCGATCAATGTCAAAAATTCCAATCTTTTTTTTATAAACAGATGCTATGTTCTTTAATCTTGAATTTGAAGAAAATAATTCAGCTGTGAAAATTTCTTTAAAATCATGATTTACAGTGGGTAAATCCCAAACTTCACTGCGGATGCATGACATTGCACTCGATAATAATCGATTGCTTGAAATGTCTCCATCATTCTCCCAATCTTTCACAATTGGAAATAAATCAGCCAGTCTAAAAGAAATAAATCCAGGAGTAGGACACAGTTCGCCAAAAGAGACCCGACCATGTGCATCCTCCTCTCTTAAAACAATACTTTCCCTTTCTCTCCAGTTACCGTGAGCAGTCTGAAGGTGAGTGGTAAATTTATGCCTGTAAATCTTGGACTGTCTAAAATGATTCATTAATTATTCTTGAGAACGCACTCTCTTTCGATCATATACATCTTATATATGCAATGTTGTAAGAACCAATTATGGACCTAGATTTTTATTTAAAGGCAGACGATTTTTTCAGAAAAAGTATTCCTCATGCTTTAACTTTTGACGATTTATCCTTGGCTACCCGCTATTCCGAAGTTCTTCCTAATAGTGTAAAATTGGAAACGAGTCTTTCCGAGAATATTAAATTAAGCATTCCCATTCTATCTTCGGATATGGACACAGTAACTGAGTCGGATATGGCCATCGCAATGGCTTTATGTGGAGGAATTGGCCTGATTCACTACAATATGTCAAATCGTAATCAAATAAAGGAAGTTGCCAGAGTGAAGTATCATGTTCACGGGCTCATACAAGACCCCATTACAATTACAGCAGATAAATTGGTAGGTGATGTACTTGAATTAATTGAGGATAAGAATTTTCAATTTCGTACATTCCCTATAGTTGACAACCGAGAAAAACTTCTTGGCTTACTTCCAGGCCGAGTCGTAAAAGAAAGATATAAAAATAGAAAAGTCACGGAAGGGATGCTAGCCCGAAATGAAGTGTATACTATCAAAGAAGATGAAGTAGGGAGTGACCCAATAGCAACAGCAGATAAATTTTTTAGCAAGCATATGGGAATACATAAGCTACTAGTCGTTGATCAAGAGGACAGATTACGGGGACTTTACACTTTGAGCGATATTGAAAGAATTATGGGAGAAAACCGAGACCATTTAAAACCTGCTCGTGATTCAAAATTTCGCTTACTTTGCGGAGCTGCAGTTTCAATACCACTCCAAAAAAATGGACAGTTAGACAAAGAATCTCTTAGCAACCATATTTTTGACATGGTTGAACAAGGTCTCGATGCTGTTGCAATATCTACAGCCCACGGTCATACCAAAGGAGTTGGTCAAGCTACAAAATTGATCCGAAAAGCTTTTCCTGATTTAACAATTATTGCTGGAAATGTGACCTCAGGCGAAGGAGTTGAATTTCTTGCTGATTCTGGAGCGAATGCTGTTAAAGTTGGTCAGGGACCTGGTTCTATTTGCACAACAAGAATTGTTGCCGGAGTCGGCGTACCGCAAATGACCGCTCTTTATGCAGCATCACAAGGTGCATTAAAAAAAGGAATTTCCATTATTGCGGATGGCGGGATTTCAAAATCCGGTGATATAGTCAAGGCTTTAACTTTATCGAAAGCAGTTATTTGTGGTGGATTACTGGCCGGATGCAGGGAGGCACCTGGCCGTATTATTGAAATTGAAGGGAAATATTATAAACAATATCGTGGAATGGGCAGTTTGGAGGCAATGAAAGAGGGTTCAGCCTCAAGATATGGTCATAAAAAAGAAGATCTAACTTCTAAAACTACCCCTGAAGGAATTGAAGCTCTAAAAGAGGTTGCAGGTTCGGTTAAAGAAACCCTCGAGAATCTAGCTGGTGGTATTCGGTCTGGACTTGGCTACTTGGGAGCCAATAACCTTGATCAACTAAAAAATAATGCTCGATTTTTTCAAGTAAGCTCAGCGGGTCAAAAAGAATCCGGTACGCACGATGTAATTGAGGTCAAGAGAAGCGATTTTGTACGCTCTTAATTCTCTCATCATTTAAATGACAGCTTTTAAAGAGATTTCTTCTAATTTTTTTTCAGTTCTTGGAATAAGTATGGGGGACGAAGGCAAAGGCCGTGTTGTGCATGAAATTCTTGATCAAATTCAAGTTGAAAGTGGAATACCTCCTTATGGTGTAATAAAAGTAAATGGTGGGGCGAACGCAGGTCATACTGCTGCTGGCTTAAAACTTAACCTCCTTCCTTCAGGAGTCGGTAATCCTGAAGTCCAAAAATTATTCATTGGCAGTGGAGTTGTTGCTGATCCAAGAAAGTTTTTATGGGAAGCCAAACCCCTCGAAAATCGAGGAATTTCGGTTTTTAAAAGATTACTTATCGACGAAAAAACTCAAGTGAGCGACCTTACTCATCGTTTGCTCGATCTTGCTTGGGAAAATTACCGCATCAAACAATTGGGAATGCCAAAACGCGGTTCTACAGGACGCGGTATTAGCCCTGCTTACTGCGACGAAACTGGTCAATGGCAAATCTTTTACCAACAATTTTTTGAGAACAGAAAGATCTTCAAAACTTTGCTTCATGGAAGAATGCAAAGGGCTCTAGATGCGATACGATATGTATGTAAAGTAAGCGAAGAAGATTGGAATAATTTCTTTTCAATCCTTTCTGAAGCCGAAAATAAGGCTAATCAAGATGCAAAAGATGAAGGAATATTTAACTCAAATGAATTCGATTTCTTGAATTTTAAAGGGAATAAACCATTTTCCTTAAACTTTGATCATATGGAGGAAACTTATTGGAATGCGGGACAACAATTAGTTCATTGTATTGGAGATACAAGGAATGAGTTATTGAAAAATAAATCTGAGTCAAAAGTTATGGTCGCTGAGTTTGGTCAAGCTTATTGGCTTGATAAAAGACATGGCTTTACTCCAAATGTTACTGCATCACATACTATGACATCGGAGTTGTTTGCGTCAGCAGGAATTCCGATACAACCTGTTACAACTATTGGTTGCTGCAAAGCATATGACACAAAGGTTGGTACCCATCACTTTTTGACCCAACTGGATTACAAAAAACACCCATTGGGAAATAAATTGGCAAAGATGGAATTTGGAACCTCTACTGGAAGACAAAGAATGGTCGGGTGGTTTGACGGGGTTGAAAAAGGTAATGCCTTAAGATATTGTGGATTTGAAGAATTAGTTATTAACAAACTAGACGCTCTTTCTTTTGATGGAATGTCACCCTTTGAATTAAAAATTTGTGTTGCTTACCAAAAGCCTTGTGGAGAGATAATTAAAAATGTACCCCGTCAAGAATCAATTCGTAAAAGTCTTTTACCGGTTTACGAAACTGTCCCTGGTTGGACTACTGATCTAAGTTCAATTAAGTCATTTTCAAAACTACCCAAAGAAGCAAAGCATTATTTAGCTAGGATTGTTAACAGCATCGTTGATTCTGCATATCCAGGAGGTATCAAAGATATAAAATTGCCCAAAATCCGCTTCGTAGGAATAGGTCCAAACCCAGGCCAAATAATTTCTGATATTCCATCTACTTTGGATCTAATTAAAAAATTTTGAATTGCTAGTGATCGATCAGCCCTTGGCATTAAGTGATTTTCAAAAAAGACTTTCTTGGCGAGATGTTGATCCAGCAAAAATTTTGCCACTTTTAAAAATCTGCATTTCTGAAGATATCGATAAAAGAGGAGATATTACCTCTAGAATATCCGGTGTAAAAGGATCAGGATTGGCCGCTATAGTTGCACGTGAGGAAATGGTAATTTGCGGAATCAATCTCATTCCACTTATAATTAATCAGTTCGAAGGTTCATCAGTTAAAGTGGATAACATTAAGTTCGATGGTCAAAAAATTTCTTCAGGTACAGAGATAGCCTATTTAGAAGGTAAGCAGAAAGATATTTTAACAATTGAGAGAACTATTTTAAATTTCATTCAAAGACTGTCTGGAATCTCTACATTGACGAATCAATTCAGCTCAATTCTCTCCAAATATCAAGTGGGTTTACTCGATACGAGAAAAACAACTCCTGGTCATAGGATCCTGGAAAAATACGCCACTGGATGCGGAGGTGGGTATAATCATCGAATGAACTTATCGGATCGGATTTTAATTAAGGATAATCACCTTGCAGCTAACCAAATTGATTCCGAAAAAAAATTATTTAGCTTTCTAAAAAAAGTTAAACAAATATCAAACAATTTAATTTTAGAAGTAGAAATTGACGAGATTAAATATTTAGAAACATCAATAGAAGCAGGAGCAGATGCTGTCCTACTGGATAACTTTACACCCGAAGAGGTAAAGAGTGCTGTTTCAATAAATGAAAATAGAATTGTCCTTGAAGCAAGTGGTGGAATTACTCTTAATTCAATAGAAAAATTTGCAATCGCAAAACCTCATTTCATCTCTTCTGGTGCTCCCGTGCATAGCAGTCGTTGGATTGACATAGGATTAGACTGGAAATAAATAATATCGTGGTAAAGTATCCTCCAGGACAAAGGCTTAGCGTTCAACCTCCTTTAAAAATAAAAGGAACTTCAAAAGAGAATCCTAGCAGTTTGCTCTTGAGATTACTTTTATCTGTGTCACCTTATTACATTTCCGGAAGTATCTTAGCAGAAAGACTAAAGATGTCTAGAGTAGGAGTATGGGCAAGAATCACCAAGCTTCGCGAAGCAGGATTATTTATCGAAGCATCTCAAAATAAAGGTTACAGACTTGCAGCGGAGCCAGATAGATGTAATCAAGAGTTATTAGAAGCTTGGCTTCATCAGATTCGATCTCGGTGTAAAGTTTTTGTACACAACACTCTAGATAGTACCAATTCAGAAGCCGAAAGGTTATTAGCCAACGGCGAAAATGATCCATTTGTTGTTGTTTCTAATCACCAATCTAATGGTCGCGGTAGATTGGGTCGAAAATGGTATAGTCCCAAAGAAGGAAATATTCATATCTCAGTTGCCTTCCGACCAAATTTTAATTTGATTAAGTTAAGAACATTTACACTGTGGCAAGGTGTTTGTATATCTGAACTACTTCGCTCATTTTGTACGAACGAATCAATTTCCATAAAATGGCCAAATGACTTGGTCATTTATGGGAAAAAAATTGCCGGTATGTTAACAGAAGCATCCATAGATTGTGAACATGTAAGAACTCTCATTTTTGGTATAGGAATTAATTTAAACTCAACTAGTAATCGATATCCCAAATCCATCTCCAGAAACTCAACCTCTCTCAAAGAATTATACGGTCAAAAAATTAGGACTCACGAAATGACCGCTAAGCTAATTAAAACAATTTTGAAAGCATATAAGAAATGTCTTCGTGGTAACAGTGAGAAAGAATTAATAGATAACTGGGAAAAACTTGATGCTCTTAATGAAAAAATTGTTGAAGTTTCGATCGGTAAAGAAAAAATTAAGGGTAAAGCTTTGGGTATAAATGGAGATGGTAATCTTAAAATTAAAGCTACTAACGGGCGGATTCGATTTTTACACAGTGGAGAAGTCACAGTCAGCAAATGGTAAATCTTTCAAAATCCGTAATCTGCATAGATATTGGAAATACGACTTCACATATAGGAGTATACAAAAATGGTATTTTAGTTAAAGAAAATAGAATTAAATCAAGTTCTTTAATGAATAATCCAAAAAAAAATTTATATGACTATGATTTTTCCTCTTTTCCATTATCATACTGCTCAGTGTACCCGATGGCTGAAGATTCATTACTTAGATTCATTAGAAATAAAAAGATTAATGCCTTTAATTTGAATAATAAAACAAAGGGAAACTTCCCTATAAACTACCCTAACCCAAGAGAAATTGGCCAAGACAGATTAGCCAATTCATTCGCTGTTTATTATACTTCAGAATTACCTTGCATAGTGGTAGATGTTGGAACTGCAACGACATTTGATATAGTAACTCAAAATGGGGGATATGAAGGCGGGGTAATTGCACCCGGACCTCAAGGTTTTTTAGATTTTTTGAATCAAAACACTGCACTATTACCTGAAGTTAATTTAAATGAATTTATTACCGGTTCATCAATTGGCAAAGAAACAAAACAGGCTATGTTAATCGGTGCAAATGTAGGCCATATTTCAATGAAGAAAGGCATTATTTCTACATTGAGCAAAGAAATAGAAAAAATATTTTTAAAAAAGCCTCAATTAATTTTGACTGGTGGAGCTTGCATCAGTTCTAATTTTCCAGAAATTAAATATATACCCGACCTAACAATCTATGGACTCGCTCTTGCTTATCAGTTGAATGCGTCAAAAAGTGCTACTGATATATGAGTGCAGAGAATAAACCATTACCTATAATAGAGGTCTTAAATCTCAGAAAAAAATACGGGAATATAAAAGCTCTAAATGGAATTAGTTTCTCTATTGGAAAAGGTGAAATTGTCGGTTTTTTAGGTCCAAATGGGGCGGGGAAAAGTACTACCCTGAAAATCCTTTCTGGTTTAATTCCCGCAGATTCAGGTGAAGCAAAAGTATGCGACGTAGATCTTGCCGAAGAAGAAGGGGAAGTTAGAAACCACATAGGTTACCTCGCAGAAAACAACCCATTACCGGAAGACTTGAGAGTTATTGAGTATCTAAAGTTTAGGGGTTTACTCAAGGGACTTCAAGGTAGCAGACTTAGAGAAAGGACTAAGGTAGTACTCGAAATATGTGATTTAGAGAGAAAAATTTCCGAAAGAAAAATAGGAAACTTATCAAAAGGCTTTAGGCAAAGAGTTGGAATTGCCGATTCACTTCTTACAGAACCTAGGCTTGTGATTTTGGACGAACCAACTATCGGTTTAGACCCACAACAATCAGCCATAACAAGAAAAATGATGGAAAGATTGAGAGGAGAAGTCTCTTTTTTACTTTCAAGTCACATATTATCAGAAGTCGAAGCCTGCTGTGATCGAATGATCATCTTAAGTCATGGTCAAATTGTTGCAGAAGGTACACTATTTGATCTTCAAGAAAGATTCGTTAATAAAACAGTTTTTGAAATTGTCGCTTTGGGAAATAAAATTAATCTTCAAAAGAAAGTGAGGAACATAGATTCTTCTTGCGAATTACTTCTCGACGACCCCGTGGAAACTACAGGTAAGAGAAGATACATATTCGCAACAAAAAATGGTGAAAGTGTAGCTGAACGAATTGTAAAAGTTCTTGTTGAGGATGCCAAATTGAGAATATTCGAATTTCAAATTACACGACCCGATCTTGAAACAATATTCCTTAGGGCTACAAAGGAAAACTGGGATAAATCAGATCAGGAGCAACGTAATAAGATTAAAAAAGGTCACAGAAAATAGAAAATATATGAGGCAATATTGCATAATTTTAAAATATGAACTTTTTTCACTTTTCATATCACCGGCAACTTATGTCGCGACCTTTTATTTTTTATCATTATTAGCAATCGGATTTAGGTTTTTTATAGAAAGTTTTGTGTATACAGATTGGATTTTACCTCCTCTATCATCACTAACTGTAGGTTTAATTTTTGGTGCCCCTGCACTGATTCCGTTTATTACAATGAGGTCTTTTGCTGAGGAAAGGAGACTTGGAACTCTGGAAACTCTTTTCTCAACACCAATAAGCAATGTGATAATCGTAATAGGAAAATGGTCGGCAAGTTATTTATTTTTTATCCTAATTTCAATCATGTCTTTTGGGTTTCCACTAATCATGACAATTTTATTTCCTGAACAAGGTCAGAATTTAGGCTTCAATCAAAGAGAGCACTGGATTGGCAATGCGTTATTTTTGTCAATTTTCGGAGCTAGCTTTACTTCAATTGGGGTTTTTGCAAGTTCGCTTACCAAAAACCAAATGGTAGCAGGTATGCTTACCTTTACTTTATTGACATTATATATTTCATTCATGGCATTTTCGTTTGGTAAAAACACAGATAAAAGCGAAAATAATTTGGGAAATATTTTATATCATTCTTTTAATTCAATTATTAACGGGTTGAACAAACTTGAGCATTTTTCAGTAGGATTAATTGATATATCAACCATTTTACATCAATTAGCATTAACTCTGTTCTTCTTAGCAATAACGTCTATTCAAATAAACAGAATTTACAGATAATGGACTTTAGGCAAGCAAGGAGAAATAAAAAAGTTGATATATGGATATCATCAATTTTACTCCTTTCACTTTTAATGTGTGTAAATTTTGTTATTTCAAAATTAGGCTATTCAGTTGATATTACTAATGACTCAAAATATTCACTTTCACCTGAAACAATCAGTCAACTAAATAAAATTACAGAACCAATAGATATAATAATTACAATCCCTGAGAATAATTCACTGCCAAAAATTGTACAGAAATTATTGTTTGATTTAAATTTAATAATGAATTCATTTGAAAATGCGGATTCTAAATATCCAATTCGAGTTCATAGATTAAATATTGATGCTGCAATTCCAGGATCTGAATTGATTCAGAAGTACAAAATAACTGAAAGAAATCAAATTATCATCACGACACCAAGTGGAACAAAAAAAGTGATATATAAGTTTAAGGATTTAGATGGGACAAATGTTTTAGATTCAAACAATATATTCCGCTCTAAAGACTCAATCGCCCGAGAAAACATATGGGAATCTGGTTTTTATGAAGATTGGAAAGAAACTAACAATGGCATTTTAGAACCAAGTAAATTCAGGGGAGAATTAGTCGTACTAAACGGTATTTTAGAGACTGCTTCTATAAAAGATAAGAAAAATACAGCATATTTCACGAGAGGACATGGAGAGGGTAGCCCCTCAGATATTAACCCTCAAAAAGGGTTTTCTGAACTAAGAAGTATTATTGAAGACAAGAATATTAAAGTTTCAACACTAGATTTGTCTACCTCAGAAAAAGTTCCTGAGGATGCTAAGTTTATAATAATTACAGGACCGAGAGGAACTTTCCAAGATAAAGAAATTTCTGTTATCAGAGATTTTATAAATATTAACGAAGGTAGATTGTTAGTCGCATTGGATCCAGTTGAAGAAATATCAATGATTGATAAACCCGCTTTCGGTCTTCGTAGTATTTTTAAGGAGTGGGGAATTAGATGTCACGATATGCTAATATACGATGAAAATAAAAATAATTTTGATATGTTCACAGGCGATTATTCCTTAAAAACCTATTCCAAAAATAATAAACATCAAATAACAGACAATTTAAGAGATGGATATTATTCAATACAAACATCTAGAATGCGGCCGGTTGAGATTTTAAAGTCAGGGTCTGGTAATTTTATAACATCAGAAATTCTATATTCATCAAGAGGTTCATGGGCATTATCATCATGGACAAATAGAAAGTTTCCACCAATAAAAAATGAACTTCTTGATATGGAAGGTCCAATACCCGTAGCTGCAACCTCAGAATATAAAAACAAAATTAACACATATTCATCTCGTGGAAAGATGGTAGTATTAGGAAGCTCAAATTTTTTTACAAATAAAAGACTTAAGGAAAATAGTGGTAATAGAACATTTTGTAATAATATAATATATTGGATGCTAGGAGAAAACAAATTATTAGATATAAAACCTAAAAAAGTTAATTTATATACTTTGAACTTAAATGAAAATGATTTTAATAAACTCCTCTACAGCTTAGCTCTAATTCCACTGGCTATAGCTTTAATTGGTTCATTTGTAAGTTGGCTGAGAAAAGAACTCTAAATGAAAAAATTAAAAATTATATTAGTTGCGTTAAATATTATATTTTTTGCCTTAATTTTTTATAATTTTAAAAATGGTAAAATTGTTAAGTTAAATAATTTTGATACGATCACTGATTTAACTAACGCTCATAAAATCGAAATATCAGAACGAAATAATACAATAGTTTTAGATAAAAAAGAGTATAATTGGGAGATTACTACTCCGATAAATTGGAAAGTAGACAAGTATACTATTTCAAATTTCAAAACAATTTTCTCACACTTGGTTTTTTCAGAAATGTTTACAATAGAAGATATAAGAAATCGCGGAGAAATAATTGATGATTATGGAATTATTGAATCATCACCAAAAATAGTAATTTATCACTCTAAGGAAAAAAGTACAATAAAAATTGGAAATCCTACAAGAGACAAAAAATTTGTTTATTGTACGATCAAAAACCCAGTTGATGCAAATGAAAAGATTTGGCGAGTTTCAGAAGAAATTACAAATTTAACGAGTATACCATTTAAGGATTGGGCAGATTCAACTTTGATAAGATGCGGTTTGTATCAGATAGATGATATATCTGTCTCTTTTAAATCAAATAACAATTCTACAACTACTACTACATTAACAAAAACGAAGAACGAATGGCATTTTAACGAACCTTTTAAGGCGAAAGCTAATAATGATGAAGTCCGATTTCTTGTAAATAATATTCTTTCAGAGCAAATAATGGATTTTAGTGAAAAAAGAAATGATCATAATAAAAGTGATGAAAAATGGATTCTAAATTTCATCATTAATAGATCTGGTGAAAAACATGAGTTTAAATTCAGTGATTCGGTTAGCAATGACTCTTATCAATATCGTTTATGTAAATCAAGTTATTCGCCTCATATATTAAAAATCAAAGAGTCATTTCTATCTAATTTTTCCAATTGGAGTACAAAGTTGAGGGAGAGAAAAATATTTCAGATTGAAATAGATAAATTAGATAAAATACTAATTAATAATAAGAATAATAATTTTCAAATAACAAAGCAAAATAATGATGATTGGCTTATAAAAATTGATAACCAGAAATCAATTTTAGGTGATAACGATAATGTTAAGAACTTAATTCAAAAACTAAACGCAATAGAAATTAAAGAATTCTTATCGTTTAATCCAACACAATCCGAGCTTAAAACTTTAAACGAATCATCAGTCAATTATATGATACAAACACATAGTAAAGATACAACTGTCAGAACGGTTTTAATAGATAAAAATAAATTGAATGCTTCTATTTGGAAGACATTTATTGTTGAGGATTCACTGCTATGCTTAGTTGACGAACATTTAAACGATATTATTACACTCATGGTCTACGAGCTTAAAAACAGAAGTATTATTAAGGACAGAACCTTAAGAAATCTTGTTTTAAGTGAAGTTGACTCAAACAAAACATTATTACAATTAGATGATAATATCACACAAAAGCTATGCAAAGAATTTGAAATTTTGAAAGTACAGTCTTTTATAAATAATGATGGAAAAGTTGATGGTACTTGGAATGATGGCGATTGGGTGCCTTGGCGGTATAAATTTTCCTTTAATATACCTGATGATAACTTTGGTTTAAAAGATCAAATTACGATTATGACAAGTGATATTTTAAATTCTAATAAACTGATTGGGAAATTTCAGGATAATAATCTAACCTTTAATCTTCCTACAAA
>CACHJU010000036.1 GCA_902580225.1 uncultured Verrucomicrobiota bacterium
TCGTACCCAGTATTAGGAGTAGCCACAATGGTAGGAGTCGTTCCGTGATTGAACGAACCTGCCCCGGATACGGATCCTCCCGAACCTGCGGATAGGGAAAGGGTGTAGGACTTAAGAGAAAAGTTTGCGGTCAACGACCGGGCCTGTGTCATGGACACTGTAGTGGAAGCAGAATTTGAACTGGATACTCCTAGACCGGACCAGCCTGTAAAGTCGTACCCAGTATTAGGAGTTGCCACGATGGTGGGAGTGGTTCCGTGATTGAACGAACCCGCCCCGGATACGGATCCTCCCGAACCTGCGGTGAGGGAGAGGGTGTAGGACTTAAGAGAAAAGTTTGCGGTCAACGACCGGGCCTGGGTCATGGACACTGTAGTGGAAGCAGAACTTGAATTGGATACTCCTAGACCGGACCAGCCCGTGAAGTCGTATCCGGTATTAGGAGTGGCCACGATGGTGGGAGTTGTACCATGGTTGAAAGAACCCGCCCCGGATACTGATCCTCCTGAACCTGCGGTGAGGGAGAGGGTGTAGGACTTGAGAGTAAAGTTTGCGGTCAATGACCGGGCCTGGGTCATGGAGACGGTCGTAGAAGCTGCACTTGAGTTTGCCACTCCATCGCCTGTCCATCCAGTGAAGTTGTATCCAGTGTTGGGGGTGGCCACAATGGTGGGTGTTGTGCCGTGATTAAATGTTCCCGCACCCGACACCGATCCACCCGAACTTGCATTAAGGGAAAGAGTGTAAGCACTTACACTTTCCTGTAAATTATGGTTGTAAACATAGGTTTGGTCGCCTGAGGTGCCGGAACTTCCACCCGTGGCAAGAGAGGAAACCCAAAAGGAAACCGTTCCGGAAGAACTTGCGGGGGAAGTCCAATTGAACGAAATCGGGGAATTAATTCTTGTTGAGTGTTCCAAATAACCGTTATCTACCCGAACACCACTTTGAGATGTTGAAAGCGAACCCATATTTGAATTTCCGCTTCTAACCGCAAGCTGGAATCCAAAACCCCTTGAATTGGATCCGGATAGAGAAAGGGTGAGGGGATAGGAGGTGTTAGGCTGGTAGTTTCCAGGTAGGCCGGAAATACTGACCATTGATGAAGTGTTGATTACAGATCCAGAGTGGCACGAAGTGCAATTAAGAGACTGTCCGTGTAAACCGTTTGGTGGACCTGATGAGTAAGCATAAAGTTGTACCGCACCAAGTAGAATGTAGGACAAAATTGAAAGGTAAATAGGCACAATTATGATAACGCTGCATGTCCATTAGTAGATCATCTTTTATGCATGTTCTGTCCCTCTTAGGATGAGGAACAGAAGTATATGAAATCGTGGAAAACAAATTTACCAAATTAAATTTCTTTTAAGAAAATGATGGAATCTCTTCTTGGAAATTTAAATCACAGGGTGATATAGTTATTCTGTTTGAATTCTGTTCCGAAACCGAAAGTCGAAGTCTAGTAACGAATTATTTAACCGCTTCGGTGTTGTAGTCGTAAAACTTGGGAATACCGTCCTGTTTTTTAATAAAATAGTACCAGTTAGCTGCGGAGTGACTAAACAAATGAGGATAAACCCCTTTAGTTGTCCAAAGCCAGCCATCATCGTTGGACCAGAGCCAGACATCGCCGGATTTGCCGGTATGGACGTAGAGCCAATTTAGATCGGCATGGAAAATCCACCCCTGTGGATAGCGGCGGAAGGAGCCAAACCACGGAGAGGTTTGCCAACCACCTTGTTCTTCAATCGAACCCGACCACCAAAGGGTGGAATTTGAATCAGAGGGTGGGGTAAGGTTTTTAACCGAACCGTAAGAGGTGCCTGCTTTATTCCGTGCGTACGCCCGGTAAAAAATTTGATTGTTTCCTTCTGGTTTGAAGGGTTCGGAAAAATACTGGTCAGAAGTAGTGGCGAGGGATAGGGCAACCCGGTTGAATTCAGAAAATATCTGCTCGGTCCCGTAGTGAATTCCAGTTTCAATCAATTCCATCTTCGCCCCCGAACGAATTTCGGCACCAAATTGAACACTGCCGTTTTTATCGATCGTAGCAACAAGTGTCTGCACAATAGGTTTGGTCGGGTGGATGACCAAAAGGGTACGGGTTGCCAAATTGGAAAGATTGCCTGCCTGATCCCTGTAAAGGTATGATAGTTTGTATTCCCCGGGTAGGATTCCAAAGATCATATCGTATACTTCTTTGTCTTGGCGATTTTGCCCGGTACTTTCATCAAACCATGGAGTGCCTCCGGTAAACATCATTCCTTCCGGTAATTTTTTTCCATTTTGAACCCATTCTTCAAATGTGGGATGGGTTTGATTCAAGTCATTTTGTGCAAATGTAAATCCGTTTCCGTCTTCTAAATCTGTCCAAGTGGCACCGGGATCAATCCATCTATCACTGGTTAGAAGAGTAATTACAGATTCGCCCAGAAGAGAGATTGTTGGAGCATTTTCATCGAGATCGAGGATTTGAATGGTAAATTCTTTTTCGATGGAGGCATTCCATTCGTCCAATACACGAACTTTGATGGTATATTGACTGGGTCCGTTTTCAAAGTCGAGGGGACGGGTGGTTCGGAGCGTGCCATTTGGATCAACTATAAACGGATAGGACATATTTGCTCCGGTAAGCTCGTTTTGGATAGGGGGAACCGCTTGTAATAATTGGTAGGTGATTGAAGCATTAACATCTGGATCAATGACATGGAATTTTCCAACATAAGAACCAACCGGTGAATTTTCCGAAATTCTTGAACCGTTCAAATCAACCGAAATGGGAGAGCGGTTGAAGATTGATTTTGCATCTCTTGGATTTGAATTATTTGCGATTTCATCCATGTCCGAAAATCCGTCCCCATCATCGTCCAAATCAAAATGATCTTCGGTTCCATCACCGTCCAGATCTTCAATTATATTTTGAAGCGAGAGATTAAACGAACGTGTGCTGGACGCGTTTATTTCGTCTGATACTTTTACATATACCACGAAGCTTGTGGAATTGGTTTCGTAGTCAAAAGACTGAGTGGTTCTAAGGGTACCATTTTGGTCTATCGAAAAGAGCTTGGCTACATTCGATCTGTTTCCTTCCAAAAGGGAGAGTGAAAGCGTGGAGTTGGCGTCCGGATCGGTGGTGTTTAAATTACCAACTGGAAAACCAGCGGGTTGGTTTTCCGGGAAAGTTGTATTGGAAATACCTGAAATTAAGGGAGGTTCGTTACTATTTTGAAGGTACAAAGTCCGTGATATCTGAATGGACGCATTGTAATCGTCGCTCACCTTTAGGGTGATCGGGTAAGTGGATACATTATTTTCAAAGTCAAAGACTGCATTGGTAAAGAGTGAGCCATTTGGATCGATCGAAAACAAATGGGCACTGGGACCGGAGATGGAGTAAGCAAGGGTAGTGTTCGCATCGGTATCGGTGGCATTGAAATCACTAATAAAAGTGCCAACTGGTTGGTTTTCAAAGAAACTCAATTGTCCCGAGTTGTTTAGGTCAGTGGGGGCAGCGTTGGCGGTGGAGTTCGCGTCCGCGGGATTGGATCCATAATTAGATTCGACGAGGTCGGAGAAGCCGTCACCATCTGAGTCAGGATTATTATCACTGGTTCCCAGTACCTGCTCTTGAGCATAGGTAAGCCCGTCATTATCATCGTCTTTACTGGGGTCGTGAATAGAAGAGATGGTAAAGTTTTTATCGAGAGATTCATTCTCGTCATCACTCACGCGCAGGTTGATGTAATAGGAACCCACTGGCAGAGAAGCAGTGGTAACGAGATTGAGGTTCGAAATCGAAAATTTATCCCGGTCGGTCGATCCGTTTCCATAGAGAAAGGAAATTTGATAGGTGTCTCCCGGATCGTGATCGGGATCCGTGGGAATCAATGTACCGACCAATTCTCCGGCTGCTTTTCCGGAGTGAACCGTGGTGCTGCTAAGTTGGAGATTACTTGGGGGATTATTGACTTGTAGAAAGAAGAGCACATCGCCGGAAATCCGGGACGAAATTCCTCCGTCCTGAACCGAATCTTTGATGTTTGCCTCTTGTCCAAGTGCACTTTCCTTACTGTTAGTAAAACCGTCCCCATCGGGATCGCCTGTCGGTCCGTTGGATAGGTTTCCAAACTGGTATTGTTCAAACCAATCCATGACTGTGTCGTTGTCGCTGTCTTGTGAGGAAGGTAAGTAATGGGCAATTAAATCGGAATTGTGCTCAATTTTCGGATTAATTTGGCTAAGTGCTACTCCAGTGGGACCATGTTGTCTTACTCCGTTTATTGACCAGTAGGCAAAGTGATAGCCATTGTTTGACCCATTCAGGTTTTGTGTTTGAACAGTTGCATTAATTTCCACATAGCCTTCCAAACTGGTAATGAATCCAATCGGGAAGCTTTTTATGGTGTATTTAACCATGGTAGTGTCCGCAAAAACGAAACCGGATGAAATCCGTGAAGAAATTCCCCCGTCCTGAACGGTATCTTTAATGGTGGCTTCCTGTCCAAGCTCTCCTTCCTGAATATTTGTAAAGCTGTCATGATCTGGATCCCCGTTGGGGCCATTGGAAAGATTGCCAAATTGATTCAATTCGAACCAATCCATAATGGAGTCGGAATCACTGTCCTGCGTGGATTCGAAATAATGAGCCACGATCGTGGAGTCATTTTCCAATTTGGTGGTTACTTGGCTGAGTGCCATTCCGGTGTGCCCTGCCTGCCTTGCTCCGTTGATTGACCAATAAGCAAAATGGTACCCATTGGTCGGTCCATGAAGATTGGAGGAGGTGACCGAAGAGTTGATTTCATTGTAACCTTCAATAGTGGTAATAAAGCCAATCGGATCACTTTTAATTACATAATGAACCATGGATGTGTCTGCGAAAACAAAATCACTTGATTGTCGCGATGAAATTCCTCCGTCCTGCACCGTATCCTTAATGGTGGGTTCCTGTCCAAGACTGTTTTCCTGTGCATTGGTGAATCCATCTGAATCAGAATCGCTGGAAGCGTTTTGATCGAGATTACCGTAGTTTCGATATTCAAACCAGTCCATGATTCCATCTGTATCGGTATCCGCAGTGGCAAGGAAGTAGTGGGCAGTCAGGATGGTTGCTGCGTGGATGGTTACTTTTGCCTGAGTGAGGGAACGATTGTTCGAATCAGTAAGTCGATTTCCATCTATTGACCAATAGCCAAAAGTATATCCCGATGAGGTAAGAGATGGTTGGATAGACTGATAAACGGTGCCAGGTGCAACGGCTTCGGACTGATTCACATGGCCGACAGGAGAGGAAATTTGAGTAACCTGAACCAAAGTTGCATGGGCAACAGAGGAACAAAATGCTACAGAAACTACCCATATTGCGGAAAAGGTGTGTTCCAGAATTTTTCTTGTTGAAATCATTTTAAGCATGTCTCTGAATAGAGATAGACCGCTTAATAACTGGAATGTGAATGAAGTACTTTACCGGAGTTAGATTTCCCCGGAAAATCAAAAAGTTTAATTCCTGCAACAAAATTTCTACGGGAAACACTGACGGAAGATCCTAAATGGTCCCCACTATTTCCGTTCGGATAAGTCAACGAATCGAATAATAATACGGTTCCGTTTGGTTTCACTTTATAGAGATAAGCCGCACCGGTTTGGAGATTATAATTGGAATATTCTTGATAAGCTCCAATTGCTAATCTGTCTCCACTTAGATCCACTGAGAATCCAAAATAACCGGCATATCGGGAATTGGGAGAGTCAATGGATGTGGTCAATTGAGCAGTCCCGTTGGGATTGATTTTGTAAAGATAGACACGGCCGGAATAACTATGTGTGGTATTTCTACGGTATTCACCAACAGCAAGTGTATTACCGGACATAGCTACAGAACTACCGAAATAACAGCTATTATAAGGCGAGGGAGCGGTTAATGTCATGGTTCGAGTGGCTGTACCATTGCTATCCAGTTTAAATAGTGTAACTGAACCGGCATCTGATTTATTACTCCCAGAAACAACCACGTCATCTCGCTCCGCACCCACGGCAACCATATTTCCGGAGATGGCCACCTTCCATCCAAAATAGTCGCTGGATTGTGGATCTTCGTGAATCAGTTTGGACAGTTCGGTAATCGATCCATTACTTTCACGACGGAATAGATAGGCGGAACCGGCATTACTTTTACCAGATGGATCATCGTGACCAGCACCAGCCACTATTAAGTTACCGGAAACTTCCACATCGTATCCAAAATGATCAGAGCTGGATCCGTCCGAAGCTGTAATACGGGCCACCTCAGTTGAGTTACTGCTGTTTAATTCAAAAAGATATACCGCACCCACATTGGAAGTTCCTGATTCATAGGCATCTTTTGCACCCACTGCCAAAAGATTGCCATCGATAGCAAGCGAAAAACCAAATCCGTTGGCCAGATTATTGCTCTGATTGTTTGGTGAGATTATTCCATTCAAAGTAATGGATCCGTTGGTTTCGCTAGCGGAGTAATGGTAGACTTTTCTTTGTCCTGTTTCTTTGGCCACCACCAAATTTGTACCGTTAATATCCACTAAATATCCAAACTGATGGTTACTGGATGAAGTATTATCGTCTATAGTCTTAAAGGTGAAGGAGGGAACGGGAAGGGTGCTGGACCGTACAACCCACCAGGCCCGGTTTCCATGTTCACCAGTATCAAATCCGTATTCATTTACCTTATTGGGAAAATTTCTGGGAAGAATCGGTCGGGTGGCAGTCCATTTATTGATGCTTCCAGATGTGGAGGCTTCCCTGGCTAGGGAAAGTTCTCCCATTTTGGCCCATCTGTGACCAATTGACTGCATGAACTTTTCTTTGGCGGCGTCAGTGGCACTCATGGTGTTATCAAGGTAAACGGTTCCATTTCCGTCAGTGATGGTATTTCCGGAGACAGCAACCCCAGTCGTCCCAGTACTGAGAAGAAATTTAAAATAATTTTCAATATCTCCATCCAGGATTGGGGAACGGCTGATCGACAGATTACCATCTACCAACGGAAGATCAAGAAAGTGCAAGTCGACCGGTAAAGAACGACGGGCATCCTGACAAAAAACTTCAAAATTAAGTGTCCCTGTTTGTTGGCTCCAATCACCTTTAACATTCCAGGATACCCGGTGCACCTGATTGGTGGCGATGGGAGTGCCAATTTTACTACCTGTGCCATTTACCCATGCCGTTGGAACAATTATAGATGAAGGACTGTTAAAATTACCATTTACTGCCGCTAATATGCCGACCGTTGCATTGGTATCATCCGGATCAATGATTTCAAAATCAACATCGATTATATTGGTTCCTGATTGTTGAGAAACAGAACGGATAGACGGTTGTGGAATGACATTTCGGGTAGGAAGACCTTTGGTACGGTAAGCCCGTTTCCAAATCGAGATTTTATTCGATATACACACAATCAAATCGCCCTCAGGTGTGAAGCATGTTCTGGCACTATCGGCAATTTGAGAAATATATTGAATTTGATCCCCATCTGAATTCCGTAATCTGGATCTGGAAAAAAGAGTACCGTCTTTGGAGATAGAAACCCGGTATCTGGGATTGGATGGATTCACCCTTTTTAAGAATGTTCCGTTCGAATCGAAATAGTTTAAATATTCCAAACTCCAATCCGAAACCACAAGGTTACCATTTTTCTTACAAACTAGATCAGAAGGATAGTAAAATTGGCCGGGTGCAGATCCGTAGCTTCCAAATTTGCCAATAAAACTTCCATTTTTATCAAGAATTTGAACTCTTCTGTTATCTTTATCAGCAATGTAAAGTTTTCCATTTGAACCAATATCGATTCCTTCCGCATTATAAAATTCTCCATCTCCATTGCCACTACTTCCATAAGAGGATATGGAAGCATTTCTTCCGGTTCTCCATTTAAAAGTCCCGTTGTTTTCTAGGCAGGTAACTGAATATCTCTCTGCGATATAGATCGTTCCGTTAGCATCCAGAACTAAGTCGTTGGCGTAATATCTGGAATTAGCAATAGATATGTTGCGTGCCAGTGAACCGTTTAAGTCATATACGCTGATCTTGGCTGAAGAACTGGATCCGTTGCAGACATAGATTTGACCAATTCCAGAGTTATTATCTTCGTGATAGGTAATTCCATATCCATTGCTAACGGTCCATTCATTGGCAAGATACCAATTATCCTGCTCGGCGGAAAAGGCATAAAAGGATGACCATAAGTAGGTTAAGAGGAATGCGAATTTGAATTGTTTCGTAATCATAATTGTAAGGAAAAAATTTTTAGAATATAAGGAATTTAAAATTTACGATTCTTATAAGATATACCATGCCGATGATATATAATTGTTAACAAAAGTCTAGGATATCGTACAAGTTTAATTATAATAATGGATTTAATTAATTTTTGTAATAGTTTGTATTTGGAGATCGAACCTTGCCAATTAATTGCCTTGGTGTAATAGATCAGTACCTATGCTTGCATCAATACTCCTAATTAGTTGTTTGCTTTGCTGGTTGGCTTATCGTTTCTACGGAAACTTTCTCAGTGTACGATGTAAATTGAATGATGGAAAAGAGACGCCCGCTGTGGAAAAAGAGGACGGAATTGATTATTCCCCGACCCGGACTTCGGTTTTATTTGGTCATCATTTTTCATCGATTGCTGGAGCTGGTCCAATTGTTGGTCCGATTCTGGCCGCCACTTATTTTGGCTGGGGTCCCACCTGGATCTGGATTTTAATCGGGGCTATTCTGGTAGGAGGAGTGCATGATTTTGGCAGTACATTGATGTCTGTTCGAAACGGCGGACGTTCGATTGCAGATACGATGCGTGGATTAGTGGGGGAGGGAGCCGGGAAATTATTTATGCTTTTTGTAATCCTGGCCCTGGTCTATGTAATCATCGTATTTCTTGACCTGACCGCCAATACCTTTGCCAAGCAACCGGCCGTGGCCACGGCTTCCGGCTGGTTTATTTTGGTGGCGGTTCTTTTTGGAGTCCTCATGAGAAGAGCCTCTTTTTCATTGGGGAAACTGGGTCTTGTCTTTTTTCCACTGACCTTTGCCGGGTTAGCGGTGGGTCATTTTTTTCCCATGATAGACTTGGGAAAAGATTTTTGGATCTATGCCATTTTGGGCTATTGTTTTGTAGCCGCAGTTTTACCGGTGGGCTTGCTTCTTCAGCCAAGGGATTTCCTGAGTGCCGGTTTTCTATACGCGATTCTAGGCTTTGGAGTGGTGGGAATGTTGACTGCGAATGAATCTATTCAAATGCCCGCATTTGTAGCCTGGGAGTCCGAAAAATTGGGTATGCTTATTCCTTTTCTATTTATCACCGTTGCCTGTGGAGCCTGTAGTGGTTTTCATAGCATTGTATCAAGTGGAACCACATCAAAGCAGATTAAAAAAGAGAGTGATGTTCGGAGAATAAGTTATGGAGGCATGCTGGTGGAAGGGGTTTTGGCAGTGTTTGCAATGGGATGCGTGGCCGTTTTAAGTATAAGTGAAAGAGAGGCGGGTGGCACTCCAGTGGGAATTTTTGCAGCGGGAGCAGCTAAATTTTTTGGGGCACTAGGAATTCCAGCTTCTTTGGGTGCAGAATTTGCGATGCTGGCAATAAGCACTTTTCTTCTGACCACTTTAGATACCTGTACTCGACTGACCCGTTTTTTAATCGAAGAGTTATTTGATTGGCGGAACCAGGCAAGCCGATATTTGGGTACTTTATTGGCTCTTGCCTTGCCCACCATTCTTGTTTTTCAACAGTTCCCGGGACTTGATGGAACATTGCAACCAGCATGGAAGGCAATTTGGCCACTCTTTGGGGCAACGAATCAATTACTTGCCGCTCTGGCTCTGCTTACATTTGTAGTTTTTCTTAAAGCTTCCAAGGTCGGTTACGGATTCGCCTTGTTACCCGCAGTTGTTATGATTGTGATGCCGATGACTGCCTTGGTCCTGATGGTTCAAAAATTCGGAGTCCAGACTTTACTTGGAGGAACCGCATGTGCGATGTTGGTACTTGGCTTTTTCCTCATGATTACCTCGTGGAAGGCCCTAACTAAAAATCAGATAAATGGGGTTCAATCAGATTCGGCTTGAATCATGATAGTTGAAATTATCATTTTAGTTGTACTTGCCGGTGCTTTTATAATTCTTAAGATTTTTCAATCTGAAAGTGAGCGCAAAAGAAGACTGGAGCGGGAGGAAAGAAAGATCCGGGAGAAAGCGGCTACGGGCGGTTTTTCACAAAAAAAAACTGAAAAAAGATAAATCCACGCCACCTTTAGACGCATTTATTTTTGGAACTAAAGAACGGTGTCTGGAGCCTTTCCCTCCTCTAGGTTATTATCTTCTCTTTCATCAATTGCAGCACGAATGGTAGAAGAAAGCTTTTGTGGAGGACATGGTTTATTAAGTATCTTAAAAAGCAGTCCCGATTGGAGGGCTTGGGAACCACCGAACTCAAAATCAGCATGTCCAGTCAAAAGGATAGTCATAACCTCTGGATTTTCTTCCTTAATTTTTCTTAGCATGGTTGCCCCATCCATTCCGGGCATCCGCATATCGGAAACTACCACCTCAAAAGGCCCTTTCTCCTTGAATGAGCTAAGTGCTTCGTGGGCACCATTAGCAAGGGTGATGTCAAAAGTACGACCTAGATTGAGTTTAATTCCCTTAAGAATCGATTCCTCATCATCTACAATCAAAACTTTATTCATGTTATTTATGAACCATAGTAATTTTACGAATGCAAGCTTTTGATTAAATACCTAATTTAAAGATGAAATCGATCTTCTCATAAAATCTAAAATCATGATAATTTCATCCGGATTAGAATTTACTCGATTTTTAATTCTCAAAAGATTATAGGAATAACTATTCAATTTGATGCCCGAGTGGCGGAATGGTAGACGCTGCGGACTTAAAATCCGTTGCCAGTAATGGCGTGAGGGTTCAAGTCCCTCCTCGGGCACTCTTTGGAAATAGCTTGAAAATAGGTGCTAAAGCTTGGTAAACAAAGGAACTTATAGTTTTACATGTTATAAAATTTTAAAGAATTTCCTTTTTTGCTGAATTTGTACATAATTGTTCTCTTTGGCACATTTATGCATCTAAAGTGGCTACAAAGTGGCTACAAATTTGTAAGGGGAGGAGGGGGTAGCTTGAATCTTTGTTCCTCTTTTCCTTATTATCTTCACCCCACGCACAACTTTTTTCGCAATATGCATGAATGTGTTACCTGATCCGCAAAGTGCCAAAAGGGGGGGGCATGGTGGAATCGTGATAGGAGGGCGTGGATGTATTATATCGGTTTTCTCAAGTTTCTGGTTGAGTTGCAAAATTTAGGAGGAAATTTCGGTTTTGAAGACTTGTGATAATGTTGAAATATTTAAATTAATATTTTCAAAAAAAGGGTTTATGTCGAATAAACAAAAAGAGATAGTCAATTATTTATGGATTTTCAAATTGGGGGCGACCCTCACCCTCATAGTAGATTGAGCGATATGATTCATTTCCATTCTCGTCATAACAGACTAATACTCCGTAACCATTTTTAATTAGGGAAATTGGGCATTTCTTTCCATCGGGTTTCCAGGCAACAGCTTCCATTAGTTTTCCTCCATCAAATGTTCCTTCCCACATTTTACCCCGAGTTCTATAGCGAGAAGAAGATTGGCCTGTGATTTTAGTGATGATAATTACCCCGTAGCTGTCCACTTTTTTCTCATGTCCTCTTTGCTTAAAAAGATGCAGGGAAACATTCGCGTGATGATAAAGATATTTAAGCAATTCTGAGAAGGGAAGACCATTTTCTTGAATTTCATTTTTTACATCAAATTCATTTTTAGCATATTCCTTTTCAGAATAAGAATATTTTAATGATCTTGTCCCTAATTTTATCTCATAATTTAATTTGAAAGTATTTCTGTCCATAAATTGGTTACCCAAAATCGATAAACCAAAAAGTTTAGAATTTACACGAGTTTCCATAACATCGTTCTTACCAGAAATTTCACTTCCAGTATACTCTGCAATTTGTTTTAAACAATTTAGAACTGTCCACTTTAATCCAAGATCAAGAGATGATTCTTCTGCAATAAAAAAACCTCTTTCCGAATTATAACCTGGTACAAATTCGCGACTAATCACCCATAGCCTGGTTAGGTCGCCGATATCAGAGCCTGAAGATGGAGGTTCAAGGTTTTCAGTCCAAGAACCTCTTCTTAGGCTTGGTTTCGAATCTGAATATTCCTTGAATTGGTTAAACAGGTCATTGTGAGCATTAGTATCATAATAAGTTTTATCGGAATTATCATTGGAAAACGAAAAACTATTTAATATTAATGTTAAAAGTAAGGAAAAACTTATAATTTTCATTCACCCCATCAAAGCAACAACACATAGTATTGTCAAATCCGATTAAATTTAGTACCTATTTTTGCGGGTTCTTTGCTTGGTGATGTAACGTTCACTGTGTTTATCCCACGCCTAAAAACCTCATGATTTCCACATAATCCAAATTCTATTGGATGCGAAGGCATGCTTCCTTGCATAATTCTGATGCTCCGCAAAGCAGTGTGCAAAGGATGCATGTATTACTATTTTATGCTCTGAATGATGGAGGAATTGTGCAACATTAGTTTTGACTATGAATAGTTAGATGCTGTGATGTGGTGGATTGAAGTACCTCACAATAGCATTGGTTATCTTTGCAGTGATTGCAATTATTGTGGTTGCTCTAAAGTTCTTGGGTTTAATAAAGGGCAAGGGGAAAGCACCATCTCACTATGAAGCAAAAGGTGGACTTCTTACTCCAGCTGAGTTGAAATTTCTTGGCATGCTGGATCAGATTATTGGCACGCATTATCGAATCATGGCACAGGTGCGTTTGGCAGATGTGATAGAAGTAAAGAAAGGTCTGGATAAATCTACCCGGTCATCTGCATTCAATCGTATCAAGTCCAAGCACCTAGATTTTGTTGCATGTGACCCAACAGATCTGTCCGTGAAATTTGCCATCGAGTTGGATGATTCAAGTCACAATAGGCCAAAAAGAAAAGAAAGAGATGCGTTTCTTGAGGAAGCTATGCAGTCAGCAGGTGTTCCACTTTTTCGTTTTCCAGTTAAACGCGAGTACGATTCGCAAGAAATTTATAATACTTTGTTTGGGCAGAAAGTGGAGGCGTTAAATAATGTGGAATCTTAATTTGTGACAATCCATACCCCGTCCCCCCATATTTCTGCAGATATGCATACATGAAGGGCATTACCAAGGTCATACACTAAAAGCCAATAATCTAGGGGTACGGGGTAGCGTTAAGGCATAAGCATCCAATGATATTCGGATGCACTGCCATTTGCACCCTGGCGTCCTTTTTTTGTTTCATTAATATACATTCTTTTCTTTAACCTCCTAATGATTCTCCAAGCGCGGGTATGTTCAAAGCCAAGTCGGAGTCCAAGATTACGTGAAGATAGAAAGAAGTTACCCACGCCACCTTTTTCTCGATTTGCTAAGTCACGACAGATTCGAAAAGCGTCTCTGTCTTCAACTCTCTTTAGTCGATCATAGCAGTTAAGTTCAATGCATCCAAGTTGGGAGCGATATGAATTTTCGCATCCATTCCACAAGCTCTGTGCGGAACGCATATGTGAAGAAATATCAGCTCTGCATATCGTGTTCCATAAGTTATGGATTTGGCGGGCAAGGATCATCGCAGAGTCTTTACTCATCCTTTCAAATGCATATCGAATGAAATTCGTCAGTACTTCGTTTCTTTTATGGAAATCCGGTTCGTACCTTTCGTGAACAAACTCAAGCCACAAGGAAACTGCTTTTGGGTCTGACTCTGGATCTTGCAACCATCTCTCTGTCTTTTCCTCAACTGCATCTATAGCATCTAGGTTATCAAGAAGAGAGACAGGAAGAAATTCTGATGCGTTTCTGCGTTTCTTTGTTTCTGTGCTTCTGTGCTTCTGTGTTGCATTTTCTAAAGGAGTGAATATCTCCACCTCTCCATCTGCAATGTAAGGATGTGGGTCATAAGACAAGTACATCAACCTTTGAAGGTTTTTTGTAGCTTTGCACATATGAAGTCCAGCCTTAGCAAAATGTTCTTCTGCATGAAGAAAGCAATTCACATGAGTTTCTTTTTTTTGCTCAATTGGAACAACTGCTTTCACTCCGCCAGAAGGTGATAGGAAACTTGCAAGCACATGTTTGTCGTTATTCACAACTTCAAACATTTTGTCTACTTGCCAATCACGATGGTCATCCAAATCCAAGTCTACTTGAAGAAGACCACTGTGCTTGAAGACTGGTTCAATAATATCATCTTTGACCTTTCGATTACCTACGCCACTTAGCGTAACGCCCGGAAGTTTTGACTTTAGTTTATCGCGTTTATTTTTATCTCCTTCTCTACGGATCTTGGAAACCAAAGTTTGATGCAAAGTTCCTCGGACTTCACCCAAGCATTGCCTGAGTGAATAGTCCAAGGAAGGTTTCTTTGCGAATTGAATTTTAAACTTAGATATTTTCCTTTCGAGCAACTCCTCTGCTCGTATTGTCGTCATGCGAACATATCATCCCCAAGGTCATCCTCCTCTTCTTCATCAAGAGAGCTCATAGTACCCTTTTCGCCAGAAGACGATTTATCATCGGGAATGACCTGACCTAATTTATGAATCAGTTCATAATACTGCTCATATGCCATCTTCTTACTTTCAGGATTCGACATGTAATACCAACCATTGAACCCAAATTCGGATGGTGATGGAAAGATTTCCCGAGGAGGAATCTTGTTTCCGTCTGGCATTGTCTTTCCTTTGACCCGCCTGATTCGTGCAACCACATAACCCGAGATTTTATCCGGTTTTGCAGGTGCTCGCTGTTCATAGATTGCTGCCATACCGTTGCGTTCTATTAGGCTGTAATTCCAGCCAGTCCGCCTGAATGAATGTTCAAGAATTTTGTATATACTCATCTCTTAATCCTCTCTTCCTAATTCATGTTCTTCATATCGACCCATGGCTCGTAGTACAGCTTCTGGATCGAATCGAACGGCATGCCCAATCTTGATTCTTGGTATGCGCCTCGATCTAACGAGGTTGCTTATGTGTCGGTCTGAAAACTTCAGAAACTTTGCAAGTTCCTGTGTCGTCATCAGACCGCTCTGCGTTATTGTTGTTTGTGAATAATCTTTATTCCGTTTCATTCACTTCAGTAGGAGTGCCAGAGCAAACACCTACAATGCCTTGCAAATGACAATTTTTGGCAAAAACTTCGGTAGCCTACAAAAAGTGGCTCTCAGGCGATTTTTTTACTTAAAAGTTTTTCTCCAACTATTGCTTTAAACCACTTGCGTTGCCCATCTTCGTCCTTTTTCTCATATGCCATTTGCCATCTTGAGTAGTATGGAAGCGAGATTCCGTGGAATATTCGATTGTCACCATTATTGTCAATTGAAGGCTGGAAATGATTCGGGTCTTTATCTAGCTTTTTAGATAAACCTTTATGTTTACTGACCTCCGAAGTTTTTTTCGACAATATGAAGGCATGACTTTGGTAGCCACGGAAGTATGCATAAACAAAATTATCGAAGTAATCACGGTGCTTGAAAAGCTCGTTTTTTATTTTGGTGTCCCTACTGCTTCCAACTTTAGCATATCGTTTAATTCCTAGTGGTTCTGCAGGAGAAAGCATCTCGGATA
Organism: uncultured Verrucomicrobiota bacterium; assembly: GCA_902580225.1. GTDB lineage: Bacteria > Verrucomicrobiota > Verrucomicrobiia > Opitutales > Seribacteraceae > Seribacter. The sequence continues at coordinate 15,724 of CACHJU010000036.1, forward strand.
GCTTTAATAATTTACCCGGTTTGATCTTTTGATCCTTTGCATATGACTTGCTTGCAGCGAGATAAGTTTTCCACCTGAATCTGCCATACGTTAAAAGCCCATCCCAAAGATCATCCAAACTGAGAGCCCCATATTTATTATCTTCGGATGGAGTTACATCCAACTGCACAAAATTCATGCAGTAATTTTCAAGAAAGGTAGTAAATTCAAATTGGGAAAAAATGGATTCGGACTCTTCACTTTTTGGTAATGGAATTAATTTTTGATTAACCTCTTTCTCAAATGAAGTAAAAATATCATCCTGATGGTGGAATTCAGATTTTTTAGAGAACTCAATGTAACACCTGTGAAGTTGACGAAGTCCATTTACTCGCTTGAAAAAACTTCGTTCTGATTTTGTGTTTTCAAGGATTAAATTTGATAAACCTATTAACTTTTCTTTTACATGATCATCCATCTTAAATGCCCCCAAGTTAGTGTGTTCCAATCTTTGCCACAATGTAGCATATTCTAACCAAATCTGAATAGAGTGGCAACGGATAACGAAATAAGTGCAATTCTTTAGCACTTCCACCCCAATTCATTGACAATTCAGTATAATCGTACAATTATGCAAAGCATGAAATATATCGGGCAGGTATTGGTTATGTTTTTGGTAGCAGTTTTATCTGCTTATGCAGCTTCGCCAGTACCGTATTCGGGCAAGGTTGCGATAAATGGAATTAATTACTTTGGAGAGGCTCAGTTTGCATTTTCCCTTTATGATGGGAATGGAACAACCCATTGGAAAAATGGTAAACAACCTGGAGAAACCATTAAGGTTACGATTCGTAATGGCCGCTATAATGTTTTGCTTGGTGGACAGGGAATGAATTCATTACCACCGGAATTATTTCTCAATCATGATAAGCTCTATTTAAAAGTGGAAGTTGATATGGAAGATGGAGAAGGTCTTCGTCATCTTGCACCCGATCAATTAATTACCGCCACTCCTCGTGCATTGGTTGCCGAATTGGCAAAAGTGGCTGAATTAGCCAAAGTGGCACAGGTTGCTGAAAAGGTGAACAATGGAGCAATCACCCGGGATATGCTTAGTTCGGAAGTTCTGTCTCAATTGGATGCTAATGCAACTGCAAGCCCATCTGCTCCTGTAACCATTACCCGTGACATGTTACCAAAAGATGTACGGGACGACCTGAACAAGTCAGTTTCGATTACCCGCGACATGCTACCTCAGGATGTACGGGACGACTTAAATAAAACAGTCACGATTACTCGCAGTATGTTGCCCGCAGATGTACTTGCCGACTTAAATAAGTCCTCCACATCTGCTTCACCCATTACCTTATCGATGCTTGCCCCTGAAGTGACTGCCAAGTTGGATCAGAATGCATCAGGTGCAGGTAGCGTGGTAGCAGGAAGTTTAATTTCCGTGCCTCGTGGTCAGCCAGCACCTTCGGGGTATTCACTTTATGAGCACGGAACGCCGAAAGAATTGGTTTGGGAGGAGAAAGCTCCTGTAAGTGTGGCTAGGTGGGCTTTTGATGGAGTGGAGGTTTTGTATGGTAAGATTTATTTTGTTGGAGGATACAATGATTCAGCCAAGAATATTGCTGAGAGATATGATTCCACAACCAATACTTGGGAAACGCTCAACTCTATGTCAGAGGCTAGGCATGGAGTAGCATCAGCTTTTTTAAATGGTAAAGTTTACGCTATTGGGGGACAGGGATTATCAAGTGTAGAAGTTTACGATCCATCGACAGAAAGTTGGTCGTCAGGAGTTGCATTACCCAGCGAAGTTAATCACGGAACTGCTATTACTGTAGGTGTTAAAATTTATTTGATTGGCGGAAGAACTTCTTCTAACCAAGACATTAATCAGGTTCTTTGCTTTGATACATCAACAAACCAATGGCAAGCTAAAGCAAATATGCCAACTGCTAGGCATGGTGTTAAACTAGTTTGGTTTGATAATCGGATTTGGGCGATAGCAGGTTTTGGGACACCTGCAAATTCAACTGTAGAAAGTTACGATCCGCAGACAGATACTTGGCGAACTGAAAAATATTTACCTAGAGCTAGAAATTGGCCTGCAGCATGGGTCTCTCATGAAAGAATTTATGTTGGTGGACTTGACTACGGATCGCACATAGATTATTATGATCCAGCTAAGGATTCATGGATTGCGGAAGGTAATCTTCCTGAAAGTAAATATGTAGCCGACTCCGTTGTACTTAACAATACAGTCTATGTTATCGCAGGAGCGACTGCATCAGGCGTCTTCTCCAACAAAGTGTACGCCGCCGACCTGAATGCCTCCGTGGCAGGCGTATTTGACCTATACCGCAAGGATGGCAATGCCTCCGCGGGTACGCCTTTGGTGCAGGCGGAAGTAGCGGATGGATCGGTGACGGCGAGTAAGATTGCGAGTAACACGATTACCACTTCTCAGCTCAACGAGCAGATTCTCAAGTACCTTAAACCTGAGATTACTGGGCAGCCTACAGGTAAAGTTGTTTATGCGGACGGTAATGCATCGTTTTCCGTCACCGCCGAAGGCAAGTATCTGAGCTATCAATGGAAAAAGGATGGCAGTAATCTTGCGGGAGAAACCAACTCGACCCTGAGCATTACCGATACCAATGCCACCCTGCATGATGGCAATTATTCCGTGGTGGTGAGCAATGACTTTGGAAGTGTGGAGTCGGGGGTTGCGGAATTAAAAGCCTTAAACTTTGGACCATTAAACGGAATAATTGGCTGGTGGCCTTTGGATGGAAACAGTTCTGATTTATCAGGAAATAATTATCACGGTACTATAATGAACGATCCTTCTTGGACAGAAGGCAAATTCAATCAAGCTTTAGCTTTTGATGGTATTAATGACTCATTTAGAATCCCAAATCAAGTATTACTAAATAGACAACAAGAAGGAACAATTTCTTTATGGTTCAATTCTTTTAAACAAGATAATAATTATTTGTTCTCTGCACATAGCCCGGGTAGATATTATATTAAATTGCCGGGGCAAAATTTTTTAGCTACTTTAGGAAACCCTGGGGAGAATTTAAGCGGGTCATCGATAAATAGTAATCAATGGTTCTTGGGCACTCTTCTTTGGACTAGCTCTACAAACTCAGGAAAACTTTTTTTAAATGGACAAGAGAAATACCAAGCAACAGATTATTTACTTCATAGTGCACCTACTGAAATTTTCCTAGCATCTCACAATGGAAATCAACAGTTTTACCAAGGCCTCATTGACGAACTCCGCATCTACGACCGTGCCTTATCCGCCGCCGAAGTGCAGGCTCTGTACAATATGGGGCAGTAGTCCCGCATGAACCTCCGCACCCGCCTATCCCGCTCGAACGGATACCGCGAGTTGGGCATGTTTGATGAGTCGATCAATATCCTGGAGGATATACCCTTTGGCGAGGATCGTTGGCATCCGCTAGTTGTAGAAGCTAGAAGTGGCTATAGTAATTGTGAGTGGAGAGGAAGGCTTTGCGCCAGCACCTGCATGCCATCCTTATCATCTTCACAACACCCACAAAAATTATAATAATAAGTCAACACTTTGAACTAGAATCTATAATGCAAAAACATAGATCTGTAGTTATGTTATATAATGCTTTACAAAAACTTTAATAAAGTACATTATAGAATTAATGAATAAAATAATATTGCTTTTTTTATGTAAATTTTCACTATATTTTTTGTTATCAACCGTTTTTTCTTCTTGTTCGAAGTCTCCCGACGATATTGCTGACAATTTGATTCAAAATTTCCGTGAAATTAACGAATTACTTGAGCAAGTTGACTCTGAGGAAAAATTTAATGAGATCGAACCGCAAATAGCTGAATTATTTTCCGAACAACTGGAAATAGTCGATGGAGATCTTGATGATTATTTGAAGAGTGAAGATGAAAAAATTTCTGAAGATAAGAAAGAGATTCTTCTTGGTGAAGTCATGAAAAATGTGGGCTTTGCTATTTCAAAGAAAAAATATGGTTATGATCCTAATAGTTTCAAAAAGTAACCTTGTTGTTTTCCACTGCTCTTTCATAAATTCCTTTAACATCTGATTATCAAACTCTTGATTGCTTCTTGATTCTAGCTTCAAATTCGAGAAGCTATTTTTTAGCTCATTTCTGAATTACTTCAAGTGCGGTTTCTATAAGTTCATCGGCTTAGTTACGCCATTCTAACAATAAGACAATACGCCAATAGGAATCGGTTGTAAGCCCTCGTTAAAGAAGTGGATTCGTGCGTGCTTTCGCGAGGGGTAGATAGATTCTACATGTAAGAAAGAGTAATTAAATCGTTAGCTTATCCTCTTTATTGACTAAGTGGATAGGCAGTGGTTTGGTTGGGGGATGAAAGTTATATCATTTATATTTGCTTATCTTTTTTTGACCTGCGGGCTGTCAGCATTGGATTTTCAAGAAACTAAGCAACTAGCAGAAGGTGGAAATTCCATTGCACAACACAACCTTGGTTTCATGTATGCCACAGGAAAAGGAGTACCCCAAGATTATAAGGAAGCGGTGAAGTGGTATAGAAAGTCTGCAGATCAGGGGCGTGCAGGTGCTCAGTACACCCTTGGTATGATGTACGCTAAAGGAGAAGGAGTAACGCAAGATTATAAGGAAGCGGTAAAGTGGTTGAGAAAGTCAGCGGAGCAGGGGCATGGAATTGCTCAGTCCAACCTTGGTACGATGTACGGAAACGGAAAAGGAGTACCTCAAGATTACAAGGAAGCAGTCAAGTGGGTTAGAAAGTCAGCCGAGCAGGGGCATGCAAAGGCTCAGTTCAACCTTGCTCTTAAGTACGCCAATGGGGAAGGAGTAACCCAAGATCATAAGGAAGCGGTAAAGTGGTATAGAAAGTCTGCCGA
>CACHJU010000037.1 GCA_902580225.1 uncultured Verrucomicrobiota bacterium
TTTTCCTTCTTTTTTACCCCGTGAAAAAGAATAACCACCCTGCAAATGCCAGGTTTTAATCGGTCTGTAATCGAAAGTAAGCTCACCTCCATTTGTTTTAACATCAAATGGTTCATATTGAGGCGGACCGGAAAAAATAGCATTTTTGGAATCGTAGTGGTAAAGCGAAAGCTCAATGAGTAATTTTTCGGAAGGCTGAGTTCGCCATCCAAGTTCATATGCATCCATCTTCTCATCTTCCAAATTAGTTGCAGACTCAAATGATAATTCCGTCCACTTCAAGGTAGCAGGATCAAAAACTCGAGCGTAAGAAACCTTTGTGTATTTCTCAGTAAGTGATGGTTGTCGCAAAGCCCGTGAATATGCTCCCCAAAAGATATTTTGTTCATCAAATGTATAGGATACCCGAACTCCAGGTTGTACCGAAGATCCGGTCATATCACTATCTTCAAACTTTGCCCCTAAAGAAAGAACGACCTGATCATTCAAATCAGTTGAATTCTGAATGAAACCAGCAACACGGTCAAAACTAGTTGGACTATTTCCATAATCCAAAATTGGAATGTTCGACAACGGACTGTTGGGATTTATGGGATCAAAAGAAAAAGCCCAAGGTTTGGTGACAACTTCATCTACTTCCAAAGACATGTGTCTAAAGGAGGCACCAAAAGCCAAATGGTTATGATCGCCAATCGGCTTGTTGGCTCTAAAGTCTAAATCGAATTCTTCCCGTTCCCAGCTATGTCCAATATGTCCTAATGTGGTGTCATAAAGTTCTGCATAACCCGCCAGGGACCATTCTAAATTATTATCAGTAATTCCTGATAGTTTTGCTCGTAAATGAGAACCATCCTGTGGCATATCTTCATAATTTTGGTATCTTTGAAGATTGTAGGGAGAAATAGTCTGGCCTTCGACTTCAACCGCTTTCCAAGAAGCTGGTAAAAACATATCATACTGAGTTTGATTTATTAAACCCATGTTTTTAGCCAGTCCCATGAAAATATATGGGTTGTTCGGGTCTCCTGTAGATAATAACAGACGATTACTCAAATCCATCACATGCTCAACCCGGCGGGTAGCGAACCCTCCCGCAAAAGTCATTTCCAAATCAGGACCAAGTTCTTTATCAAAACGAAATCCCGCTTTGCGGGCAAATCCGTCATCACGGGCATCCAAACCGGAAATAAGTTTACCCTCGGAGTATTCCTGATCCCGAATCCAAAAACGATAAAATGAACCATCCGCAGTTTGCCCGCCATGGACATAATCCCCTAAGAATGTACCATCATTTTCGATTACCAGTCTAATGCTATCACCCTGAGTTTGGGCTGCATGCTTAGTGACAATATTTACTACTCCACTCACAGAATTCGTCCCCCATATCGACGCTCCGGGACCACGAATAATTTCGACACGATCAAGAATGGCAAGCGGCACATCCTCGGTCGTCCAATTGATGGTACCTCCCATTAATTGCAGAACTTCCCTGCCATCAACCATGGTAAGGAATTTTTCCGTGGCCGAACCACTGAAGTTCCGCATGGTTACGAAATCATCATAACCAACACCACGGGCAGCATACATACCAGCAACATTTCGAAAGGCGTCAACAGTTAGAACATGTCCATTAAGGCTGATATCTTCGGGTCGAATGACATGAACGGAGGCTGGGTTACGCCAATGTTCCTGTTCATATCCCAGAACTCCTCGAATCGGGGTGCGGGAAAGTTCTAAGAAATCTAAATCAAGCAGTCTTCGTAATTCCGCTTTTTCAAAAACGGTCAAATCAGAAGAATTGTCATCTTCTTGCAATTGTGCAGTCAGGGAATTGGCAAACAAAAACAATTGCAGAATGACAAACTGCAATAGTGTCTTCACATTCTCAGTAAAAGGATTTTATATAACCGCAACAATTACTAATTTCATCTGTTGTAATCTAACCTTCTACTACTCCAATCATAGCTTTTAGAATTGCATTCCAAGTCGCTGGATTTTCGAGTGTCGAATTCGGAAACATGCATCCATCCCAACAAATATGCTTGATGCCTCGATCCTGAAAATCTTTCAACCAATACTGGGAACAACGGGTGATATCCAACTTACCATTGGGATCGTCAGCCGGACAATGTTTTCCAGTTTTATCATGCGAACCTGCACCATGAACTTCACCGTCATTTTGAGCGACATGAAAATCAATTGTCCAAGGCCGAATCTTGTCTGTCATTTCCTCATAAGCGGCATAAAATTCTTCTTCAGTGTATTCTTCCTGCAAAAGAGCATGATCAGGTGCATTATATCCCATAAGATATAGATAAGTGTGGGCCAAGTCAGCCTGAAAGCCAAGGGTTTCCGGCATTCCTACCCCTTCAAGTAAATCAAGCATATCCTTCCAGCTGTGCATTCCTGCCCAGCAAATTTCTCCCTCAGCGGCAAGGCGCTCGCCATGATCGGCCGCAATTTTGGCTGCCTTGGTAAAAGTGTCCACGATTCGGGCTGTGCCTTCCCCCGGATTAGCTTTCCACTTTTCCACTCCAAATTCTGCGGAATCTATTCGAATCACTCCACCCTTTCGGGCACCATGCTCATTAAAAATTTTAGCAATTCGGCAAGCCATTTTAACCGCGTCCAGAAATTTTTGCTGTTGCTCATCTGTACCCATGGCGGAGTCTCCTATGGTTCCCGGCCAAACGGGAGCAACCAGGGAACCAATATCAAACCCTTTGCTTAGAATGAGATCAGCAATTTGTTTAAGTTCGTCATCACTTGCCTCAGGATTTGTGTGCGGAAGAAACAAAAAGTAATCGATACCGTCGAATTTTCTACCATTCACCTCGGCTGCGGCTGAAAAATCCAACATCTTCTCCAAACTAATCGGAGGTTCTTGGCCCTCGTCGTCGCCTTTGCCGACAAGACCCGGCCACATTGCATTGTGAAGTTTTAAGGAGGATATGCTCATAGAATCAAAGGGTTAATTGTGAAGGGAAAATGGATAAATTCATAAAATAATGTAAAAATGAGCAACAATAAAAATTAATCTTTTTGAGTTTCTCCTATTGCGAGCAATCCAAAAAAAGTTACAATTCAAGGTTTACTGTTAAAAAATGATATTGATAAATTGTTCCTCCTTCCACTTCATTCTATTTTCTTTCTCTTTGCATTGTTGCCTGGCAAATCATTTTTTCGTAAGGAAGACTTCTTAAATATAAAGAATTATTTATCTGCGTTTTTTAAGCAGTTTTTAAATGCAAAAAACAAACCCAGTTCTTAAAGTTTCCAAGAATGACAATCTTTGGGTTGCCCTTCAAGACCTCGAGCCAACTCAACAATTAAATACTGAAGAGGAAACATTCACGGTGTGTGAAAAAATTCCCGCTAAACATAAATTAGCGGGGCAAAATTTTGTTGTCGGTGACCGAGCTTACATGTACGGTGTTTTGGTCGGAGAAGCCACAAGAACGATTAAGCTTGGGGAACGAATTACCACCGAGAATATGGTTCACCGATCCGATCTTTTCAAATTAACCGAGCAAAAAGCAAGCTGGCATGCGCCATCTGTAAAACATTGGGAAAATAAAACTTTTCTCGGCTATGAAAGAGCAGACGGCACTGCAGGAACCGCCAATTACTGGCTGGTTGTTCCCTTAGTCTTCTGCGAAAATGGAAATGTTGAAATTCTTAAGAACTCTATGACCAAGGCACTGGGCTTTGACAAAAGATCTCAGTATGAAAGCTTTGCACAGAGTCTGGCAAACGCTTATCAAAACGGAGATTCCCCAAAATCAGTTGCCTTACCGGATGAAACCATTAATCGGTCTTCCCCTATCTTCCCCAATGTGGATGGCATTAAATTTCTTACTCACGGTCTTGGTTGCGGCGAGACTAGGGGCGTTTCCAATGAACTTTGCGGTCTGCTAGCAGGATATGCCTGCAATCCAAATGTGGCCGGAATTACTATTTTAAGTTTGGGGTGCCAACATGCACAAGTTTCTATTTTGGAGGATGAAATTTCGAAACGGTGTTCAGATTTTAGCAAACCCTTCCTTGTGTTCGAACAGCAGAAATATCCGTCCGAGCGAGAGATGCTTGAAAAAGCTATTCGTCAAACTTTTGAAAAACTAGCTGAAATCAACTTGATTAAGAGGGTTACCTTGCCCTTATCGGATCTAAACTTGGGAATGGAGTGTGGGGCATCCGATGGATTTTCAGGGATTTCTGCGAATCCATGCATTGGGCATGTGGCGGATTTAACCGTGGCTTTGGGCGGAAAAGTTATCCTTTCTGAATTTCCAGAACTTTGCGGAGTCGAGCAGGAAATTGTAAATCGTTGCAAAACGCAGGATATCGGCAGACGGTTTATCGAAATTATGAGAAATTATGAGGAAAGAGTGAAAGAAGCTGGCTCTGGTTTCCACATGAATCCCTCTCCAGGAAATATAAAAGATGGATTAATAACTGATGCCATCAAATCTGCTGGAGCAGCCAGAAAAGGAGGAAGCTCACCTATAGTGGATGTCATAGATTACCCCGGATGGATTTCAAAAAATGGACTTTCCTTACTATGTACTGCAGGAAATGATGTGGAATCCACAACCGCAATGGCCGGAGCCGGGGCCAATCTGATTCTTTTCTCCACTGGTTTAGGAACGCCAACCGGAAACCCAGTTTGTCCGGTTATTAAAATCTCCAGTAATCATAAAACCGCAAATTCATTTAAAGAGTATATCGATTTTGACACCGGTTCTATCATTGACGGTTCAGAGAGTGTAGAATCGCTTGGAGAAAAACTTTTAGAAGAAGTGATTGCCTATGCATCCGGTGACAAAAAAACCAAGGCCGAACAACAGGGTCGAGATGATTTCTTGCCATGGAAAAGAGGAATGTCTTTATAAAGAAAAAGTCCATGAAAAAATTAATTCACAAGACAGCGATTATTACCGGAGCCGGGAAAGGAATTGGTCGTTCCATCGCTTTGCGTTTTGCCGAAGAAGGAGCCAAAGTGGCGATTTGGGAAAAGGATCAGAATGCTGGCAGACAAACTGCAGATGAGATTAAAAATAATGGGGGAACTGCTCTTTTTGTACCTTGCGAGATTTCTTATGCGGAAGCAGTCACCGAAGCCCTGACAGAAACCGTTCAAGTTTTGGGAAATCCAACACATCTGGTTAACAATGCCGGTATTGCCCATGTTGGAACCGCAACCTCAACCACCGAGAAAGATTTTGACCAGATAATAGAAGTAAACACCAAAGGTTTATTTATCTGTTTGAATAAGGTTATTCCAATATTGGTTGAAAATGGTGGAGGTGTAATTCTCAATCTGGCTTCGATTGCATCCCGGCTTGGTATTGCCGAACGGTTTGCTTACTCTGCCAGTAAGGGTGCGGCTCTGGCCATGACATTGAGTGTAGCCAAGGATTATGTGGATCATGGGATTCGTTGCAACTGTGTTTGCCCGGGACGTGTCCATACTCCTTTTGTGGATGGATTTTTGGAAAAATATTATTCTGATGATAATGAGCGTGCCGAAAAATTTTCTGAACTTTCAAAATATCAACCCATTGGACGAATGGGAGAACCTGACGAAATTGCCTCCCTAGCCACTTTTCTGTGCTCAGATGAAGCATCCTTTATTACTGGTGGTGCATATGACATCGACGGCGGCACCATGACTTTACGATAACTATTTTTATTTATGAAACTAATTAGAAGAGGTGAACCTTACGAAGAATCTCCTGGCCTCCTGCTCCCCGACGGACGGGAGATTGATGTGTCTTCCTTTGAAGAAGACTACGACGAAGTATTTTTTGAAACCGATGGACTGGACAGATTAAAAACATGGCTAAAAGAAAATGAACACGATCTACCCTCTTTTCCTGAGGGAACAAGATACGGTTCACCTATTGCACGCCCCAGCAAAATTGTCTGTATCGGATTAAATTATGACGACCATGCCCGGGAATCTGGAATGGAAATCCCGCCTGAACCGGTTCTTTTTTTCAAAGCCACTAGTTCATTCTGTGGTCCTAATGATGACTTAATTTTACCTAGAGAGGGCGATAAAACAGATTGGGAGGTTGAACTCGCCTTTGTCGTTGGAAAGCGTGCCAGTTATATTGAGGAAAAAGACGCTCATGATTATATTGCTGGTTATGCCCTTCATAATGACTACAGCGAGCGTGGGTTTCAGCTCGACCGAAGTGGACAATGGGTCAAAGGAAAAAGTTGTGATCGGTTCGCTCCTTTTGGTCCGTGGTTGGTGACTAAAGACGAAATTCAGGATCCTGATAATTTAAAAATGTGGCTCAAAGTGAACGGAAAAATTATGCAGTCCAGTAACTCATCAAACCTTCACTATAAAATCCCATTCCTTCTAAGCTATGTCAGTCAATTTATGACCCTTCTGCCCGGAGACATAATTTCCACAGGTACTCCTCCGGGAGTGGGTATGGGAATGGATCCACAAATTTACTTAAAGGCTGGAGACTTGGTAGAACTTGGAATTGATCAACTGGGAGAGTCTGCACAAAAAGTTATTCCTTCAATATGAACCTTAACCTCGAAGGTAAAGTGGCTCTTGTGACTGGTGGAGCCAAAGGGATCGGTTCGGCCATAGTTCGAGCCTTTGCTGCAGAGGGTGCAGTGGTTTCAGTTGTGGACCGTAATCCGGAAGTGGCTGATGCTTTGGTGGCCAAACTTGTTAAGTCCGATAAAAAAGCTTTTTCAATTCCTACAGAATTAACTGATACGAATGCCTGCCAACAAGCCATTCAAGAAACTATTAAAAAAGCGGGCAGACTGGATTTTTTAATTCATAATGCAGGAAGTAATGATGGGGTAGGCTTGGATTGCCAACCTGAGAAATTTGTTGAATCCATTAATAAAAACCTTTCCCATGTTTTTGCCCTGACCCATTATTCTCTGGATGAGCTCGTTAAAAATAAGGGTGCGATTATAAATATCGGATCAAAAGTTGCCCAGACTGGTCAGGGGGGAACATCCGGGTATGCCGCGGCCAAAGGAGCGATGAATGCCCTGACTCGAGAATGGGCCTTGGACTTGGCCGAACGGGGAGTCCGAGTAAATGCGGTTATCCCAGCTGAGGTTATGACCCCAATGTATCGCCGCTGGCTGGATTCCCTAAAAAATCCACAAAAAACTCTCCAATCAATTGAGCACAATATTCCCCTTGGAAGGCGCATGACTTTGGATCGGGAAATTGCAGATGCAGTAGTCTTTCTTGCCTCAGATCGATCCGCTCACACTACGGGTCAAATTTTTTATCCTGATGGAGGTTATGTTCATTTGGACAGATCCTACGGTAAAATTCAACTCGACTAAATTCCTTGTGAAAACTGATATTTGTATCATTGGCGGAGGTATTGTTGGGTTGGCTACCGCATACCAACTATCAGATCAATATCCCGACAAAAAAATCGTTGTCGTTGAAAAAGAAAACTCCCTTGCCAAGCATCAGACCGGGCACAATTCGGGTGTTTTACACTCGGGTATTTACTACAAACCCGGATCACTCAAAGCGATCAATTGCAGAATGGGCAAGCAGGCGATGGAAGCCTTCTGCGAAGAACAGGAAATTGAGCATGAACTTTGCGGAAAAGTAATTGTCGCATTGAATGAGGAAGAAGTACCTAGAATGGAAAAGATTTATCAGCGGGGACTGGAAAATGGGGTAAATTGTGAGATCATTCCCCGCGAACGGCTCGTTGAAATCGAGCCCCATGCTGCCGGTGTACGAGCCATTCATGTTCCGGAATGTGGCATCGTAAATTACAAACAGGTGTGCCTACGTCTCGGTGAAATCATTCAGGAAAAGAATGGTCAGCTATTACTAGGTGGAGGGGTTAAAAAAATTGAATCTTCACTCGATGAAATTGAGGTTCACACACCCTCTGATTCGATCCAGACCACTTATCTCATTAATTGTGCCGGGCTGCACTCGGACCGAATTACAGCAATGGGCGGTGAACAGTCCCCGGCAAAGATTATTCCTTTCAAAGGGGAATATTTCGAATTAACCGACGATTCAAAACACCTTTGTAAAAACCTTATTTATCCGGTACCCGATCCAGAATTCCCCTTTCTTGGAGTTCACTTTACCCGAATGATTGATAATTCGGTGGAATGTGGTCCCAACGCGGTGCTTGCCTTCGGAAGAGAAGCTTATGGAAAATTTGATCTTAATTTAAAAGACCTGCTTGAATCAATTTTTTATCCGGGGTTTCAGAAAATGGCGATCAAGCATTGGAGAATGGGTTGGGGCGAGATGTGGCGTTCATACAACAAAGGGGCTTTTGTAAAGGCACTGCAAAGATTAATCCCAGAAATTGAAGCAAAACACCTACATTCGGTACCGGCTGGGATTCGTGCACAGGCAGTCAGTCCAGAGGGAGCCATGGTGGACGACTTTCTTATTCAGGAAAACAATCGGATCATCAATGTTTGCAACGCCCCCTCCCCTGCAGCCACTGCGTCGCTTACTATTGGAGCAACCATTGCCAAGAATTTATCGAGTCGCTTCTAAAGAAATCCGGCGAACACTACATTTTAAAATTGGACAAGGCCTGAAACTTCTTTCTGATCGAAGAACAATATTTTAAATCCCCTAACCAATTGATTAATCTTAATGAAAAGAGATGTATTACTTTCGATTATTTGCTTGTTAGTAAACTCAATTTCGCTGCTGTCCAAGAAAACGGTCGATCGACCCAATATTCTCTTTGCCATTGCAGATGATTGGAGTTTTGGCCACGCCGGTGCCTACGGATGTGAATGGATAAAAACTCCCGCATTTGACCGGATTGCCAAAGAAGGTATCCTTTTTAACCGTGCCTACACACCCAATGCAAAGTGTGCCCCGTCCCGAGCGATTATTTTAACCGGGCGAAATTCCTGGCAACTTGAGGAAGCAGCCAATCACCAAAACTATTTCCCATCTAAGTTCAAGGGATGGATGGAATCATTAAGAGAAAATGGTTACTCCACCGGATTTACTGGAAAAGGATGGGGACCCGGTATTGCCAAAAACTCAAGGGGTATTGACCGCCTATTAACCGGAACTTCCTACTCTCGCGAAAAACTCATTCCTCCTGGTAAGAGGATCTCCAATAATGACTACACTGCCAATTTCATTTCATTTCTGAAAGAAAGTCCAAGAGGAAAGCCCTGGGCTTTTTGGTACGGAACGATGGAGCCCCATCGGGGCTATGAAAATGGAATTGGACAGAGGTTGGGCAAAAAACTCTCCGATATTGATCGGGTTCCTTCATTTTGGCCTGATGATGAAATCGTAAGGAACGATATGCTCGACTATGCAATTGAAGTTGAACACTATGATAATCACCTCGGTCAAATCTTAGAAACCCTTGATAAAGTTGGTATGTCTGAAAATACGATGGTGGTGGCCACATCAGACCATGGTATGCCTTTTCCTAGATGCAAAGGACAAGCTTATGACTATTCCAACCACATTCCCCTAGCCATCCGCTGGCCCATTGGAATTGAGGGTAACAGTCGTGAAGTTGAAGATTATATTAGCTTTACTGATCTGGCTCCAACCTTTCTTGAAGCGGCCAGGGTGGCCAACGAAAACTCTGGTATGCAACCGATTACCGGCAAGAGCCTTTTCGATATTTTTTCTTCCCCCAAGTCCGGGCAGATTAATTCTAAGCGGGATCATGTTCTCGTGGGAAAGGAAAGACATGATGTGGGTCGTCCCCACAATCGGGGCTATCCCATTCGCGGAATTGTCAAAAAGGATTATCTTTATATTCGAAATTTCGAAACCAATCGCTGGCCGGCCGGAAATCCTGAAACCGGCTACTTAAACTGTGACGGAAGTCCAACCAAATCTTTACTCATTGATCAAAGAAGAAATGGTGAGAGAAAATTTTGGCAAATGAGCTTTGGAAAAAGAAAACAAACTGAATTTTATGATCTGATCAATGATCCCGAATGTATAAGAAACTTAGCGGGAGTCCCCAAATTTTACAAAGCTGAAAAAAGTTTAAGAATACAACTTCAGTTAGAGTTGAAAAAACAAAAAGATCCGAGAATGTTTGATCGCGGGTTCATTTTTGACAAGTATTCCTTTGTGGGAGACTGGAATAATTTTTACGAACGTTTTACTTCTCGAAAGAAAACCCCAAACACTGGATGGGTAAATCGTAGTGATTATGAAAAGAAACCCCTCGATTAAGTTATTCATAATTCAATTTTTCGATTGCCCGTAATTAATACAAATTAGATAAAAGTCGGTTTTACTTTTAACTTATGATTAAATATTCCCTTTACCTTATTCTGCTTGCTAGCTCACTGCTTGCACAAGACTTCAACACGAACGATGCCAAGGCAACTCTTCCGGAACTTGCCGTGCAAGGTAGCTCGATGAGCAATGTTGACTTGTTTGGCAAAAGTATACTTGAAGGTGATCAAGTTGAATTACGGCAAATGAAGTCGATCTCTGACCTTTCCGGTTCCTCACCCAATTTTTATGTAAATTCTAATGGGCAACAATCTTATGGAGATGTGATTACCTTAAGGGGAATTGGGAATACCCAGCTTTTTGGGGATCCTGCGGTCAATCTTTACATTGATGGAATACCGGCAGGAAGTACTTCAACATATTCATCCACTTTATTCGATGTGGAAAGCGTAGAAATTCTAAGTGGATTTCAAGGACATCACTTTGGAAAAAACTCCCCGGGCGGCGTGATCAATGTTAAAACCAGGAGGCCTGACGAAAATCATCGTTCAAAACTGTATGCATCCTATGGCACTTTTAATACTCCAAATTACCGAGTGCTTGCCGATGGACCTACAGGGGAAAATTCATCTTATTATTTTGGACTCAACCGTTCCGAAACTGATGGGTTTGCTGACAATACAAACCCATTGGGTAACGATGCCACATCCAAAAGCTGGAATGGGCGACTCGGTTTCAATTGGGTGACAAAAGATGGTTTGGAAATTGGATTAGGTGGAACTTGGGAGGACTTTGATCTAGGAGCTCAACCTGTTATCCCCAGAGCAACTGCAGGCAATTCCAAATACAATGGCTTTTACAATCGAAATTCGTCCATTAAGGAAATCGGAGATATTTCGAACAACTCTCAATACATATCATTGTATATGGATACGGATTTTGGAAAAATCAAATCAACCACATCACGAAACTTCTGGCAACTTGATCCTAGTTTGCTTGATTTGACTTTCGTAGATAGCCAATTGGCAGGATTATCTCAATACAGACCAGATCTTGATTCGACCTCTAAAATTTTTGAAGAACGGGAAAACATTTGGGAGGAATTACAGGTTTCAGGAGGAGATATCGAAGAATTTTCCTGGTTGTTTGGAATAAGCCTTGGCCAAGAGGATGTTACCGGCGTTGCAACTCGAGTTGTACCCATGCCTAGTGATGGTAATTCCTCAAATATTGCCGGTTATGCTAATTACAATTCCACGACTTCTTATTCCTTTGATAACAAAAAATTTGCCCTCCACGCAAAAATTTCTGCCTCAATCGGAGCGAATTCTAATTACGAACTTGGCTTTAGATTTGATCATGAAAAAAAGAAAATGCAAAGAAGCAAGATCAACACTTATCCTTTTTTGCCTGCAGTTTCTCCAAGTAAGTTGGAAAATTCCTTTGAGTGGATTTCACCTTTTGCAGAATTTTCTCATAACCTCAACGAACAATTCAAAGTTTCTATCAGGTCTTCATTATCTCAAAAACCGGGAGGCTATACGCCATATGTAGACGATGTTCTCGGTTTCCCTGATCTAATTGATAGTGGTATTGTTGACCTTGAATTTAAAGAGGAAAAAAATTGGGCTAATGAAGTAAAAGTCGATTTTTCAAGAAAAGAAGATGATATTGGCGGAAGTTTGGCATTTTTTTGGAATGATGTTAAAAATTATCAGTTCGAAAAGCCTTCCGGTTCATTTGACTACTTTGTAGATAACGCTGATGAAGTAGAAATCTATGGACTTGAAGTTGAGCTTTTCATCCGCCCGCTTGAATTTTCAACCTTTAATTTCACTCTCGGAATTAACGAAAGCGAAATTAAGAAACATAGTGCCACAAGTTTTGACGCCACCACACAATCAGTGCTCGGACCACATGATTTTGCAGGAAAAAAGGTTCCTTTTGTTCCCGAGAGCACACTGGGGATTAATTACAGGCAACAAATCAATGAATTCTTCTATGCCAATTTAGGCCTTAAAAATATTGGAAAAACATCTTACTTAGATCAAACTGCAACGGAAACTGTTAATGATTCTTACACACTTTTAAATGCAAATATTGGTTATCAAAACTACGGATGGGCAGTAAATTTGTTTAGCACCAACTTAACGGATGAAGAATACTACACATCATTAGTCGCTAGCCTGACTGGATCACCTGGGGTGGTTGGTTCCCCGCGTGTGATAGGGCTAAGTGTTTCCAAAGAGTTTTAACCACTTTAAAGAATGAGCAGATTGACTTTCTCTATTCTACTCATTACCAATTGTAGCACTGTATAAAAGCAGACAACTTTTTTCTTCTTTCTTGTAGATGACATGGGGATGATGGATGTCAGTGCTTACGGTTCTACTTTTGACGAAACTCCCAACATAGATCGGCTTGCTATGTCGGGCAGGAAATTTAGCAACGGTTATGCAGCCTCTCCAGTTGGACTGAAAGCTGGTTAAATTCTATGATCAGGAAAAAATAGAACTCTATAATTTAAAAAAGGATCCTTCGGAAAAAAAAGATTTAGCGAAAAAGAATTCTGCCAAAGCCAAAGAGCTCAAGAACAAACTCCTAGCTTGGCAAAAACAAATGAACGCCAAGCTACCAGAACCGAACCCGAATTATAAAAACTGAGTTTAGGCACCAAGGAACTGAATAGCGGATCCGCAAAGAAAAATAATCAGCCCAGTCGCTGCATGCATGTAGTTTTCAAACTTCATAAAAAGAGATAAACGGGAGATACCATAATAAAAAAACATTACGCAAAAAAGCATCGTTAGAATTGTTGTTCCACAAAAAGCAGTGACAACTAATAAAGTGGAATACAAACCCACATCCCCCCCTCCATATGTCATAAGCGGGATTAAAGGCTCACAGGGACCAAGAATAAAAAACAAAAATAGGGCAAAGGGAGTACATCGGGAAAAACTTGAATTGCTTGGCACTACAACAGATGAGCTATCCTGAGCCATTCGTTTTGCCCGGATTGCCCATCTCATTCCCCAGATAAAATAAATTGCCCCAAGAAATAAAAGAAACCAACCCGCAAAATTACCCCTAATGGATTGAATGGTTTCGAAACTTAAAAAGGCAAATCCTAAAAGGAAGACCAAGAGACCAACTAATATTGTTCCTAAGACATGGCTTACCCCACAAAATGCGACATAACCTGCAGTTTTTGGTCCACTCCAACCATTTGTTTTAGCCATGGCAACAAGGGGAAGGTAATGATCAGGGCCTAAAATAGTGTGAACAAAACCTATAGATGCGGCACTGCCCGCGATGACAACGGTTTCATTAAGCATATTTAAAATATAATTCTATCAGTTTAATACCTGCGAAAATCTGTAGGTTTACGTTCAATGTCTTCATAAATAAGATTTCGAATTTCCTTCATTGCTCGTTTAAATTCATAGGGATCACCGGCCAACACCTTAATCATCCAACCGGCACTACGATGTAAAGAAGACGAACCTGTGAGGAGATTTTCAGTTTTCATGGATTGAATCTTATCACGACAGGGCAAATGATCACTTAACTTTGGAGAAACCAGATATAAAGAACCATAATAAGGAGTGGAGAACGAATTTTTCCATGCAAATACTGATTCATTGTCAGGCTCCAAACTGAAGGACTCTAAAAGAACAAGTTTATTTTCTATTTTAATACTCAATCGATTGGAAAATTTTTGGAAAACAAAAGATTCGCCATGGGCAATTCGTCCGGGAAGCATTTTTTCGACGAATAAGATTTCCGCATCTTCATCCACTTCCACTTCAGTAACCTGTTCCAGGTTCGTGGATTTTTGAAGGATCAAGGTACCAGGGTTAAATTCCAGAAAAGAACCATCTTTTATGGTAAACTTTTGTTGAACCCGGGCGATTCCCCTTTTCATAAAATGAGAACGGGTCGCTCCCGGGGTAGTCACCACCATTGAGGCTTGATCAGATACTTCAATATCACAAATCATCCGGTCCCCAGAAAGGAGACCCGCGGTAGGACAGGACAGATTGACCAGTAATGAATTTGTGTCCTCGTCGAAGTAGGGCTTACTTAAATGGACTGGAGGTGAAAAACGCTGACTCGATAAATAAGAAATACCATTGCCATTTCGCCGGCATCCCAGCTTAACTCCACCATTAAGACTAAAAGTATTTTTCATTCGATTTAAAGAATGGTAAATTTAAAACAGGAATTCCTCGGTCAACCATTCCACAATTTCATCCAAGCCCTTATAAGTTTTAAGATCCGCAAAAAGATAGGGCCTTTCCTCTCTCATTCTTTTTGAGTCCCGATCCATCACATCAAGATCCGCTCCAACCAAAGGAGCCAAGTCGGTTTTGTTGATGATCAATAAATCAGAATGGCGAATGGCAGGGCCCCCCTTCCTGGGAATTTTATCACCTTCGGCCACATCAATTACGTAGATAAAGGCATCCACCAGTTCCGGTGAAAAAGTGGCGGATAAATTATCTCCTCCACTTTCCAAAAGCACAAGCTGTGCATCGGAATGGCGAGCTTGTAGTTGTTCAATTGCAACCGCGTTCATACTGGTATCATCCCGAATTGCTGTATGGGGACAACCACCAGTTTCGACCCCCATGATCCGGTCTTCTGGCAAGGCTTTCTGACGGGCCAAAAACTGGGCATCTTCCAATGTGTAGATGTCATTAGTGATAACTAACATGGAATATTTTTCTCGAAGTACTTCACAAAAACGTAAAGTGAGCATTGTTTTTCCGGAGCCAACCGGGCCTCCAATTCCAACCCGAACTGGGCGACTAAAATCACTGGTTTTTTTTTCAATCATGATATAAAAAGTCTAGAAAATGCCAGTTCGTGACGGGCAGATGAAATGTCGAGTAAAGGATTAAAAAAACCGGTATTATCCCGTTTTACCTCAAGCGATTTGGATATTACTTTTGCGATCCTTTCTTCTTCGAGACAGCAATGAATAATTTTCTGACAGGCAATCTCTCCCAACCTAAGTAATTTTACAGAGGCGGAACAAAAATTCGAAACCGTCTGGTAAATCCATGCAATCAGAGTGGACTGTAAAGGCACTTTTTGAGCATTTCTAAGCAGAGCCATAGCGGAGATTTGCTGGCACTTCTGCTGCTTTTTTTGCAAGGTCATTTGAAATTCCCCAGCTATTGGGCACCCATATATTTCCCGAATCATTCGGATCAACTGTATTCCCTGAGCATTGCCTGCCTCACGAATTTCTCGGGTTAATTTCCATGCTGAAATTTCCTCATTTAGCGTCTGTAATTCCGCCGAGTCATGATTTTGCAACGCTTGCCAACAAAACCTCAAATAAGGTAATTCCTGATTTTGCAGTGCAGGTAAAATTTCATAAGTCAAAAATTCTTCCAGATCTTTCCCCGAAGTTATTTGCCCTAGAAATACCCGCTCTTCCAATCCATAAGAATGAGCATAACCTCCGCTTGGAAAAAGCGTATCCGTTGTTTGGATTAAGCCACCCAACCACTCAAAATCATTAGTTTTATTCATAAATATCTATCCAAAGGTCTCTGGTTCTATTTTCTAAACATTGGTGTTTGATCCAAGCTACCAGCGGTTGAAATAATTCAATAACTTTGCGGGAACATGCTGATGGTTGGAGGCCGCAGTTACAGGTTGAAACACTTCAATCGCCTCCTCAAAAGGAATTCCATTCCGGTCGAGCATATGCCGAACCGCAAGATCGCCTTCGACCAATAAGTAGGATTCGGTAAATTGAGCAGGGAAATGAAGATTACCGACTTGCCATGCACGATAAGCGGCCTGACATTGGTCTGGATAAGAGACTCGAAAAACTGCTTCAGGTTTTTGATCTATGACATAGTTTTTATCTTGTTCTGCATGAAAACAAACACCGTGCCTGAGGGGCTTTTCCAAATCAAAACCAAAGTCAGTTCCATCCTCTGCCTGACCCCTCCATCTTCGCTTGGCTAGAACTCTTCTTCCTACGGTTAATAGAATCGAACTTTCAAATATTACTGGGTCAATCGCATTAAATTCTTTGATTACTTTCATAATCAAAAAAGAAAATATCTTTGAGCCAAAGGAACGACTTTTGCTGGCTCACAATGCAATTCATCGCCGTCCGCCTTGACCACATAAGTCTCCGGATCCACCTCCATTTTAGGAAGGGCATCGTTAAGAATAAGATCTTTTTTTCCAATCTCGCGTGTATTGCTGACTGGAAGAATTCTTTTTTGAAGTCCAAGTTTTTCCAAGGATTTATTTTCCATGGAAGCTTGACTTACAAAACTAATTGAAGTCGAAGTTCGGGCTTTTCCAAATGAGCCAAACTGTGGACGGTAATGCATGGGTTGAGGGGTCGGAATCGACGCATTGGGATCCCCCATGTTGGCATAGGCAATAAATCCGCCCTTTAACACGAGCTCGGGTTTAACTCCAAAAAAAGCAGGCTTGAAAAGAACGAGATCGGCAAGTTTACCCACCGAAATAGAACCAATTTCCTCAGACATACCATGAACAATAGCCGGATTTATTGTGTATTTTGAAAGGTAGCGTAAGACCCGGAAATTATCGGCATCCGGATGGGAGGAAGATTCAAGCTTTCCAAATTGACGCTTCATTTTATCTGCAGTCTGCCAGGTTCTGCACAAGACCTCTCCCACCCGCCCCATTGCCTGGCTGTCACTGGCCATCACTGAAAACGCCCCCCGATCATGAAGTATGTCTTCGGCGGCAATGGTGGAAGGCCTGATTCTCGATTCCGCAAACGAGACATCCTCCGGGATTTTTGAGTCCAAATGGTGACAAACCATCAACATATCCAAATGTTCATCAATGGTGTTAACGGTAAAAGGACGGGTCGGATTGGTTGATGAAGGAAGGACATTCGGCTCTCCGCAAACTTTTATTATATCTGGTGCATGCCCACCACCCGCACCTTCAGTGTGGAAGGTATGAATCGCTCTGCCCTTGAACGCGGCGACCGAATCTTCAACAAATCCAGCTTCATTTAGAGTGTCAGTATGGATGGCAACCTGTACATCCAGCTCGTCGGCAACACCTAGGCACACATCTATAGTGGCCGGGGTGGTCCCCCAGTCTTCATGAAGCTTCAAGCCGATAGCCCCAGCCTTCACCTGCTCACGCAATGCTTCCGGATTGGAAGAGTTTCCCTTACCCAGAAATCCAAGATTCATCGGAAAGTCATCAGCAGCCTGTAACATTTTTCCTATATTCCACGCACCAGGTGTACAAGTGGTGGCATTGGTTCCGGTTGCAGGTCCGGTTCCCCCACCGGTCATGGTGGTTACCCCGCTGGCCAAGGCTTCTTCAATCTGCTGTGGGCAAATAAAATGGATATGGGAATCATATCCCCCAGCCGTTAAAATCATTCCCTCACCGGCAATCACTTCGGTGCCTGCTCCGACGACCATGTCTGGATGTACTCCATCCTGAATCAATGGATTCCCTCCATGCCCGACCCCCGTAATTCTTCCCTCCTTCATTCCCACATCCGCTTTGATCACCCCCAATAAAGGGTCAATGATGGTGGCATTGGTTATGATTAAATCCAAACAGTCCGCGTCCAGTGCACGGGGAGACTGCCCCATTCCATCCCGGATCACCTTACCGCCGCCGAACTTGATCTCATTTCCATATCCCCCATTCTCCGCTATAAGATCTTTCTCGACTTGGATAAAAAGCTCGGTATCTCCAAGGCGGACCTGATCACCCACTGTTGGGCCATACATTTCCGCATATTGTCTTCTGCTTAATTGTAGACTCATTGATCAATGGCTCCATTGGTTAAATTATTCAAACCGTACACTTCCCGAGAACCGGCAAGAGCAACCAACTCGACCTCTCTGGAATCTCCAGGTTCAAACCGGGCAGCGGTACCGGCTGGTACATTTAATCTAAATCCAAGGGTTTTTTCTCGGTCAAATTCCAGTGCTCGGTTAACTTCGAAGAAATGAATATGGCTGCCCACCTGGATAGGTCGGTCTCCACAATTACTCACCTTCATAGTAATGGTTTCCAAATTTTCATTTGCAGAGATAAAATTCTCTCCCTCACATGTAATGATTTCTCCAGGTTTCATCTTATTGGATTGTGTACGGTTACTAGTTTCGTGCCGTCCGGAAAGGTTGCTTCCACTTGGACTTCATCAATCATTTCAGGCACGCCATCCATGACCTCATTTCGTTTTAAAATGGTTGAACCAAAACTCATCAAATCGGCCACACTTTTACCATCCCTTGCTCCCTCCATTACCTCATATGTAATTATCGCAATCGATTCCGGATAATTCAGTAAAACGCCCCGGTCCTTTCTTCTCTTGGCCAGATCAGCTGCAACCACAATCAATAATTTATCTTTTTCTCTGGGTGTTAAGTGCATGATTAATTATATGCTTAGGTGTTTTTTCACCATTGATTCATCGAGCTCGGCAACTTCTCCTTTAGCCACAAATCTTCCCCGATTCATAACTTGAAAAGAAGTCCCATATTTCCGGACAAAATCAACGTATTGTTCAACAAGTAAAATGGTCATTCCTTTTTCATCCACCAATTTTTTGATAATTTCTCCTATTTGAGTGATCACATTTGGCTGAATTCCCTCAGTGGGTTCATCCAAAACCAAAATTTTGGGCTGGGTCACCAAGGCACGGGCAATTGCTAATTGTTGTTGCTGTCCTCCCGATAAATCGCCTCCCTTTCGCTTTCTCATCTGGTCTAAAACCGGAAAAGTTTCGAAAACCTCTTGAGGGATTTCCCGAACTCCGTTTTGAACTGCTTCCAGTGCAACTGAAAGGTTTTCCTCCACGGTTAATAAGGGAAAGATTTGCCTTCCCTGAGGAACATAACCTATTCCCATAGCAGCTCTTTCATGGGCATCTTTACGGGTCAACTCATGATCTGTCATGAAAACTGAGCCGGCCGAAGGTTGTTCCAACCCTACCACATTCCTCAAAAAAGTAGTTTTTCCAACCCCGTTTCTCCCCATCACACAGGCAATTGTTGCTTCTTCAATCTCCAAATCAAGCCCGCGCAAAACGGTAACCTCACCGTAAGCGAATTCCAAGCCGGATACTTTCAGAAATATACTCATCTTCCGAGGTAAGCTTCCATCACTTCTTCATTTTCCTCCATTTGTTCAAGGTTTCCCTCTGCCAATACTTTTCCCTCGTTCAAAACAGTAACTTTTTGGCCCAACCTCCGGACGAAGTCCATATCATGTTCAATTACCACAAGGGTATGTTCCTCAGCTAATTCCATCAACAAATCAGCGGTTTTTTCGGTCTCCAAATCGGTAAGCCCCGCTGCGGGTTCATCGACCAGTAACAGTTTAGGTTTTGATATAATTAACGCACTTATGGCGAGCCATTGCCTTTGACCATGACTCAGGGATTTGGCAAGCTTGTCTTTTGAATCCGATAGGTTAACCTTACTCAAAATTTCCTCTATTTTTGATTTTTCTTCCTTTGATTCACTTCGGAGGAGGTTGTTTTTCCAATATTGATTACCAGGCAGAGCCAGCATTAAATTTTCATAAGTCGTAAGACTGTCAAATACAGTTGGAGTCTGGAATTTACGACCAATACCCATAAGTGCAATATCGGATTCTTCGAAATTAGTGACATTCTTTCCGTCATAATATACGCTTCCGGTGGAAGGTTTTGTTTTTCCACTAACCAAATCACAAAATGTAGTCTTTCCAGCACCGTTTGGGCCTATAATTACCCTTAATTCTCCGTGCCTAATTCCAAAACAGGGAATGTCCACCGCCTTGAATCCATCAAAGGAAACTGATAAATTTTCCACAAAAAGTAAAAATTCCTTGGTCCATAATTCATGGTGAACCTCACTGGGCAAGAAACGACGATATTCAGAGAGTACATTCTCTTCAGAAGTGTCTTTTTCCTTATTTATTTCCTCCAGAGGCATCCAATTCACTCCTCTTTGATAGAATTCGAACCTAACCGTGATTTATTCAGCCTGAATTTATCAACCAATTCAATCAAGCCATTGGGCAGGTATAAAACA
>CACHJU010000038.1 GCA_902580225.1 uncultured Verrucomicrobiota bacterium
TTTGGATGTGGGTCTGCGCTATACTTGGTATGGCGACCAAGTTTTACACCTGTTCTCTCGCTGTAATGTACCGGGGTAGGGATGACAACGGAATAGAACAGGGGGGCCCGATGTATTTTATTCGAGAAGGACTCGGCAAAAAATGGCAACCATTGGCGGTCTTTTTTGCTGCCTGCGGAATGTTCGGCTGCCTACCTCTTTTGCAATCCAATCAACTTACCCAAATTGTACGCTCGATGTTCTTTGAACCACAGGGCTGGTTTGTGGGGGCTGAGGAGACCGTGCAGACTGGAAACGCTTTATTTGGACTTTTACTTGCGGTGCTTGTTGGGATGGTGGTGGTCGGGGGAATTAAGCGAATCGGTTCAGTGGCCGCCCGTCTGGTTCCGCTCATGATTGTTCTTTACACCGGGGTCTCCCTCTGGATTCTTCTGCTTTATGCGGAACGTATACTTCCTGCTTTTGCGGTTATTCTTTCCGATGCGTTTACCGGGCAGGCGGTGGCTGGTGGGGCTCTGGGCATGGTGATTGTCACCGGGGTGCGCCGGGCGGCTTTTTCGAATGAGGCTGGGATGGGTACGGAAGCAATGGCTCACGGGGCGGCCAAAACCAAGGAGCCCATACGGGAAGGGTTGGTGGCAATGTGGGGGCCGGTGATTGATACTCTGCTGATGTGCACACTCACTGGATTGGTTCTCTTGGTTACAGATTCCTGGCAGTCGGGAGAGAAAGACGGGGTGCTTTTGACCACCTCTGCCTTTGAAAGTGCCTTGCCCGGAACCGGTCCCTATCTTTTACTCGTCGCCGTCCTCTTTTTAAGTTTTTCCTCAATGATCGGGTTCTCCTACTATGTGGTAAAATGTGGATGCTTTCTTTTCGGTCAAAAAGCCCGTTTGCCGGTGCTCGGTTTTTATTTACTCACGATTATCGTTTCCTCTGTGGCCACCATGGCGGAGATTATCAATTTTCTTGATATTGCTTTTGGTTTGATGGCGATTCCTACCATTTTATCGAGTATACTCCTTGCCCCACGGGTCAACCGGGCAGCCAAGCAGTATTTTGCGGAGTTGAAGAAAGCATAAGTAAGCGAAGGAATTTCCTACGCGGGAAAGTACTTAGATCATCTCATTATTTGTCATCGCCAGGGCGTAGCCCGTGGCGATCCACTGTTAACCGGGAAACGAAGAGACAAACCCGTTCGCTCTGCTTACTCCTCGCAATAATAAAGTAATTTATCTGGAGGGCGGAGGGGCTTCTTCGATCTGGGCACCGGCATTGGGGTCGATCATGAGGAGGGCGAAGCGCTCGACCTGGTCGAGGTCATCGGTGTTGAGGGAAGCGTATTCAAATTTTCCCCGCAGGTCGGTGTATCCGTCTTTGTAAAAGCGGATATCCCCGTTGTTCATCCGGGCATAGGTTTTTACATAGACCTTGGGGAGGGGTTTGCCGGTAATTTTGTCGAGTATGCGTACCCGGCCATAGTCCGGGGTGACTTCGGTGTTCAATCGATTGGCGTAGTAAGCCTGAGCTTTTCGTTTCCCACCGGCTTCGATTTCGATCATCACATTTTGCCTGCGGTATTTTTCGGGTAATGGATAGGTGATTTCCTTTGCCCCCGGTTTGAGGGCGATGGTTTCTTGCCCGTCAGGGGAGACGAGGGTGAAGTGATCGGCGTCGTTCTTGGCGAAGGGTTGGCGGGAGAAGAGCAGTTCAACTTCCATCGGATAGAAACGGATTCGGGCATTCCCGGTATTCCGGTGGTTGATTCGAATGCGGTCGTTGATGAATTCAAAGGTGAAGCTGGATTCGGTGTCAGCGAGTTGATCCATTTGTTGATCGCGTTCTTGATCATCCACTACCTCCGGGTCAAGCACAGCTCTGGCCTCCCTGAGGTGAGCCATGGCTTCCCCGAATAATTTTTGCCAACGGTCGATGGGAAATTTTTCATAGGTCTGGGCAATCTTTTCGGCCTTATCAATTTCCAGTCGATAAAAAGCGGCGTTCACTGCCAAGTAATCGTACTGCAGTTTTTCCTGAATTTTTTTCCGGTCGACCTGATCAAAATGGGCGAGTCCTTCCTCAATCCGGTCTTGGGCAAAGAGGTAATAGGTGAGCATTAGATGGTCCTGCTGTTCAAGCTCCGGTTTGTATTTGAGGACTTCGAGGAGTCTGAGGTACTGGGCACGTAAGCGGTCATTGAGAATGCGTCTTTCTTTCCCCAGCCTGTGGGCCCGGGCATGGACAAGGGGGGCGTATTCCAATTGTTCGTA
The DNA here is from genome assembly GCA_902580225.1 of uncultured Verrucomicrobiota bacterium. Classification (GTDB taxonomy): domain Bacteria; phylum Verrucomicrobiota; class Verrucomicrobiia; order Opitutales; family Seribacteraceae; genus Seribacter. The sequence goes on from CACHJU010000038.1 coordinate 2,271, forward strand.
CCAACCACGGTCCACCGGATCGAGGCGGAGTAGGGGACTGTTGATCCACTTGCCGCATTGGTTGGCAAAGGAGGACTTGGCGAGGAATTTTTGAAAGCGGTCGATGTCTCTATGGTAAAATGAATAGGACCAAATGGTGGAATTGTAAAAGTATCGGGTTTCGAGGAGTTCGATCAGGCGATCGTAGAATGATCTTCCGGACCCTCCCTCCTTTTCTTTGCGCATACGAAATGCAATTTGAGTAAGATCGGTCCGGTTGAGGTTGTTGGATTTAAGGTAACTGAGGACATCCTTATCGGTCCCGTTTTGGGAAATCCATGCCCAAGATGTTTTGTCTTTCTTACTTAATTCTTTCACCACTTGGAAAGAAATCAGCGGTGCGGATGCGATGGACTGACCATCGGAGGATGCACGGGCGGGGTATAATGTAAAATCCCCAATGGAGGGAAAGTAAAAAGAACTTTCAAAGGTCTGGGTGGAGTAGGCTTCGAGGGTAATTGGAATACTACGGACAGTACGGGTACGGTTCAGGGGAATCGATCCATTGGGGAGATGGAGGAGAAGACGGAGCTTGCGTCGGGAGGAGGTCGGGTTGGTAAGCACCACAATGGAACCATAGGGAATACCGGGAAGAAATTCCCCGTCGACAAAATTGTCCAGCCGTTCCCCTTTTTCGTAGTGGTAACGGGAATCAAGCCGGTAAAATCTTTGGCTCATTAAAACCTCGCTCTTTTTGGCCTCTTCGGAAGGAAGGAGTTGTTCATGGAAGAAAAGTTGTCCGTCCGGGCTCTTAATGGTGACCGATCGATCCTCGATTTTAGTTTCACTTTCCCGGGATGAAAAAGGCAGGTCGAGCACCGCGAGGGCAAGCAGCATTTCATTCAAATTATGGGTGGCGTAAATGAAGTTTCCGGAGAGGAAGGGACCTTTGCCACCGGCAAGGTGTCTGGCATAATCACTCCAGAAAGAATGGACCGGGATGAGTCCCGGATTCCGGGCATTGGCAAGAGTGACTTGATAGTAATTACTTTCCGCCCATTCCATCACTTTTCCAGTCTTCCGGTAAAAAGAGCGGGCTTGCTTACGCCGTTCGAGATTGGCTCCGAATGGATCAATTGAATCGTTGGCGACTCCGCCAAATCCAGATGCCTTGTCGAACCATAAATCAGATTTTTTGAATGCTTGAGCTTTACCCTTAGCTTCACTCTTACTTTGTTCTTCGACTGTTTTTTCAGCCCGTAACATTTGATCATTAAGAGTCGAAGAGTAATAACCTGATTCAGTTAGTGCATTTTGTTGCAGAGATCGGTTCAAATTTAACGGCAAAGACGCCTCTGCATCGATGCTCATCATGGGGGCAGCGGATGGTACAGGAGAGGGTTTTTTCGATTGTAAAATAGAGGCGGATCTTCTTCCACTTGTTTTGATTGCCTGCGTTTTAAGTTTTTTCAATCCTCCCCCTTCCGTATCAAGGGAGGCGCTTTTTAGGGTTATTTCAAACAAGCGGTCGAACAGATCGGGGTCGGGGGGAGAAAGCTCAGACTTTTCGGCAAGGTGTCGACTGATTTCTTTTTTGGACGCAAAACGGGTGGTGGAAAGCAGGGCTTTTTCAAACGCATTGAGCCTGTCAAAGCGAACGGGCTGGAGATATTTCGACAGATCGTTTTCAAGAAACCAGTTATCCAGAAAAGTGGGCTCCTTTTTATTGGCCAGGTAGGGCATGATGACCTCAGTAAAAAAATCCGGATCTTTTCGATAGAGAAAAAAGTGAACTTCGTGACTGGCATACTTTCGATAATTTTCCAGTTTTTGCTTACGATCAAGTTCGGGCCAGTCGAGTAAAAAAGCAAGCTCCCGAAAGGCAGAATTTGCATTAAGGGTAAGTAGTAAATCGTAGGCATCCTCGAGCGAATCAATCGAGCGGAAACGGGATGTGGTGAAGTCTTCCATCTTAAAACTTTTCGCTGCCTCAATAATGGTCACTTGCTTTTTCTTGGCATGTGCGGATTTTACATCCAAATCGGTTGCCATACGAACCTCCCGTGTCTGGGTGGGAGAATCTGTGAGTGGAATATCCATCGATACCTGCTGGATTGGATCGACTGCTACCAGACGAAGCATGCGGTATCCGGTACCTGCGGGAATCTGTATAGTGACTTCACCCTGGTTGTTTGGACGGAGGTTACTCCTGAGCAGGGTTCCGTGGGAAAGAAAGTCGAGGTTAGCCAAGTCGCTCAGTCCACTGGAAGCTTCTTTTTTACTATTGATCGCCGACCGCATCTTGTCCGCTGCTTCCATTAGGCTATCATAATCATTTCCGGCCTTGGCCAACTTTTTTTCAGTCTCGGTGGAACGAACGGACCATGGATTTAGAATCAGTCCGGGACGGGGAAGCAGGTTGCCGGGAAATTTTACTGCACCCTGACGTTCGAGCACATATCGGTATTCTTCCCCGATATCCCGTTCCTCCACAAAAAGGGTTTTTGGAGTGGCCAGAACGAGGGAGGATGGGGAGGGGATTGGATCGATTTGAAGAAGGGTATGGGCGTCAAAAGCGGGTACATAAGTTGTACCAAAAACATGTAACCGGGTGGAGGGATTTGTGTTGGCTAACCTGATCTTCAGTTTATCGTTTTCGGGTTGAATCGAGGCAATACTGAGGGGTGGGCCGTAGGTCCGTTCGAGGATACGGCTGGGGGAGACTGCAAATCCGGAGTTATTTTCTCCACGCGTGACCCGAATATTTACGGTGCGTCGAGTAGGGTGGTGGTAGAATTCAAAGTCTGCCGCAGGCAAGCCCTTGATTTCAACAAGTCCGGGCAAAGAATGGATTTTATTCGAATGATCAAGGTAATAGACTCCGCCCGGTCCTTTTTCAAAGAGAGAAAATTCATTGGCACCCAATCGGTTATTCAAACGGGGAAAAGGAAAGGACAGCACTTCCCCCTCGATGGCATGGACCAGCGTGGGCAGGAAGGACCGGCCAGTGGCATGTTTTTCCAGTCTCCACTCCCGAGTCTGGGGACTATGGGACTGTATCCATTCAATATTGGGAAGAAAGCCAAGCTTGATTCTTCCGTCTTCATCGGTTTTCAGAGTACTTTTCCGGGTGCGGCGAAAATCGGTGTGCTTACATGTCACGGGCACAGAATAGTCAATCAAGGGTTCACCATTTTTCCCCCGGATTTCTAAAGTAAATCCATCGGTGGAATGATGGAGCAGGGGAATGGCAACCTCGGTTCCATGATCCATTACATTAATGGAGATGGAAAAATTATCGCTTACCTTAATCTTTTGGGCGGTGCTGATTTTTTCGACCTTTGCTTCGAGAAATGCTTCGAGACGATGCATTCTTTCCGGAATCCGAAATTCATGAATGAACTCTTTTCCGGCATCCAAATTTTCAATGGGTACTTCCATCCGAGTGGGTTGGCTGTCATGGTCCGATGTGATGATCACAAGTTTGCAATCCTCCAAAAGTTTGAGGGAGGTGGGGTATCCGTTCAGACGAAGGCTTGGCCGTACGAGGAGGAATGCTTTTTGGTTCTTCCGCAGAGATTCCCTGTCCACATGAAACCCGACCTGTAGTTTGTAATTTTCACCTAGATGATTGAACCGGGCAAGGCTGGCAAAATCGCCATCCCTCAGAATAACCGTGCGACTGCCCGGTTTATTTGAGAATGGAACCAGAATAACTCCATCCTTATGCGAGTATTCCTTCCCGTTTAGCCATAGCGTGGCTTGATCCCGTAATTGGTTACTTTCATCGAGGATTTTGAATTCGTGCCCGGCTGGGCCAATTTTCTTGAGCAGGCGAAGGGTCCCTTTTCGAATGAGGGCACGGCTGGAAATTCCATTACCGATGAATTCAACCACATAGACCCCGCGTTTTTTGAGGTTTGGAAAAGAGACTGACTGCAGGCTTCTGCGAATGGGCGGAAGGTTCCTTTCAATAATTCGTTCACGCGTGGCGGAGAGGCCGTCCAGTTCGATGGATGTGCTTACTTCCGTGCCGTTTTTCAGGTAGTAATTAAAGGCGTTAATTTCGAATTCCTTGACGATTAATTTGTCTATATTTTTGGTCCATAGTTTGAGTCCGACTTTTTCCCCGGGGCCAAAACTTTGTTTATTATTTAGGGCAAAGGAGAGATCAATTCGATCGCGCAAAGTTTGAAGCTGACTGGTGGAGAGCATGGAGTACCATTTCTCCGCATCTCCTTTTCCCGCTGTCAGTTTAGCCTCGGCAAAAATCGGTTTAAGAAATTCATCGGTTAAAAATTTGGAGAAGGATTTGTAGTCGGCATCGTCTTTTAAAAAGTGCAGTAGCATGGCTCGGACTAGAGGAACTTCATTTCGGATCGGGGGAAAACATCCATAGTTACTAAACCCGTTGTTTAAATTGACGGGTTGAGTCCCCGGCTTTTTTAACTCAGTCACAAGTAATTCCTTACGGAAATAGCTCATGGGGCGGGGAAGAGAAAGATATTCCATAAAGAGTTCGTGGTCCCATTCACCTAGGGATTGCCTGTGTTTGAGAAGATTATGGATTAGATTGGCCTTCAGGGAATTGAAGGAAGAAGGGAGGCTCTTTACAAAAAGGAACTGCCGGTTCAGCCAGGCAGATCTTTCCTCATTTCCGAGTTCCAAATTTTGGTCGGGGGAGGGAGTGAGACGGGTGAGATAATTTTGTATGAAAGCATTGGAGTTGATTAGTTTTGGATCAATGGTGAGCAGTTCATCAAGTTGTTTTTTAGTCAGCATTCGATGAATATTCAGGGAGCCAAATCCGCGACTTTGTTTATCCTTTAAATCTTTGATGATGAGGGCAGGAAGATTGGGGATGTCAGGATGTCGAATACGACCGAGGAAATCGCGAAGTTGAACCGGGTTTAATTTATTGGGATTGAGGTTACGTAGGCCCTTATCCTCGAATCCCTGGAGGTTTTTATAAGCTCTTACCGCATCCTCATAAAAGGTCTCATAGGAGACCTGTTTGGGATCGAGTACGACGGGGTGGGAGGGCTTTCTTCCTTCAATTTTTCGACTGTGATTGAACCGGAGGCGGAGGCGGTCCATAAGGTAGGCAAAAGATTCGGCGGGATCTTTTTCATAAATAAGCAGGGCTTCCCGGTTTTGGATTTCACGGACCTGGCTGGTGTTTCCATGTCTTTTGATCCAGAGATTGATCAGTTTTACGACTTCTTCATGATCACCCAGGCTCTGAGCATACAGGGCATGATAGTAGTAATACTCATGGGTTCCAGGAATTAAGTCTCTCAGGACTACTTCACGATCGGGAGCGAGGACAAAATCCTCAACATAACCAATGACATTACCCTGTAGTAAAGAAACTGTAGGAAGTAGAGAGAAAAGAAAGAAGAGAAACAACTTATTTTTCATATGAATTTTAATGTGAGGAAGGAAAGAATTTGGGTGGAATCATTAGATCGTTCGCATTAGGACGAGCGAGGATTCATTTTCTTAGAAAAAATTTAAAATTCGTAAAACTTTATTCTCCATAGGGAATCCAGATATTTTTCACTTCGGTTGCTTGGCGGAGAAACATTTTTCCCTCGGCCTGCTGGGAATCATTCCAGTCGATTGATTTTCCCTGATTTACCCAGGTCCGCTTGAGGTTTCCAGCGGAAGCTTTTTCAATCAGGGAGGAGAGTCCACCTGATCCAAAATACCATTGGGCATCGATTTCCATATGACCAGCGAGAGTTTCGGCCACATCGCTGTGTCTGGCGGTGACTAGATTCACCACGCCTGCCGGTAAATCTGAAGTTTCAAATACCTGATAGAGATCGGTGGCGGATAGCGGGAAGGGTTCAGAAGGAACTACTACACAGGTGTTGCCCATAGCAAGTGCCGGGGCGAGAACTGATATTAATCCAAGCAGGGGAGACTCGTCCGGACAGATTATTCCAATCACTCCCACCGGTTCGTTCATGGCCAGCGCGACTCCACGGATAGGAACGCCGTGGGCTGCTCCGTCATATTTATCCGCCCATGCCGCATAAGTAAATAAACGGTCGATGGAACTGTTCACTTCCAGTTTGGCCTTGTCTTGTCCACAACCGGTCATACTGTCAATACGATCGGCGAACTCGTTTTTACGGGCGGAAAGATTTTCCCCGAGGTAGTAAAGAATTTGAGCACGCAGATGGGCGGTGGATTTCCCCCATCCTTTAGCACCGGTAGCCGCTTCCACTGCATTACGGATATCCTTGCGATTTCCCTGTCCGACTTGTGCGAGCAGTTTCCCTTCCGTGGAAAAGACCGGGGTCGAATATCCACTGTCTGGACGGGCCTGCTTGCCCCCAATAAAGAGCTTGGCGGTACGGTCAATTTCTGTGCCCACCGGTTCGGACTTCCCAGGGAGAGCCTTAATTTCAGCCAGTTCATGAGTGGGGGTATTTTTCGAACGGATGTAGGCAAAAAGTCCTTCACGCCCGCCTTCCCTGCCAAAACCGCTTTCCCGTCTTCCGCCAAATCCGGCGGCGGCGTCAAATTGATTGGTTGAATTAATCCAGGCCACTCCACAGATCACTTTGGGGGCAATATCGAGGGCGAGATTAATGTTCTCGGTCCAAATCGATGCGGCCAGTCCATAACGGGTATTATTGGCCAGCGCCACCGCTTCGGCGGGTGTGCGAAAAGTGGTTCCAACTAAAACGGGGCCAAAGATTTCATCCTGCATGAGCTGGCAAGCAGGATCCACTTCAGTGATAAGAGTGGGCGGATAGAAACAGCCGACTTCCGGTAAGTCGGCTGGGCAGGTGTGTCGAACACCGCCTTCCTTTAATCCATCCTCCACAATCCGGGTTATGGATTCGAGCTGGCTTGGATCGACAATGGCTCCCACATCTATCGACTTGTCCATCGGATCCCCGATCCGGAGTTTATCCATTCGGGCCCTGAGTTTTCTATGGAATGTTTCCGCAACTCCTTCCTGGACAAAAAGACGGGAGCCGGCACAGCACACCTGTCCCTGATTAAACCAAATTGCATCGACTAACCCTTCCACTGCACTGTCCAAGTCGGCATCGTCGAATACGATATAAGGGGATTTGCCTCCGAGTTCGAGAGTGAGTTCCTTCTCCTGTCCGGCAATTGCCTGACGGATTTTCCGACCGACTTCGGTCGACCCAGTAAAAGCAACTTTGTCAATTCCTTCATGAGTCACGAGTATTTCTCCAACCCGTCCGTCCCCGGTTACTAAATTGACTACCCCATTAGGTAATCCTGCTTCATGACAAATTTCTGCAAAGAGAATTGCGGAGAGGGATGTGTATTCCGCAGGTTTTAAAACCACGGTGTTGCCCATGGCAATGGCAGGAGCAATTTTCCAAGCCAGCATGAGCAGAGGGAAATTCCATGGAATGACCTGACCGACCACACCCAGTGCTCGCTGGTCGGGCATTTCCTTTTCCATTAATTGAGCGGCTCCAGCGTGATAATAAAAGTGCCGGGCGACCAAAGGGACATCGATATCCCGGCTTTCACGGATTGGTTTACCATTATCCAAAGTTTCCAGTACGGCAAGGAGGCGGGAATGTTTCTGAACCAAGCGGGCTAGGGCGTAAAGATATTTCGCCCGGGCCGGACCGCCCAGTCCTTCCCATTTCGGTTGCGCTTTGCGTGCGGCTTCCACTGCCCGATCAATATCCTCGCTGTTTGCCTGACAGAGTTGGGCTAAAATTTCTCCGTTTGCAGGATTCCTACTTTCCAAGGAATCACGACCGCCCGGGCATTCGATTGAACCATTAATGTACAGGCCCATTTTCTTGGAATGCTTGGCAATCCATTCCATAGCCTGTTCGGCACTTTCAGGTGCCTTTCCATAATCCATTGTTTCCAAAATTTCCTTAACTTTCATTGCTTATCCCATTGCGTGTCGATGATTGGCCGAGTAGTGACCAGTTACAAAGTGTTCAAGTTGACGTTCGATATCTCCGAGTAGACTGGAGGCACCGAATCGGAAAAGATCGGGCTGGAGCCATCGATCTCCAAGTTCCTCTTTGATTAAAGAAAGATAGATGAGCGAGTCCTTTGCCTTGGATATTCCTCCCGCCGGTTTGTAACCGACATGGTAGCCTGTTTTTTCGTGATAGTCGCGGATTTGCCGGATCATGGTCAGGCTAATCGGCAGGGTGGCATTGACGCTCTCCTTTCCGGTTGAAGTTTTAATAAAATCAGCACCCGCCATCATGCAGATCATTGAGGCACGGGCCACATTGCGCAGGGTTCCCAGTTCTCCGGTGGCTAAAATTGCTTTCACATGGGCATCTCCGCAGGCTTCCCGAAAAGCTTTCATTTCGTCGTAGAGAGCCTGCCAGTTTTGGGTCAGCACATGGCGTCGTGAAATTACAATATCGATCTCCTGAGCCCCGGCCTGCACAGATTCACTAATTTCCGCAAGACGTAAAGAATAGGGGGAAAGTCCGGCGGGGAATCCGGTTGAAACCGCAGCGACGGGAATTCCACTTCCTTCGAGTGCGGATACCGCTGCTTCCACCATTTCATGGTAAACACAAATTGCACCGACGCGAACGGTTTCTGGTTCAATTTCCATTTGATTGAGAATGTCAGACCGAACTGGAAATTTTCCTTTTCTGCAGAGGCGTCGAACCCGTTCCTTGGTATCATCCCCAGACAGAGTAGTCAGGTCGATACAGGAGATTGCTTTTAAAAGCCAGGCCGCCTGATTTATTTTTTTTATGGAACGTCGACCCGGTAATGTTTTACACCTTCTTTCAATTGCGGAAGTATTTGCCTGAACCGAAAGAGCCCAGTCGAGATCCAAATCCATTCCGGGATTTCTTTCCAGAGAATGACTATTTACAAGAGGGTTGGAATTAGAAGGGGTCACAGTTTTGACAATCAGGTTAAAATTGAATCATTGTAATTCCTTCGACTTGTGGCAAGTATCTTGTTTTTCGCATTCGCTTGCCAGAATTCCAGCTTCGTTTCAAAATATAGAGGATTAAAATTTTATATGTCACTTTTTCAACTAGCCCTTGAAGTTCGCAAGAACGCTCATGCTCCTTATTCCAAGTTCAAGGTGGGGGCGGCCATTCGATCTATGAACGGTAAGATTTTTGTGGGCTGCAATGTGGAAAATGCAGCTTATCCTCAGGGGATTTGTGCGGAAGCAGGTGCAATTACCGCTATGATAGCCGGAGGGGAAAATGAAATTAAAGAAATTTGTGTGGTCGCGGACAGTCCGGTTCCCATTGCCCCATGTGGTGGATGTCGGCAAAAGATTGCCGAGTTTTGCACTCCCGACATTCCCGTGGTGCTTGCTGATTTGAAAGGGGAAACAAAAAGGATTTCGATGGGCGAACTATTACCCCATGCTTTTTCAAACGCCCACTTACCGGAGGAATGAATATTCCAGAAATTCTATCGAAGATTCGGGATGGACAAATCCTCTCCGTATTTGAATTAAAGATGTTTTCCAAAGGTCTGGCTTCCGGTTTGGTTTCGGATGCCCAGGCAGGTGCTTTTGCCATGGCAGTTTGTGTTCATGGTCTAAGCGAAGAGGAGCGCGTGGGTCTGACTCTGGCAATGAGAGACTCCGGTAATGTACAAAAGTGGGATTTGCCCGGCCCGGTTTTGGATAAACACTCAACGGGGGGAATCGGGGATAATGTTTCGCTCGTCCTAGCACCGGCTTTGGCCGCCTGTGGGGCATATATTCCAATGATTTCCGGGCGCGGTCTCGGTCATACCGGTGGTACTCTTGATAAACTAGAATCAATTCCAGGATATCGAACATTACTGCCCGAAGGAGAGTTTCAAAAAATCGTCACGGATGTAGGTTGTGCAATTGTGGGAGCCGGGAAGGGGATTGCTCCCGCAGATAAGCGATTATATGCAATTCGTGATATTACCTCCACGGTGGAAAGTATTGATTTAATCACCGCATCCATTCTCTCCAAAAAACTAGCCGCCGGATTGGAGGGTCTCATTTTGGATGTCAAAGTGGGTAATGGTGCCTTGATCAGTCAGCCGGATGAGGCCAAACGATTGGCCCGATCCTTGGTTAACGGAGCGAACGGGGCGGGTTGTAAAACATCCGCCCGATTGACTGATATGGAACAACCCTTGGCTCGGGCGGCAGGAAATTCTCTTGAAATATACAATGCGATCGAATTTCTGACTGGTTCAAAAAAGGATTCAAGGTTAAGAGAAGTCACACTTTCCCTTGGTGGAGAATTACTTTATCTTGGTGGACTGGTAAAGAATTGTCGGGATGGCGAAATTAAGATCGAACTGGCGTTAAGCAGTGGACAGGCGATTGAACGATTTGCCCAAATGATTTCCGCTTTGGGGGGGCCAGAAGATCTCATCGAAGATTGTAGGAAACATCTTCCGGAAGCTTCTTATATTTTCGATTTGATTGCGGTTGAGAGTGGATATGTCTCCAAAATTGATGTTCGAGCGATCGGGCAGGCGGTTATCGAATTAGGGGGCGGGCGTAAGCAGCAGGATGATACTTTAGATCTCTCCGTCGGGTTAGATCAAATTATCGAACTGGGGACCGCAATCCAATCGGGAGATATTTTATGCCGAATTCATTCAAAGAATGAAAAATCCGCAGATTCGGTCTCGAAAAATCTTCTTTCTGCTTTTACTGTAAGTAATTCCAAACCGATAGTTCCTCCTGTACTTGGAGAACTTATAAATTAAATATTTTTTCAAATGCCAGATCATCTTACCATTATAGATCATCCTCTCATCCAGCATAAGCTTACTCTAATGAGAAGAAAAGAGACTCCCAGTTCGACCTTTCGTCAATTATTATGGGAAACTTCTATGCTTCTAGCTTATGGGGTCACTCAGGATTTGCCTTTGGTTGATATTTCAATTGAAACTCCGCTTTGCCGTAGTCGTTCCCCGATTTTGGATGGAAAAAAACTCGCTCTCATTTCCATTCTACGGGCGGGTAATGGATTGCTGGATGGAATTCTTGAAGTCATCCCGTCTGCTCGGGTCGGATTTGTGGGAATGTACCGTGATGAAGAGACCCTTGAACCGATTGAATATTACTGCAAAGTACCAGCTGAATTGGAAAACCGTCTGGTAATTGCGGTTGATCCTATGCTTGCAACTGGTAATTCCTCAGTTGCTGCGATTGATCGCTTGAAAAAAGAGGGAGCACAGGACCTCCGTCTCCTCTGCCTGCTTGCCGCTCCTGAAGGAGTGGCCCGAATGAAGGAGGCTCATCCGGATGTACCTATTTTTACGGCATCACTGGATGAAAAACTCGATGACCGCGGATATATTGTTCCAGGATTGGGCGATGCCGGAGATCGGATGTTTGGTACCCAGTAATTTAAATTCTTTCCTCTCCCCATGAATTCTCCCGTAAAACCTGGTCCAATCGATGTTGCCCTGATTGGAAGTGGCGTTATGTCCGCCAATCTGGGTGCCCTGCTCAAATGCCTAGATCCAAACTTGAATATTGAACTGTATGAGGTAACGGACGGTCTTTCCATGGAAAGTTCCAATGGATGGAATAATGCCGGAACCGGACATGCGGGGATTTGTGAATTGAGTTATACTCCGGATCGAGGAGCGGATGGAAAGGTAAAAGTTGGGAAGGCGGTTGAAATTTTCGAACAGTTCGAACAGACAAAACAATTTTGGGCGTATGCGGTTCGTTCGGGCATGATTGACAAACCGTCTGAATTTATTATCGCCGTACCCCATATCAGCTTTGTCTATGGTCAGGAACAGGTCGATTTTCTGAAGTCTCGTTTTGAGGGAATGTCTGCCCATCCTTTTTTCTCAGAAATGGAGTACACTGAGGATCCTGAAAAAATTCATGAATGGGCTCCTCTGTTAATGGAGGGGCGCCATGAAATGCCAGTTGCGGCGACCAGAATGGAAGCCGGAACCGATGTGAATTTTGGGGAACTTTCCCGTAAACTGATTCACTGGCTGGGCGAGCAGGATGGCTGTTCTTTTTACTCTCAAAATCGTGTCATTGATCTGAATCGTTGCACGGATGGCTGGGAGCTTATGATCAAGGACTTGAAAAACGGAACCACCCGTAGCAGGAGAGCGAAATTTGTTTTTATTGGGGCTGGTGGAGGATCCCTTTTGCTTTTGCAAAAAGCAGGCGTTTCCGAAATTGAAGGGTATGGAGGATTCCCCATCGGTGGACAGTGGTTGGTCTGTGATGAACCAGAAATTGTCAAAAAGCATGATGCCAAAGTGTATGGACTTTCTCCCGGAGCAGCACCGACTATGGCGGTTCCTCATCTCGACAGTCGCTGGTTGGAAGGAAAGAAAGCTCTTCTCTTTGGACCCTATGCCGCATGGACTTCCAAGTTTTTACACCGGGGTGGGAGTTTCCTCGATCTTCCAGGTTCGATTAAATTTCACAATATTCTTACCCTTGTAAAAGTCGGGATTGCTAATATTCCCCTTGTCCGTTATCTGATCCAGCAGGGGATCCAAAGTATGAATACCCGGATGAAAGAATTGCGAAATTTCTACCCGGGTGCAAATGTTAGGGATTGGAAACTCGTGGATGCCGGCATACGGGTGCAAGCTATCAAGAAAGAAGACGGAGATGCAGGAATTGTTCATTTTGGAACTGAAGTTATGACTACAAAGGATAAGAGCCTTTCCGCTCTCTTAGGAGCATCCCCTGGTGCATCAGTCTGTGTGAATATTGTGCTTGAAGTTGCCCGAAAATGTTTTTCGGATTTGTTTAAAAATGAAGAATCCAGAAAAAAAGTTAAGGAAATGATTCCCACCTATGATATTAAATTTGGTGCTATCCGAAAAGCCGAAGAAATTGAGAAGTATAAAAAATGGACCAAGAATGCCGAGGAACAACTTGGACTTTAAAATAAGCTATTCGATCATGCGATCTAGAACAGAAAGGTTTAAATTTATTGAAAATGGTGAAGCATTCGATTAAATCGTTTCACGCCAATTTGGATTCTATCAGTGGTAAATTGAATTAAGATGGTAATAAACTCTTAAAATACTTTTAAGAGAAGATCAGAAATTTTAAGAAAAACTCTAAAAACTTCAATTACCATCCAATGAAAAGACGAGTACACTTGGTGGGAAGATGTAGTTTTTGGGAAATCATAATTTGGAAAACTATGAAAACTGTTTCAAAGTAGTATATTATTTGACAACCATTATGCCACGCATCATGGAATAGTGTCCCGGAAAAGTGCAAACAAATTGGTGAAGACCCGGTTTGGATGGTGCAGTAAATTTAACCAGTTCAACCTCTCCAGGTCCTAACAGTTGAGTATAAGCTATAACATCTTCTTTGACCGATTCAGGAAGAGCATTAGTAGAATTGGCCCCCGCTCTAAGTGCTTTGCCCCCAAAAGCGATCGCAGAAACACCTTTTTTTAAAATAACAAGGTTGTGCCCCATAGCAATTTTGGGTAGACTACCTATATTCTTGAATTCAAGTTCAACTTTTTCTCCCGCCTTCACTTCAAATTCCTTGATGCTGAATTGCATCTGATCGTTTCCTGATATAGTCACCTTTGTGACAGCGTTAACAAGGATTGTGGAAAGTAAAAATGAACTGAAAATAAGTAAAAAATTCATAATTTCACTTTACTATCGGTGATAAGAAAAAATTCAATTTCGATAGTAAAATTAAAAATAATTCTTTTACCCTTACAAACAGTTGATGACGTGATTATCTTTTTTAAGAAATCTTGGAATAATTGCTTACGCGGCAAGAATTACATCAAGTAAAGTTTGTCCAAATTTTTTTAATTTTGCTGTGCCAATCCCGCTGATTTCAAGCATGTCTTCAAAATTCTTAGGGCGTACTTTAGCGAGTTCGATCAAAGTCTTATCGTTGAAGATTACATAGGCGGGAACTCTTCTTTTTTTCGCTATTTGCTGACGGGCAGCCCTAAGGTTTTCATAGAGAATCTGGTCTAAATTATTGTCCAATTCAATCCGGGCTTTTCTGGGTGATTTTCCTTTTTGTCTTTTCTGCTTTTCGGTCAGTTTGCGGAAATTCACCCGATCTTTCTTTTTCAGAAAAAGAAATCCTTTGTCTGTGATCTTAATCCCGTTGTGTTCATTGATATCAACCATGAGCAGATTTTGTGATACTAACTGCCTGAAAATATTCTGCCATTCGTTCTTACTCAGTTTAGCTCCGATCCCAAAAGTACTCTGCCTGTCATGTCCAAAACGGATTATTCGTTCATCCTCTTTACCCATTAGCACATCGACCACATAGACCATTCCAAATCTTTGACCCGTCCTGAAAACTGCGGAGAGTGCCATCTGGGCTGGGATTGTACCATCAAAAGTTTCCGGTTTGTTTTCACATGTATCGCAATTTCCACAGGGCTCACAGGAATCGTCAAAATATTCGAGCAGTATTTGCCGCCGACAAATTGCGGCCTCGCACAGACCGAGCAGTGCATTAAGTTTTTGGTGCTCAATTCGTTTCTGAATATCCGGTGCCTCAGAACTTTCGATCCAGTTGCGTTGCATAGCGGCATCATCCATTCCGTAAATCATATAGGCATTGGAAGGCAGCCCGTCTCTTCCCGCCCGCCCGGTTTCTTGATAATATGCCTCAATTGATTTGGGGATATTCATGTGGGTGACATAACGCACATCCGGCTTATCAATCCCCATACCAAACGCGATAGTCGCGACAATAATAATTTTTTCTTCCCGCAGAAAACGATCCTGATTGCGGCTCCTCACTTCGGGTGTAAGGCCGGCATGATAGGGCAGGGCATTGATATTCATTGCCTGTAACCACTCTGCCATATCTTCGACTTTTTTTCGAGAAATACAATATATGATCCCGCTGTCTTCAGGGTGATGGTTTCTGATGAAATCGAGAACCTGTTTTTTCGGATTATTCCGTTCCAAAATCGAGTAGTGAATATTGGGCCGGTCAAACCCGCCGATAAAAGTTTTGCCCTCGTCCAGTTCGAGCCGTTCAACAATATCCTTACGAGTCGCTTGATCTGCAGTGGCAGTGAGGGCAATCCTCGGTATACCTTTGAAACGGGTGGCGAGGAGAGAGAGGGCAGTGTAATCGGGTCGGAAATCGTGCCCCCACTGGGACACGCAATGAGCCTCATCAATCGCAAAAAGAGCGATGTTTACCTGATCCAGTATTTCAAGGAATTCCTCCATGACTAGACGCTCGGGGGCAACATATAAAAGATCCAACTGGTTATTTTCCAGTTTTTGCCTGACTCTTAGTAAATCCCTTAAAGGCATGCCTGAATTAATGGCTCCAGCCGAAATTCCGAGCTGTTCGAGGGCGGTGATTTGATCCTGCATCAGTGCGATGAGGGGAGATATAATGACCCCGACTCCGTCTCTGCAGAGTGAGGGAATCTGATAGCAAAGTGATTTTCCACTTCCAGTGGGCATGAGCACAAACGCACTTCCTCCTTCGTTTACATGATCAATAATTTCAGCCTGCTGTCCCCGAAATTGACCGTAACCGTAAGTCTGCTTAAGTATGAAAAGCGGATTATTCACGATCTGGTGATATGTAAAATAAACTGTTTAAAATAAGAATTAATAAAGAAAAAAAGGAAATCTGATTTAATTAACACATAGGTTATTTGCGACTATGCACACTCCGTCGAGATAATAAAAGATTTGACCAGCTTTTGCATCCAAAATTCACAAATAACCTGTAAATATTAGTTATTAGGATTTAGCAACTCCTCGGGATCATACTATTTTCTAGAATGGAATTCTTTAAAAAAGAAAAGCTGACCATAATATCGGCCGAATTTTAAAAATGAATCATAAGCTACTGAGTAACATTACCTACAAGAAGTAGAGACCCAGCTTCTGGAATCAGGATGAGGATTTAGGAGTAAGCGAGTAATTTAATCGTAAGCGGATTTCATTTTCCAAAAGTAAAGACGGTTAATCAAAAGATCGGACTCATTAGAAAAAAGAGCAATTCGGTCATTTATTTTAGAACCGGCCAGTCTTTTCTTATCCGCCATTACGACTTGTTTTTCATTTACGAAAACTTCCACGAGGCATGCATCTACAAAAATCCGTAATCGTATTGGTTCATTTGAATTTAGCGAAAAATCACCATTCTGATCCCCCACTTCGAGGAGATTTTTTTCACGGTTTACTTTTATTCTTAATCCATCTTTTCCCTCGTCATTACAAAGTACATCAATTCCAAAACTTCGGTTTCCCGTGTTTGCAATAACTAATTCGATTTCACAGTGAACGCCTTTCATTTCATCAATCAACAAAGGAGAATTTTTCTTCATTTGAACCATACTCTTATTTTTCTTTTCGTAGCGAAGAGTTTCCAGTTCGCGAATGGGACGGAAGCTCATTTGACCATTGGAATCCAAACTCATTTCAGTGGGAAGAGACTGTGTGCCTCGGTGGTCTTTACCGTTTCCATTGATAAACCAGCTCCAATTCACCCTTCGACCATCTGGAGTACGCAAAGATTCAGGTGCAAAATATCTGCGGCTGTTTCCTCCAATCACGGCATGATACTCAGGTAAATACTGTTCATCCTTGAATTCACCAATGAAATATCGGCAACCCAGCCTGTGACTTATACAGGTAAGAACCCATTTATCACCTAGCTTAAAAAAATTTGGGCAAGATATATCTTCCTCTTTTTTAACACCCAGTTTTTCCTCATCAAAATCAGGATGAAGAAGTTCGCCAATGTGCTCCCAGTCCTTCAGGTTTTTCGACTTCATAATCAGGGGTGACTGATGACTGCTTCGTCCGTTCAGTCCGTAATACAGTCCATCCATAATCCAGACATCAGGGTCGAAATAAGGCTCATTCACCATCAATTTCCCCTTTTCATCGCTGGGAAGCATGACCTCGGGTTTGCTCCATTTATCAAGCTCGTCATCGAGTGCATGCTGAATCCAATTTCGATTGGAGCCCCAGCCACAGTAGGCATGAGCGGGTTTACCTTCCTTAGTGAGAAAAGCGGTGCCGCTGAACATTCCGTGACGGTTTACCTGAGGAACAAGTACGGTCGGATGCCATTTCCATCGAACCATGTCTGTGCTGGAAACATGTGCATAGGAAATGCCCGCCCGGTTTCGGTAAATGTAATGGAGATGATACCGCCCCTTGTAGTAGATTGCGGAATTCGGGTCGTAGGGAGCACCGAGGTCTTTATCCGGATGGAAAAGATGAAAAATGGGCCAGTTATCGGGTGGATTATTAGGCATCTTAGGAGTTTCGGGGACATAAGGCTCTTCCAGTAGTGGAACCTGACTCCCTCTTCTCGCAGACTCCTCGGATTTTGCCGCAATTAGAACCGCGCCCAGATGAAGCATCAGTTTTCCATTTTCAACCTTGGCACCAATTCTCAATTCATGATGGGGAAATCGACCTGTTTGTTCGGATGCGTCGTCTTCAAAGTTCCACCATGCATAGGGTTTAATCTCCGATACCTCGTTTGGGACCAACCTCTTGATCTCATTGAGAGTCAACGCTCTGTCATAGATTCGGGCATCCTCAATCATTCCGGAAATACCTCCTCCTCCACCCATGTG
>CACHJU010000039.1 GCA_902580225.1 uncultured Verrucomicrobiota bacterium
CATCGACGCCCAATGCAAAAAATGAGGTTCATCCAAAGTGGAAATTTTCCCGCCCACAAATTTATCATGTCCGGCCAGCTGGTGTAAAAGCCAAGGCTCAAAAGGAATGGCCCACGGTACGAAAGCGGGTTCCAATGCATGGACCAAAGCAGGAACCTCGATCTTTTCGGCAATTTTAAAATAAGCATCCCTTCGATTCTCTGTATCCAAAGCGTTGAGTGCCTGTGAGGTCATGATCATCACTTCACAGGGTCCATTAGCCTGTGCGATTTCAAGATGCGGATGATAACAGGATGCCTGAAAATCTGAGGGTGATGCCCCCACTGCAGTCACCCCGCTTATGAAGGACGAATCTGGATACAAGGATCGGAAACGGTTGATCACTTCCTCATACAATTTGTCGGAAAGATTAAACACATAACCAGTGTCTGCGTTGAGTACGAAAGTAATCTCAACCCCAAAGTGCTTGGCACATGTAGTCATCCATGCAAGCATCCGCTCAAAACTTCTCCAATCCGGTTGTCCGTTATTAAATGTAAGCAGTGCGGCGACACACAAACGGGGCGAAGAATGAGTATTCATTAAACGATCCTCGCGGAAATGTGCCCACGCGGTCTCTCTCCACTTGGTGTCGGGTTGTAATTCATTGGCATCTTGAATCATTGTTCTACATTTTATCAGTAAATCAATAATCCAGTGAGGACAGTACTTGCATAATTAGCATTTTTAAGACATTTTATTTGTCTTGATATAATGAACGATTTTCAACCCCTTTTCTTGGAAGATTTAAGGATTTCAATTCCCGGTTATTCCATTATACGCTTTGCCTATCATCGACACACCCAAAAGAGCGATTTGATTCAAGAGCACACACACAACCATTCCCAGTTTCTGCTTTATTTAAGAGGACAGGGAATTCAAACATTTAACGGAAAACCGGTACCGGTAAGACGGGGTGTATTGCTCTACTTCCCACCCAATACACCGCATGGATTTATCAAATCAATCAAAAGCCCTCCTTTATCCATGGTGATTAATTTTAAAGAAAACAGTTCTGCAAAACTTAAAGCCAATAATAAGACTCTGTCGCCTGTGAGGCTTTCGGAGATTGAACATACACTTAATCAAATGATTCAATCTGTGGATCTTCAACAAACAAACAATATTTCAAGTGCATCCAAAATACTACAAATTTTTTCAGTGCTGTTCGATGAATTGGAAGACAAAAAAAACAAGGACAGAAAAGTGTATCCAGTCACCGAAAAAGTAAGAAGACTGCTACGAGAAATACAAATTATGCCACGATCTCCCCGAGAAATTGCCAAATTATTAATCGAAGATTTAAGTTCACTGAATCGAAAAGTCCGGCACGAATCAGCTCTTAATCTTGGCACTCTACTCGATGAAGCACGACAGAAAAGATCCTACATAGGATTAAGAAAAGAAAAACTGCCCATTTCAAAAATAGCTTGGGATTGTGGATTCACCGACCCGAATTATTTTGCCCGTTGGTTTCGAAAAAAAGTGGGTCAGTCTCCCAGGCAATGGAGGGATGGAAATCCATAAGCGGGAAATGCCCCACTACCCAGTTTACAGGAACCATACTCTCTATTTTTATCTTGAAAAGAAGGGTTAATTACCTTCTCTTTTTGCGATGAAATTATTTCTATTATCTTTTTTTTGTTTTTCCACTTGGCTGACTTTTGTTAGAGCCGAACTAAAATCAACGGAATTATTTGGAGAAAAATTCCCAAACCTTGATCATCTGTCCACCGGAGAATGGTGGAAACAGGCAAGACCCCCGGAAGTTCCCTCTAAAAAAGGAAAACCGCCCAAAAGAATTATCGAATTGAATGTTCCCCGTGACCAAGTGGTGGCCTTTGCTCTCTACACTCAGGATAGAGGAACCCTCAAATTGACCGGACAACTTTATCCTCTCATGCCTGATGAATCCCGCGAAGTCCGCTTGGAAACCAAGCAGGGGAAAGAATGGAAAGAGATTTCGAAAGTTAAGATCACATATCCCGGATGGAGTGCCCATTTTCGGATTATAAACTGGGATTCCACCAAAAATATACCCTATCGGGTTAGGCATGGTGAAAAAGCTTCGTTCGAGGGAATGATTCGTAAAGACCCAATCAGTCAGGACACTATTGTGGTCGGAAATCTATCCTGTAACTCAAGCAGGACAAAGGGGCCCCGTCCGCAAATTATTGAAAACCTAAAAGCGATCAATCCCGACATGCTTTTCTTCGCTGGTGATCAGACCTACCATCATACCCAGCATACTGCCGGATGGATCGAATTTGGCTTACAGTTCAGGGAACTGATGAAGGACCGTCCCACCGTCACAATTCCAGACGATCATGATGTGGGGCAAGCCAACTTGTGGGGAGAAAGCGGAATTGTAGCCACTTCGCCCGCTGGGAACAGCGGTGGTTATTTTTATCCCATTCCTTATGTCAATATGGTGCAGCGTCAGCAAACCTGGCACCTACCCGACCCGGTGGATCCTAAAAAGTTAAAAAGAGGATTGGAAGTATACTTTACCCGTTTACGGGTGGGCGGTATTGATTTTGCGATTTTAGAGGACCGTAAATTTAAGACCGGACCGGATGGCAAAATCCCCAAAATGGGTCCCCGACCCGACCATATTAACGATCCCGCATATAACCGAGATGCAGTTAATTTGAGTGGCTTGGTCCTTTTGGGTGACCGGCAACTCAGTTTTCTCTCCGAATGGAGTCAGGACTGGAAAGGTGCCCAAATGAAAGCCGCTCTTTCCGCCACTGCATTCTGCGGAGCCGTTCATATACACGGCCGGCCGGACAGTCGCCTTCTCGCCGACCTCGACAGTAATGCATGGCCCCAAAAAGGGCGAAACAAGGCACTGCATGAATTACGAAAAGGGCTGGCTACGCATCTATGCGGGGATCAGCATTTAGGGGTAGTGGTTCAGCACGGAATTGAATCACACCGGGATGGTCCCTTCGCCTTCACCAGTCCAGCCATTGTAAACACCATTTATGGTCGATGGTGGAAACCGGAGGACGAAAAACCCGGACCCCGTCCCATACCGAATTCTCCTCTCCCTTGGACTGGGGATTTTGAGGACGGACTAGGTAACAAGATAACCATGCATGCTTATGCCAACCCTGAGGACCGGAGTGACGAACTTAAACGAGCAGACGGATTTGGAGTCGCTCGGTTTAACAAAAAAAATCACACCATCACTTTTGAATGCTGGCCCCGGTTCTCCAAGGTTACTGAGGGAGATAAGGCTCAGTTTCCTGGATGGCCGGTCACCTTTAAAATGTCTCAGAATGACGGTCGAAAAATTAAAGGCTGGTTACCCAAGCTTTCATTTAATAAACCGAGCCCGGTTGTGCAGGTTATTGAAGAAAAAACCGGAAACATCCTTTACACCCTAAGAATAAAAGGAAGAAATTTTCAGCCAAAAGTTTATTCTACCGGAAAACACTCAATCAAAGCGGGGACGGACACGGCTCAAAAAATAATTTCCCAAAGCCTACAGCCCATAAAAGACCGCAAGAAAGCGAGGATTTTAAAAGTTTCGATATAGCTTACTTTTTACCGTGACCGGAATCATCTTTACGAATTCTGGATGCCAGAAGTTCTTTTTTATTTCTGGATTTCAAATAAGCAATGAGATCTCTGAGGTCGACCGGGGATAGAGTTAATCCTAAAGGAGGCATTGCGGAAACGGGGGGGGAAATGGAAGTAATATCCTGTTGGTTGAGTTTGGTTTCCTTACCATCGGGTGCAATTAATACCATGGAGCTATTGTCTTCTGATTTTTCCGCAATTCTACCCACTAGGGTGATTCCGTCTTTGATGGAAACGCTGGAAAGTCCATAACCGGGAGTAATCTCCGCACTCGGATTAACCAGTGACTCAAGCAGTTTTTCTGGGGTCAATCGATCTCCAACCAGAGATAACGGAGGACCCTGAACCCCACCCTCTTTGTCAATTTGATGACATTGCATACAGGCTCCCTGATTTTTAAAAACCTTATCACCACGCAGGCGATCTCCACCAAATATACTGAGTGCATGCACCCGTCCGGGATCTCCCGCCGCATAGGTTGCGGCAACCTTCTTGGATTCAACATGGTCGTTTTTAGAAAGCAACAGGTATAGATCAAGCCATAGTTCAGGCCGAAGTTCTAATTCTCTTTTTTGCCAGAGATCAATCATGGCATCCGGTTTTTTCTCAACTAACTTTTTTAATACCTGACGGGCAACAAGTAAAGAATCCTGTTCTATGGCTTCCCTGCATAAAGCATCCATATCGGGCAAGTTTCGGCTGAGACAAAAGTCAAATGCAGTTGCCCTTAACTCTTCGCTCTCATCTTCAAGTAACTCCATTAGAAGTTTATTATCCTGGTCAATCTTCAATACAGCCAAGCTTCGTAGGTTGGCCACCCGGACTTGAGGATCCAAATTATTATCCATAATTTGTTTTCTAAGTATGGCTGCATCTATGGATAAGCCGACTTTTTGGGCAAGATTGGTGGCCAGTGAAACCAACTT
Organism: uncultured Verrucomicrobiota bacterium; assembly: GCA_902580225.1. Taxonomy (GTDB): domain Bacteria; phylum Verrucomicrobiota; class Verrucomicrobiia; order Opitutales; family Seribacteraceae; genus Seribacter. Next base: position 4,554 of record CACHJU010000039.1, read on the forward strand.
TGGATCACTTTCCTCCAATAGAAAAATTTTCAGGTCCTTTCCAAGAACCTGCGTGAGGTTGCTCATAGAGGAGGATATGGCTGGCATTGGCCGATAATGACCAAGGACCGGGTCGGTATCCAGGTCCATCCCCCATCGGTGCAAACCCTCAAGAGCAAATGAGCGAATTTCCTTATCTATTTTGGGATTCGAGCAAAAGCCGAGCAGTTTTTGTGCGGATTCATCTGTTCCCATTCTGAAATTAGCGGCAACAATTCGGTACTGAATGAAGAAGGGATAACCGCTCGGATCCAGAGAAGCCAGTTTTTTTCCGGGCAGTCCATCTAGGGCAACGGTGTCATAAATCGCCCGAATTGCCTCATTTTGGACCAGTTCGCTTGGGTCTTCCAAAAAAGCCATCAAACCATTATTTGCATTTCTGCGGAGCAGAATAACCGCGATTAACCTTTGTTCTTCAGATTCAGATTGAGCAAGGGCAATAAGTTGCTCAGGGCTGGCAATTCGATCTAAAGCTGAAATAAAGGAATGTCGAAGAACAGGATCAAAACTGGGCCCACTATTTTGCTCAACCGCATTGAGTAGGGAGGAAACCAAAATTGAATCTGATTTTCCACCCAGACGACCCAGAGAAACAGCGGACAACGAGACCACTCGAGGAGATGAATCATTCAAAAGTTCAAGCAAATCGTCGGTTAATTGGATCAACTTTGAATCCCCAACTACCCGTGCGGCATTGGCACGAATTTCTACCTCATCACTTTTGAGCAATGAAGAAATGATAGAAGTGACCGATTCCTCATGTCCATTTCTTGCCAACTGGCCGAGCCCCCAGATCGAATGAAGTTTTCCATAAATGGAAAATCTACTATCTTCCAAAGATTCTAAAAATTTAGCTATTGAGGGCTTTCCCTTTTTCACCATTGCGAACTGGGCGGATTGACGAATTCGCTGGTCTGCGTGTTCTAGAAATCCCGCAAGTTCGGCCAAAGACCGCTCCTGAAAACCTTCGGACATTATACGGGCAACATCCTTTCCATAGCGTTGAAGTTTTTTATTTTTGGGACAAATGACTTGGATTGAACCATTTTTGTTAACTGACCAGCCACCTCCATAATCTGCAAAATAAAGCTTGCCATCATAACCTTGAGCCACATCTGATATTCCAACATTATCAACCAATGTTTTATCTTCAGCCAATTGAAAACCTGCCCCTTTTTCTCTTAACTTTACCACCCATACTTTACATTTGGAAGGTGAACCTTTGTAATCGGTAACCAAAAATCTATTTTGTAAGTCTTTGGGCAATGTGTCACCCGTGACCCAGCACACACCGGAGGGACCATTTCCTAAGTAACCAAGAGGGGGATAAATCCATTGGGGTTGCTGAGCAGAAAAAGTCTCAAACATATTTTCGCCAACCCAGACCGACTTGCTGACATGAAAATCCCCCCAATCCAAATCTTTCACATACTGGTGAGCAGATTGATGAGACATATCCCATCCGGAATCCGAGTTTTCTAGAACATATACGATTCTAGATTTGTCTCCAATATCCCCGTTGTTATCAAAGGTGAATAAGTTACCATGATTATCGAAAGCAATTTCTTGGGGATTTCTTAGACCGCGGGCCACAACTTCAAAATTACTACCGTCAGACTCACAACGGAAAACGGCACCTCTGCCGGAAGCGGCATGCACCAACCCATTTTGATCGGTAACATGGTAACCGCGATCACCGATTGTAAAATAAAGCCTGCCATCTGGACCACGAATAATGCCATGCAAATCATGACCGGTAAAAGAAATTCTTACCCCAAAACCATTCACAATTTTTTCATTCGTATCTGCAATTCCATCGTCATCCGGGTCAGTAAGTTTTCTCAGCGCCGGAATACATGTGAAATAAACCCCATCTCTTTCCGCCAAAACAGAGAAAGCAATTCCATCTAAAGTCTCATTGAAGTCATCTGAAAAAACCGTTCTTTCGTCTGCCACACCGTTTTGATCGGAATCTTCCAGTCGAATCAAACGATCCGGCACGCTTGTATACCATTCCATTGGAATTTCAGTGCTAAAATCTTTATACAATTGTAATCGGTCATCTAGGGTGCGGGATTGAAAATCTCGAGCGATCATGTAGCGAGCTCCACGCAAATCTTGTACCCCAAATTTAAAACGATTGGCTTCCGCTACAAAAACTCTCCCCTTTGGATCAATATCTAGACTGGCAGGATTTTCCACATGAGGATAAGTTATCCAAGTATATCCTTCGAATCCTGAATGAAATATTTTCCCTCGGAACGGAGATGCTTTGTTGGGCAAAACAGGCATATCTGAAACAGAAATACTGGCGGGATTACCAAATAAAGAAGAAGTAATAACCGAAAATATAAATAATGATATGCGTAACATAAAAGTTAATACCTTATAATACTTTTTCATGTTTATTAGACAAGTCAGTCTTTTTATTTATTATAGGATATTTAATTCGTTAATAAGCTAATCCAACCGATTTAATAATTGGCTTAGCTGGGATTTTAAATCATACAAATATTTAATCCTACACCCAGAGTCATTGTCGCACCGCAGACTTTTTCTTTTTTTCATCTCCTGATGACAGACAATCCATATTTAACTTACGCACAAAGTTTTCAGAAAATCACTGAATCCGGGAAAGCCCTACCCTATGGAAAACTTTCCAAATTAACCAAAATCGAATTGCGAATGGATGCACCCGTGATTCTCATTATGTCTCCTCATCCAGACGATGAATGCATTATGGGGCCATTTCCTCTGCGGCTCATGAGAGAAGCGGGATTTAGGGTGATTACTTGTGCCATTACTTTAGGCAGTAATTTGTCGAGGCGAAATGAAAGACTGTCTGAGTTGAAACAAGCATGCGAATGGATCGGATTTGAAATTCAGAAAGTTGGTGAGGGCGGGTTGGATCAAATTACACCTTTTTCAAGATCTAATCAGCCTGAAGAATGGTCCGTAAATATTGAAAAGATCAAAAATATCCTAACGAAATGGAGTCCCAGTGCAATTTTCTTTCCTAATTCACATGATTGGAACCAAACTCATTTGGGAGTTCATTTACTGACCCTTGATGCCCTTGCCGGAATAGACGATTTTTTTCCGTTTCTAATCGAGACAGAGTATTGGGGCCAAATGCCCAGACCGAATCTTTTAGTCGAAAGCTCCACCCGGGAACTTGCTGATTTAATGGCCGCTCTTTCCCATCACAAAGGAGAATTGCAAAGAAACCCCTTTCATATTCGAATGCCTGCTTGGATGCAGGACAATGTAAGGCGGGGTGCTGAAGTCGTAGGAGGACAGGGAGGACAGGCTCCGAACTTTGACTTTGCCACTTTATACCGGGTAAGTCGATGGCAGCAAAAGTGTATGGTGCCGGCTTGGCAGGATGGACGCATGCTTCCTTCAAGTATGAATTGTAGTAAAATTATAGCTTCAGGCTAAATTTCTAGAATTAAAACCCTAGGCACTCTTATGGATAATTTGAGTGGAGAGTTTTATCCAATCATTCTTCTATATTCCGAAAAAAAGCCCGAGATCCAGATGCCAGTTTATTGTTTGGACAGTTGCTTTCGAATTTAAAAAATAATTACCTTTCAAGCTAGCTTTCCCGTAAGCCGGAAAGGATTTGACCGAAGATTTCATCCGGACTGGCATCAACGGACACAAATAGAGCTTCCCCCAAACATGGTTCTTCCAGAATATCCAATTGACTGCGCAGCAGACTGGCGGGCATAAAATGGTTTTTCCTTTCGAGCATTCGTTCAGCCAGAACCGATTCTGGACCATACAAATAAATCAGTTGAACCCCTGACCTGTCCACACCTAGAATTTGCCTGCTTCTACGGGAAAGGGCGGAACAGCTTACAATAACCCCCGAATCTCCGATCAGGTATGGATCAGTTGCCTTCCGAATGTTTTCAAGCCAAGGTAAACGGTCTTCCTCGGTTAAAGACTTACCCCGAGACATCTTTTCACGGTTCTCTGGTGAGTGGAAATCATCCCCTTCCAAGAAATCCATAGCCAGTTCCTTTGAAAGCATATGACCCATTGTTGTTTTGCCTGATCCGCAAACGCCCATGATTATAATAATCATAGATTAAATACTGTTGATATTTCTCATTGTACTGTCTGTCTGCATTTTTTATCAAATTGGAATCAGACCATCGGAAAAATTCGAGATCCAATCAGACAGACAATCAGTCCGGTGACGGCCATAATGATTCCCATAATCGTGTTGGTCTTAAGCATCTCCGACTCTGTCATTCCACTCATTTTACTGATTACCCAGAATCCAGAATCATTCATCCAACTAATCGGCTTGGACCCGCATCCGATCGCAATCGCAATGTAAACCGGATGGTAGGTAAGAGCGGAAGCCGCTACAATCGGGGCGACCACACCCACCGCTGTAATCATGGCCACCGTGGAGGACCCCTGAGCAGTCCGTACGATCATACAGATCAGAAAGCCGACGATCATTAGACCGGACTCGGTTGCGGGAAGAGAGTTTTCGATACTCCCAGCAATGCCGGTCTGACGGAGAACATGCCCAAATGCTCCGCCCGCACAGGTAATCAGAACGATCACACCGGCATCTGAAATTGCACTCTGAATTGATTTAGCAACACTTTCCTTCGTACTCTCAGGACGTCTGGCCAAAAGCATAATTGAAAAGATTGCGGCCAAGGTCAGGGCAATATCCTTGTTTCCGAGCACACCAATAAATGGTCCCATCGCAATCATCCAGTCAGACTGAACCTCCATTTTAGAAGACGACAAGCTGAAAATGGTTCCTCCGGCAAGCAAGACGAGGGGGATCAAAATGGGCAGAATTGAACTGATTAATCCAGGAAGCTCCGCTTTCGTACGATCCGCCATTGCTTTTAATTGAGCTTGAGTCAGATCGGCTGATTCACGAAGCGGGATAATGATTCGAGAACTAATAAAACGGGCCCAAAAATACCCAGATGCAGTGGTAAAGAGGCCAACAACTGTCCCACATAAAATCGCCAATCCGATATCCACACCCAGTTCATAGGCGACAAACAGAGGTCCGGGCGTTGGGGGAACCAGCGAGTGAGCCATGGTGCCTCCAGCTATAATAGTTAAAATATAAAGCAAATAATTACGACCAGTTTTTAAATGCATTGCTTTGCCCAGAGGCATCATCAGATAAAAAACAGTCTCGAAAAAGACTGGAATTCCAAGGGTGAACCCACTGGCGATAAATGCAACCGGGGCATTTTTTTCTCCTAGAAAATTACGGATACCCAGAACAATTCGTTCCGCAGCCCCACTACGCATAAGGCACTGGCCCACAATCGCCGCCATTGAAATCATAATTCCAATTTTCAGGCAAGTGCCCCCAAAGCCGAATCCCACCCGCTGAGCAATGTTCCGCGAGGATATCAAACCGGCTTTCTTTTTTTGAGTATGGTGAATAATTCGATCTTTTACCTGAGGTAAAACCGGAGAAGAGATCTCCGCATAACAAATCCCTTTTTCTTTCTGAAAGGTTTTTTCCTCCTCACTCAATTTCGACTCAGGAAGCAAAGTGAGAACGCCCTCTGAAATTTCCTGAAGTTTCCCTTTGGGTCCATCAGAACGAAGTAAGAAAATAGACCCGGGAATAATGCTCTGGTTTTTGGAGGCTTTCAAGCCAACCCGGTCTCTGCCGATTTCGCTTACTCGGATTGCCTCCGATTTCAAAGTGTGCTGGTAGACCGCTTCCTTATCGGTCAAACTCGCCACAATGAGTGAACCTAGAATCAGAGCTAGAAAAGCGTGAAGTCTGAAAAATAAAATGCTGCCAACGACAATCACCATTCCGATGAGCAATAAAAGAATCGGGCTCATGGGTTCAAAATTATCTTCATTAATCCGCGTTCCCTTTTATGGAGTCGTTCAAACCAAGATGGACCCTCTTCCAGGGATACGGTCGCACTGATCAAGGGTTCAACCCGGATCGCCCCACTGGACATAAGTTCAATACATTTAGGATATTCACCTGCAGAGGCACAGGTGCCAAACAGCGAAAGCTCACGGGTAACTACCGCCTGTAAGGGGAGCCCCACTTCTGGGGCCAGATTACCCACCAACACTACCGACCCACCCTTGCGAACCGCATGGACTGCGGATTGAACTGTGGGGGTCGCCCCTACGACTTCAAAAGAAGAGTCCACGCTTCTACCCTCTGTTCTGGCGAGCACTTCTTCAACCACATCCTTATCCTTTGAATTAATTGCACCGGTGGCTCCAAGTTTTTTTGCCAGTTCCAGTCGGTCATTATCAATATCAACCGCAATCACCTGCAAACAGCCCGCCGCTTTCAAAGCCTGAACCACCAGCAAACCGATCATCCCCACCCCCACAACCATGGAAATATCCCCCGGACTGATACCAATTCGCCCCACTGCATGAACCGCGACCGAAACCGCTTCGATCATCGCAGCATGTTCAAAAGGAAATCCGACTGGTAATGGATAAAGAATGTGTGCCGGTACGGTTACAAATTCCGCAAATGCTCCGTGCCTTCGGTATTCCCCGCAGGACACCCCTAACACCATCCGATCATCGCAAAGATTGACCTGACCTTTTGTACAGTAATCACATTGGCCACAATATACCGTGGAATCAAAGGTGACCCTATCCCCAACACCAAAACCTGTGACCTCTGAACCACAAGCCTCAATTGTCCCAGCAGCTTCATGTCCCATAATCAAGGGAGGAATCCGTCGACCACTACTACCGTCATAGCCATGAACATCACTCCCGCAAATACCACATGCTTTAACCCGAATTAGAACTTCATTCTTACCAAACTTTGGAATTGGGGAGTCTTGAATTTCAAGCTTTTTAGGCTTGGTGAGTATCATTGACTTCATCACTATTTCCTTTTTATCGCACCCTAAAAGCCATGCCCTTTGATCGATGTCTTAATTCTCATCAAATACATATCAGCGGTCATATAAAGAGTTGATCCGTCATCTCCAAAAGCACAATTTGCGGTTCGTTGACCGGTGAGAATTGTGCCCAAGTGCTTACCTTCAGGTGAAAACACAAGCACTCCACCCGGACCGGTCGCCCAAATATTTCCATCCACATCCACTTTCATTCCATCATTCCCACCCTTCCGAGATGGATATTTTTTTCGATACTCTGTGGAATCAAAGAATACTTTGCCCTTTTTTGCCATACCATTTCCCTTTAATTCAAAGGACATCCAGATCGGACGCGGACCATGGGAATTCGCCACATACAAAGTTTTCTCATCGGGAGACAGAGTGATCCCGTTTGGTCTTTCGAGATCCTTACTGACCAACGCGACCTTCCCATTTTTACGGAGAAGATATATTCCCTGAAAATCAATTTCACGTTTCGGGTCTTTTTCTTTTTCAACCAGACCATAGGGAGGGTCGGTAAAATAAAGGTCACCCTTTTGATTATAAATCAAATCATTGGGACTGTTAAATCGTTTACCGTTGTACTTTCCAGCAAGGGTTTCATATACCGCCCGAGGAGAATCAGTCGGAGCATTCATGCGGGCAACCCGACGGTCTCCGTGCTGACAAATGATCAAACTCCCCTTCTTATCTAAAATCAGTCCATTGGATCCTGATTCTCCAGGACGCGGATCCTTTGGGGTGTAACCGGATGGGTCCAAATAAACACTGGCCCCCTCCCCTTCCTTCCACTTATATATCTTGTTGGCGGGCACATCGGAATATAGCAGAAAATCACCCTCGGATATCCAGACCGGTCCTTCCGACCATACATAGCCTTCTGCAAGGATCTCAATTTTAGCATCCATTGGAATAAGCCTATTAAGAGAGGGATCCAATCTTTCGATCGATCCAGTAGTCGGATAATTCTCGGCAAAAAGAATCGAACCAAGAAGGACGGGGGAAAGGAGACAGGTAAGAACTGATTTTTTCATTATGTAATTGTGGATTAAATTTTAGCGCCATTCGGCCGCCCAGTCATGGGTATGAACCTGGCTTTCAATGTGCCACTCACGAAGTTGATCCAACAACTTTTGCTTCATTTCACCAGCAGCTGGAGTATTCCATAAATTTTTCACTTCATTTGGATCATCTTTCAAATTAAATAACTGACCGCATTTCATATGAAGGAAATGAACTAATTTCCATTCTTCGTTTCGTATCATGCTCATAAATTCTGTTTCCGTTAAGATACCATCCTTGATTTGCTCAGCATATACATAGTCGCGTGGTGTCCATTCCTCACCCTTTAGTGCGGGTAAAATAGATTGGGCCTCGAAAGTTTGTGGAACCTCAATCCCAGCCATCTCAAGAATAGCCGGTCCTATATCCATATGCTGGCACAAACCGTCTATCGAACGACCCCCCTCAAAAATACCAGGTGCCCATACCACCATGGGAATTCGGGTCACTAAATCATACATAGTCCATTTTTGACTGTGTCCATGGTCGGTCAAACAATCACCATGATCTGAACTGAAGATCACAATACCATTTTCCAGATAGCCCTGTTCTTCAAGGGTAGTCAAAATTTCACCGACCTTTTCATCAATCATACTTACATTGGCAAGGTAATATGCCCGTTGCCGATGGCGCTGTTCCTGACTGGGCTCAAGATCCAATACCACGGAGTCATGATCAACTTCATTGTTATGTTGACGGAGTCCTTTCAGGGGCTCAGGGAGTCCGTCCAATTCCTCCTGACTCACCTCCATTAACGGAAGATCTTTCTTGAGGTAAGGTTCACTAAATCGCTTAGTTGGATCGTAAGGAGGATGAGGACCGGGAAATCCAATTTGTAAAAAAAGCGGTTCTGTCTTCGGGTATGTTTTCAGCCACCATGTGGCAGTATCTCCTACAAACATATCCGGATGCATATCCTCGGGAAGTTCCCAGTCAAACGCCCCCAAAGCCTCCTTGTAATCTGCCCGTTTACGATAAAGTTCACGTTGTTGCTTAACTAACCCACGTGCTTTTAAAGCCTTATCCCATTCATCAAAATAGTAGCGTTCCTCCAAGTAGCGGTCTTTATTCTCGACCACATACCTCTCATGAAAACCAAGAGGCGTATGATAGGGATAGCTATGCATCTTGCCCACATTTACGCAGCGATAACCTGTTTTTGACAATTTCTCGATCCAAGAACGCTTCCATGAATCCGCATTCTTGAATATACCGGTGGTATGGGGGTAGTATCCAGTAAACAGACTGGCCCGTGCTGGGGCACAGGAAGCAGCGGTGATGAAACAGTTGTCAAAAGAAACACCCTCATTTACAAGACGGTCCATATGCGGAGTGTCCATGTGGTCATTACCAAGAGCAGCAATTGTATCAAAACGTTGCTGATCGGTGATTATAAAAACAATATTTGGACGAATTGTCATAGAAGATTTAAGGTTCATATTAGGTTAATATATTAACTTGTCTTTTTGCACACATATTCTTACCTGCAAATTTATTTTCCTTTACTTAAAGTGAGTCTATATGATCGATCAAAAACCTTTCTTATCTCAACCATTCCTAAAAAGCTTAATCTTTTTGGTACTCCAAAGAGGATAGGATTTCCGCCTCCGGATACTTGACCAAGTTGGATGACATACAGGTCGCTTTGAACGGAAATTTCAAATTTTCGAAAAGGGATGCACAGCGATGGATCTGATTGGGTGACAAACGACTGGCCAAGGAACAATGGGGTTCCCATTTAGCAGTCCGGTAAAATTTATTCATCGATGAAAAACCGGCATTTGCATCATGAAGGCTATGTATTTTGGTAAGTGCTTTCGATTTTTCCGGTGAAAGAAAGAGTACGCCTCGGTCTTCAAAAATAGCAAGGCTTTCAAAATTGATTTCAAAATTTTTCTGGCCTTCTAAAAATCCCCAGTTCACTTTTTTTGGGCCTTTGATTTCACCATAGACCAAGGTTAAATGAGGGGAAAAGTTTTTTTCAAAAGCCCGGCAAGGGATATTCTTTTCGGCTATTTTCCTCCACATGTCCCGAATCATTGAATTGGTAATTTCATCAAAGTGAACCTGAATGGAGTAAGGCATAATATAAAATAATAGAGGAATATTTGGGTGATCTAAAAACTATAAATAATTTCCTACCTAGGGGCAATGAAACAGATGGATACGATAAATATTAAATTTTCCTCAACCTAAAACCGTGAGGGTAAATAAGGGGTGGGATCAATATGGGGCTTTTCGCCCGTCATCATTTCAGAAATCAAGCGACCTGTGGAAGGAGCGAGGCTCAACCCTAGCATATTGTGTCCGGTCGCAAGAAAGGCATTCCTAATCGATGGAACTGGTCCTATTACGGGTAGACTGTCCCAAGTCATAGGACGCCAACCATACCAAGTCTCGGTGGCTTCACCGTCCACAGATGCATTTAAATAGGGGCGTACGGAATCACGTAATTGTTCGATTCGGTCCTCAGGGATAGATGAATCATATCCTGAAAACTCCATCATTGAACCGAGTCGAAGTCCCTTCTCGAAAGGAGAAACCGCAACCTTGTGCTCGGGAATCAAAATAGGATGGATCGGAGCATGGATTGGCCGATCCATGGTCAATGAATACCCCTTACCCGGCTGAAGGGGAATCCGGCATTCCAATTCCTTGGCCCACTCGGCGGTCAACACTCCAAGACTAAAAACCACCCGCTCCGCTTCAATTTCTCCAGCCGAAGTCAATAAACTTTCGATTCGGCCTCCCACGTGACGAATTTTTTGCAGCTCGCAATTTTGGATAAATTCAACTCCTTCCGCTTTTAGATCATCCACCCATTCCCGATTCAGAAGTTCAGGACGGACGGATCGATCCTTAGGATAGTGGAAACCGCCCGCAAGCCCCCTTCGTAAACCGGGATCAAATGAGATCAATTCCTTTCCTTCCAACCTTCGGGTGGAAACCCCGAAATGCTCACTCAATAAGTGATCCATTTTGGAAAAAGAGTCCATTTGGCGATTAGACTTAAATACATAGAGCAAACCTTCCTCTTTCCATTCACATTTCAAGGGTTTCTGAGTAATCAGATGGGTATACTCATCCATGGAGGCATCCAAAATAACCTGCAGATGTCGGCCGGCGGAAAGCACTTGCTCATGAGTACACCTTCGGGCAAAATGAGTCATCCAATACCACAAAGCAGGATCAAAACTAGGCTTTAACCGAAAGGGAGATCTACGATTAAACAACGACTTCAGGGCCACACCGAACGCCCCAGGTTCAGTCAGGGGAGGGACATGACTGGGACAGATATAACCACAATTGGACTGTGAGCATTCACTTGCTAAAGCTCCCTTATCTATTACAGTCACCGTAAAACCAGCCCTATTCAGGTAGTGGGCACAGGAAATTCCAATTATTCCCGAACCAACCACCACGACATTCTCACTCATTGCTACTTTGCTTACTTTACGCCTAGGGGAATTCCGATTTCAAAAAAGTCACTCGCTTGCTGAATTAAGCATCCTTCGCTGCATATAAAAGCTTTTCCAGTGATTTCGGGAACAATTGCTCCCTCTTCGTTAATTCGGTAACACCCCTCAAACCTACTTCCAATCACACTTTCCTGAACCCAAATTTGCCCGGGTGACAGTTTGCCATCAGCAGCCAAACAGGCTATCTTGGCACTGGTTCCAGTTCCACAGGGTGAACGGTCATAGGCACCTCCCGGACAATAGACAAAGCCTCGACTGTTCACTTCGGGACTGGGTGATGGGGATAGTAGTTCAATATGGTCAATTTCGTTCCCACCCTTCCCGGTCAAACCATTTTGAACCAGTGATTGGCGGATTTTTCCGGACAGGACAGATAAGGATTCCAGATTTCTCGGTTCCACTGAAACTGGACTTTGATTGACAATAAAAAACCAGTTTCCGCCCCAAGCGATATCACCGATAATCATGCCCACTCCCTCCACCTCGAGCTTGACCCTTGCTTTCCAGCGATAACTTGGCACATTGGTAAAAGCGACCTCATGAGGCCCTAATAAATTTACCTGTACCTCTCCAACCGGAGTTTCAAACCGATGACTGCCCAGACCGATTCGTCCAAGATGAAAAAGAGTAACCGCCACTCCGATCGTTCCATGTCCACACATCCCAAGATATCCAGTATTATTGAAAAAGATCACACCTGCGGCACACGTGTGGTCAACCGGTTCGCATAACAATGCTCCCACTACTGCTTCCCACCCTCTGGGTTCATTGATCACAAACTGTCTGAACCGGTCGAATTCATCTCTCAATCGAATCATTCGTTCGTTCAATCCCGCGGAACCCAGCTCGGGTCCCCCTTCCCAAATAAATCGCGTGGGTTCCCCTCCGGTATGGGAGTCAACAAATTTAATCCCGTGGAATTCTCCGTCCATCCTAACGGCCTTCCCAGTTTTCCCACCATCTATGAAAAGACCACCATGCCGCTTCCACAAACTCTCTTTGGGCCACACTTAAGAAATCAGTTTCGTACAGGTTATTAGAATATTCCAGATTTCCCTCCAAAACCATCAAATGCTTATAGTAAAGAACAAGATCGGGTCCTTCATCAAAAGTAGACAGGACTGATAGAGCCTCTTCCAATTCAAGGGCTAATTTCCTTGCCTTCCCGTCCCCGGAGACCGCTTTTTGAGATAGCTCAATCAGACGGAGAACAGGAACCGGTAAAGCGTTCCCCACCCCGGTGATCGCTCCAACCGCCCCGCAGCGGACAATCCCGTGAAAGACTTGGGTATCCACCCCCACCATCAGGGAAAGACCGGGGTCACTACTGGTAATATTCTCGGCAGCGTAGGTCAGGGAGTCCGCTCCGCCAAATTCCTTAAACCCGACCAAATTCGAAAATTCCTTTCTGAGATTAAAAAAAAGGTCGGACTTAGTCTCAAATCCGTAATAGGGACTATTGTAAATCACCGAGGGTAAACCCTCACCTGCCCTGAGAACGGAGGCGAAATGATTCCTCTGAGCGTGAGCAGAGGTTCCCCGCGAAAGGACCCGTGGAATTACCATCAAACCGAGTGCTCCTACTTCACGGGCATGCTTGGCATGTTCAGTGGCAATTTTTGAATTCTGGGCTCCCGTTCCAACCACCACTGGAATACCGGTCTTTACCAACCGATCAACACCTTCCTGCCGCTGCGAATCCGTAAGCAAAGGCCAGTCCCCCATCGAACCACAGTACACTACCGCTTGCACTCCTGTCTTCACCAACTCCTCTGCATG
>CACHJU010000040.1 GCA_902580225.1 uncultured Verrucomicrobiota bacterium
CAGCAGTGCCCACAGGGGATTCAATGTTAAAACTTGATTTTTTATCAAGTTTTTTAATGTCTACCACCATATCTCCTATATTCAAATCAATCACAACATCAGAAGAACTTGGTTCTCCCTCAAGCTCTGATAATTTAGTTGCACCTGGGTCAAATTTAGATTGTGTGAACTTTTTAATATTCAAAACAGAATCTGCTTTCAAGGTCGATACAGTACCGTTGGAAAGCAATAAAACTACTTTTGCATTTGAGCCTGTTTTGACAGTATGACCATCAAATAAAATTCCACCTGACTTGATTCTGTCCGGAGGAAGAGCTTCACCGGTCAAATTATTCACTATACTTACTTCACCTTCTAGCTGTGCAATAATAATTGCACCCTTAGGGTCGACAATTTCAGTCGGAGTAGTTTCTTGACCGATTAGAAAAATCGGTAGAACAATAAGATAAAATGAATAGAGTAATTTTTTCATAACTTAGTAAAATTTTATTAAAAGAAAATAATTTTGTAAATTCAAGCAATTTTTAAAAAAAAGTGAAACAAATCTGTTGTTACAAACTCTATTAGCATAACTCATCCAAAAAAATACAAACTTTCATTTTAAAATTTTAAAAACTTTTCCCCAGGCTGAAGAAAAAACCAACTGAAAATAATCAGAATCTAAATTTTCCATAAAAAAGCCCTGAATTAGTACACTATTAAAAACTTCCTCATCTACAAAAAAGAATGCCGGTCTTAATTCGTATCCCTTTGCCGGTATTTCTATTTTTTCAAATTCATCGAATTTATGTGTTTTCCCTTTGCCAGTTGAAACCATCAATGATTGCGGATTAAGTCCTTGTAATTCAGCAATTCTTTTGAGCTCCATTCCACCTTTGGGAATTTCATAAGTCCTCCCGCCCAGAAAAACTGGAATACTAGTCTGCAAAAGATGGAAACGAGCATTTGGAACCTGAATAGATGGTTTTCGATTCATTTTTCCGTCAGGCTGGTAGAAAGAACTATGAAAATTAAAAGGCACAGGATCTTTAACCCCTGGTATACGAGCTAAGTTCCTTGAAAGATCTGCTTCAATTCTATACCCCCCTCTCATATTCAGCGAGAGAGTTTGTCCGGACTGCGTGACCCAATCTGCTTGTGCCATATAAGGTTGCTTGGGAGGAAAAGGTCCTTTTTCAAACAAAGGATGTTTATATACCGATTGATCGAAACGATCCAATAAAAACCTCCTAGCAAAACTTGAGCGGAAAGTTTCTGGAGAAAGAATGACCAGTTCACCAAATTCATGAATAAACAATAATCTTCTAGCAGCAAGGGGATCTACATTTGAAGGAATATTCAAGCCTGCCCATGAAATTGAATTAGCTTGCTTACTGGGCAAACCATCTCCAAATACTTCTAGGATTTGCCCGTATGGAATTGTTCCACTCTTCTTTCCTTCAACGCGTAAAAAACCACGACGGTCCAATCGATACCCCCCCTCGAAGGCAATAGAACTTCCTTCACGTCTACCATTTTTAAGAATCATCATCGGTGGATCCTGAGTACCTGATTGATTCTGGGCGTTATTTTTTGAAAAATATAAATTTTTTGAGCTAAAGCTAAGAATGGTCGGAAAAATTCGCAGTATTTCGTAAGGCAAAAAGAGAAAAACATCTCTCGTTTTACTGGGAAGAGAAAAATTATCATCTGATATATCGTTGATCAAACCTTGATAAAACTCTAGTTTTGAGCTCCCATCTTTAAAGATTGCCTGCACAGCAGTTCCTGCAGTTGAAGCTCCAGATTTAACTTTTTCTTGCAGATGAACAAAGGTTTCTGTTTTTAGCCTAGATAAATTCGCTGCCCTTGCTGCGGAGGGCGATCTTAGAATTTCGGAGGTTAGAAAATTATCGAAAGTTTGATGAGCGGGGGATGTAAAAGTCCTAGTATTTCCGTAAAACCAACAACCCGAACCATAGTCCCACCATGTAACAACAAAATCATCAGGCTCGGATACTTCATTTAATTTTTTTAAAACCTCAATCGTCTTAATTGGGTATACAACATGTGAATTATAATTTTTGGCATGTTGAATATTTGGGATAGCAAAAAAACAGACAAGCATTCCGGAAAAACCCCAGGAACACCACTTTAGAATTTTTGAAAGATCAGATGTTTTTTCTTTGGAACGTAAAAATATTCGAAATAATGACCAACATATTACCAAAATCACAAATACCAGACCGATCGATGCAGCATTTCCCACATGAACTGTGAAACGAAGTCCAACTGCACCCTTAAAGCAATAGTACGCTATCGCCAAAAATGGTATAGTCAGACAAAATTCCCAGTACCTAAGAATTAATAATCCCAAACCTAAAAAACCTAAAATCGCAGTCTGAAAGATAAAAGCATCCTTTTTTTCATTAGCAGGCAAACATCTAGGACAAGAGCATGATGGTGCATCTGCAAGAATTCTGTTACGTACAACATGGGGTGGAATTTCACTCGCTTCCCGTATCGTTGTTTTAACATCTTTAAAATGAAGATGATACTTAGAAGAAGATGAGGAGGTTTTCTTAACACTTCCGCCGGCAATGACAGAATAACTTTCAAGCTTTCCCGTTATTTTGGACCAAGTTCCGGAAAAGGGACCGATGTTGATAAATGGGATGCACCCCAGCACGAGTAGAATCATTAATACTGCGGTCGATAATTTGATAATGCGATTTACGAGCATATTGATTTGATCAAAAGCAAATCTGCCCGCAGTAGATTCACTGATTTCATTATCAACAGGAATCTTCTTGATTTTTAAAAAAAATTTCAGCACCAAGAAGAAGAAAATTGGTAAAATTAAAGCACTTATAAATCGAACAAAATTAAATTCCACAGAAATCCCTGCAGACCAAGACTCAAAATAAAGAAACCAACCGATAAAAAGAGTCGAAATACAAGCAAAATGCAAAGAAGGGAGGTTTTGTAAATCAATTTTTGAAAATTTCTTGTTCTTTTGAAATTGGCCAAATAAATTTAGCAGACCAATACCCCAACTCAAACCCAAAAAAGACAAAGCCATTGAGCAAGTAATAGCTTGTATGGATCCGTAAAAAAAACGACCCAAGTATAATGTAATTACTCCACATAAAAGAAATCCCAGAGATTCCCGTCGAGAAGCGGCAATTAAAAAATATAATGCAAATGCAGGAATTGTTATTGAAAACATATCCGTATCGTAATATCCGGCCAGTGTTCGATTGTAGTAACTATGGGTGATCCCGGCCAAGCATGCGGCAAAAAAGCCCCAAAGAGAACTTCCGTACAATCTTCCTATCAAAACAATGGGGATGCAAACTATTCCAGCAACATAAACGGGAAGCCAAAGCAAAAGCAGTTCGATATCAAGAGATGGAAAAATTTCGAGGAGTAAATAGGGCAAAAAAGTTATCATTCCATTCTGAAAAACACTTGGAATTAAATGATTATTTTCATGCATTCCCAAATGTGCTTTTTGCAGAATGCTTCCAAAATAAAAACTATCATGAGTGTTAGGCAAAGCTACGCCATTTTTTACCATGTCAGCCCGTAAATATTGAACTTCACCACTCTCATCAACATAGTTTGCCTGAGCGAAATCAATCCATTCCAAACGGACCCAAAAACTTAGAAGATAAGCTAAAACAATCAGAAACAGTGTAATCGACCAGTGAGCCCGATCTTTTGGTAATTCAATCAATCCGGACAAAAAGCCCCTGTTTTCAAGTGAATTATTAAAATCGAAAAGTTTCATAAACACTGAAAAATCTTTATAATTAGAAAAATCCGAATTTTAAATTTTACAACCAGGAAAGAAGGCAGATTAACGAAATTTTTTACTTAAACCAAACAAGGTTTTATTTAGGGATGTCATCAAAGAATTAGTTTTGGTAGGATTAAAGACACTCCCTAAAGTAGTTCTTGAACCACCATGGATACGTGAACCAAGATTCTTAACATGGTAAGCGTAATCATTATTTACCATGATTCCTAAAAGTTCACCTTTTTTTGAAAAAACAATATCCCCCTTACCTGGATCAAATTTACCGGTTACAAAAGCAAAATTAGTATGCCTAACTTTTATATAACGAGAATCTCTCTCATCCCGTACAAAATCAGTTTGTCCGAATCGGCCCTCTTTTGAATCCACCACCACAGCCTCCGCAAATAAATAAGGATTATAAGGAGCCTGAAAAATCTCAATATCTGAAGATTTTTCCAATTCTCTGGGGTTAATATAAAGAGGAACAATTAAAATTCTTGGATCATCCATAAATGCAACCTCTTTAATTTCAATGGCATTATTTAGTTTTGGACTCGAAATCTTTCCTGAAACTGCACTAAGCTTACGCGGAAAAGGTTCGAGACGAAATGGACTATCCTTGGCATGAACTAATGAATATGCAAAAGAGCCATCAACCATTATGATGGTATCAATAGAAAAAGTTTCTTGTTTTTCACCTCCTAGAATCCCACCTTTGTGGGTAAATGTTAAGTCTAATTTTATCTTATTTTCTTCATAACGAGTGTAGATTTCATTAAGGGATTGAGTTTGCCTTTCACTAAGTTTACGGAAATTTTCTTCTTGTACAATTGCAGTCTCAGCAACTTCTTGCTTAATTGACTCAACTTTTGATCCAACACCAGCAACCTCCTCACTAACCCCGTCAACCGTTTTTTTCACTCCTGCCATTTCCTCTCCGACTCGCGAGACATCTTGCTTTACACTGTTTACATCCCGAGTGACCGAGGTTATCTTTTCCCCTACTCCAGCCAGTCCTTGGCCAACAACTTTAAGATCATCACCTACGCCTTGTAAACCAGCATTCAATGATTCAATTTTTTGATCAATTTTTGAAGTAGATGCGATAAGGGCGTCTCCTCTTTTTTTCTCGTCTTGTAGCAGTGCTCTTGCTTCTGCAGCAGCTTGTTCACCTGCCTTTACTTTCTCTTCTGATTTAGCAAGTTCAATTCGGAAACCCTCTGCTTCTTTTTCTGTCTTGGCTTTCAATTCAGCTAATTGATCGGATTTTTTCTTCGCTTCAGCTAAATTTTGTGCCAATAGTTCAAGTTCTTTTTTGGAAGCCGCATTTGTTTGCAGAAGAGCTTCTCTCTTTTTTTCGATTTCTTCGCGTTTTTTCTTCAGTTCTTCAGCCTCGGCCTGAGATTTAGTAATTTCGGCCTGTTTATCGGCAATTAGAGCATCCCTCGAAGCGATCTGGTTTTCTTTGTCTTCTAATTCTTGCTTTCTTTGAGCAATTTGTTCTTCTAGGATTATCTTTTGTTCAAGTAAATCATCTTTATCATTGCTGAGATTTTCAAGAAGAGTTTCATTTGTAGCTTCCAATTCGGCAACCACATCGTCATAATTTTCTCCATCTGAAATTCGTTCAATGACTGCAGTTGAAACTAATTTTTGTCCATCTTTTGCAATAGTAGCATCCTCTGGAACATCAAACCTTGCCAAAGCAAGTATGCTTAGAAGAAGGAAATCGCAGACAACAAGTAATAAACTACGATTCATACCTCTTCTCGCCATCTTGCTTTACAAGCAAGTGATTACGATAGGGTCGAACGACAAAGATTTTCAATGCAGCTACGAATAGTATTCCAAACAAAGTGGAAGTGTATGCACCGATAAGGGCATCCTGCTTTACATCCAATACTAGTAACAGGATTAAAGAAAGAACCGTACCCCCTAAACCAACATAAAGCCCCAGGTCGAACAAGTTTTCCTCATTGTCCAAAAGGGAGAGTTTAAGACCCGGTTTAAGGTCCTCGTTTTTCACTTGAGAAATACGAGATAAACAAATCATGAATATTACAATCTGAACGAGTAGAAAAGCACCCGCTATGATTGCTGTGACAATGGTTAAGTTTTGATCCGCCATAGACTCCTCATTGGCGTAGGCGAGAAGATTCGCAAGCGCAAAATCAAAACCAGCAACAGATATTTGACCGCGCGGTGTTTGTAAAAGGTTGGGCTCCAACGACAAGACAACAATTAAAGCAACAAAAACTGCTCCAAAAAGTTTTACTGTCCAGCGGAGAAAAAAGTGGCTCTTTGATCGATGATGGGAAGGCTTGGGTAAAATGTTCGCAATACATAATAGGAAAAACAAAAAAGAAAAAACAAGTAAAAGGATTTTAATCATCAAAGCTACACCGCGATAGCTGTGTGAGAGGTAAGTAATTATTTTTCCTCCAAAGAGAGGAAAAATAGGACTAACTAGACTTGATAAAAAGCCTTTTTCATTAATCGGCTTACTTCGGGAGATCAAATGCTTTAAAGCATTAGATCCAAATGACATAGCGCGTGAAACATCTTCCAGTGCAGAAACGGCGGCGGCCTTATCACCGTCGCGTTTAAATACAGGGTAGTTTTCAATATAACGGAGCAATCCGGAAGGATCAGCAGAAAGTAAAGTGGCTCCGTAAATAATTCGGAGTTCATCATCAAATTGTTTCTGGACTAATTTTTTTTCCTTAATCAATTCACCTAATTTTTTTAAACCCCTTTCTCTTTGTCCAAAAGGCAAAAAACCAAGTTCTTGTTCAGCGGCTTTAATTTTTCCAATAGATTCAGATAATGGCCTGTTGCGCATGCGAATCAAAGCGGATAAATCAAAAACAGCCTGTAAATCGGAGCATGTCTGAGTTAATTCAGCCATTTGCATAAGGTTCATTTTACGGGCCAGTTGATGGGCTGCCCAGTAAAAGGAACGAATCCGCTCCTTGGATTTAAAATCACCCTTGAGCATATTTTGGGAAAGACGGCCAATTTCATAGGCAGTA
Source organism: uncultured Verrucomicrobiota bacterium (assembly GCA_902580225.1). Lineage (GTDB taxonomy): Bacteria > Verrucomicrobiota > Verrucomicrobiia > Opitutales > Seribacteraceae > Seribacter. Next base: position 6,814 of record CACHJU010000040.1, read on the forward strand.
TCAGATGAAAAATATTCTTTTTCAATCGACATGGCAGTTCCAACCATCATAGGAACTAATATTGGATAGGGTAACCAGCGGCCATGCTTTTCAAATATTCCGTTGTTATTTACGATTCCACCAACTATGACCGCGTAGCCCCCATTATCCATTTTTCCAACTTTCAGCATACCTGCATCCCTTCCAATTACATCAAAATCAATTTCAAGAGAGGATACATTGCCATCAGTTTTTTCGACTATTGCATCTGGGGTTTTTCTTTGAACCGTAAAAAATTCAACCTTGTTTGAAAATTCAGTCAAAAATCTCCTTGCATCTGAAATACATAAATCCCGAATTTCTGCTTCTGATGCATTTTGATCAAATTCACCGGGAAAACGAACTCCAACGGACAAGACAACCCTTCGATTGGGAAAAAAAGGAAATCCTTTAAGTTGAGCGACTTTAACACCAGGAAAAGAAGAAACTCGTGGATCCCCTAAAACCCTAGCCCAAAAATTCCCGGGGCGTCCTTCCTTAGGAATTCCATTTAAAAGAGCTTGCACATTATCATTAGAGCTATTTTGGCTTAACCGATCCCACAAATCACCCCGAGTGGTTGCACGATTATAGACAAAAAAAGCTTCAAAGCGGCCTCGACTCAGGTTGTACTGGTCAAGTCCTCCAAAATAATCCTTGAAAGTGAGCATATCAAAAATGCTGCCACCTCCAGAAATGGCTAGCTCCGGGTGGTCCTTTTTCTTTTTTTGTATCGCTTGCCCAAATTCCTTTCTTTTCGATAGGGATGTTAGGGGAAGGAGCATTTCGGCTGGTCCAAGATTATTTTGTCTCAATTGCCTAACAATTTCTTGATCTATATTTTTACTCCCTAATCCAACATCTTCTAATGAGTCTTCGGAGACAGTCGAAAAGAATACTGGACTGCCCAGTCCAAGAATCCCGAATACAATTGCAATGGGAAGGAGAATTAAGCTTCCAACTTTATTTTTTTTTAATGGTTCCAAATTCTGCAAATTCTTTTATTTTTAGGAAAAATTCATTTTTTGCAATCGCATTTTGTTCACATTTGATATTGTTGAGCATACTGTAATATATTTATTTAATAAAAGTTTTTATGTCACTTAAAGTCATTCATTACGGTAATCCAATACTCCATCAGATGGGGAAGAGTGTTACTAAATTTTCCAAGGAATTATTTACTTTGTATCAAGATATGTTGGCGACGATGCGAGATGAAGAAGGTATTGGTCTGGCCGCCCAACAGGTCGGAATTGTACTTCAGTTTTGTGTCGTTGAAGTACCAAGTCTTTCCGAACTACCCAACAGATGCATATTGGACGGGAAGAGTCTATCTCCACAGTTGCTGATGCCCATGTGCCTAGCCAACCCCAAAATTGAATATATGTCCGGCAATGAGTACTACTACGAAGAAGGTTGTTTATCTTTCCCGGAAATCAAGGGGGATATTGCCAGACCAGAATTAATTCGGGTACATTATCAAGATCTCGAAGGTAATTACCACGAACTCGAGTGCGATGGTCTGCTTGCCCGTTGCATCCAACACGAAGTCGATCACCTAAACGGAATTCTTTTCATCGACCGTATGGAAAAAGAAATCTTGGCTGAAATAAAAAAAGATATTCAAAAACTCAAAAAGCTTACACAATCAAATGCTAAAAAATAGTTTTTATAAATTTCAATTCCTCATTGAATGAAAAGAAATACTCAACAAGGGAACCTTATTCTGAAAGTAATTAAGGAAGCAAATCGCCCCCTTACTCCTCTTGAGATTCATCAGCGGGCTGCAACCAGTAGTCCGCGAATTGGGATTGCCACCACCTATCGCCACATCAAAGCACTTGCCCAGCAAAATCAAGTAGTCGGTGTGGACTATCCTGGGCAACCTCCTCGCTATGAATGGGCGGACGGACAAGACAAGGTCCACTTTGCCTGCAGGTCCTGTGACAAATTATTTGCTCTTGAGGATACAACCGCAGATGTACCGCCCGCCAATGCACCCGAGGGTTTTGAAGTTCAGGGATTTGAAGTTATGCTATACGGAACTTGCCCGAAGTGCGTGTGATAAAACTTTAGAAGGTGTAGCGAATACCCGCATTTGCATTCATGCCAAGGGCTGGATACCCGTCTACCTCTTCGTATTCTTTATCGAAAACATTATCGATTCGAGAGAAAACCTTAAATCCTTCTGTAACTTTGTAAGACGAGAGTAGCCCAACTATTAAAAAATCATCAGCCTCAACAAATGGGTAAGGGAACGGAGCATTAAAGTCTTTTTCTCTTGTATTATATCTCGTATTTAGTTCAGTGCCCAAAGAAAATGATGCATTCGTATAAGTGAGAATTAATGACCCCAAAAACTCTGGCCTGCGATCAAGAAAATCTTCACCAGAATCTTTATTTTTTGCCATTAGGTAGCTCATCGAGGTGTTTAAAGTGAAATTTTCATTCAGTATACTTTTAGAAGAAATTTCTACCCCAGAAACTCTAGATTTATTGACATTTTCGGCCACAGGATACCCCGAAATTAAGTTCTTGTATTCAGTGTAAAAATAGCTGATTTGAAAATTATTGGTTAATTCATCATTTTGAAGTTTCAAACCTATTTCGTAATTTACTGATTCTTCAGCTACTAGGTCAGGATTACCAGTACTTAATTCTGCTCCATATAATTCCAATACGGTGGGTGGGGCGAAACCGGTGCTAAATCTGGAAAATGCATTAAAATTTTGGTTGATCAAACGCCTAATTTGGAAACTGTATGTCGTTGGATTTCCAAAATCAGAATAATCATCATACCTAACGCCTGCGTCAAATTCGGTGATATCTGACAGCAAATAATTTAATGATGCAAATGTACTTATTTGCTCTAATCTATCATAATTATTCCAATCTAGGGGAGTGGGTGGAATGTTAAAAGCATTCCAGGCTGAATAACCCTCCTGCTGAAAATGCTGAGTTGAATAGCTTGCACCAATTTGGAATGAAAGAATATCTGAATTCACAATATTTATTAGAGTATCTACCTCTTGATGCTCGGTTAAAGAATTCGTTTGGTAATCGGGAGAATAAGAAAATATTTCGTCTTCGCTAAAAGAATATTTTATCTGAAAATCCCAGTTAGAGCCTTTCACTTTTATTTGCGGGGAAAGAAGATATTGTTCAGTTTCCATGAAATTATCAAGGGTTGGGGAATTGTAAATTGCTCCAGCTGTTCCAAAATCTGACAGGTAACCTAAACCCAAAAGATTTATAGACACATCATTGGATATTTCTTTCTGAAAATGAAAGGAGGAAGAAAGATTTTCAAATTTTGAATTGGGACGATCGTTTTCGGTTTCCAATGTCATTAAGCCAATATTACCCGCCAAATCTTCATTTTTAAATGATGATCGATAGCCGGTTTTTAATAGATCAAAGCTACCAAAAGCTAAATTTGCCTGAGAATAAACACCGTCAAATTCGGGTAATTCATTTCTTAAATAAACTGAACCACCGATTGCATTTGCACCATACAAGTTCGAGGATGAACCTCGGATAACTTCAATACTCGAACTCCCCAAGGTGGAGAGTTCTCCTAAGTTGTAAGTTCCAGAGAAACCTCCATTCAATTTTCTCCCTTCATAAAGATAAGTAATATGATTGCTCTCTGCTCCTCTGCTGAAAACTGAAGTTTGTCCCCCCAACTGTCCGGTTCTTACTACCGCCATCCCTGGGACAGAGCGCAACACATCCGCAAGATTATAAACTTGTCTGCCATCAAGTTCTTCCTGAGAAATCCTAGTAACCCAAGGTGAGGACTCGCTCAAAGGAACAGGCGATTTCGTTTCAATGACTATCATTGGATCTAAATCTGATTCTCCTTGAGCGTAAGCAGATGCTGCAAAGAAACTAATCTTGATTAACAATAATGAAATAACAGAACTTTTAATCATAAGCTTGTTGATAAACGATTATCAATTATTGTAAACAGGGAAATGTAAGCTTTCTAAAATTTTCGCCAATAAAAAGGAAAATGTAGTAAATGACCTACAAAAATTTATTTCCTAGGATTAATACACATCCTTCAAATAGCGTCTTTCCTTCTGGAGTGATTTCACCCAGACAGCAGAATCATCCTCATTCATCGAACCCTGCTCTTGAGCAATCGTGTGTAACGCCTGGTCTACATCCTTCGCCATTCGGGAAGCGTCTCCGCAGACATAAAAAACTGCACCTTCTTCTAACCATCTCCAGAGTTCAGCCCCTTTTTCTAACATCTTATGCTGAACATAAACTTTTTCATCCTGATCCCTCGACCAGGCTAAATCGAGTCGATTGAGCAATCCATCCTTGTGATAATTTTCCCACTCATTCCCGTACAGATAGTCTGTTTTTTGAGAACGATCGCCAAAGAAAAGCCAGTTTCTACCCTTTGCCCCGGTTTTCTGCCTCTCTTCAATAAAAGCTCTAAAGGGAGCAATCCCAGTTCCAGGTCCTACCATAATAATCGGTATGTCTTCATCTTCCGGAAGCTTAAAATTTTTGTTTGGATGGAAATAACACGGAATGGTCTCCCCTACCCTTTCTGCCAAGTACGAAGAACAGACGCCTTTTCTTTTTCGCCCATAAGTGTCATATCGAACAACCGCAACAGTTAAGTGAACTTCATCCGAATGTGCACTCAAACTTGAGGCAATTGAATATAAACGCGGTGGCATAGGACGAAGCAGTCCCACAAAATCGGATACCGTAAGATTGGGTAATGGGTAGTCCTTAAATAAATCAATCAGTTCCCGCCCCCACATATAATCAACCAAGTCTTGCTTATTTTCAATTTTTAGAAATTCCTCTAGTTCGGGCACTTGGGCGATTTGATTAAACTTTTTAATCTGTATTTTACTCAAAACGGTACAGGCAAGTTGGTGAAGAAGGGCAAAACGCAATTCTGATTCACTCTCACCCACAGTCACTTTTTCAGAACCTGTAAATCCAGTGGTTTGCAAAAGGTCATCTATCAGATCAGGACAATTTGTTGGCACAACACCAAGTGAATCCCCAGGTTCATAAGTAAGACCGCTTCCTTGAAGCGAAAATTCAAAATGCCTAGTTTCTTTATCCGAACCTTCAGTCAATACCTGGTTTACCAACAGTGCTGAAGAATAGGGATTCTTTTTATTGTAAGAAGACTCGGGCGATTGAGAGGTCATTGAAAAAATATGCTACATTATTTACGCATGTTCCGACCTTTTCTCCAAGCGAAATTTTTAAACTTTTTCAAACGAAATCGATTTGCGTTAAAAAAAAAATTTTATTACATGAGAATGTGGATTGGAAAAGACATTTAAATGTATCCGAAATTGATAAATGGGTAGATATTATGCTTCAGCATTCTTTTGATGAGGAGGAGTGGTTTTTGGCAAGGGATTCATTAATTAAAATACTTGAGTCAAATGAAAAGCATGCCGATGAAAATGCAATTCGTTCCTACATATCATGCTGTGCTGAGGCAGTCGGGGGTTCGTTCCCTCTTCCCTCCCTGAACGATTCAGTAATCGAGTTTTACCACCAATATGGAATGGATAGTGCGAAGAACAAAAAAGTGTAATTAATCAAATATTTTGATGAGCCTTTGCGACTTCAACATATTTTTTTGCCCATTTCTTTAATTCTTTTCGCTCTTCTCCGTTTAAGATTCGTTTCAATTTGCCGGGTATCCCAGTGATTAATGAACCGGGAGGAACTATCATTCCTGAAGGAACAACGGCACCTGCTGCAATGGTTGTTTGTTCTCCGATTACCGCCCCATCAAGTATAGTTGCATTCATTCCAATAAGGCATTCGTTTTCTACTTTACATGCATGGATAATAGCCCCATGACCAATAGTAACATAATCGCCAACAATTAATGGATGATCATCTGAAAGGTGTCCAATTACTCCATCCTGCAAATTGGTACATTTACCAATTTTAATGTAGTTGATGTCTCCCCTTAAAACGCTCCGATACCATACACTTGATTGTACACCAATTCTTACATCTCCCACAACTGTTGCATTGGGAGCAATCCAAGAACCTTCTCCAAGGGAAACATTTTTGGAAAGAAATTCCCTTAAAAGATTTTTTACATTCAAGGGTTCGAAAGCTAAACTAGAATTTTATTGACAAGCCTCGCACTCTTCGCCGTCCATCATGGCTTGTATACTGCAGGCTTTAACCTCCGCATCAGTATACTCTTTCTTTTCAGATGGCTCGGCTGCAACATCCCCCATTGGTTTAGCCTGTTTCATCGAAACCGTAGCTTTTTCAATGTTCGAAGCTCCAAGAGTTCGAAGATAATAAGTTGTTTTCAACCCCTGTCTCCAGGCAGCTCGGTACATGTGAGAAAGGGTTTTCATATTAGGCTGCCCCAGGAATAAATTGACCGATTGTGACTGATCAATCCATTTTTGACGCCGAGCTGCCGCTGCAATCACAAATTCATAAGAAACATCGAATGCAGTTGCATATTTCTTCTTAATATCCCCAGGAATGCTGGCAATGTCAGAAAGTTCTCCATCAAAATACTTCAATTGATCGGACATTTCGTTATTCCAAAGACCATGTTTTTTCAAATCTTCCACTAAAAATCTGTTAAGAACCATAAAGTCACCTGAAAGGTTACTTTTAACAAAAAGATTTTTATAGGTTGGTTCAATACATGGAGATGAACCCATAATATTTGAAATTGTTGCAGTTGGAGCAATTGCAATTACATTGCTGTTCCTCATCCCATGCTTGGAAATTTTCTCACGAACAATAGACCAATCCATCCTTTCACCTTTAGGCACTTCGACCTCGCATCCACGTTCCTCTTCAAGAAGTGCAATCGTATCTTGGGGTAGAATTCCACGGTCCCACTTTGAACCCCGAAAGGAAGAATAGGATCCCCGTTCCGCTGCCAAGTCACTGGAAGCTTCGTAAGAATAATAACAAATAGCTTCCATAAATTCGTCGTTAAACTCAACCGCTTGGTCTGAAGAAAAGGAAATGTCTTTACGAAATAGAGAATTTTGAAGCCCCATCACACCCAGTCCAATGGGTCTGTGTCGCATATTTGAAGTTTTCGCAGCTTCCGTTGGATAGAAATTAACATCTATAACATTATCTAATGCCCGGATTGCAATACGAATAGTATCACGTAATTTATCATGGTCTAGCGATCCGTCATTTTTGAGGTGAGAATCCAAGACCACCGAGCCAAGATTACACACTGCAGTTTCATCCGCACCAGTATTAAGAGTAATTTCTGTGCAAAGATTCGAACTATGTATGACCCCAGTATGATCCTGTGGACTTCTTACATTGCAGGTATCCTTAAAAGTAATCCATGGATGACCGGTCTCAAAAATCATTTTTAGCATTTGCTTCCAGAGATCGATAGCAGACATAGTATGTGACCAGATTTCTCCTTTCTCAGCTTTAGCTTCATATTCTAGATACTTTTTATCAAAAGCCTTTCCAAATAAATCATGTAAGTCAGCAACCTCATTGCTTCTAAATAGGGTCCAGTTTTCTCGAGATTCCATTCGCTTCATGAACAAATCGGGAATCCAATTTGCGGTATTCATGTCATGGGTACGGCGACGATCATCTCCCGTATTCTTACGAAGTTCTAAAAATTCGAGTATATCGCAGTGCCAAGATTCCAAATACGCACAACCGGAACCTTTTCTTTTACCTCCCTGATTCACCGCACATAGTTGGTCGTTATGCATTTTTAAAAAAGGAATGACGCCCTGGCTTTCCCCGTTTGTTCCTGCAATATGACTACCCGTGCCCCGTACTGATGTCCAACTTCCACCCAATCCACCAGCCCATTTCGAAAGAAATGCATTCTCAGCAATTCCCCGGTACATAATCGATTCTATAGTGTCATCAACCTTGTAAAGATAACACGAAGATAGTTGAGAATGAGGCGTCCCGGAATTAAAAAGGGTCGGTGTGGATGAGCAAAAGCGTCGACTCTTATATAGGTTATAGAGCGAAATAATTTGATCTTCTGGATTATCTTCATGTGCAAAAACCCCCATTGCCACTCGCATCCAAAAAAGTTGAGGGGTTTCCAATCGTTTTGGCTTCTCATTAGTTTTGTCGACTACTAGGTAACGATCGTAGAGTGTTTGAATTCCTAGATAATCAAAATCCAAATCTGCAGACGGATCAATCGAATCTGCTAGTTTACTAAGATTGAGCCTTAGCAATTTTTTATCCAGTCTTTTAATCTTAACTCCATGTTTGAGATATTTCTTAAGACCATTTGCATGAAAGCTCTTTAAATCTTCTACAGAATTGACCGAAATATCCCAACCCAGAACTTCCTCATAAGTGTAGGACAGCAAAATACGGGCAGCAAACTTTGCAAAATCTCCATCCTTTTCGATTAAAGTTTTCGAATTTAATATAATCGTTCTTCGCAAATCAACTTCGCTAATTTCTGAAAATACAGAACGTCTTAAATTCTCTTCAATCTGCTCGGATGTCAGACAAAGATTCAACCCGATTGATGCAAAAGAAATCCGTTTTTTTAAATCAATACCATCCCAGAAAAAGGTGGATCCATCATCCTTCTGGACAACAATCATAGAATCCTGTTTCACTTCCTCATTACCTACGCCCGTCTCCCTTTCGATTCGACGGCGAGCCCGGTACAAAATATACGATTCCGCAATCTTAAAATGCCCGGTTCTCATAAGTTCTTCCTGAACCAAGTCCTGTACATCTTCGATATTGATGAAAGCTTGACCAGTTGATAATGCCTTACGTGTAACTTGGCGGGCAAGATCAACTGCAGGCTCAGAATCTGATTGCAAAGAAAGAAAAGCCTTACGAACGGCAACTTCAATTTTGGAAGCATTCCAAGGCACAACCTGACCGCTTCGTCGAATCAGGCGTATTTGATCTACCATATGATCTTCAGTTACAGTCCCACCATCGTTTGACCTACATATCACCAAACTCTTGGCAACATCATATGCATCATTTTCCACTAATGCCTTTTCGATCAAACGGTACAATTCATCAAAGGAGAGGCGGGGGGCACCGCCTTCCTCCTCCTCGGCCATTCGCTCAATCAAGCGGTCGGCTACGATCCGGGCAGACTCCACCACGAGTTCCCGGTTTTTTGGAGTATATATCTCGTTTTCTTCCCTGGATATCATTAGGTTGGTCAATGCCTCCCCAATGACTTCGGCCACCTCGGCAATGTGGAAATCACGATCACCCGCGCCATCTGTAATGCGTACCTTAGGTACTTCAAATCGGTTATCTCCCAAGCCTTGTGCCCAATCAAAACGGGGCTTATTTTCGCTTGGAGTCCCCGCTGCCTTCATAAGCAACTTATCTTCATCAAAAATCGTATTACGCATATATTAATTCTTTCCCTTGTACACGCTTTTCAAAAAATCAGATTAGTCCAACCTATCAAAGTTCGTCGTCGGAAACTTCTGACAGTGCGGATGATTTTTGATATTCAGTCACTCGGCCTTCAAAAAAGTTTTGTTCTTTTTTAATATCCATTGTTTCTGCCAACCACGGAAAAGGATTTTCGAGTCCGGGATTGAGTATATTCAAACCAATCCCATTAAGACGGCGGTCAGCAATGTAGTCAATGTATGAACAGAATTCATCTGAACTCAGACCAACAGAATTAATAGGTAAACAATCTCGGATAAATGCTTTCTCTAACTCAACCGCTTCTTTCATCAAATCCGTGAGTTCCTGCTTAAATTCACTTGTCCAAATATCGGGATTCTCATCCACTAAAACTCGAAAGAGATTACGAAACAACTCTATATGGTTAGATTCATCTCTGAGAGTATATCTGAACATTTGTCCGACTCCTGGAAATTTATTTTGGCGGGCCAAACTCAAAATCATACCAAATAAACCATAAAACTGAGTACCTTCCATGCACTGACCAAAAACAAATATGTTTTTTGCAAATTCCTGCTTTTGTGAAGTTTGAGTAAGATCCATATCTCTTCTCAAATTCTTGGATACCTTAGTTACAAATTCATTTTTGAGTCGGATTGTATTCACTTGTTCAAACATTGCCTCGCATTCATGGGGATTAATTCCCAAGGAACTTATCATGTAGAGCAAACTATCGGCATGAATGTTTTCTTCGTGAGCATGCCTGCCCAGAACAAGTTTGAGTTCTGGTGCAGTTACCAATTCACGTACGACATGCTGAATATTATCTCCCACAATCCCTTCCGCAGCAGAAAAATAGCCAATTCCCATCATAACAATCCAACGCTCAACCTCACTTAAATCAGTTTGGCTTTTCCATTGTTCGACATCTTTTTGCATTGGAACATCTTCGGGTTCCCAATGATTTGCTTTCATTTTTCGGTAAAGGTCATATGCCCACTGATATTTAAGGGGAAGCAAATTGAAAGTCATGGTATCCCGACCATTGATAACCTGCTTCTCTTGATATGCCTGCATTGCTTTTTCTTCATTGAGAAGAAATGTTTTTTCGCCAATTTTGAATTCTTTGTCCATCTATACTACTCCCTCTAGTGTTATTTTATGCTAAATTATTTAGAAATTTGAGTTTAAAAAAGATGCATCGAATTTTTTGCCTGAGGAAATGTAAGAAATGTGATGCATAAATTGACATTGTCGGTTGAAATGAAAAAAGAAAAGAAAAAAATGAAATTTAGTGAAAAAAAA
>CACHJU010000041.1 GCA_902580225.1 uncultured Verrucomicrobiota bacterium
AAAAAAGATGTATTAGTTACTAATCGTGCCCCGTCTGGAAAAGGAATCTTTATTAACCATGGGTATGAAGAAGGAATGAGGGAGAATATGGAGTTTATAACTAAAAACGAAAACGCGACTTCTGAATTATCCTTTCGGTTAAAGGCAACTTTAGTGCAAAAAAAGTTTTCTTTCTTGGAGTTTTTGAATCCATTACAAACTAAAGATCCTTCGTTTGCCTCAAATGGACAGAACTTAAGATTGACCAGAAGCGGGGAGTCATTAATAGAGAAAGATTCAGATCCAGAAAACTCTATTGTTGAATAAAAACTTCCTGAATTAACAGATATCTCATTATTATATTCCTTGCCAAATTTTACAATTAGCCCATCTTAATTACAAAGTAATACCAAATAAGTGGATACCCCTTCCGAAAATAATAGCGACGAGGAACTGGCAGATTTAATGGCAGATCCTGATTTAGTGGAGAGTGGTGAATCTTCCGAGGATGATGAAAGTATTCCAGTTGAGGTTGGAATTCCCCCCGCGTTGAATGATGAAAATGTTGAAGTGGATTCAAGTGAGGAAACTTTCTCTATAAATGATTTCGAAGAAGACTTTCAGCCTAAAGGTTCATCCATTGAAACGGAAGACCAGCAGAAAGTTGAAGATATTGATGAAAAGAATGAATCAGTCGAAATCCCTGCAACCGTAAATGCAGAATCGAATATACCGGTTTCCTCCTCTTCAACTGCTCAAAATGGTGGCGGTGATGTTGCTGAATTTCGTCAAACTCTTGCAAGTTTATCCAGGCAGTTGGAATTGGACCGTCTTGCTTTTTTGCATAAATCTCTACAGGAACAGGGCGAAAAAGTACCTTCGTTAAATGAGATTGCTTCAGACATAACCGGAAAAAAACTTCTCAAGCCGGTGGGTGACTGTGATCATTATGGAAAGCGACCATCTACAAGGTTCGAGGGGTGGGTTTCCGGATTATCATTTGGAGTTACCAAAAGAGCTAAGAAATTTTCTAAATAGTTTGTCTTATTTTTTAACTTCTTCTTAAGACGAAAAAAGAAGCTAACAGTTCCGTAGATTATTCTGTCATTATACCTGCATATAATGAAAAAGATTATTTGGGTGAAATTCTCGATCTACTTCTTATTGAAATAAAAAAAATTCCTGAATATCAAAGCGAAGTTATTGTTGTGGATAATAATTCTTCCGATGAAACTGCGTTAATAGCCAAGTCAAAGGGTGTGAGAGTTGTATTCGAACCAATAAATCAAATTTCTAGGGCACGAAACCTTGGAGCCAGAGAGGCGAGAGGACAAAATTTAATTTTTTTGGATGCCGATACCAAGATATCTAGTGAGTTACTGAAAATATCCATAAATAGTTTATTTTTTGAAGAAATCGGTGGAGGAGGAGCCAAAGTTGTTTTTGATTCAGACCAAAAGCAGTTATTTTTGGGTAAGATCATGCCTCGTCTATGGTTTTGGATCTCCAAAACTTTTAAACTAGCAGCTGGTAGTTTCATTTTCTGTCGTAAAGAGATTTTTGATCAAATTGGCGGGTTTTCGGAAAAGCTTTTTGCGGGTGAAGAAATATTATTTTCTCAACAGTTTAAAAAGGAATGTAAAAAGAAGGGATTGAAATTCTTAATTCTGGAAGATTATCCGGTAGTCACTTCTTCGAGAAAGTTAGTGTGGTTCAGTTCATTTCAGATATTGATATACATTATGATCCCAATAGTCTTTCCGTTGGCCCTTAGATTTAGAGCGCTCTGTTCATTTTGGTATAGGAGACCGGGCACATAAAATATTCAGTAATATGTGAATTATTCAAAGGGATATGAAAATCCCCATTTACTACGAATTTCGTCTAATGTTTTAATTATTTCCAAACTTTCGCCTAATGGCATAATAGGACTTTCTTTTTTATTTTCGATTATTAATTGGCCGAAGTGCTCTGCTTCATAATTAAATCCATTTCCCACAAAAGGGTATTCAATTTTTTTGCTTACACCTGTCTCCCACTTGGTTAAAGTCAATGTTTGAGGCTTCCAGCATTGCTTATGGATTCTTATAGTCCCCTTAGTTCCTGAAATAAACGCTTCCTGTGCCGTGTCAGATTGAATGGAAGAATGAAGCAATGCCATGCTTCCGTTTCGATATTTAAAAATGATCGATGCCTGTTCGTCTACGCCTGTTTCGCCTTTTGTCCAATCACTCAAAAATGAAGTTGGCTTGCCGTTCAGCATGAAGGAAAGGGAAACTGGGTATATTCCGACATCCAAAAGTGAACCACCGGCAAGATTTGGATTGAATAAACGACCATCGAGATTTCTCTCCACTGGTCTAAAGCCAAAATCTGCATGAATGGTTCGGATTTCTCCTATTTCATTATTGGCAAGAAGGTTCCGAACCTGATCCATTAAGGGAGGGAATCTGGACCACATTCCTTCCATTAGTAAAATATTTTTTTCCTTTGCCTTTTTAATCATTTCTTCCACTTGATTGGCGTTAACCGCAAATGGTTTTTCGCACAAAACCGCCTTTCTATTTTCTATACATTTAATGGCATTTTGAGCGTGTTCAGTATGGGGAGTGGCAATATAAACCGCATCAATTTCCTGGCATCTGGCTAATTCATTGTAGGAATCAAAAAAATGAGGAGCATTCCATTCCTTGGCAAATAATTGTGCGGAATTTTGACTCCTTGAGCCCACAGCATAGAGGTAGCCGTTTGAGGCGTTGTTTAATCCTTCAGCAAATGCTCTTGCGATTCTTCCTGTACCTAAAATCCCCCATTTTATCTGATCTTTCATACTATTCAGAGAAGCATTTTTTAAATAACAGGCAATCATTAATCCACTCTTTTATTAACGCTCATGGTTGACGAATAGATGAATTTATTAAGAATATAAAAATGAAAGAATCTCACCCAACTTTACTACTACGAGTTATTCAATCTTCTTTATTGGTCATATTATTTGTCTCCATAGTAAATTGTGGGATTGAGGAATCAACCCAGAATAAATTAGATGCCAACTCAACCAATTCTTCGATTGCAATTTTATCACCTAACCCAATCGATATAAAACCTGAATTTACTGGAGGATTCCAAGATTCTGAAATTTTAGAGCTTTTATTACAGAAACATCTAGATAGGATTATACCTGAAATAAGTAAATCAATTCCTGAACCAATTTCGGTTGATTATGCAAGATTGGAAAATTCTTTTCTGAAAATTCTTTTGGAAAATAAAGAAAATGATAATCAAAGAAAATATCAATTTATATGTGATGAAAATGAAAGATGGATTTATCGTTGCAATATAGAAACTGGAGAAATTGAATGTTTCAGCATGAGTTCTAATAAGTTACGCTTGCTCTCCAGTGTTAAGTAGAAATAGATATTCAATTGCGATGAAAAGAAAGATTGAAATTTTCGGATTTTTTTTGGTTTTCTTATTAGCCTCTTTGGGATGTGGCAACAAAGATGGTTATGTGTACAGAAGTAAAGAAGTGCTCGGTCCAAAAACATCTGTGGGTGCCGTTGACAAAGCATGGTTGGCACGTCATAAATACGATCATGAAAGAAGGCTACTTATTCCTATGGTAGGTGGTACGAGATGGGGAGCGGTTCAGGAATACAAAGAGGATGGAACTCTCGAATACAAAGATTGGTGGGTTAGGGATATCAAAATTGAGGATTTAGAACCGGCTCCTTCGATGACTCTGAAAATACCCAAGAATAAAAGCGTGCGGAAAATTACTACCCTTGAGGGAATAAACATGGATAATGTGTCTAAGCCGACCTCGAATGAATCAGAAGAGGTTCTTAGCACAATAGAAGAATCCACTGAATTTATTCCCCTTGTTCCCAATGTCGAAGATAGCGTAAATGAACCTTTTCCTAATTCATCTGTAATTGAGAATTCTCCAGCTATGCTGGAAGAGAATGAGCCTTTTGAGGAGTCTCCCTTTGCTCCTCTACCGGGTGCATTTCCACCTCTTGATTTACCCTCTGAATAAAACTTGGTATCAGAGAAATCCAAGAAAATCTTGGGCTTTAATTACTAAACTCTGATAGATATAGCTATTACAGGATTAATTTTTTTGGCCTGGGCTAATATGAAGAAAATGTTATTTTTTAGTACTGATTTAAGTTAGTCTCTTCGCCTGCAAAAAGAGGGGGAGGTTCGTATTCAGAGTTAGTTAGTTTTTCAGTCGAACCGGTAGCCTTCTTAAGCTTCTTATTAAGATGGGTTACTTTTGGGATTGGCAATTCTTTGGAAGAATCTACTTTCATCTCAGAATTTTTTTTGGCTTCAGATTTTTGAAATTTTGATTTAGATGAAAAACCGAGTTTGTTTATCCATACTCTGCTTACGGGAATCTTAGTGTCTTCCCCAATAGCACATTTAAGTTGAGTCCAAGTGATATGTTCATAGCAACCTGCACCTTTGGTTTTTCCACTTCCAACTTTTCTTGGAGTGCCATCTTTATTCAAAGTATTTGACATCTAAAGTATTGAAAAAAAGTTTGGTGATAAAACACAATCCAAAAGATTAAAATTAGTTTAAAATCTTGAGATTATAACCCTAATTATAACAATCTAAAAAATGGAAAATTTTATGAAAACTGTATTGTAGCTTAATCCTCTTAATCAAACGAAAGATTGGTTGGGGTTTACATACTAAAGATAGAAAAGCTTGGTTGGTTGCTAGACCAAAACAAAACTTTTCAGCAGAAAAAGAGGCTTGAGCAAAGACAGAACCCAGTACGACTATGATGAACTAGTAATGAAGGAAAAGATCTTCTAAAGGGCTTTCTCCTTTTTTACGTTCAAAGATATCGGGATGATTAATAACTAAGCTTTCCAGAATCTTGTAGACCCAGCCTATTTTTTCATGTTTTCCGATTTCACCGGCAATCTGGGTTGCTGTGCATGCTGAACCTTTGTGTTTTTTTAGTTGGAGAACAACTTTCTTTCTTACTTCTAAAATAGCGGATGCGGCTTTTTTGCCTGCTTCTACTCCAGGCTGGTGATAAGCATTTATTCCAATAATAGAAGCATACAGACCAACGGCTCGTTCAAATAATGCAATTAATCTCCCCACCGAGGCTGGAGTGATTTCAGTAATGGTAAGAGTAATCGATTTTCGGCCTTTTTCATATAATGCATCTCGAGTCCCCAGGAAAAAACCGTGTAGATAATCACCAGAACTCATCCCTTCTTCGTCAACCTCCATAGAAGAAGTATCTCTATATTTGAGAACTTCTATAAAAGTGGCAAAAAAATTAGGTACACCTTCACGTAACTGTTGGACATAGGCATGTTGATCTGTGGAACCCTTGTTACCATAAACAGAAATTCCTTGATGAACAATATTACCTGCCAAGTCTTTTTCTTTTCCCAAAGACTCCATAATTAGCTGTTGTAAATATTTAGCGAATAATTCAAGCCGGTCCTTGTAGGGAAGAATAACCATATCTTTAGACCCAATTCCATTTGTTAATTGATACCAGGCAAGTGCGAGCATTGCAGCCGGATTTTGCCGGAAATTAGGATTTCTTGTTAATTGATCCATTTCGTTTGCTCCCTGTAATAAACCGTCTATGTCGATTCCTTGGATGGCGGCTGGTAAAAGACCAACAGCAGCGGTTTCACTGGTGCGGCCACCAACCCAATCCCACATTGGCAGGAATTCCAACCAATTTTTTTCCAAAGAGTAATGATGCAGTTTACTTCCTTTCCCGGTAACTGCAATCGCGTGCTTAGAAAAGTCTAATCCGGAATGAGAAAAGGCATTTTCTGCTTCGTGCATTCCATTGCGAGTTTCGGGCGTACCTCCTGATTTCGAGATAACTAACACTAGGGTTGTTTTGATGGATTCACCTAATTCTGAAAGGGTGAGATCCATGCCATCCGGATCCGTATTATCAAAGAAATGAATGTTTAATTTGTCTTTATTTGGATGACCCAATGCTTTTCCTACAAACTGGGGACCCAGCGCAGACCCTCCGATTCCAATAATTAAAAGATCTGTGAATGGACCCTGTGGCGATACTAGATAACCATTATGCACCCGTTCGGAAATTCCTTTAACCTGAGTGATTGTTTTGTCAATGGATTCTGAAATTTCCTGAGTGGGGGCGAGTTTGGAGTTTCGCAACCAGTAGTGACCGACCATTCTATTTTCGTCAGGGTTCGCAATTGACCCATCTTCCAGCTCACTCATGTGAAATATTGAATCAGCCATAGGTTGACTCATAGAAGTGAGAAAGTCTTCTGGGAAGTCTACAAAAGAAAAATCAGCCCAAAACTGAGCTTTTTCAAAGGATAGGTAAAAGTCTTTATTCATAAAAGGTAAAATTAGAATTTATCTGTAATAGCACCCTGCGAGGCTGAACTTACAAGTTTTGCATACTTGGCCAAAACCCCCCGTTTCTCTTTTAGGCTAGGTTTTCTCCATTCAATTCGCCTTTTTTTTATTTCTTCTGAGTCAATATCAAGTGTGAGTTCATTTTTTTCAGCATCTATGGTGATGGGATCCCCATTTTTGAGCAAACCGATAGGCCCGCCTATGGCAGCCTCTGGGGTAACATGGCCAACTACGAAGCCATGACTTCCTCCGGAAAACCGGCCGTCAGTGATGAGAGCAACTTCTTTCCCTAATCCCTTACCCATGATTGCAGAGGTGGGGGAAAGCATTTCACGCATTCCTGGACCTCCGACCGGTCCTTCGTTTCGAATTACGATCACATGTCCAGCCTCAACCTTTCCCTCCAGTATCCCTCGCAGTGATTCTTCCTCAGATTCAAAAACAATCGCTTCTCCGGTGAATTTCAGGCCTTCTTTTCCAGTAATTTTGGCAACTGCTCCATCCGGGGCAAGATTTCCGTATAAAATTCGAAGATGGCTGTCGTTTTTAATCGGATCGTCAAAAGGGCGAACGAGGTCCTGACCTTCAGGATAGGGTGCGTAGGGGGAGGCGTCGGCAACATTTTCAGCTAATGTTTTCCCGGTTACTGTCATACAATCGCCATGCAAAAGTCCTTCTTCCAGTAAAGTTTTAAGCAAAGGGCGTAATCCGCCAACTCGCACGAAGTGTGACATGTTGTATTTCCCACTGGGCTTCAGGTCACAAAGAACAGGGACTCGTTTTCCAATTTCGGTGAAATCATCTAGATTTAATTCAACTTCAGCAGTATGTGCCATGGCAAGGAGATGGAGAACTGCATTAGTGGAACCTCCCAAAGTGATAACGACTGTAATCGCATTTTCGAAGGCCTTTCGGGTCATAATGTCCCTCGGCCTAATATTCTTTTCGATTAAATTAACCACTGCTGCCCCGGCATCACTTGCATCATTTTTCTTCTCGTCTGAAACCGCCAATTGTGCGGAGCTATCGGGCAAGCTCATCCCAAGGGCCTCGATCGCTGAAGACATGGTATTTGCGGTATACATTCCACCACAAGAACCTGGGCCTGGAATCGCTTTTTTTTCAATTGCAGTTAATTCTTCTTGGTCAATAGCACCAACTGCATGAGAGCCAACCGCTTCAAAAACGGATACGATATCAAGGTTTTTTTCTTTGTGGAGACCGGGTAAAATTGTTCCTCCATATACAAATACACCGGGTCGATTCAGTCGTGCAAGGGCCATTATGCACGCCGGCATATTTTTGTCACATCCTCCTATGGCAACTAATCCGTCCATCCCTTCGGCACCGACTACAGTTTCAATTGAATCCGCAATCACTTCTCTTGAAACGAGAGAAAAACGCATACCGGGCGTCCCCATACTAATTCCATCAGATACGGTAATGGTTCCAAATGGAACTGCCTTTCCGCCAGCATTGTCAACCCCTTCTACAGAAGCCTTTCCTAATTCGTCTAAGTGAGAATTGCAAGGGGTGACCATACTCCAAGCGGAACAAACTGCAACCTGTGGTTTTTTGAAGTCTTCATCTTCGAATCCAACCGCTCGAAGCATTGAACGATTGGGAGCTCGGTCGTTTCCATCTACTACGATGGAAGAAAAGTTGCGGTTGCATGAATTCATATAAAAAGATTATGGTTTGATTTCGTTTGGAATCAAGTTAGATAAGGACTTGCGAAAACAACTAATATCTTCTTCATTCGCAACAACCTTTTTTTGGAAAATCATAAATTAGAGTCTTTGAGGGACGAAATTGACAGGATCGACTCACAAATAGTCGATCTTCTAAACCAGCGTGTCCAAGCGGCAGCTGAGATTGGAATGATCAAAAATGAGTTGGGTGTGGATCCCTATGATCCGGCTAGGGAAGAACAAGTTTTTGGAAAATTAGAAAAACTAAACAACGGGCCGCTTCATAAAGATTCCCTACGGATTATCTATCGGGAAGTTATTTCAGCATCGATTGCATTGGAGAAAAAATTAATCATAGGATATCTAGGCCCTGAGGCGACTTATACTCATCAGGCAGCGGTTAACAATTTTGGGTCCATTTTGGATTATCGAGCATTGCCCGACATACCAGATGTGTTTCAGGCTGTGGAAAAGGGTGAATGTGATTATGGAGTCGTGCCAATTGAAAACTCTACTGAGGGTGCAGTTAACCGATCCCTTGACCTTCTAGTCGAAACCGATCTTACCATTATTGCTCAAGTTTATTTGAGGGTTGAACATTCCCTATTTAGCTTTTCTCCCCTTGAATCGATTAAGGAGGTTCGGTCCAAGGATCAAGCTCTTGCTCAATGCAGTGAATGGCTGAGGAGGAATTTACCAAGTGCTAAATTGATCCCTGTAACAAGTACTGCCGAAGCGGTAAAAAATTTAAACCCTGATTCTCCAATCGGTGCAATTGCTGGGAATCTAGCGGGTCGTATATACGGAGTTTCTTCACAAGCAGATAATATTCAGGATCGAAAAAATAATGTAACCCGATTTTTGGTGGTTGCTCGAAAATCGCTTCCTAAACGGGATGAAATGGATTATCGTACAAGTTTGGTTTTGTCTCTCCCTGACAAAGTCGGCTCTCTTAAAGCTGCACTCAAATTATTTTCGGAAAGCAATCTTAATTTATGTAAAATTGAGTCACGCCCAAGTAGATTGAAGACTTGGGACTACTATTTTTTCATCGATTTTATTGGTCATTGTGAAGATGAAAAAGTTAGTGAGGTCATAGGTGAGCTTAATAAAATCTGTCCACTTGTTAAATTATTGGGAAGCTATCCAGAATCCTCCAATTAGCTATTTTATTAGAAAAACAAAACGGAAAGGTCCTGTTCAGGCATTGCATTGTGTAAAACCAACTCTTCAATAAAAGTCCTGAGTTCCAGATAATCCTTCTCTTTTTTTATTGTCCATCTTCGGTTTTTCCCCATCAATGATTCTTTAAGTCCGGAAACAAGGAGTAATCCTTTAAAAGTATTATGAAAGGAATTTACAAATTCTAACACCGATGCACGAATCCACAGAGGTTCGATAGATGAAACCCGAGCATTCCAATGCGTATAATTCAAATTTCTTTTATTAGGAAAATGAAAGCGAACCACTTGTTCAATGCAGTGTTCAAATGATTTCACAGGCATTTGCCGCATCTCGTCATTTTCTCGTAAGAAAGAGAGCGTTCTTTGTAACTGCAAGGTCTCTTCACGCGTAGAAGTACTCCCAATAACTGAGAATAAAGCGTTTAGATTTTGTAGTCTTGTATAATCGTCTTTTTTAACCGCCGTTTTTGTCACCCTTTTTGTAACCACCCAATTTAACTAATTCCTCGACGAATCGAGATATCCCCATAAAATCCTTATAAAAACTGGCATACCTAAGCCAAGCAACGCCATCCACCTTTTGAAGACGTATCATAATAGCATCTGCAATAGCCCGGCTTGGCACTTCGCTATCAAATTCATTTTCGATCTGACGTAGTGTTTGAGAGAGCAATCCATTAATTTGCTCTGCATCGATAGGGCGCTTTGCAATCGCGCGGCGTAAACCAGTGGCTAATTTGGTCCGGTCAAAGCTTTCTCTTCTTCCGTCTCTCTTTACCACGACAAGATCTTCCCTCAGAATTTCTTCAATTGTAGAAAACCGATGTCCGCAATTTTGACATTCTCTTCTTCTGCGAGTCGACGCAATTTTTCCAGCCCTTGTATCAACGACTTTCAAATCATCCGAAGAACACTTAGGACAATGCATTAGAAATTGTTTTTTTCACTTTCCCGACACACACAAGTTAATAATAACAGAGTTTCAGGAAATTCTTCAAGATCATAATTCCTTTTTCTGTAGCCAAAGATTCAGGATGAAATTGGACTCCCCAAATTGGCAAGTCTTTATGCTCGATACCCATAATTTCATCTTCCTTCGTTCGGGCGGTAATTCGAATTGAATCGGGCAGGCTTGTTTCTTTTATTAAAAGAGAATGATAACGGGTAGCGACTAAAGGATTTGGGAGTCCTTCAAATAAATTATTATTATCATGATTAATAGGGGAAGTTTTTCCATGCATTAATTTCTTCGCCCTTACAATTTGACCACCAAAGGCTTGACCAATGCATTGATGCCCTAGACAAACTCCAAAGATCGGTTTGATACCCTTAAATTTTTCTATTACCGAAAGGCTCATTCCAGCACGGTCAGGATCGCAAGGGCCGGGTGAAATAACAATCCCGTGGTAACGATCGATTTTTATATCTTTAATTGAAATGGCATCATTTCGAAAAACTTCAACCGACGCTTCAAGTTGGCCAAAATATTGAACCAAGTTGTAGGTGAAAGAATCGTAATTATCGATAACAAGGAGATGCATGATATATTTGCTTTAAGCTTCGTATCCCTGCTTCCGTTTTCTCTCTTTTAATCGAAGGGCATTCAAACGGATAAAACCTCCTGCATCCTCTGGTTGATAATCGCTTTGATCTCCCTCCATAGAAGCAATGCCCTCATCATAGAGAGAAAGGTCTGATTTTCGCCCCACGGTAATAATATTTCCTTTGTAAAGTTTCAGACGGATAGTTCCAGAAACTCCTTTTTGGCTTTGATCTATCAAAGCTTGCAAAGCCTCGCGTTCGGGGGCGAACCAAAAACCATAATAAATAAGTTCAGCATATCGAGGGATCAGGGAGTCACGCAGATGCATTAAATCACGATCCATAGTAAGGGTTTCCATTTGCCTGTGCGCGTGAAGTAGAATGGTACCCCCAGGGGTTTCATAGACGCCTCGACTTTTCATCCCCACGAATCGATTTTCAACCAAATCTATCCGACCGACCCCGTGTTTGCCGCCAATTTTGTTCAGTGTAGAGACCACTTCAGATGGAGAAAGCTCCGAACCATTAATAGCTGTGCAATTTCCCTCTTCAAAACTTAATTCGATATACTCAGCCTCATTAGGGGCCAATTCAGGGTCCACGCTTAATTTGTACATCTCACGGTTATTAGCAGTGGTCGGATCAAACCATGGATCTTCTAGAATTCCTGCTTCATATGAAATATGCCATAGGTTCCTGTCCATGGAATATGGTTTTGACGCACTTGCCTCAACATCTATTTTATGAATATGGCAATATTCAATCATCTCTTTGCGACCAGGAAATCGAGCCCTAAAAGAGGAGTCTCTCCAAGGTGCCAATATGGTCAAATCTGGAGCAAGTGCTGAAAAAGTAAGTTCAAACCTACATTGATCATTTCCTTTCCCGGTAGCCCCGTGAGCCACGGCATCAGCACCAAATTCACGGGCAATATCAATATGGGTCTTGGCAATCAAAGGGCGAGCGATCGAAGTGCCCAACAGGTATTGGGATTCGTATACCGCGTTACCCCGAACCATAGGGTAAATATAATCCCGTGCAAATTCATCCACCAAATTAAGAGTACGATGAGCACTTGCACCCGTAGAAAGAGCTTTTTCTTCAAGGCCATTTAATTCTTCCTCTTGACCCACATCCGCACAATAGGTGATTACCTCGGCATTTTGTTCATTTGCATACCAATGAACTAGAACGGAGGTATCCAAACCTCCTGAATAAGCTAGAATAATTTTCATTTAAAAATTCCTGTTTAGTATTTTGATAATTGTTTCAGAATAGCTTTTTGCATGTGAAGTCTATTTTCTGCCTGATCAAAAAGAATGGATTTGGGGGAGGCTAGAACTTCTTTAGAAACCTCTTCACCCGGATGAGCAGGCATACAGTGCATAAAGAGCACATCACTTTTAGCTTTTTCCAGTAAATGGTTGTTCACTTGGTAAGGAGACATTTTTTCTTTACGGTCGCTTTCTTCTTCTTCACAGCCCATGCTTACCCACACATCCGTGTATAAAATATCGGCGTCATTTGCGGCTTCTGCATAGTCTGGAGTATACTTCCAATTAGAGGGCAGACCGCAATTTTTACAAAATATTTCAATTTCTTCAGTCGGCTTGAATTCTTCAGGTCCACTCAAATAAATTTCCATTCCCCAAAGAGCACCTGCTAGAATCCAGGAATTCGCCATGTTGCAACTCGTATCTCCAAAGAATGCCAGTTTTTTACCCCTTAATTCCTGATATGGATTATAGGATTTACATGTTTTCTCCATTATTGTCATGCAATCCGCATAAATCTGACAGGGATGCAAAAAATCAGTCAAGGCATTAACGACCGGAATTTCAGCATATCTTGAGAATTCTTCGATCAATTCGTGACCATGCGTTCGGATGATCAAACCATCGAGAAAGCGAGAAAGTACTTTTGCGGTGTCCTTAATACTTTCTCCCCGTCCAATTTGAGTGCTAGATAGATCAAGTAAAACTGGGTGTCCGCCCAATTCTTTAATACCTACTTCAAAAGAAACTCGGGTTCGGGTACTATTTTTATAAAATAACATTCCCCAGCTTTGGCCGAATAAATCTTGTGTAGGCTGATTTATTCTATTTTTCTTAAATTGAAAGGCTTGATTGAAAACTGCTTCGATTTCTTCTTTTTCGAAATTATTCTCTTCTAAAAAATGTTTCATTTTTGAATTTTTAAGAGTTCCTGTAATGCATCCTCGGTAATAGTTAAAGCCTCTTTCAGTTCAATTTGATTTACTGTAAGGGGAGGAAGGAAGCGAATTACATTTTCAGCTGCACCCACAACAAGAAGACCTTTCCTTTGTAAAATTTCAATGAGAAGATTAGGAGAGTCTTTCATAGCTATTGCGAGCATAAGTCCTCGTCCCCGAATTTCTTTGATGAGAGTTGGGAATTTATTTTTTAAATTCACTAATTCATCTTTTATTTGTTTTCCTTTTTCTTTTGCCTGTGAAATGAGGTTTTGATCTTCCAATACATCAAGCACTGCATTAGCAGCAGAGCAGGCAAGAGGGGAGCCACCGAAAGTAGTACCATGAGAGCCCGGCTGAAAGATTTCCGCCCACTTTTCATCAATCCATAAAGCACCGATCGGGAAACCACCACCCAACCCTTTTGCAATTGCAATCGCATCTGGTTTAATACCTGAATTTTGAAATCCGAGAAATTCTCCAGTTCGACCAATACCGGCCTGAACTTCATCGAGTAATAAGAGTGCATCGTTTTCTCTGCAAAGTTTTTCGACTCCTTGAAGAAACTCGTCTGTTGCCACCCGGATTCCTCCTTCCCCTTGAATAGACTCAACCATTATTGCTATGGTCTGATGGTCCATTTTTCTTTTGAATGCATCGATATCATTTAACGGGGCAAAGGAAAACCCATCAAGCAAAGGTTCAAAGCCATTTCTGTACTTGGGCGAGGATGTGGCGGAAAGGGCCCCCATAGTGCGACCATGAAAGCCGTTTTCAGCAACTAGTAATTTAAATTTGTTTTTCGTTTGTACTTTTTTTCCAACCAAGCGGGAAAACTTAATCAGTGCTTCATTGGCTTCTGCTCCACTATTACAAAAGAGCATTTTACCGGGGCCAATTTTCCCTTCGACTCTTTTGGCGAGCTTGACTTGTTGAGGAATCGAAAAAAGGTTAGAGCAATGAACGAGTTCATTAATCTGATTGGTTACCGAATGAACCCAATGCTTGTTGCTGTGCCCGATATTAGTTACTGCAATTCCGGATGTGAAATCAAGAAATTTGGAGCCTGTTGAATCCCATAAATAACTACCTTTTCCTTTGATTATTTCTAAAGAGGGTAGAGCGTAGTTGCTTACCAAGTATTGATTATGTTCAGGATTGATCATAAAAAAAGTTTAAGAATGAATAATCTCAGTTCCAATCCCTTGATCGGTGAAAATTTCAAGGAGAAGGCTGTGGGCAAGCCGTCCGTCTACAAAGTGAACCCTATTGACTCCATGATTTAACGCTTCAACCGCACTATTAACCTTGGGTAGCATACCCTTTGCGATTACCCCTTCTTTTTTTAGAGGGTCCACTTGATCAACTGGTAGGCTTGAAAGCAGGCTGCCAGGATCCTGAGGGTCTCTTAAAAGGCCAGGGACATCCGAAAGGTAGACCAGACGCCTTGCTTGAAGAGCAATAGCAACTTGTGCGGCCGCGGTATCAGCATTAATGTTATAGCATTGTCCGTTTTGATCAGAACCAGTTGAGGAGAGAATAGGCATTGCCCCTTTTTTGAGGGCATCCCAAATGGGACCCGTTTTTACAGATTTGATTTCTCCTACATACCCGAGATCCGGATTATGCTGAAGTTTTGTGCAAGTTAAAACATTCTTTCCGGGAATTCTTTGAACTTCGCAATCAAAGTTAGAAACAAAAGAGGCTACTTCCTCATTTACGGAACCATTTAACACTTGATCAACCACATCAATGGTCTGTTTGTCTGTAAGACGGAGACCATCAATGAATTTAGCATCAATTCCCTGTTGACCTAGAGCGAGAGTTACTGCCTTTCCGCCTCCATGAACCACCACAACTTTAATTCCTAAGAAATGAAGAAAAACAAGGTCTTGTGCAACTTGTGAACGAACTTCCGGATTGGGTGAATCCATGAAGCTACCCCCATATTTTACGACAAATACAGAACCTCTGAATCTGCGGACATAAGGGAGAGCTTCAACCAAAATACTCGCCTTTTTTTTACTTTCTTCCACTGCAAGCATTATTCACTTTTGTTAAAGTTTACATATTCCTCACTCAAATCGTTACTCCAGATTTCTCCATTAGATTCTCCCATGTTCAAATCCAAGGAAATTGAAAATTCATTCGCTGATACGATATCTTTCCATTTTGTTTTATATTCAATTAATGGCATTCCCTGGACAAGAACGGGAGTTTCGTTGTAAAGCATATTAATCTTATCAAAGGACAGACCGACTTTTGCGTATCCCGCGGCATCCACAATTCGACCCCAATTGGGATCCGATCCATACCAGGAGGATTTGACGAGAAGAGAGTTGGAAATACAACGGGCAACCTTTAGTGCTGATTCCTTATTGTTAGCTCCCTGTACTATAACCTTTACAAATTTTGTGACTTTTTCTCCATCAGTGACGCATTTTCTAGCCAGGCATGCACAAACCGAATTCACGGCTTCAGCGAAATTTTTTTGAACCGATTTTGACTCTTTTTCTAAATTAATACCAGAGTTTCCATTGGCCAAAAAAAGAACTGAATCGTTGGTACTCATGTCACCGTCAATAGTTATTCGATTAAAGGATTTATCTACGGCATCCAATAATAATTTCTGCAATGTTGAATTAGAAGCCTCAATATCTGTAGTTAGAAATGCAAGCATAGTCGCCATATTGGGTTCGATCATACCCGCTCCCTTTACTACTCCTCCTATGGTAATTTCCCCCCGAGAACACTGGATTTTGGCAGAGCAGGATTTAGTGCATGTGTCAGAGGTAAGGATTGCCTCCTGGAATGCCTGAGCACCATCACATTCATCAATAATATCTTCTGTGGCATCTCTTATTCCTGTGGTCAAACGGCTCATTGGCATGGCAACACCAATCCTTCCTGTGGAGCAAACTAGGACTTCTTTAGAGTGAATATTTAAGTGCCTAGCC
Source organism: uncultured Verrucomicrobiota bacterium (assembly GCA_902580225.1). Classification (GTDB taxonomy): domain Bacteria; phylum Verrucomicrobiota; class Verrucomicrobiia; order Opitutales; family Seribacteraceae; genus Seribacter. Next base: position 15,959 of record CACHJU010000041.1, read on the forward strand.
ACTTCAGAAGCCATTTTTTTTGCATCTGCTTCCCCTTGCTTACCCGTACATGCATTTGCGTTACCACTGTTGGCGACAATTGCATGAAAAATAGAACTCGGGTTGGAAATTAAATTTTTCGAATATCGAACGGGAGCAGCCTTTATATCATTCGTAGTGAAGACACCCGCGGCGTTACATGGCTTGCGAGAATAAATTATTCCAAGATCAAGTTTGCCATTTCTTGCTCCTTTGATGTCGCAATGAACCCCTGAACAGAAAAAGCCAAAAGGTTCAGTTAAGGCATCTCCATTTTCATAAAATTTCATGGCAACCCCTCTCCCTCATCGTATCCTTGGCAAATATTCATTGCCTGTACAGCCTGACCACCGGCTCCTTTGAACAAGTTATCCTCGGCTGAACAAATAATATATCGACCAGTCCTAGCGTCTTCACTTACTGATATATCAATCCGGTTTGTTCCTACAACATGGGAGACATCTGGATGTTCTCCTTCGTTTAATAGGTGAACAAATTTCCTGTTTTTGTAAAAGGTATTCCAACATTCCCAAATTTCGGATCTTTTTAAACCGCCTTTAGCTAAGACTGAAATAGTTGTACAAATCCCCCGATTCATAGGTACCAAGTGAGGATGAAAAGAAAGAACAATATTTTCGGAGATGGCGAGAGATAATTGTTCTTCTATTTCGGACAAATGGCGATGCTTAGGCAAGCCATATGCACAGGCACTTTCATTTCTTTCGCAGTAAAGAAGTTTCTCAGAGGGTTTTTTGCCGGCTCCACTTACACCACTTAGGCTATTCGCTATGATATGATTTTTTTCAATCAATCCACCTTTCAGGATAGGAAAAAGAGGAACAATTATACTCGTTGGATAACAACCCGGAGAAGCAATTAGGGATGTGTTTTCCCATGATAGAGAGTGGATTTCAGGCAAACCATACGACGCCTTCTTCAACCAATTGGGGGAAGGGTGGGGTGTTCCATAAAATTCTTCGTAACATTCTGCAGAATTTAGGCGAAAATCCGCAGAGAGATCGATAACTTTTTTACCCGCCTCAAGAAGTGGGATTGCATATGTTGCAGAAGTTCCATGAGGAAGTGCCAAAAAAAATAAATCACAATCTGGATTTTCCGCTAATTCTTTTACACTAGGGTTAGAAAAAGTTAAATCCTTTGCGCTTCCCCTTAACTTAGGAATAGTTGATTGAATATTTTGACCGAATAGACTTCTTGATGTAACCCCAACTAAATTAACTTTGGGATGGCATAGCAGAAGGGAAACCAGTTCTCTTCCAGAATAACCGGATGCACCTACAATTGTTACATTCATTTTAGTAAAGTAAAATAGTTTGAACTAATAAAAAAAACAAACCCCTCGGTTGGAGTTCCGAGGGGTTGAAATAAAGAGTGTATAAAAGTTTTTAACGTTTTGAGAATTGAAATCTTTTTCTTGCCCCAGGTTGTCCGGTTT
>CACHJU010000042.1 GCA_902580225.1 uncultured Verrucomicrobiota bacterium
TCGCAACAAATTACCAATCAGATATGAACCGCATTATTCTCTTTAGTCCAATCATCTCTTGTTTGTTCACGCTTAATTCATTTTCGAAGCAAGACGACATCCTGATCAACACTTATCAAACTCACACTTTTAAAAATGAGCAAAAAGGGCAATTTCTTTACCGTACATCCCAACCGAGCAAAATGTATCAAGGTAAGAAATACCCCTTATTGGTATTTTTTCATGGAGCAGGCGGAAGGGGAAGAGACAACAAAGGGCAACTGACTGATGCTGGTGGAATCGAAGCATTTGAAAAACAGAGCGTTCGTACCAAAAGAAAATCCCATATATTTGCCGGACAGGTCCCTCAGGGGGAACGATGGGTTAATACAGCTTGGAATTTACTTGGTCATAACATGCCCGAAATTTCTAATTCTATGGAAATGGCTTTTAAAGCGATCGATGCTTACATTCAAAATCCTAAAAATCAGGTCGACCCCAAAAGAATATATGCAATGGGGCTCTCCATGGGGGGATACGGTACTTGGGATGCCATTCAGCGCCGATCCCATTTTTTTTGCTGCGGCTGTGCCAATCTGTGGAGGAGGAGATAAAAATCTTGCTAAAAAAATTTCCCATATTCCCATTTGGGCTTGGCACGGAGATAAAGATAAAGTTATAAAGCCCAGTCGTTCTAGGGACATGATCAATGCAATCAAAGAAATAGGAGGAACTCCAAAATATTCCGAAATAAAAGATCGCGGTCACAACTCTTGGGTAGATGTTTGGAATTCAAACGATCTTTGGGATTGGCTATATTCACAAAGTAATAAATAAGAATTATCTTTCATATTTGAGTTATTAAATTTCTGATATTACTATACGCCGATCTTTTAACAGGGATAAAAGAATTTGAAAATTTTTAATTCCCCCTTTTGAAAACATAGGTTTAAAGTCATTTCCTTTTAGCATTTTTCGGAATGAAATATTTAAAAATCATTTTTCTAAACGCAGGCTTTAATTTTTGTATCTCGATACTTTTAGCTGACTCAATAATTAGACCTAATATCGTTTTATTTATGGCAGACGATATGGGCATTGGGGATACGAGTGCATATCTTAATATCAGCCCCATCAATGGCTCTAAACCAATCGGCAAAACCCTTAAAACCCCAAATCTTGAAAGATTTGCAAAGCAAGGAATGCTTTTTACAGATGCCCATGCCCCTGCATCCATGTGCAGCTCCACTCGCTACTCCCTTCTAACCGGCAGACTGGCACACAGATCCTACCTTAAGAAGCAGGGCTGGCTTCCTCACGGTCCCAATCGGCCTATGATTCAACAGGCTCTGACCACACTTCCGGAAATGCTTCAACGAAACGGTTACTACACGGGTGCAATTGGAAAATATCATGTCGGCATGGATTTTGACGATGGCCATGGAAAACCTGCTAACGAATTTGATTACAAAGATGTTGATTTTACAAAACCCCTACTCGATGGACCGACTCATCATGGATTTAATGAATTCTTTGGTGTCCCCGGAAATACAGAAGATTCATTGGACACCGAGCCTAGAATTTACATCCGTAATAATAAATGGTCTTTCACGGACCGTTCAAAAATGTATTGGACAGGTATGAAACACAGAGAAGGTCAAATTCTTAGCGGACCCAATTGGGATTTGGCCCAACTCGGTCCCGATTTCCTCAAAGAAGGCCTTCAGTTTATTCAAATAGCATCGCAGAAAAAAAAACCGTTCTTTTTATATTATGTTCCGACCGCAAATCATTTTCAAAGAAATCTGAGTGGAGATTACGCAGTTCCCGAATTTTTGAACGGAAAACCAGTTAAGGGATCGAGCCGGTATACAGATGGAACTAAAGGAACGGACCGAGAAGACATGGTGATTGAAAATGATATTGCGTTTGGTGCGCTAATTAAAAAACTTGAGCAAACTGATGACCTACGAAATCCCGGACACAAGCTAATCGACAATACCTTAATCATTTTCACCAGCGATAATGGCCCTAATGTTGGAGATAATGAAGGAACAAATCAGGAAAGCGGGGGACTGCGGGGGAAAAAAGCCAAAATTTGGGAAGGAGGGCATCGGGTTCCTTTTATTCTCTTTTGGAAGCAACATTTCGAAAAGGGTGCTGTGAATAGAAATCTTTTTTCCCTTACGGATCTTTATGCCACTTTAGCTAGTCTAGTCAGAGAAGAACTGAAACCTACTGAAGCAATGGACAGTTTAGATTCTTCAGCCTATTGGAAAGATCCCAAACAAAGAGATAAGCGGCCCCGCTATTTCTTCTGCCACCTTGGACCCCCCTATGAAAACGACGCTATTGCCATCAGGCAAAATTCCCAAAAGGTGATCGTACGCGGTGGACTCGCTCAACCTTGGACCCATAATGGCTCGCTTGGCTCGGTTGAATCATTAGTAACCTATGACTTGAATAGTGATCCTTATGAGAAAAATGATTTTTCAAAATTTTCTAAGTACACATCTGCGATGGTAAAGCGTCTCCTTCAAATTCACAATCAAGGTTACTCCAGAGAACTCAACTTATCATCAAGTCAGAATCTGATCCTTGATGATGGTTGGAATAATTTGAGAAATGATTTGACCGGTTCCGTTGGATTTGAATTCAGTCCTTGTGCTGACCTAAAAGTTACCCATTTGGGTATGTGGGATGACCATGATCGTGAATTACCCATCCGATCTGCTCGTGGAGTCCCGACCGATCATCAATCGGATCAACCCACCCGGTCAGAAAAAAAGCCTAGGACACTAAAGAGTAATCATTCAATCTTTTTGTGGAAGATTAACAATTCTGGCCCAAAAAAGATTATCGGAATTGAAATAGGTCCTAAAAATCAAGGTGTACTGGAAAATGAATTCAGGTATGTCATTCTTGCAAAACCAGTAATCCTATCAGCCGATTCAAAATTTATGATCACCATGTCCACAAGGAATCAAGATGGTGACCATTTTCACGATCCAGTGTCATTCGATGGAATCTCAGCTTTACTTAATCCAAAGGTAAAAATTCTTCGAAGTGTCTTTTTCAAAAATGACATGATGGAGCAATCATTGGAAATTCCATCTTTTGCTGACATGCATCCGCAATACCTCACTTTTCGAATTCCAGTTGGCCCCACTTTGAAATTTGAATAACCCCTTTACATAAATAATGTTTTTGATATATCGAATATCGTTGATATGTAATAATTTATTTAAATACTCTTTTTGTATGAGCGTTTTTTCTTATTTCAAATATTCTTGTATTTCAATTCTTGCCTGTCTCCAAGTTCACGCATCCATTAATTCCGTGCCTTTTCACAAAGTAGAAATGAAAAGTGAGTTTTGGCGACCTCGACTGATCACACAGCGAAAAGTATTGGTTCCCTTTGCCTTTGAAAAAACTGAGCCAGGGGTAGCTCATTTGCAAGCAGCAGCTGATTATCTCGAAGGAAAAAAGGTTGATGGTCACCGTCCTCACCGATTTATTGATTCTGACCTCTACAAGGTCATGGAAGGAGCTGCCTACCTCGCCCAACTACAGGATGACCCCGAGCTTGAATCCACATTCGACCGAATCGTTAATGTCATCGCTGCGGCTCAGGAACCAGATGGTTACCTCTACCCTTCGCACACTACAAAGGTAGGGTCCGACAAAAATATGATGGGAAATAAACCTTACACTTTTGTTGTTCATAGTCACGAATTGTATAACATGGGACACCTCTATGAAGCCGCCATTGCTTATTTTCAAGCAACCGGAAAAGATAAACTTTTAAAAGTAGCCGAAAAAAATGCTCTTCATGTAAATCGTGTTTTTTTTGAAGGGGATCCCAATTATAATGAAGGAAAGCCGATTCGGCAAGCCCCTGGACATCAGGAAATGGAACTAGCCTTGGTGAAATTATCGAATGTTACTGGCAATAAACTTTATCTTGATATGGCCGAAAAATTCCTTGAGATCCGAGGAAAAACCTATGTTCCTAACGGAGAAGGCGTCATGTCACCTACATACGCCCAACAGCATGCTCCTTTGGAAAAACAAAGCGAGGCAGTCGGCCATGCCGTTCGAGCGACCTACTTATACGCGGCTATGGCTGACATTGCGGCATTAAAACAAAAGAATTCTTACACCAATGCTTTGCACCGTATTTGGGCCGATATAACCAATACCCGCATGCATATAACCGGAGGTTTGGGTGCTGTTCATGGAATTGAGGGTTTCGGACCGCAATATCTTCTGCCCAATGCAGATGCCTTTAACGAAACCTGTGCAGCTGTAGGAAATGTGTTGTTCAACTACAGGATGTTTTTAGTTCATCAGGACGCAAAATATCTCGATGTTGCTGAAGTATCGCTACTCAATAATGTACTCGCTGCAGTTAATCTGGAAGGAAATCGCTTTTTCTATGTTAATCCTCTCGAAGCAGATGGAAAATATCCATTCAATCATGGAACCGCCGGCCGGGCTCCATGGTTTGGAACCGCATGTTGTCCTAGTAATATGGCCCGTCTTCTACCTCAAGTACAAGGGATGACCTATGCCCACAACGAAGAAAATCTCTACTTGGCAATGTATGCAGATACCTCCACAAGTTTAAAAATCGCCGGGACAGATCTAGCTATCAATCAAACAACGGACTACCCAAACGATGGAAAAATTAAGATTTCTCTTAATCCAAAAAAACCATCTAGCTTTAAAGTTCATCTTCGAATTCCCACCTGGGCGGGTAATCAATTTGTACCCGGGGAACTCTATAAATATTTAAATCAAAAGAAAGAAAATTGGAAACTCACAGTCAACGGATCTAAGATTCAAGCCATTGTAGAAAAGGGATTTGCGATTATCGAACGTAAATGGAAAAAAGGGGATCAAATAAACCTCGATCTCCCCATGCCTTTACGAGTTAATCAATGTGACAAAAGGGTTGAGGCAAACCAAAACCGCCTTGCATTCACTCGGGGACCTTTCGTTTTATGTGCTGAAGAAATTGATAATGGTGGTGCGACCCAGCGCTTTTTTCTCAATCAGGAAAAAGGGGAAAAGAAATATAAATTAACCAAAGTAAAACTTACGAGCGGATCTTTTTCGCAAGTTAAAACAATGGCTAATGCCATTAATGAATCGGGAGGAGAGGAGGACAAGAACCTATCCTTGATACCCTATTATGCATGGAATAACCGTAAACCTGGATCCATGACCATCTGGTTCCCCACCACTCCAAAACTTGCCGTTTTTAATCCTCACAAGCTTCCGAAGAAAAGTGTTTTTTCTAATATTAAAGCTTCCCACACCTCCGACTTGGATACCGTAAGTGCAGTGGGTGATGGGAAAGAACCAAAGTGGTCGAGTGGAAAAAACGTACCACGCTGGACCAGCCGCCCACAACTTGGTAAAACCCAATGGATCGAAGGACACTTTTTAGAATCAAAAAAAGTTCGCGATATTGGTGTTTACTGGATGCAAGATCAGCAGGATGTAAAATTTCCCAAGGAATGGTCCCTCGAGATCAGAAACAAGGGTCAGTGGAAACCTTTTGAATTATATGTTACTGATCGCTACGACAACCGGGCAAATCAGTACAATGTCGTTCACCCGGCCGCCCCTCTTACTTGCGATGCCATCCGAATCAACATGGTTCCTCAACCGAATGCCGCCGTGGGAATCCTAGAGGTGCAGGTCGCCTTTGAAAATTAGGTTTATTTTCACTTTTTGGTATGATCTTTAGGTCACCCCAAACCCAGCTCTTTTTTTTCTTTTTGGCTCTATTTTTAATCTGTCCAAATATATTCGCGAAAGAAGTTTCGTTGTGCGAAAAACTTGAACATTCTATTCAGGGTAGAAAGCATGGATTCCTAGCTGGTAACCTTGCTTACTATGTTGGCGGATTCCACGCAAGTTGGGAATCGATGGAGGATGAAACCATTGGTCTCACCCATCCCTTTTATCATGACCTCCGAAGTCGTGGTGCTGGCATGCTAACGAGTCAGTTACCCGGAAGCGAAAATACAGGAACTGGGAATGACTACAGGGGGTGGGAATTTTACAAGGATACACGCGTACTCTACGGTAGTGTTATTTTAGGGGAGAAGGTACACAAACACCCTGTCCCCACCCAAATGATTTGGCGACCCGATAAAATGATTTGCGAATATGAAATCGATGCTGTCAAAATTCGCGAAGAGAAGTTTATCGGAGCCAACGACTCAGCCATTTCGATTATTACCTCTTCCCAACCAGTAAATCTTAGATTTGAAGGTCACAGCTTTTATATCCGCCACAGCGTATCGTCGACTGCCTCCGTTCAATATGACACTCCCACAAACTCATTGATGATACGAGAGGGAGGAACAGTTCGTTCGCTACCCGATCCAAACCGACCGGAAAGAATTGGACCTTGTGTTTATCAAGGTATGACTACTGCCCTTTCATGCTCCAAAGATTTTTCCAAAAGCCTGAAACTAGAAAAGGATAATAGGGGCGTATATCAATACTCATTTGAAATACCATGTAATTCGGATGGCGTGACTGTCTCCTGGTCGATGCATGACGATCAAAAGAAGGCTAAAAATAAAGCCAGAGAAGCGATTCTTCATGCTCCAAAAAAAAGGTCTGATAAAACCGCAGAAATGAATAATATTCTATCCCAGCAAATTCCACAGTTTCGGTGCGATATTCAAAAATTTGAAGACATTTATTATTATCTATGGTCTCTCTACATGATGTATTATATTGATGTTCAAAAAGGATGGGAAATGGAAAATCATACCCAATCGGCAGTTAACAATTTCTTAGGTATTCACCGCTATGACGCCTGTTTTCAAATCAAAGTCGGAGCCTGGATAAGAGACAAAACGAAATTCGCATATGGTAATGTGTTAACTTGGAAACACCTGGTTAAAAATGGGCGTTATCACGAGACTCAGAACGGTCATATCTTTCTTTCGGATAATAAGGGCATTGGCTGGCACTCCGGTGCTTATGGTCCGGAATTGGCTGAACATGTCCTAGGTGCCTGGCAAATTTATCAACACTCTGGAGATGTCGATTTTGTCCGAAAATGTTACTTAGGGTATTTCCGAAAAGTTTTTTGGAGGAACATGATCGGATTTGCCATGAATGATGCAGAAGTGGGAAATATCCTTGAGAAGATGGCTGTACTTTCTGGAAACATTTCGGATGTTGAACATTGGAGAAAGCTTATCAAACAAGACCCTGAACACATTCAACTTATGTTTGAGCAACGCTGGGAAGCCAACGGACATAAAGATTATTTTATGGGGGCAAGAGATGGGATGCTTATGACCACTGCCTTTTGGGCCATGCGATCCAAATATTTTCCAAGAAGCTATGCTGAAAGAATGATTCATTCATGGGCCTTAAATAAACAACAGGGGTTTTTCGGTGAATTCTTTCCTTTGGCCATGGCGAAAAAATCAATGGAAATTTTCTACTCTGCCGACGACCAAGCTTTTGGCTACACTCCGGATACTGCCTACTTCACCTTGGATGGAATCTTTCGACAAGGATTTCCAAAGATTGCCTCCGATCTGACTGTCAACCACCTAGAAAACTACAACTTTCACAAAAAATGGGGCATTCCGATCGCCCCGGAGGCCTACCAACGTGACCTTACCTTATTCGGCGATCAATACTCCAATTTTAATGCTGGAAAAATCCTTTTGTTTCTTGAGGGACTTGGAGGATTATCCTATTCCATCCCAGACAATATATTTCATGTTAAAGATTCTATGCCCACGGATTGGGAATGGATGGAATTTGACATTCCCATTGGAGATCAAAACGGCTGGACCCAAGTAAGATATGAACGCCAAAAAGGTTTTTTAGGTAATGAGAAAAAATCAATTACAGTCTCAAATTGTCCCCTACCCGTAAAATTTGAACCTTGGTTGGATGACCGAGAACTTGCTAGAAGCCCAGAACTAAAGGGATCTAGATTCACCGAGGAAAATGCGACCCATCCGGGCTATGCTTCATTTCTTGCCGATCAAAAATCTTCCAAAAGCTCTATTACACTTTCTTTTAAATGAATCTACATTTAGTTCAGTATTTTATTTTATTTTTTACTGCCTTGGTGCTTATTTTAAATGCAGAGAAACCAAATATTATTTTTGTATTGGCTGATGATTTGGGCTGGGCCGAATTGGGTTGCTATGGAAATACTTTTAATGAAACCCCCAACCTGGATAAGCTAGCCAAGCAAGGAGTCCGCTTCACCCATGCCTATGCTGCGGCTCCTGTTTGTTCTCCTTACCGAGCCGCCCTGCTTACCGGTCAACACCCTGCCCGGATGGGTATATTAGACTACCTCCGCCCAAATTCATCCAATGCCCTTCCGGTTAGCCAGCTAACCCTTCCCAAAATCCTAAAACGCAATGGGTATAAGACAGGTATGGTGGGCAAGTGGCACCTGACTGGATATAAATATCAAGATGCCCAATTTGAGGTGCGGCCAAAGGACCATGGTTTCGATTGGAATATTGGAAGTGAGATTAAGGGCGTGGGGAATGGGGCCAATTTTTGGCCTTATATATTTCGTACCCAGCCGATTCGATGGCTTGATATTCCAAATAATCGAATGGGAAAAGAAGAATACTTAACCGACCGCTTAAATTTGGAAGCGGTAGATTTCATCGAGCGAAATAAAAGGAAACCGTTCTTTCTCTATCTTAGCCACTATGCACCTCATACAATCCTCAATGGTCGGCCCGATCTCGTAAGCAAGTACCGTGAGAAACATAAACCTGGGAAACCCAGCAGAACGAACTGCTACCTCTGCAATGATAACGGGCTCTCGGGAGAAAACTGTGAATATTGGGCACAGGATCACAACCCACACCTTGCTGCCATGTTAGAGAGTATCGACAACGGAATTGGCCTGTTATCCAAGAAACTCGATGAACTCGGCTTGTCTAAAAACACCATTTTCATTTTTTCTAGTGACAATGGAGGAGAAACCAATGTCACATCCAATGCCCCTCTACGTGGCGGCAAAAGCCAGTTATATGAGGGAGGTATTCGGGTACCCCTAATTGTTCGGTGGCCCGATGGAAACATTCCGCGAGCCCAAACCTGTGCCCAACCGGTGGTTAATCACGACTTTTACCCCACTCTGCTTGAGGCAGCAGAAATCAAACCCGATCCCAAGCAAAAACTGGATGGAGTATCCATCCTAGCCAATTGGCGAAATCCATCTTCCACTGTCTCACGTAAATCGTTACATTGGCACTACCCATTGGATCGACCCCATTTTCTTGGTGGAATCTCGAGCGGTGCCATCCGCGATGGGGATTGGAAATTAATTGAATACTTTGATCCTAAAAAATTTGAAAAATTTGAACTTTTTAATCTTAAAAGTGATCCGTCTGAAAAAATAAATCTAGCTGGATCCAAACCGGGAATAGTTCAAAAACTTTACCTTGATCTTCAGGATTGGCGTGAAAAAATTGGTGCGTTGATTCCTTCCAGACCTTTGCTAACCCAGACACGGAATCTCCTCTTCGGTGAACACTTCTCAGAAGGTCAGGTCAGTAAGAACTGGTTTTTTCAAAAAGAATGGCAAGTGGAAGATGGGGTTCTTTTACGCAACCAAGTGGGAGGCAAAAATAAACGGGTTTTTTACAAAAAGCCCAATTTCCAGGATTCATTGATACGGTTTAATTTTCAATTTAATGGAGCCACAGATATTCGCTTTGTCACGGGTTCAAATAGTAGTTACAAGACCGTACTCCATATTCAAAAAGACCATTTTTTTTATTCAAACCGTTCAGGACAAAGAAGGAACATGGTTTCCTACAAAACATGGCGAATGTGCTTATGATTTTAAAGAAGGCAAATGGTATATTATGACCATCGAATTTATCGGTGATCAAGTAATTGCTCATCTCGACCACAAACACATGGTTTATGCAAAACACCCGATGATTAAAAAGCAACGGACTGATCTTGCCTTTCAGGTCGATCAAGCAGGAGCTTCCTTTGATAACCTTCAGGTTTTTGAAGTTGGGCAGCATCCTGAACAAATTAATAATCTTAATCTAATTAAAAGGAATGAGGCTCGTAATAGTAATTTGTTAAAACTTAGAAAGACACTCGACGAGCAATAATCGATGAAAGTTTATGTTCACAAAGAGGGTAAAAATTATGGTCCCTACTCGGTTTCTCAACTCAAAGAATATCTAAAGGCAAGAAATTTCATTAAGGATGACCTCGCCTGCTACGATGGTGCTAATTGGGTTAAATTATCTGAAGTTCCTGGGATCTTAAAAATTCCTGAAGCTGTCTCGAGACCATCAACCATTACGACAAAAAAGTCGTACACTACCCCAAAGGTACCAGTTAATAAACAGACTAACCAGCTGCAAACCTGTAAGCCGACTCGTAAAAGCCGTAAGAAAATTTATTTTTTCAGCGGGGCGGCCTTTGTTTCTCTTTGTTTAATCGGTATTTTAACCTATCTTTTGGCTCCGAGTAGCGATGTCCCTGTTGTACCATCCGCTAATTCAAATAATGGACTAGACGATAATTTAGTGGATGGAAAATCATCTCCCAGGCACAGGTCATTTGATCCTCATCCGGCCGCTCAAAAAATCGACCAAATTCTGAATGCTCACCTAAAGAGCAAAAATCTTAAACCCTATCCCATGATTAGTGACGAGGTATTTCTTCGCCGAGTTTATCTTTCAATAATCGGTCGCATACCGACAATTTTAGAATCTAATAACTTCCTCAATTCCACCTCAGAAAACAAACATGCCCTACTGATTCAAAAATTACTCTCGAATGATGCTGGCTATACGGCCCATCACTTCCAATTCTGGGCTGACATTCTACGCCTTCGGGTCAATGTGCACTGGAGCCATGAATACAAGGTTTGGATCAAAGAGCAGATTCGAATCAATACCCACTACGACGATTTAGTAAGAAAACTCGTCAGTGGTCACGGACTGGTATTCGATAACCCGGCGGCGGGTTATTACATCCGTGATACAGGAATGGACCTCGACAATATGTCGAATACAGCTCGCATCTTCCTCGGCACGCGGATGGAATGTGCCCAATGTCATGACCACCCCTTCGACAAATGGACCCAAATGGATTTTTTCAAAATGGCCGCCTTTACATATGGCTTCGATCACCGGGGCGGGAACGCCAATCGCGGAAACATCCATACGGCCTTAAGGGAGGAGGAGGAGGAGGCTTATCGAAAAACTATAGGTATTGAAAAGTTCCCAAAGCTGAAAAATGAAGAAGAAGTTGATAAATATTTGGCAAAATCCAACACCACCAAATTTGTTGAACAATTAGGCTTGACGAAGACTCAATTTCGAAAACTCGCCCTTCGAGGAATTCAAGCTCGAACTACCGTCGAACAACAAAACGAATCCACTTATGGGTCGATTGGCAAGTTATTCAATATAACCACCTATCTTCAAGTACGGCACCTCAACGATACGCAATTACGATTGCCCCACGACTACCAATACGATGATGGACAACCCCACGACCCTGTCGAGCCCGCCACTCTATTTGGAGGGTCCATCACATTGACTTCAGACCCGATGGAACGCAAAAATGCCTACGCTAATTGGCTCACTGGACCTGAAAACCCTCGCTTTACCCGGGTGATCGTAAACCGTATTTGGAAGCGCACTTTTGGCCATGGGATTTTTGAACCGGTTGATAATTTGACAGACCGCACCTCTATCAGTCAGCCCGAACTCCTTGATTTCCTCGAAGATCTAATGCGGGAGCTTGATTATGATATCCGTACTTTTCAAAAAATTCTTATCAACACCAACCTGTTTCGTCGTGAAATGCACGGCGAGGATCATCCACTCGGAAAATCGTTCCATTTCCAAGGACCTTTGATGACCCGGATGAGTGCTGAGCAAATCTGGGACTCAATTGCAACATTGATACTGCCTGACATCGACACACACAACCCAAATCATTCCAAAGACTTAGAGCGAATGGCCCGTATGCGTGCGACATATCATAGCCTGAACGGACGCCCCCTCGAAGAGGTCCTACCGCGTATGAAAGAAGTGGGCAAACTCCGTCAAAAATTCCGAAACCAACAAAGTAAATATGAAAATGATATCACTGAAGCCTATAATTCAGGAGACAAAGAAAAAGCAAAACAATTGACCGAGGACCTTAGGGGTATGCTCAAGGAAATGGAAAAACGCGGTCGGGAAATCGTTCTGGTTGATCTTAAAGACGGACAAGCAATGAATTCTGGAACTTCCATGATGATGGAAGAATCCCCCTCTGTTGGAGAGGAAGCCTCGGTAACTCAGTTACTGAAAGCGAAACCAAGGAAAGCACCAGAGGGTTTGGATAAGATTGAACGTAGCCGATGGGAAAAGAGGGAAAAAGCTAATTTGCAAGAATTCCGTGAAACTGCAAAACAGATGGCTCGTGCTGTTACGCTTAATTCCCCTGCCCCACGCGGTCATTTCTTACGTGCTTTTGGTCAATCGGATCGCGAAATGATTGAGAATGCCATTGCTGATGCTTCCGTGCCACAGGCACTCTATTTACTCAATAGCTCCCTGAGTGTGGCCATTCACAATCCAAATTCAGTGCTTGGTACTCAACTTATCGCTGCCTCCTCTCCCAGTGAGAAATTTGATCTCGTGTATCAGTCCATGCTTACTCGCCATTCGAATGATCGGGAAGCAGCTCGAATTCTGACTGATTATGAAGAATATCACGATGAAACCATAGAAGATCTCGTCTGGGCCTTACTTAATTCACCCGAATTTCTTTTTATTCAATGATTAAAACCGATTTCAACCGACGCCATTTTCTTCAACTCGCCGCTGCTGGTTTTCTGGGAGTGACTTCAAACGATTTGTTCTCAGTACCGGGCGAAGCAAGTACCTTGCCTTTGCGGGCTTACCCCGCCAAGCAAATGATTTATCTCTTTATGGCAGGCGGCATGAGTCATCTTGATACCTTCGACCTTAAGCCAGGTCATGACAACCAAGGTTCCACCTCGCCCATCAATACGAAAGTGGACGGAATGCGATTTTCAAGACACCTACCCGGACTGGCCCGACATGCTGATAAACTTTGTGTGGTGAATTCCCTCACCTCGACTGCTGGTGATCATGAAAAAGGTAACTACTTCATGCATACCAGTTATGAACAACGTGCAACGATTCGACACCCCGGACTCGGTGCTTGGAATCACAAGATGCAGGGTAAATTGAATCCCACGCTACCGGCTTCTGTTTTTATCGGTCGCGAAAGCCGTTTCCATGGAAGCGGTGGGTTCTTCGACCCGGAGTTCGAACCCTTGGCCATTAGTGAACCAAGTAAAGGACTGCAACACACTCGAACTAAAATACCTAGTGAACGGTTTCTTCGTCGACGCAACTTAGCAAACGATCTCTACTCCGAATTTCTCGAACGCTATCAATCTAAGTCAGTTCGTGCTTATGGTGATATGTATGCAGATGCCGTCCGTCTGATGGAGAGCCCGGATTTGGCCGCTTTTAATATCAATCGGGAAGATAAGAAAACCCGTGATCGTTATGGCGAAGAACCATTTGGGCAGGGCTGCCTCTTGGCCCGCCGTCTAATCGAACATAATGTACGCAGCGTCGAAGTAAGTTTCAGTGGTTGGGATACTCACCAAGGAAATTTCACTTCACTGCCCTTATTGTGTCAAACGATGGACCAAGCGGTTGCTGCTTTGCTCGATGACCTCTATCGAATTGGCAAGTTGGATAGCACCGTGGTTGTCCTGACCACAGAATTCGGGCGCACACCGATCGTGAACAAAAACCTCGGACGCGATCATTACCCAAATGCATTTTCCAGTGTTCTTGCTGGTGGCGGATTCAAAAGTGGATACATTCATGGTAAAACTTCCGAGGGTGCGGAAGAAGTGATCGAGGGTTCAATGACCATACCGGATTTTAATGCAACTATTGCTTACGCTTTGGGCATTCCAGTGGATCATGTTCTCTACAGCCCAACCGTTCGTCCTTTTACAGTTGCTCACAAAGGTAAGCCACAGCTCGATCTTCTATCCTAACAAAACTAAAATTATTCTCCTACTCTAAAACCTTGAATCATGATCTACACTAAACTTTGCCTTTTGCGGCTACTAGTAAATAATCCAGTAACTATTAATCCGAAGGTGTTGTGTACATAATTGAAAAAAGCCGTATTTGAAAAAATGTGTTGTAAATATCACAACTCCTCAGATTTTCGTGAACTCACCAGGCAATTTAATGATACCAGGCAAAGACTGAAAACAGTATCCCTCACTAATCGTAAGTAACTAGGAAATTTCAAAAATGCACCAACAAGCAAAAGAAGCGGTTAAAAATAATTCAAATTTTAAAGAATTATGATAACCC
>CACHJU010000043.1 GCA_902580225.1 uncultured Verrucomicrobiota bacterium
GAGGGCTAAAAGAATAAAAAATAGACTTTTTTGGGAAATGGAAATTGTCATAAACATATTTACAAAGTACTTTGCGTTACGAAAGGGTCAAATTTTCTTTCCATTTTCCTAGATTTTACTTTCAAACTTTAAAAACCTTATAATTTATGTTTTCCGGAATTGTTGAAAATACTGGTCGAGTTATTTCTTTCGTGGAGAAGAAGGAATCATGGCTTTTAGAACTTGATATTCCCTTCCAAGGTAGTGATGGAATGGAAGCGGGTGCCAGTTTGGCAGTAAATGGATGCTGTTTGACTTTTCGTGAAGATAGCAAAGGCAAAGCTTCGTTTGATTTATTAGAGGAAACTTTAAAGAAAACAAATTTAGGAAGTTTGAAAAGTGGTCAATTGGTCAACCTAGAAAGATCATTACCTGCAAATGGTCGGGTTGGCGGACATTTTGTTACTGGACATATTGACGCTTGCGGAGAAATAGAAATTTTTGAAGAAAGGGGAAAAAATCTATACCTTCAAATTAAAGTGCCCCTTACCCATCAGCAATATCTGGTTGATAAAGGATGTATTGCAGTAGATGGTTGTTCGCTGACTGTTTGTGATGTCAATGGAAATTCTTTTGCTGTTTGGTTAATACCACATACGCTAAATAAAACGAATCTTCCCGGACGAAAACCTGGAGACTTACTTAATATAGAATTTGATTTGCTTGCGAAGTATGTGGAAAAGTTAACTTTATCTTCAATGGAGAAAATTCCCTCATGAACTTAACGGAAGCTACATTTGCGGTTCTTGAGGAACTTAAACGTATGCGTGAAGATGGAATTTGTGAGGTTTATCTTGAAGACGAGACGATACAAGGGTTAGGAAATGCATTGGGCATTAAAGAAAACATATCACCCTCAAATGATCGTTCTCTGGAGCCAATAAACAGTCCAATTTCCACTAAAAGAGAATCAGAAAGTCAGAGTAGAACCAAAGTTGTCTTACCTCTTAAACAAAAACCAATCGAGGCAATCAAGGCATTAGGCGTTCCAGTTTCTCCCAAAAACGAGACAAGGTTTTCATCTCCTCCCAAACTATCTCTTCCCGATGGAGATAAGCGTTCTCGTTGGGAATGGTTGGAAAATGAAGTCAGAAACTGTTCAATTGCAAAGGCAGAATTAGAGACGGATGGTCAAATTATTTTCGGTCGGGGAGACCTCGATTCAGAATTGTTTTTCTGCGGGGAAGCACCGAATGATGAAGATGAAAAAGCAGGTACAGTTTTTGGCGGATCGTCCGGAGATTTACTCGGGAAAATTATAGAGGCAATGGGGTTTCCTGTTTCTTCGGTTTATATTGCCAATATTCTTCACTGGAGACCAAAGCATGAACTTGAGTTTGGGCACCGTCCACCTACTCGGGCTGAAATTCAATTTGCCATGCCTTTTTTAAAAGCACAGGTTGATATCATAAAGCCAAAGGTAATTATTGCCCTTGGGAAAATTGCAACTGATGGTTTCCTTGGTTTTGATTCGAAGCGTCGGTTAGGTGATGTACGTGGAAACTGGAATGATTTTGATGGTATTCCGCTTATGGTAACCTACCATCCTTCCTATTTACTCCATAATCCGAGTAAGTCTGGAAAAAGAAAAGTATGGGAGGATATGCTAAAGGTCATGGAACGGGTCGGGACTAGTGTGAGCGAAAAACAGTTAGGTTTTTTCCTTTAATATTTATTTTTCAATTACTTCGATGTCCGTCCGAAAAATATTAGTTGTTTTAGGAGGGGATCCTCCAGGTAAAGAAATTCTTGATTGGCGAATGGAAGAATCGGATCTCATCATTGCAGTCGATTCGGGTTGGCATGCTTTTAGGAATGCGGGAATTTCCCCCGATATTCTAATTGGCGATATGGATAGTTGGATGGGGAAAGAGTCCGAAGTGCCTAAAAATGTGGAAATAATTGTTGAAAAGGATCAGAATAGTACTGATTTTCAAAAAACAATTCAGTTAATTTTTTCTCGGGAGGACCCAAAGGAATTATTGATACTGGGGGGACTGGGGAATCGATCTGATCACTTATTGAGTAATTTGCTTGTGGTATGCAAAATCCCTCAGAATGTGAAAGTTACATTCGATTCGCGACTAGAATGGATTCAACGAGTAACTGCTGATACCCCACTCATTATCAAAGGGCAGCAGGGAGCAACTATTAGTTTACTTCCAGGTAGTCCATGCGTTGGGGTTTCAAGTACGGGATTAAAATGGGAATTGGATTATCAGGATTTCTCTTTTGAGGGGAATTGGAGTCAGAGTAATATTTGTTCTTCAAATGAAATCAAAATTTCTGTTCGTTCTGGAAATCTCTTAGTATTTTTACAAAAATAAATAAGCGAGTTATTAGTTTAGGCTCTAATCTAAGCCAAAAAAAAACCCTCATAAAAGAGGGTTATAGGAAAATGAGATTATTTGAATTGTGGAAGGTTACCTTTTTCCATTGCCGCTTTAAAATATCTATCCGGGGATTTGTTCCAGCGACGAATGGCACTTGACGACCAAAAATAGACTTTTTTACCTTTATACTCAACGGATTTAGAATTTGGATTCACGACACGTTCAGGATAAATAGGACAAAACTTTTGATCTAATAATTTTATCTTGTCTACTCCCAATTTTTTTTGTTCGGCATCTGTAAATTTTTTGGCAAGATCAGGTAGTGCCTTAATATAATAAGCTTGATTGCCGTCAAATGCTTTTACACAGGCACCGCAGCAAAAATAAACTTTTTTACCCAAGACTTCAGAATATTCTTCAGTGTCAATAGCATCTCCTAACATGAGTGCACACATTTCCTCCTCCGCGAAGAGAGCGTTAGTCGCACAAAGAATCAAAAAAAGAAAGAATTTGTTTTTCATATAAACAAATAATGACCTAGAAAATTAAATATATCAAGACTTTCGATTAGATTTTGAGTAAATAATTTTATGAATCCATTTGACCTTTTTAATGAAATCATTGTCGGTGTAAGATAGATTCAACCATAAAATGGAGCAGGAAAAACTCATAAAATATCAAATTCTGCTTGAAAGATTGAAAGCTGAAATAGAAAGCTATCTTAAAAAGAGTAAAGATTCAGCGGCAGCAGTTGAGCCTGATAAGGGATTGGGTAGATTATCGCGTATGGAGGCAATGCAAGATCAACAAATGGTTCTGGAACTTCGAAGGCGTAAAAAAAGACAGTTGTTTGAAGTGAGCAATGCACTAAAAAGAATTGAACAGCAAATTTATGGAGATTGTATTTTCTGTGGAAAAATCATTTCAACTGACCGTCTCGATATTTTCCCTGAAGTTCAAACCTGCGTTCATTGTGCTTGAATTTATTAATTCAAATTTTTCCAATCCTTGACCTTTATTAATCAACTCCTACATAATTATTAAATGAAAAAATTAAATTTTTTTGTAGTTTTAATTTTTTTCTTTTCCGGATGTGGCAAAGAGGAAAAGACCAAACCAGCTTTTCCTGAAATAGACAATCCGCTGAATCAAATTTATGTTTTACAGCGTACCCTGAACGAAGCTGTTGAAATATCTGATTTAATCGTCAATTTTGACATTGATTTTCAAACCCACAGAAATCCAGATGGATCTTTATTTTCGGGGTGGATTAAGAAGAGTTATCCGAATGGTAAAGTCGGGTTTCTTTTTCATTGCCGAAACGGCTTACAAGATGGACTACATACCGCATGGTTCGAAAATGGGAAAAAAATGGTTGAGCGTAGCTGGAAAGACGGGATCAGGGAAGGTCCATTTAAAAATTGGTCCGCAGCAGGAATTTTGGAATCAAGGGGTTACAATAAAAATAACCTCAGAGACGGCTTGTGTGAAGAATTTTACGACAACGGTATTAAAAAATCGGAGATTAATTATAAAGCCGGAAAAATTGACTTGTTTTCAAGATGGAAACCAGATGGTACAGCTTGTCCACACACTCAGCTTCAAGGAGGAACTGGAATTGTAATCAATTATAATAATAATGGAACTGTTGACTCCAATGTATCTTATCACATGGGAGAGCTCGATTACGGAAGGTCCAATGATTTTAATCAAAACAATACCTTGAACGAAGCGAGTTTAAGTCTGACCGAAGATTTGAATTCTTCAATACTTCCAAATTTTAAGCCAAAATAGGAGAAATGTTTTAAGTTTCTTTTTCACTGCCGCAGGAGCAAACCAGTCGAGTGCTATTCTTTTTTCAACATTTTGTGACATTATTTGTACTTAGCTTAATCAATATTAAAAAATCTTTATGCAGTAAGATTGACTTGTAACAAGATTGCCTTCTAGCATGAAAAGTATGATCAATTTTTTCATACACTGGAATGTTCTTTTATTTGCATGTGCTACCTTTGTTTATTCAGAAAATCAATATTTGGATTTTAATAGTGCCATAGAAATTACAAAGATCAGAAAGCAATCGGTTGTCGGGGAATGGACCGAGTTTACCAATAAGTCACTTCCATTTGACGAATTTCGTCAGAAAAAAGGACTTCAGTATTTACGATCGGGGGACTATCCTTATACTGGTTACTATGTTCAGGTAGATGGTAAAGACATGATTCGTAGTCTTCGTCACTTCAAGGATGGTCTTTTGGAAGGACCAATTGCGAGTTGGCGGGAAAACGGTATGAAATTTTATCAGGGTTTTTACGACAAGGGAAAAAAACATGGAGTACACCAATATTGGTCTGAAAAAAATATTAAAATTTTGGAGCAAAATTTTAAGGAAGGGAAGTTGGATGGTTATTGTATTCGATGGTACCAGAGTGGTTTAAAGAGTTCTGAGCAAATTTTTCAAAATGGTAAAATTCTATCGGCTATTGGATGGAAGCCAGATGGCGAAAGATGCCCATCCACCCAGGTTATCGAAGGTGTGGGAGTTATGGTAGTTTACGATGATTTTGGAACTGTGACGAACCGTGAAAAACTTAAAGTTAACCCAATAAATCGTACGGTTGAGAGATATGAGAATGGAAATATTCGGGAAGAAGGATATTATAAGAATGATAAAAAAGATGGTATCTGGATATTCTACAGAATGGATGGAACTGAACATTTTCGGGTTACTTTTCGAGAGGGGGTACGAATAAAAACCGAATTCTCTAAAAATCCTATTTAGAGTGACTTGCATAATGATAAGTTTAGAGATCGGTGAGAGTTTTATTATTTTCGCTTTGCCTATTACAAAATAAAAAGTTTCCTTAACTATAATTATTTTTTGTCCTGTTCATAAAAACCTTATTCTACTCCTATCCCAATGGACTTTGGACAACTTGGTATGAGAATGTAAACAAAGAAACCAAAATTAACTTTTAGGACGATAAAGTTAATGGCCGTATAATCAGATGATATAAAAGATGGCCAAAAGAAATCAGTTATAAATATGAAAGATACCAAATTGTAGAGACTTTCTATTTTTAATAAAAATGGAACTGAGAAAGCCCATAAAAATTACTTGGCGAGAGGATTCATTTTAATGAAGGATTTAATGATATATCGGTACGATTGGAAAATTTTCCGGTATTATGCGAGTTTTCGGTTTTGCTTTGCCCAAGTAAGTAGGCATCCAAAAAAGATTTTAATCATCCTCGACTATTAAGACTAAGCATCTAAGTATCGAAACTTCTCCCTCATTCTTTTTCTTAAGGGATGGAGAACTTTGAAGGATTCGCTCAGAGTTGTAAGAAAAATTCCTTCACCCAAAAAATCCGTTTACCAATTTTTATGAAAGGCGATGGATACTTTTCTTCCCAATGCAGTGTATAGAAGAGAGTCTTTTTTAAATTCAATATTATTTTATGATGTTTGGAGATCAGCACAGAAAATCTTACCCGGATCAGGGGCTGAAAACTGACCCTCTTCTTCGGTTCTATGTTCGTGAAATGGATCATGAAGATGGATTCGCCAGAAAGGGCCTGTTTTACCGCATCAAGCTATTTACTGAACAATCCCTTATTAGGTTGCGACTCATGCCCCATTTTAAACTCAAATCTGATGTTTCCATCGGCATATCTCATGGCACCTGCTTCGGCAATCAGAGATTCGACGAGATTTAGTTCGATTTTAATAATTTTCATGTCATCTCCAATTAATTTCGAATTGATCTTGAAGATAAAATTTTTACCGAATAATTTGATATAAGAAATTAAAATTAAAGTTTTTGACAACTATTCAATTTGAATCATCGGTAAAACAGTTGGCAAGTAGGCCGTCTATGGAAATAAAACTGGGAATGTTGTAGCTTATACAATGAAGCTGTCCTCTAAGGGGAATCAATTGATCGCAATTGATCCGTTTTATTTGCCAGTCTGGAGGTAGTAAAGTGCGATACACTGATTCCGCTTGGTCTTCGATTGCCGGATCGACATCACTGTAGGACGGCATTAACAGGATACCTTTTGCCATAATTACATTAGTGTAAGAGCGCCAGTTTTCTCCCCATCTGGGTGGCATCGGTATTCTTTTGACTTGTATTGGTCCGCTGCTTGTGGTGATGGATGAAACTATTTTAGCTGATTCATTAAGTATACTGCTATTTACTGAATCGATCACAGGGTCAATTTCTCCAATAACGGCCACATTTTTTTCCAACATGGTCATGAACATATCAACATGTCCGTTTGGTTCGTCCACTAGATGATTAACCGCATAAACCCCGTTCACACCTAGAAAATCATTAAACATAGAAATCAATTGTTTGTGAGAATATTCGTTTTTTTCGTTAACTCGGATGGTCTTTGCGGAAGTAATCAACAAGCCATCCCCATTACTTATGAAATTTCCACCTTCCAGAACGAGAGGAATGGAACGAATAGGAAGATTCAGCAACTTAGCGAGTTCAAAGCACATTTGGTCATCCTGCATCCGGTTTACTCTCATGCTTCGGGTGCTGTATTTTGCATCAACCATCATTGCATGCTCCTGATCGTAGCGAAGGATAAAAGGAGCATAGTCACGAATCCAAATGGAATTGGATGGAACAACTAAAAATCTCATTGATTCTGGTGGTAGCCCCATTTCTTTGATTAATTCAATTCCGCTCCGAGCTTGTCTATCAGTTGAAACGAGGGCAAAGAGAGGAACTTTTAAATCGATTGCCCGAGCAATTTCTCCGTAAAGTTCGGGGATTAAATTGATTTGATTATGGCAACCAAGAAGGATTGCTGCCTGTTTTCGGAATTCAGCAGCGGGAAAAAAATCTTCAGGTTTTGGATTTGAGAAGCGGGGCCTGTTTGAATTTTGAAGGTTAGTAGAATTGATATCACGAGAAATTTGTTGTTTAGGTAAATATTTAGCACCGCTATACATACCCCCAATGAAAAGTAAAACTGCAAAAATAGAGTATCCGTAACGAGAAAAAAGCATACTTCGGAGTCCGGGTTGGTAAGTAGGATCGACTATGGAATTTACTTGATCCGGATGCTTCGGATGAAGGACTTCCGAAGAGGGATTGTTTTGAGGAGAAAGGGCTGAATTTTTAGAATTTTTTCTTTTCTTATTCAATGGAAAATGTCCAACAAAGAAATCCCTAAAGAGCGAATTTTAACGTTAAGAAAAGATAAAAATTTGAAAGGTAAAAAATGTAGATACAAATACATAACAATGATGACGAAAAATGCCCAAACTATAACCACCAATTGGAAGCCAAAACCAACATTTTACTTCCAAGATTGAAATTCTATCACATATTTTGTTAAAGACAATTTTTTTGTTACATTATTCTTTATATCAAGTGATTAAAATTAAATTGTAGTGTGGGTTTTTAATTCACCATTATGAAATCTAACTCAATTTGATCAAATTTCAGTTCTCCACCAAGTGAACTCCCGATTTCCTCACCGGTTATTTGGCTTTCAAAAGCTTGGTCTTCGATTTTTAATTTAAAATTAATGCCTTCTTTATTTTCATCATTTAATCTATTAATTTTAAATCCCATGTCTATACTTTTTGGGATTTTGATATCTTCGATGAATCCCAACGGGTCTGATAAATAATGCCAAGGTTGGGATTCTTTTTATACCTTTACCTATAAAAAATCCAAATGTTCCGATTCAGATAGAAATAACTACGCTACAGGTGATTAAAGTTATTGAATTTTTCATCAATTTACCCAAACAAGCCATATGCACTTGGTCAAGTAAGTGATGAAGTTGGGAATTGTTTAGTTATCAAAAACATATCTACACTTCGAATCTCTTTAAGAGGTTGAGGTGAAGGGGTTCGGTTCAGCTTATTCATAAAAATTTATTTGAAAAAATCTCCCTTTATTCGAATCAAGAAAGAAAAAAGAGATGATTTCATGAATGCTTCAAGCCTTAGTAATAATTTCTGACATTGAATCCTCCTGCCAATCTGTCCTGCTTAAATGCATATCTGTTGAGTTCGAACATTTTAAGATTTAATCTTATATTTTATCCTCATGCTTGACTGTGGAAATGCTCAGTGGTTGGTTAGTGTGGAGGTAGATCTGCTCCTAATGAAAATTAATTTTGTAATAAAATCCTATGAAAAAATACCTTTTAATTAATTTAGTTCTTTTACTTTTGTTTAATTGTCTACATGCGGATAATTGGCCGGCTTGGCGTGGAGAAAATGCGACTGGTTCTACGGATTCGGGTACTTATCCGTCGGAGCTTAATCTAAATAAGAATCTGCTATGGAAAGCGGTTTTACCTGATAAAGGATGCTCAACCCCGATCGTTTGGGAAAATTCTATTTTTTTGACCAGTCCACTCAATGGCAAGGATACAGTGTTATCGTTTTCCATGGATGGTGAGAGGAAATGGCAAACCCCCATCGGACCGGAAAGAAAAGGAAAGCACAGGAACGGTTCGGGAAGCAACCCGTCGGTGGTCACGAATGGAAAGAGTTTGTACGCTTTATTCAAGAGCGGGAATTTAGTCTGTCTAAATTTCAGTGGAAAGATCATTTGGCAGAAGGATTTATCCGGTTATGGAAAAGATACTCTTTACTGGGATTTTGGAACTTCACCGATTCTTTCGAGTAAGCACCTGATCGTAGCCTTAATGAGAAAGGGTAATTCCTGGTTGCTCGCCTTTGATCAGACAACGGGCGAGGTGGTTTGGAAAAAGGAGAGAAATTTTCAAACTCCGCCTGAATGTGATCATAGTTATGCCACACCAACTCTGATCAACCATGATGGCAGGGAAGCAATTCTTGTATGGGGGGCAGAAAGGCTTTCCGCACATTCATCCAAAGATGGAGAAATGTTCTGGGTGTCGACCGGGTTCAATCCGAAGCAAAAGAAGAACTGGGTGGTGGTCGGTTCTCAGGTGGTGGCGGCAGATGTTGTGATTGTTCCTTACGGGCGTGGAACACACATGACTGGAATTCGTATGGGTGGAACGGGTGATATTACAGAGACTCACCGCTTGTGGACACGGACCGATACCGGATGTTTTGTGCCCAGTCCGTCTGTGGCTCATGGAAGAGTTTACATCCTACGGGATCGCGGAGAAGTCCACTGCATTGATCCGAAGACCGGGAAAAGCCACTGGGAGGAAGCGTTCCCACGGGCTAGTTCGAGTTATTTTGCATCTCCCACGGTGGCAGGAAGCAAACTTTATGCGCCGAGGGAAGACGGAGTAATTCTAATTGCAGATGTTGCTGAGGGATTCACATTTTTAGGAGAATTCGATATGGGTGAGAGGATTATTGCATCTCCTGTGCCAGTAAATGAAAAAATCTTGATCCGCGGAGAGGAGAATTTGTTCCTTTTCGGCGGCTAGAATTAAAGATTGATAAGACAACTACACCCCCTTTCAAAAAAAGAAAAATTTCCTTTCCTATTTAGCCAGATTAGAAAGTAAAAAAGTATCCACTCCAACCTGTAGGATGTACGGGGGGAACTTGACAGGATCGGCGGGTGAAAGCCGAAGTGAAGGCTTTTTACAACATGGGGCAGTAGTACTCCATAAACCTTTGAACCCTTCTGATCCGCCCGAATGGATTTTGTAAATTAGGTATATTTGAAGTGTTACAAATGACCTAAAAACGATTTTAATCATAGCCAAGATGCTAATCGAGAAATAATATTAGTACTTGTTGACCTGAAAAGGCTACTATGAATAACTATAACCATTAAGATAAATTTTCATGATCTCGTTTCTGATAGCATGCTCCCCTTTGTCGGTGTAATAAATGACAGTACCTTTCTTTTTCCACAACATTCTCGAAAGGGAACTTCGACGAATTTTGGTTATGATTTGTTGATCAATACATAATTCATCACATAATTGACTTTCACTTTTCACAACAAACTATGGATTGAGGAATGATTAAAAGAATAAATAAAGGTGAGAAAAGTGGTAGCGAAAGTTGTGATCAAAGCGATAAAAAATCCCACTGATGTATAGCATTTTACTATAATTAGCATGATATAAACATCGTTACTAATCCTTGTCTGGATCACCCCTAATATTTGAGCGACTGAAATTTATTCTAAAATTTTAAAAGAAAAAGTCTAAACTTTTCCTCGTAATCATAAAAAATCTCTAAACAAAAACTAAAATCAATCTTACAACTTGAAAAAGTATCTGTAACTTATGGTAGTGCATAGATCAAGACGGGTCAATGTGAAGATTTAAAGATGTAGAAGCATATCTATTTGCCAAAGAATTTACATTTAGCTGTAATGTCCTATATACATTCTTGCCAAGATTACCTTTAAGACAATAGATCGGATGGATTCTGATGAAAGCTCTCTTCAATTTAGGACTGTAGTCCATAATGAACCTAAAGACACGATTCTTCCGATCGAATATTAATCGTGAGTTGAAGATGGAAGTTATGCTATTCGCTCTGTTTGTAAGTTGGACGATATGGAAATTGTAGGCTTTTTTTTTGGATTATGGAATCTTTGGAGTGCCTACAAATCCTTCAATAGAGGCTATGTTTCTGAATGGAAAAAAACTCACAAGACTGGTAGAAAATTTTACAAGTATGATTATCCCCATATTTTTTGGACACATATTATTGCACATACTGTATTGGGAATTGGGGTGATCGTGTTGTGCCTAATTACCTTAAGTTTAGCTCCTAATGAGTTTCTTCCAAAGAAAGGACCAGTATTTCCTGTTAGGTAATTACACACTTCTCACCGCAACGAGTGATTCAGGTTAATTTTGTATGAAATAATCCCCGCCCCCTTACATACAAGTAGAGAAATGATTGGATATGCATAGATATCTATGAACTTGTTGTCACTTGGCCTGTTTTAATAGGGCGAAATCGGCTGCAAGTCACTGTTTACCATGGGTGGTGGCGAAACCCAGAATCGAACTGGGGACACAAGGATTTTCAGTCCTCTGCTCTACCGACTGAGCTATTTCGCCGTCCCATGGTAAAACCAAAGGGAGATTTAAAGCAAAGGATTGCCATTGGGTCAATCTTGAAAGAACGGATCATCTGAAATTTAACAGGCCAAAATTTTTTAACTATAATCTGTAAGTGATTTATTAATATGACTAAGTATTCGGGCACGCGGTTTTTGTTCAGCGTACCCGTAAAAAAGAAGTGCGACCACTCTTTCATGTAGGGGGGAAAAAAGATCAATTGTTCTGGCAAAATCTTTGTGTTCCCAGACCGGGCCGGTACTCCATTTTGCAGCAATATTTTCTTTTTCGAACAACAAGAGAAGATTTTGGCAAATGCAGCAACAGGTGGCGTAATCTTCTTCAATAATTTCGGGTTTTTTTTGGACAAGTTCGGAATTTCGATCTGTATGGCAGGTAATAATTAACAAGCCCGGTGCATTTCCCCATTCGCTTGCTTTCTTTTTTCCCCTTTCGACAAGTTGGGGATTAGATCCGTCTTTAGCGACAATTTCACCAAATAATTGTCCCACTTTTTGAATACGGTCAGAATCGAGCAGATAAAAACGGGCCGGTTCAGTGCGATGATGATTGGGAGCGTGGCGGGCAATATCCACCAACTTACGAATCATTTTTGGGTCGGGTATGTTTTCGCTGTAGGTTGAAGGTTTAACGGTCCTTCTTCCAAGGATTGCGTCCACTAAATCAGACATTGCGTGTTACTTTAATCATACTTTTTCTAAAATAACACTCACATTGGCCCCACCAAATCCACTGCTGTTACTCATTACACGATTTACCGAAAAGTCCTCACTGGTTTGAAGTAGTTTTAAATGGCCGAGTTCGGGATCCGGGTTGGTCACATGGGCAGAACCCGGTAAAAATTGATCCTTTAAAGAAATGCAACAAAATGCAGCTTCCATGATGCTTGATAAAGACAGTCCGTGTCCGGTAAGCGGTTTAGTGCTTGATACAAGAATCTTCTGAGGGAGTGAAAAGGTCTCTTTGAGGGCTTTCATTTCAGACGCATCCCCAATCGAAGTGGATGGGGCATGGGCATTGACATAATCAATTTGATTAGGAGAAAGCTTAGCATCTTTGAGTGCGTTGGCCATGGCTCTTTTAAGACCCCGACCTTCGGGGTGTGATATTGCCACATTGTGCCCGTCGGAACCCTGACCCCAACCCGAAAATTTTGCGTAGGATGGCGTGCCCCTTTTTTTGACTTCTGATTCGGTTTCCAGTACCAAACAGACAGCTCCTCCGGTTCCCACAAATCCATTTCTTGTAACATCAAAGGATCTGGAGGCGTTGTTCGGATCAGTGTCTAATGAAAGAGCTCGCATACCACAAAAGGGTACTATGCTTTCAAAATTACAATCTTCGGCCCCGATTACCAACATTCTCTTTTGTCGACCAAGGCGAATTTCATCTAAAGCCATACCCAGGGCATGTCCGGATGATGCACATGCAGATACTAAGCCAGTGGAGGATCCCTGAATTCCAAGGGCGGCTACCAGATTAAAAGTCAGGGTTCCAGCAATGGAGGCAACAATAGCCAATGGATTGCAGGCCATAACTCCACGTGCGTCCATTTTTTCAAAGTGTTTATGGATCGATCTCATTGATCCACCAGAAGAAGTATACATACCGGCTTCTGGATCTTGTATTTCGGATTCGGTAAGTGACGCATCTGTAATTGCCTGTTTTAAAGCACACCATGCATACAGGACATGCGGAGAAAAACTGCGCAGTACTGCCCGGGGCACGCGATATTCTTCTGGATAAGTCCAGTCTTCCGGATCGGATGATTTTAAATCAAAATCCTTAACGGTGCCTGCTAACTTTACGGGAGAGTCTTCTCCCTGCAGTTCGGGATGGAAATCAATTCCGTGCTTCATCTCTCTAAGGCTATCGGTTACATTATCCCGGTTGTTCCCGATACTCGTAATTAACCCCATTCCGGTTATATGAACTGATTCCATTAGTGCTATTTCTTTACCTGTTTATTTTTAATCAGCAAGGTAAAACAAAAATAATTTAAGGCGAGGGTGGGTTGAACATTGGACCGTTTAGAGTGTGATCAATCTCTTCAATCAGAACTCCTTGGTTATCCCAAGTACGCCATTTTCCTGATGGTTTTCCATCCATATGTTTCTGTTCTTTCCACTTCGCACCGTTCAGATGCCACATCGTGGATTGGCCATGCTTTTGACCATTTTTATATTCGCCTTCCATTTTCTTTCTCCCTTCCTGATACCACATAGTGAAGGGACCATGGCTGATTCCTTCGTTTTTATTTCCGTTCCAACGGGGACGGCCATCCGGGAAGAATGTGGTCCATTCTCCATGGGGTTTACCATTTTTCATCTTTCCCTCAAAAGAAATTTTTCCTTTCTCGGTTAATCCTACAGTTTGTGATTGATTTGTCTCTTTCAATGATTTTGTGAATTGAAGACCATCTGGAGATCGAATGATTTTTCTATTATTTCGAATTTCCTCTTTTTTTTCGGATAGATTAGCATCATAAATACTGATTGCCTGTTCCTCTAAGCTAGGTTCTGAGCATGAGGAAAAAAATAAGTAAGAAAGAAAATAAACTATATCCGATTTTAGTTTCATTTTCAGGTAATATCTTATTTAAAAATGGTGGAGCCGATCGGGTTCGAACCGACGACCTCCACAATGCCATTGTGGCGCTCTTCCAACTGAGCTACGGCCCCAAAAAAATTAAAAATACTTTACATAAAGTCAGACATTTTGTCGAACTCAAAGAAGAAATTTGAAAAGCTTAATTATGAAGGCGGCGGGTTACCGCGCATAGGAGGACGGGTTATTTTGAGCCCAGTCGTTTTTGACTTGGGTTTTAATGAAAGACTGGGTTTTCCCTTTTTTCCGGCATTCAATTTAGGTTTTAATGTTGGTTTGAGACCGGAGGGTG
>CACHJU010000044.1 GCA_902580225.1 uncultured Verrucomicrobiota bacterium
CTGAAAATTCAAGATCCTCAACTACCCGAACTCTGGCTTCTTCGACCACTTTTTTGGACTCAAATTTATTCATACATAATCGACTGGCCGCCGGACCGCTACCGCAATAAACAATCTCTCTTTCTTCAAGCATTGCTTGCAAACATCCGTCTTCGCCAAATGTTCCATGAATGGCTGGAAATACGATGGTATTTTCTCGGTTAATATTCTTGGGAAGTTCTTCTGAAGTAAGATCTTCCAATTGAACTGAATAAGTTTCTTCCAAAGTGCTTGCCAATGCTTTACCGGTGGAAAGAGAGACTTCACGTTCGGGTCCAACTCCCCCAGTAAGTACCAAAACTTTAGGATTTTTCATAAATTATTCAGTATTAGGATAAATATTCGTTCCAGGATTTTCCCATTAAGGTAACTTCCGGTTCTAAGATTAAACCATTAGATTCACGGATTCGCTCCCGAACCCGGTTAATTAGTGAGATGACATCATCAGCTGTTGCACCCCCTTGATTAAGGATAAAGTTAGCGTGCTGATCCGATACGACTGCCCCCCCCTCGCACTCCCCTTTAAGACCACTTTGTTCGATTAACCATCCTGCGGATACCTCTTCAGGATTTCTGAAAATACAACCTGCACTCGCTTCTTTAGGTTGGGATGCCCGTCTTTTTTTGGCGAGTTTATCAATCACTTTACGAATAGCCCGATGATCAGATTTTCCCTCAGATTTCAATTTTGCTCTCAGTGCAATTCCATCAAAAGCTTCGCGACAATATCGATAACCCACATTCAAATCTGTCCCCGGAATTTCCTTAATCGTACCATCTGGAAGAAGAAAAGACACCCATTCAACCAAATCGAAAGTTTCCCAACCCATGGCACCCGCGTTCATCCGTAAAGCACCCCCGAGAGTGCCTGGAATGCCCTCCAAAAACTCAAACCCTTTTAGTCCTTCGGAACAGGCAAAACGGCAAATTTCTTTGAGCTTTGCACCAGCACCCACCACCAGTGAATTTTCAGATCGATAAGTAATCTCATTCCAAAAATTTCCACGCAAACGAATCACAAGACCGCCAAAACCATCATCAGGAACAATCAGGTTTGAACCTCTTCCCATCATTGCCCGAGGAATATTAAATAAATTACAAGCTTCCACTAAAGATCTTAAATCCTCGGAATTTCCCGGTTCTGCATACCATCTGGCAAGTCCACCCACGCCAATAGTGGTTTTCTTGGCAAGAGGTTCATATCCCTTTAAGAGAGTTTTTACAGATAATTTATCGCTCAGGTAATAGGAAAAAGCTTCCAGTTTTTGACCACCGGTTTTTTCCCATGCGGCAAAGGCATGAGCCCATTTCTCCAAATCACCCGCTCCGACAAAGAGAACCTGATCTCTGTGCTTGTGATCCGGACAAACTCCTAATACATCACAAAGTTGAGAAAAATCAGAAAAAACATTTGTTCTCTTTCTTAAACGGGGAGGTAAATAACCAATTAAATTTTCCACTGAGCCGGAAGGATCAAATTTCTCAAATGCAGCATAGGTTGGAAGCAAATGAAGATCATCTGCCTGAGCTAACTCCTCCGCAAATTTCTCCGCCAATGCCTGGGTCCGGCTGAAACGGTGAGGCTGAAAAACAACCTGTAAGGAATGGGCAGGCAGAAGCAAACGACGCTGACTTAGAAATGCATGAATCTCGGTAGGGTGATGTGCGTAATCCTCAATAATAGATCGATTTTCTCCTTGATGAAGAATAGATTGCCTTCTAGCAATTCCAGGAAATTCTTCAAAATTTACTTCGGACAAATCAACGCCCAATGCATCCCCCGCAGCAAGCACGGCAGCTAAGTTGTTATCATAATAATGAGCAAGGTCGCAATTGATTTCAAAATTCGATTTCTTTTTTCCTTTTTCCAATTCAGCCCATCGTGAAAGCTCAGATCCAATGGGTGTAATAATATTTGAAGTTGTCCGAGCGAATAACTGCTTAAAAGTTTCTTCGATTGATTCTCTTGAATCATAAAAATCTACATGATCCCATTCGCAATTTAAAGCAAGTGTGATAGTGGGCTTAAAAAATTCAATGGTTCCATCACTTTCATCGATCTCTAAAACAAGCCAGTTGTTTTTTTCAAAGTGGCCAGGAGGGAATTGACTGTCCGCATAAACACCACCGATTAAATAGGAACAAGAGAAATCTACCTGACGTAGAGCCCAGCAAAGCATGCCTACAGTGGTAGTTTTTCCGTGACTGCCCACGACTGCAAGAACCTTTTTTTTCGATGTGAATCTGGCTAGAAACTCGCCCCTACGAAAAACCGGCACATCCAAAGCCAACCAGGGTTTTACCAATTTACTGTCCTGAGGAATAGCACTGGATCGGATAACACAATCAGGATTCATTATTGGAGTAGGTTCACAAAGAACATTTATACCCGCCTTCTCTAAATTGGTACGCAAGGGTTCACTAAAGCGGTCATCATAAGCTTCAACCTGAATTCCTGCACCCTGTAAGTATAAAGCAAGTGGTGCCATTCCCATTCCACCGGCACCCAGAAGCAAAACTCGTTTTGGACTCTTCATCCGATCATGCGAAGAACACCTCCCTGGTGTTTTGGTTGAATCGCACTTTGTTTAAGACACTGACAAATATCATCCGAAATGCGGTTAGCCACTTCTCCATTATCCAAGGCAAATAAATTCCTTCGTAAGATAGTTCGAAACTCTTCGTTAAACATGACTTCCCTTACTTCATCCATTAAGTCATTCATCATATTTTTCTCAGTGCAAACTATAGTACCCCCTTTTCTTTCCAAAAATTCAGCGTTTAAAAACTGATGATTATCCGCGGCGTGTGGATAAGGAATTAAGATTGAGGGAATTCGGCAACGAACGATCTCTGCAATCGCCCCCGCACCCGCTCTGGATATAACCAAATCTGCTGCCGAGAGTACTTCATTCATATCATCTGTAAAGGAGACAAACCTGCTGGTCACGATCTGACCGCCCATACCCTCAAGTTGAACGACTCCAGAACTTTCATTTTTCATACCAGTCAAACAATATGTAGAAATTCCCTCTGAAGCTAAGTTTTCCAAATTGTCCTTCACCCATCGGTTTAATGAAACCGCACCCTGACTCCCGCCAATCACAACAAGGAGCTTTTCATTTAAAGATATCCCAAGTTGCTTACGGGCTCGTTCTTTGGGTATTCTTCGAAATTCTTTTCTTAAAGGATAACCAATATTACGAATCACTTCGGGTGAAATTCCATCTAAGAGCATACCTTCGGGCAAATAAAGCCTATTTGAACGCTTGGCTAAAAAACGAACCGCCTTTCCTACCGCACGATTGGCCTCGTGGATAAAAACGGGAATGCCCCGGGCTCTTGCTGCCATCGCAGGACCAAAAGATGAAAAGCCACCAAAACCGATCAATGCATCAGCTCCTATTTTCCCGTAAAATCGATATGATTGAATAAATGAAGATAAAAAACCATAGATAAAACGCAGAAGTCCAAGCGGGGTTTTCATTAGTGGTGAGCCAGGCATAGGGACAAAACTTAATTTTGAATATTTTCGAGCAAGCCTTGAATCTACAGATTTTTGACTGATAAAGAGCCAGGATGGATATCCGCGTTCCTCCAAATTTTGAGCAAGGGCAATTCCAGGAGTTAAATGCCCCCCCGTACCCCCACAGGCAATAACAATGTTTTTCATATTTCTTTAATTTCCCTTGGGTGATGAACCTTAGGATTATCCCACTTTCGAAAAACATTTATAATAATTCCTAAAAAAACAAATGTGACCATTAAATTAGAACCTCCATAGCTAATGAAAGGAAGTGACATGCCTTTGGTTGGCATTGAACCGGTGACCACTCCCATATTGATAATTGCCTGCAGGCATATAAAAAGTAAGGAACCCATTGCTAATAAATATTCATATAACTTTGGGGCCTGTCGTAATCTCCAAGAGACCAATACAAATAAAAAAAGGAAACAAAGTAAAATACTCATGGTGCAGATTAACCCGAGTTCTTCACCTATCACGGGAAAAATGAAGTCGGTATGGGCTTCTGGCAAAAAATGCATTTGCTGCCTCCCCATTCCAAGACCTACACCCTCCATGCCGCCTACACCAAAAGCAAGCATTCCCTGCCAAAGTTGATATGCACTATCATTGGCATTTGCTTCCACATCCAAAAAGGAAGTCACCCGGCGAATACGAACCGGATCAAAATAAACTAAAACACAAAAAGCGAGAATCGCCAAACCGGCAATCGGCATGAGCCATTTTAAACTCGTGCCCGATTGAAACATCATGGTTGCCGCAACCGCACCGCAAAGAAAACAGGTTCCAAAATCAGGTTGTAAAATAATCAAACCGCAAATAACTCCTATGATTAATGAGGGTAATAAAAATCCTCTGAAGAAGGTTTTAATATCCCTCTGCTTAGAAGAAAAAAATGCCGCTAATGCCAAGACCAATCCAATTTTAGCAAACTCCGAAGGTTGAACGCGCAATGGACCAAGACCAATCCATCGTTGAGCACCATTCACTTTAACTCCCACCCCTGGAACTAATGTTAATCCAAGACCCAATACACAAAATCCAAAAACCCACCATGATCTGCGGTGCAACCATTCAAGATCCATAAAAGAGATATAAAGTGCAATTAGAACAGAAAGTCCAATCCAAATCACCTGCTTAGTTAAAAGAGAATGGGCGTCTTTTACTGCCCCTGCGCTGAAAAGCATAACAAGACCAAGCATTGTCATCCCCAATGCAACCGAGATGAGGTAAACTGTTATCCAATTTACTGGTTTGGTTACACTTCTATTTAAAACTTCTCCCGCCACACTCTTAGTTCCACATCCACCTGTTAGTTAATTATCTAAATTATGGTTGGTCCGTCACATCTATGACAGGCTTTTCTTCAACCACTCCATTAAAAAAATCTGATACACTTGAATCTTCTTCCTTCGCTGGAATTATCGTTGCATCTTCCTGATCAATCGGTTGTACCGATTGAGAATCCGAAACAATTAAAGACTGTCCAACCCTTATTTTTCCGGCATCTGATAAATTATTCATTTCCATTATTTGCTTAATGGTTGTACCGTAAAGAGATGCAATTCTAGTGAGATTTTCTCCCTTTCGAACCACATGAGTATCACTTCCCGGAGGGACAACTGGAGCAGGATTTGCGGATGGCGTTGTTTCGATTGAGCCGTCTGGCATAACCAAAACTTGTCCTGGTCTAATTACAGTTGAATTGTTCATTGCATTAACTTCCATCAATGCCCCCAAAGAAACACCATTGATCCGTGCAATTTTTGAAAGACTATCTCCTGCCATAACCGTGTATGTTGAAGAACCGGCACCAACTTGAGCTGGTGGCGTTATGATCGGACTTTCCGAAAGCGATTCACCACCGGGCATCATAATTTCCTGACCAATCTTCAATCTTGAATCTTTACTCAGATTCGGATTGGCTTTGAGAAGGTTTGCCAAGGTTACCTTATTCTTTCGAGCAATTCCCCAAAGTGTGTCACCCTTAACAATTTTGTAAACCGACATATTTTCGGGTCGAAGGTTGAAAGAATTAGAGACCGCAGAATCTTGATTAAGAATATCGGGTAGGGGAGTTGGCTCGACATCGGTATCATCTCCAGGAACAAACAACTCGCCAACCATTGGCCGGGTTGGTTCCCTTAACTCGCTTACAGGTTCCAGGTTTTCAGGTTTGGCGTTCTGATCCGATAAACCTTGATTAAAGGAACCAAGATCTTTCTCTTTCTCTTCTTTTTTATCGTCGGTATTCACCGATTCTTTTTTATCCATGGTCTGACAACCCGGTTGAAACATAACGAGAAGGATAACTCCTACATGTAGCGATAAAACAATTCCAAATATTTTTGTGAGTTTCATGGTTTTTTTCCTTACTAATGAACGAAATTAAGTGAATATATTATGGGTAGTCATACTTGTTATTTTCTTCAAATCCAAAACATGGTTGATGAAAGAATTTCCACGATCAGCATAATCTGAAAATGAATCAAAACTGGCAAATCCAGGGCTGAATAAAATATTGGTTTTATTTGTGACCTTAGAAAATGCTTTCTTTATAGCAAGTTCAAGAGATTCACAAAAAGTTGCGGGTAATCCATCTTTTTTGAATATTCTTGTTAATGCTTCTCCAGTTTCGCCGATTAAAAATGCCCGATTCACAAAGGGTTTAATTTTTTGAGCAAATTCTTCAATCAAACCTCCTTTCTTTCTCCCTCCACCAATCCAAAATAAATTTCCACTAAAATTTTTACAGGCCGAAAGAGTGGATGAAAGATTTGTGGATTTCGAATCATTCCAAAAAGTGGCTTTTCCAATTGTTTCCAACTTTTGTAAACGATGAGGTTCCGGTTGGTATGTCAAAACTGCTTTTTTAAAAATCTCCTCTTGAACACCAACCAGTTTGGAATATTCAAAAGCAATAGATATGTTTTCAGACTGTGGATAAGTACCGAGAAAATGATCTTTTTGATCTGAAAAACAATCTCTTTTTACCCGTTCAACCAACTGGCATTGTTCAGGTAAATCAAAGCCAATAAGCTTCGCATAATCTTGAACTGACTTACCAATCAAAACTTTACCGCCTTGGGCCAGCTTTAAAAGTTTTGCTTTTGCATAAAAATATTCCCTCTTAGATTTATGATGATCAAGGTGATCCCCTTCAAAATTCGTCCAAATCACGGTTTCAGGCTTGATGTACTTCAAATCTTCAGCCTGAAATGAACTTGTTTCTAAAAAAACTGTAGTTTCCGAATCTAATCCATTTGCTAAAGCCTGGCTTAAAGGTAATCCAATATTGCCAGTCGCGATTGCCGAGGAACCATTAATCTTGTAAAGGTGAGAAAGAAAAGTAGCCATTGTGGTCTTCCCATTTGTTCCTGTAATTGCTATGATTTTTGATTTTGTATAACAGGCGGCAAAATCAGTCTCAGTAACAATTTCCTTCCCGCAGTCTTTTGCAAGAATACGCCAACTATGATCCTTCTTAAAACCTGGACTGCATATTACAAATGAGCATGCACGTGCCTCCTCTTCAGTGAAGGCACGTCGTTGCTCATCGTATATTTTATGATCCCATCCAAGCTCGGTCAATAGAGCTGACGCCCCATT
The DNA here is from genome assembly GCA_902580225.1 of uncultured Verrucomicrobiota bacterium. Classification (GTDB taxonomy): domain Bacteria; phylum Verrucomicrobiota; class Verrucomicrobiia; order Opitutales; family Seribacteraceae; genus Seribacter. The sequence goes on from CACHJU010000044.1 coordinate 7,175, forward strand.
TCCACTGATACCCGCGCCTAGAATTGCGACAGAACTCCCTCGCAATTTATCCCATTTTTTTAATGCATCCATCACCCTACCTTAATTTTAGAGTTGCCAACCCAATTATTGCAAAAATCAGGGATAGAATCCAAAATCGAATTACAACTTTGGTTTCCTTCCATCCTTTTAATTCGAAATGGTGATGGATCGGTGACATTAGAAAAATTCGTTTCCCTCGGCTTTTGTAAGAGGCGACTTGTAAGATAACAGAGCCTGCTTCCATTACAAAAATTCCTCCGACTATAACGAGGGTGAAGGGTTGATGTATCATTAATGCAATTATTCCAACCAATCCACCTATAGCCAATGAACCGGTGTCCCCCATAAACATTTCCGCTGGATGTGCATTGTACCACAAAAAAGCTAAACTTCCTCCAAGTAAAGATGAACATACAACGGCTAATTCGCCGGTACCAGGGAGCCAACTTATTCTTAAGTATTCTGAAATTAAAAAATTTCCCGACGCGTAGGACATAATTCCGTAAGTTAAAGCCACGGTAACGGTACAACCAATTGCCAAGCCATCCAGACCATCGGTTAAATTGATCGCATTGCTTGACCCGGTAAGGGTAACCAAAAATAAAAGAAATACCAAAATAATGGGCATACTTTGAATAAGCATATCTTTGTAAAATGGAACCCATAATTCTAACATCTTGGATGAACTTCCCAAGCTCCTTTCCTGAGTACCTGATAAAACTTCTGAAAATGGACCCAGTAATAAAAGTAAAGCAATTGCAGTTGCCAATAATTGCCCAACTAACTTGTACCGTCCGGCCAAGCCTTTGCTGTTTTTCTTTGATATCTTCAGATAATCGTCTGCAAAACCAACCCCGGTCAAAATGATATATATGACCATTGCGGTGATCACATAAATATTTGGTTCGGCCCATAAAATAGTTGAAAAGAGAACCGAACCAAAAATTAACAGACCGCCCATAGTTGGAGTTTTGGCTTTGGCCTCGTGAAGAGCGGCGAGTTCCCCAACTTCTTCTTTGTCTCTGAATGCCTGTTTTGCCCCAAAAGACCGTAGTGCTGAAATCAATTTTGGACCCAGTAGAAAGCCAAAAGCCATTGCAGTAATACCACCAAAAATAGCCCGGATTGAAATAAATTGAAATAACCTCAGAGGACCAAACCAATCTTCTCCAAATTGAAGATAACTCAGCATTTTTCATTATTCCCATCTGAGTCATCATCCACAGCCCAGGGGGGCAACAACTTTTCGAGCTGATTAATTCGACTTCCCTTCAAAAGAACAACTCCTTCAAAATCTTCAACAAGTGGAATTGCATCCTCGATATCACCGAGTACCATTACTTTTTCTTGATTCCCATTTTCAATTAACGCAGGAGCCATCCAACTTGCTTTTTCTCCGATCAAAATAACTAGATCTTTATCTTCAAGTTTGATCGCTGAACCTACTTTAAAATGTAAATCCTGACTCTTTTTTCCCAATTCCTCCATTCCGCCCAAAATATATAATTTAGGCCTTCCAGTGTATTGGTTCCTAAAAAAATCTATGGAATCAATCATGGAAGCTGGGTTAGCATTATAACAGTCCACTAAGTATGAACGTCCTCGGCCTTGGAAGCATTTGCCTCTCAAGGCCGAAGGACGGAATCGGGGTAGGCGTTCAGAAATTTCTTGAACTGAAACACCGAGCCTGAGTGCAGCTAAAACTGCAAGTGCTGCATTTTTTCCCATACCCATTGACAGTTGAGGCATCGGAAAAGAAACAGTAGGGGACTCGCACTGCCAAAGCCTTAGCATCGGCGAGCCCCCATATTTGTTTGTTTCAGTCCAAATGGAGTAAAATGCTTCTTTGGGATTTGGATTTGAACTGGGTTGTCCTTCGCGAAGAACGATCGCATCCTCACCATTCTCATATTGATCCGAAAATTTTGGAAACTGTAGACATTCTTCTGGAAATAATACCGTCTCGGTCCGATTCGAATCCAAAAACAAATTTGCCTTTTCAGAAGCAATTTTTTCAATACTTTCTAGACCCTCTAAGTGAGATGGTGCTATAATTGTCACCAATACAATAGTTGGGGCAATAGTTCTGGCTAGCATTGACATTTCGCCCATCTGGTTAATTCCTGCCTCAATAACCGCATATTTATGAACTTCATTATTTGTTCTTAATAAAGTTAAAGGAACTCCTAGATAATTATTTAAATTTCCTTTTGTGGATAAAACTTCTCTTTCCCCAAGTAATATTCCAAGAATATCCTTGGTCGAAGTCTTCCCGCAACTTCCAGTAACTCCGACGACTGGACCTTCAAATTTCAAACGGTGATTATAAGCAATATCATGAAAAGCTTGAATGGTATCGTTTACTAGTAACTGGGGTAAAGAAACATCGAGTTTAAACTCTTCAACAATTCCTGCACTGGCTCCATTTTCCGCAGCATTTTTTAAAAAATCATGACCATCCCGCACGGCGTTCACCGCAACAAATACATCACCTTTATTTAAATTACGGCTGTCTATGGAAAACCCAGTGATATTGTTCCTGGGAGTCGCCTTCCATTGACCATGAGCCCAATCCTGCAATTGTTCTGGATCAAAAATAGACACTATATTGTAAGTTGTTTAGCGCTTAATAATTCAGCTGCCACCACTCTATCATCGAACGGTATTGCAGTATACTGAACTTCTTGAAAAGTTTCATGACCTTTTCCTGCAATCAAGACGCAATCCCCTTCAGAAGCTGCATCGAGAGCCATGCTTATCGCTCTTCTTCGATCATCCATAAAATAGACTTTGGAACTTTTTGAAATTCCTTTTCTCATATCATTAAAAATATTTACTTGTGGCTCAGTTCTTGGGTTATCAGCAGTTGCCCATACCTTATCCGCTCCTGCACAGGCAACTTTGGTCATTTCCAACCTTTTTCCCCTGTCGCGGTCACCACCGCATCCAAAAACAAGATGCAGATTTCCGGTCGTGCATTCGCGAAGCATGCTTAATGCATTTCTTAAAGCATCTGGTGTGTGAGCATAATCAACGACCACATTATATCCCTGCCCACGGTCAACAGCTTCCATACGCCCGTCAACTCCCTCAAACCCGGTTATTTTATGAATAATATCTGAAACTCGTATTCCCAAAGCATGAACGATCGAAAAAGCAGCTAAAACATTCATAACATTATACCTACCAAGTAATGGACTAGAAACTACGGTAGAACCAAAAGGACCATCTAAAATAAATTCTGCTCCATCTGAATTTAATGAAATATTCCTAGCTCTAAATGTACTATTTTCACTTTCGCCAAAAGTTAAAATATGAACCTGAGGAGGCAACTCATCCATTAATCTTCTACCATATGGACAATCAACATTAATAACTGCCACTTTTGGCAACAGTCCATTCTGCCCATTAAAAATTTTTCTTTTTTCACAAAAATATTTCTCCATATTTCCATGATAATCTAAATGATCCCTACTTAGATTTAAAAATACGGCAACTTCCATTTCTAATCCAGCAACCCTGGATTGATGAATCCCATGTGAACTAACTTCCATAAGAGCTTCTGAACAACCAGCAGCTAACATACTGCTTAACAATGGATAAATATCTGAAGACTCAGGTGTTGTTTTAAATGAAGGAATCTCTCGATCACCCAAATGATATCGGACGGTACCTATTAATCCTACTGGACGACCAGGTCGTTCAAGCAGGTGTCGGGTGAGGGTAGTTACAGTGGTTTTCCCATTGGTTCCTGTGACCCCAACAATATTTAAAAAGCTGTCCGGTTGACCATGATGTCTTTTAGCAAACTTGGCTAAGGCTAATCTTGGGTTTTCAGTTTTTACAGAAACTACATCGGATGGAATTTCATGATTATCCTCGGTTGAAATAATGGTTTTCGCACCTCTGCTTATGGCTTCCTCTAAAAAATTGTTTCCATTAGTGCGTTGACCTGGGATTGCAAAAAAAGCCGAACCCGGTGTCACTCTCCTACTATCTGTTATCAAATCCCTGACTTCAGTTTTTAAATCTGAATGCGAAATATTTTCTTCGGCAGTAGATAAGTCTCCCAGCAAACTCACTTTGCCCACACGGTTGTGCACATCCTTTAAAGACTCTCTATTTCCCCATTTAGTATTCATCACTTTTTAAATTTCACAGTGCTTGTTTTTGATTTCTTAAGTTTATAACCACCCTTTCATTTTCAACTTTAGGTTCAATCCCTAGATAACTGATAATTTGCTTAGCTACATTTTGAAATGCTGGTGCGGCCACCACTCCCCCATATCCAGACAATCCCTTTTTCATTTTTGGCTCATCCACTACCACGGTAATTACAATACGGGGATTTTTAGCAGGAAAAAATCCAACAAATGAACCCACATGATGAGACCTTGAATATTTTCCCTCAACTAATTTTTGAGTTGTTCCGGTTTTTCCAGCTACATCAAATCCCTTAATTCTAGCACTCTTAGCAGTTCCCTCAGCAGATACAACGTTCACAAGCATTTTAGTCAATTCCCTTGAAACACTCTTGTCCACGACTCTACGAACTGGTGTTGATAGAAATGGTGTAACTGTTTTCCCATTTTCATCATATACACGGTTGATAAATTTTGGTTTCATCAAAATGCCTCCATTTGCAATTGCCGACATCGCAGAATGTACCTGCATAGGAGTTGTGCTTACCGCATGCCCCATTGGCAAACGGGTTATAGTCAAACCGTCCCATTTTTTTGGATGATGCAAAACACCTTTCCTCTCGCCTCCAATACCAAAATTTGTTTTTTCACCAAACCCAAATGCCCGGCAATATTCATATAGCCGCCCAGCTCCAAGCATTATACCCAGTTGTGCAGCACCCCGATTGCTTGATTTTTGAACAACCTTGCTGACACTAATTTTACCCAAAGGATGATGATCGCTAGGCAATCTCAGTCTTCTACTTCCTTTTTCAATCCTTGCAATCGAACAATCTATTATATCGTCTGGTGTTACCAGTCCATCGTTCATACAACCACTTACTGCGACAATTTTAAATGTGGAACCTGGTTCGTATAAATCTGACAATGCTCTATTTCTTTGGGAGGCCAAATCAGATTTGTTAAAAAAGTTTGGATCAAAATCCGGAACATTAGCAAGTGCCAGAATTGAGCCTGTGACCGGTTCACTAACAATCATACTAGCACTTAACGGGTTGTACTCATCAACAATCTTTGCCAGTTCATTCTCGACCATATTCTGAATCATCCAATCAATGCTAAGTTCCACATTTAAACCATCCTTCGGTGAAACTTCCAGTGATCTATGTTGCGGCATTTCTCTTCTCCTGCCATCCTTCTCACTTTCCTTCCACCCATCCTGTCCATTTAGATAATAATCTGCAAAGCGTTCAACTCCCATGGTTGATACTCCTTCTTTGTTCAAGTAACCTAATAAATGACATCCTAAACGATTTCCTGGATACAACCGTGAATGTTTAAAATTCCCATATACTCCTTTGATTCCTAACTCCTGAATATTCCTGTAGGTTTCCTCATCCACATCTTCCTTCAACTTAACCCATCTAACTTTTTTAACCTCACCATTAAAATTATTTCCTTTTCTAATCTTTGTTGCTACAGCTTCATGGATATCTTCACTCGGCAACTTCAAAAGTTCTGCGAGAATTTGGAACTTTGGAAGGTCTTCATCCTGTATTGAATGTGGATCCACACCCACATTAACCACTGATCTGGTCGTCGCCATCAGATTTCCCTTTCGGTCAACTATATCTCCGCGTCTTGCTTTTAAAGTAACTACATTTTTTCTTGCACCTTGAGCAAACTTCGAAAAGTCATGAGACTTAAAAACCTGAAGATAAACCAATCTTCCGCCGAGGGAACAGAAAGTTATAGTGACAGCAAAAAAAACGAGATAAAAACGAAAAGGAGAAATAAAAACGTTCTTCATTTTACCGCTTTCCGGCAAATTCTCCACGAAGTTTATAAATACCCGAGCCTCCTAGATTCATTCTTCTCTTCATATCACTTTCGGAGATATGATATGTGTTCTTGCCAAGCGGCATTGAAAGCCTCCCGGCAACCATTACAGCTAGTGATGAAGGCCTTAAAGACTTAGACCTTTGACCTCTTAATTCATAAACTTCGCGCCCAACAATTTCCATCTCTCCTTCAAGTTGTCCGCAATTTTTCGCTACCGAAGAAATTTCCATCCGCAACCATACAATTGACAAAGCTCCACCCCCAAAAAAAAGCAATAATGTAGAACCCAATATCAAGAAATATCCATTAAAATTTTTCTGCCTAGAACTCATCACAAACTTGATTGATTAATCTTTTTTAAAACACGAAGCCTTGCAGACCGACTCCTGGGATTATCCTCAACTTCCTTTTTCGAAGGCGCTATTATTTTTGTATTTAGCAATTCAGCTAAGACTTTTCTCTCATCCAATACACTGCGATCCCAGCGATGCTGGGGACGCCCGGACATCTTTCGCATAAACCTTTTTACCATACGATCTTCAAGCGAATGAAACGAAATGACTGCCAAAACACCCCCCGGCTTGAGGGCCCGAAAGGCTTTCGGCAGGGTAACTGCCAATGCCTCCATTTCTCCATTTATTGCAATACGAATCCCCTGAAAAGTTCTCGTTGCTGGATGTATCCTCTGCCTCACCCGAAGTCCTCCAACTGCATCAGCCACTAAATCTGCCGCACTCATCGTACGCTGAAGAACCCCAGTTCCCCGTGCGTCCAAAATTGCATTCACCACTCGATTCCAGCGTCTTTCCTCCCCGTACTCTCGAACTGCTCTTACCAAGCTATCCCGAGATGCGGTTTCCAAAAATTCAGCCGCACTCATCCCCACTCGCGGATCCAACCTCATATCTATAGGAGCATCCAAACGGAAAGAAAAACCTTTCAACGGCTCCATTAGCTGAAAAGAAGATATTCCCAGATCCATCAAAATTCCATCGAAATCTTCAGCAGATGAAACTTTATCCATATTCTGAAAACTTAAATCATGAAAAGTAAAACGCTCACCAAATAAA
>CACHJU010000045.1 GCA_902580225.1 uncultured Verrucomicrobiota bacterium
GATTGTGGGTGCCCCTCTTTTGCGACCCTCAAGCCATTTTTCAACCGAACCAAGACCTGACTTTAAATCAGGAATACCAGGTGCGTCTTCATGTTCTTCAAAAGGGTAGGAATCATCCGCTGCAAATTCCTCCAAGTATCTTTCGTAGGATTTCGCTGCATCCACCCATGCCTGATTCCTCTCGTGCATTCCAATAAGAGAGAGAAGCACATCCCGACGATAGCGTTTATGATAAGGAGCGTTCAGGCGACCAAGGACACGATTACAATAAGATGTGGCCTTAAAAACCGAACGGGTAACGTAAGGATTGTCACTACCTCCTGAAGCTCTTCTGGTCTCCATTATCGCCTCCCTGATTCGTTCTTTCATCTCATGGTCTATACCCTCGCCCAATACCGTGTAGTCTTCAATCATAACGGGTTCAGCGAAGTCTTCATTATCAGAAAAACGAGGTGTTTCAATGATGGTTGCCTCTGAGAGCTTTTCGTCCGGACGATTGGATAGTGGTTTTTCCGTGGCTGCGGATAGAGAAGGCATTGGTGAAGTTAAGGGTGCCTCAAGCATAGGGAGATCAAGCAAATCGACTTCGCGTAGAAGTTCCTCCAATGAAGCACTTCGATAGTCTATTTGAGGCATGGGCTGTGCAATTTGTTGAGAACGATTGGAAAAGGGTTGAACTGACTGAACGGGTTCTGGTTCGGACAAAGGTGGATTTATATCATCCAAATTTAAAGGTTCGTCCAAAAGTGATGATTCCGTCTGTTCCAAGTCAGATTCGTCAAAATTACTGTTTAATAAATTGTCCGGCATCAGTTCATTCTGAACCCGGAAGGAACCAGGCTGTTCATCTAAGTCATTAAAATCAGAAGTTTGTGGATAGATTGGGGTTTGCTGATAACTTGGAGCATAAGGTGCCGAATTCGATTCAGAGGTACTGTTCTTGATGTCGCCTAGCAAAGAATCAATTCCTTCGATCACTTCATCAATCGACTTTAGTTGAGTTCCTTCCGAATTGGACTGCGAGTGAGCATGGTTCCACAAAAGAAACATGAAAATCAATAAAATGGAATGGTGGTTCGTTAATGTCTTCATCGTTGGCGTCTTTGGTAAGTGGCTTTGTTCATTACACGCATGTTATCGGGTGCAACCGTGTAAGGGGGCACAAAGGGAATATTTTGCATACTGGATCTTGGTGTGTTCATACTGGAAGATTCAAACACTTCAAGAAGTTCATCGGTGCTATCAATTCCGAATGAATTCATATCCTCAAACGGATCGGAAAGAGGAAGAGTTTCTGGAGGAGCAATATCAGGAAGGTTGGGGAAAGCAGGAGGCATTTCTGAGCTTAGAGAAGAATTATCTTCTTGAAAGGGAACTAATGGAAAGTCGTTAGATTGAACTTTGCTGGTGGCATTGGATTCTGTGTTAACAGTGGTGGTAACTGATGAAATAGTCGGGGGCATAATCAATTTCATCCGATCGACCTTGGGCGGAGAAATTCCATATCTCAAATTCATCGGCTTTGAAAAAGCTAAATATTCACCTCTGGACTGAGGGGGTGCGTCAAAACGTTTGGTTTCAATCGCAAAGGCTTTAAAAACAAGAAAAGAAACACTCAGGATTATTGAGGTTCTGTAAAGAATTTTAAAATTTATATGTTCCATGGAATGATTAATCTCTCATTATAGTCGACCAAGGAAAGAAAACTTTACTCAAATTTGAGCTTTTTTTATATTTTCCCAAGAAAAAGCATTCTGATGGACACGATGAACTTCCAATAAATCGTCCATGTTATGGATATCAAGAGGATGCACTCCCGATACATCAAACTGGGTTGCGGTAATATTGAATGGATCTCCGTATGCAGATAAACATTCTCTGGTTTGAGCCCAAACGGCAAATGGATTGGAAAGGGCCTCACCAGTTTCCTGAGCCATGGCAATTGTTTTTTCCAAAACGGATTGATCGCATTCCGGAAAATTACAATTGTAATTCACATGCAAATCACATGGAAAGTGCTCAATAATGTGCTGAAAAACCGGAATTGAAGCTATGCTGTCCCCGGATAAATGCTCGGGACGAAAAAGAATATCGACTCCATCGAGCAGACAGGTACGGGCAATAAGTTCACTGTCTGTTGATAGAACCACCCGGTCAACACTCTGATTATCTAATAATTTCCGAACCCCCCTAAGAACAAGGGGTTCACCTTTATAAGGTAAGAGGTTTTTAAAAGTAAGGCGTTTGCTTCCAAGCCGGGCGATTACAGAACCAACAATTTTCATACTTTTTGACTAACATCAATTTCAAATGGAGCAAGTCTGTTGTGAACGATTCGATTGCGCTTGGAAAATACATGCTTATTTGATTACTTGGCTCTATGGATTTAATTCCGTATTCTAGGCAAAGTATAAACGAAGAAGATGTTTCTTTAATTACAAAAACTCTGACTTCCGATTTTTTGACCCAAGGTCCTCGTGTCCCTGATTTTGAGAGGGCATTGGAAGATAAACTTGGTGTGAAACATGCCGTCGTATGCTCGAGCGGAACCGCAGCCCTACATCTTTCCTATGCTTCTGCGGGTATTAATGAGAAAAGTCTAGGCATTGTTCCTGCCATTACATTTGCTGCCACTGCGAATGCAATGCGATACCAGGGAGGTTCAGTTCGATTTTGTGATGTGGAGCCCGATTCTGGTATTATTTCCATATCTTCTTTGGAGGAATCTATCTCCAAAATCCCGGATGAACAAAAGGAAAATATTAATCTGATTGCACCGGTTTCCTTTGCAGGTTCGGTTGCTCCTTTGACCGAATGTAAAGAAATCGCGGAAAAAAATAATTTTTGCATCATTGAAGATGCATCCCATTCTCCTGGTGCCTGGAAATATAATAAAAAAAATGAAAAAATTTACAGTGCCAATGGTATTCACGCTCTGGCCTCCACTTTAAGCTTTCATCCGGTTAAACACATTTGTGCAGGAGAAGGTGGGGCTGTACTCACCAATGATTCAAAAGTTGCTGAAAAAGCCGCCCAATTACGCTCTCATGGTATTAAAAGACCTTTTAATGAAATAGATGAGAAACCATGGTATTATGAACAGGAGGATCTAGGCTGGAATTATCGTTTGACCGATCTGCAGGCCACATTGGGGCTTTCTCAACTCTCAAGACTCGAACAATTTCTAACTCAAAGAAGAGCCCTGGCCAAAAGGTATGATCAAATTCTTAAGCAAAGTCCTTTTCGAGAACATATTCAATGTCCGCCTTTTGAAGATGGCCATGGCTGGCATCTATATATCATAAGATTTATTGATCCAAGTCTCAGAAATCAGGCTTATAAATTTTTAAAAAGTAAAAACATTCTTACCCAGGTGCATTATATTCCAGTCTACAAGCATCCTTTTTATAAAAAAAATCTTCAAGAATTTAGTTTGCCAGGTGCGGAAGCTTTTTACCAAAGTTGTCTCAGCATTCCAATGTATCCAGATCTAAAACAAAAAGAACAAGATCATGTTCTCAACTCCCTCGAAACTTTTATTACTCAAGGATAATGGATTTTAAAAAATTTACCAATCCCTCATCCTCTTTCCCTTCAGGCGGATATATTTTGCTCAAGGGCTTTCGGGCAGATTTTCGGGGTTATCAATTAAGTTCGGTGCGAATGGAGGATGCTGCTCAAATAATGAAATGGAGAAATGAGCAAATCTCTGCTTTGCGACAAACCAGCCCACTCACTAAAAGTGAACAAGATACTTATTTTCAAAATGTGGTCAAACCTAGTTTTTCCCAAAAACAACCAAACCTCATTCTCCTTCGTTTTACTTATGAAAATAACCTGATCGGCTACGGAGGGTTGGTTCATATAAACTGGCAAAACATGAAGGCAGAAATCTCCTTTTTACTGGATACTGAAAGAGGTAAAGATACATTTCAATACGGGCGTGATTGCAGTATTTTCCTTAATTTATTAATGAGGTGTGCTTTTGATAAAGTTGGATTAAATAAAATATACACCTATTCTTTCTCACATCGTTCATTTCATGTAAATGCGATCGAAGCATCCGGTCTTAAAAGGGAAGGCATCCTGAGACAAGATGAAAAAGTTGACGGGCAATGGGTTGATGCCGTTATAGCTTCCTGTTTGAAATCAGAATACTTAAAACAATTCCCTCCTCGCGAATAATGGTGGATTCAACTCACCACTTTAATATCCTCTTTTCAAGCCTCTCCGCAAAAATTGCCCTCTTTGAATCGGTCAGGAAAGAGGTGGAATCAATTTCTTCAAAAATAAAAGTCCTGGGTGCTGATTCCAACAGCTCATGTCATGGTTCTCAAAAGATCAAACACTTTGTCAGGATGCCCCCAATCAGCGAGTTGAATCAAGAATCGCTTTTTAAATTTTGTCAAAAACATAAGATTCAGTTTGTCATTCCGACAAGAGATTCGGAACTACTATTCTGGGCAGAACATCAAGCTTTTTTATCCAACAAAAAAATTGGGGTAATGGTTTCTAACAAATCGGCAATTCAAATTTGCGAGGATAAATATTCTTTTGCTAGCCATTTTAAAAATTCTTCCATACCGGCCATACAAACCAGCCTTTGCAGTTCCTCCATTTTTTCCGATTACGACCATTTTGTAGTCAAGGAAAGAATGGGCTCAGCTTCATCCTCGATCGGTTTAAATCTAAAGCCTGAAGATCTAATCCCTCATTCTAAAAAGCTTAAAGAACCGATTTTTCAGCCGCAAATTGAGGGAAGGGAGTTCAGTGCCGAAGCATGGATCGACAAAAAGGGTAAATGCAGTGGAGTGCTACTCAGATGGAGAATAGAAGTAATTGATGGAGAGTCTCACAAATCTGTAACTTTCAAAAATTCAGATTGGGAAAATCGGTTAAAATTAACTTTTAAAAAAATTCCAGGCTTGAAGGGACATATTTTAGCTCAGGTAATTGTGGATCAAAATGAAGATCTACACTTGATCGAAATAAACCCACGACTGGGAGGCGCTAGTCCACTTGCACTTGCCTCAGGATTACATTCAGTAAAGTGGTCTATTCTCGAATTCCTCGGACTTTCAAATCAGATTCACAATATGCCAAACCTAAAAATGGGTCTCCAATTAATTAAAAATAAGGGTGTGGTTCGAATCCAATAAAAATTTCCGCCTCGACACATAAAAATTCCCTCTTAGAAAATTTGTTAGTATGCCCGCAATAACCATAGCAATCGCCAATCAAAAAGGTGGCGTTGGTAAAACCACCACCACCATTAATTTAGGTGCCGCTATGGCCTCCTTCGGCATCCCTACCCTTTTGGTTGATATGGACCCTCAGGGAAACGCGACAAGTTCATTGGGTATCGAAAAAAAAGCAGGAACTGGAATCTATGAGCCCCTGTTGGCCGGTGATGATTTATCACCTCGAGTGGTGGCGACCAATCAAGAGAACCTCTGGATCATTCCATCTGAACTTGATCTTGCTGCCGCTGAACTTGAATTAAGTAGCCAAGATAACTACCTTATTAAATTACGAAAATCCTTATATAATCTCTCTCAAAATTATGGTTTGAAAGCCATTTTAATTGATTGTCCGCCCACTCTCGGACTGCTTTCCATGAATTCACTTTGCGCTGCTGACTTCCTTTTAATTACTCTTCAATCAGAGTACTTGGCACTCGAAGGGCTAAGCCAAATCACAAGAGTGATTCACCAACTCAAGCAGTCAGGTGCAAATCCAGATATTAGATTAGGTGGAATTGCAATGACAATGTATGATAATCGAACCCGACTTTCCTATGAGGTTTGGCAAGAAGTGAACAAGCATTATCCTGAGGAAATTTTTCGTACAGCAATTCCACGAACTGTGCGCTTAAGTGAGGCACCAAGCTTTGGGAAAACCATTTTTCAATACGAACCCAACGGAATAGGAGCCAAGGCATACCTTGCGTTAGCGAGGGAAGTGAGAAAACGTTTTTTTGAGTAATCCTATTAATTAAAACGGGATTCAGGTTTCACAATCACTCAGAATTAAAAATATGAATACAAAACTTGGTGAACTGGAAAAAAAGATCAATTATACTTTCCATGATAAAACTCTTTTGGAATTGGCATTAACGCATCCCTCGCACAACGAACACGACCAAGCCAAACCAGACAATCAAAGAATGGAATTTCTTGGAGATTCCATTCTCAGTGCAATTTTAACTGAAGCTTTGTATTTAGGCTTTCCGGATGAAGACGAAGGTGCTTTGAGCCGGAAAAGAGCCGTTTTTATCCGTGGTATTTCCTTGGCTAATATTGGCAAAGATCTCAGTATTGATAAATTTATTAAGATGAGTAGTTCAGAGTTGACTCAACATGGAAATAAAAGAAATTCCACACTGGAAGATACTATTGAAGCCATTATTGGTTCGATTTTCTTAGATGGTGGTATGGATGAGGTAAAGCAATGTGTATTACGATGGTTTGGAGATTTATCCGAAAAACTTCTTGCCGAACAGCCTAATTATAATCCCAAGGGACAACTACAGGAACTTTTGCATGAAAGATCAATAACTGAAAAAATCAAATATTTCCTTTTCAAGGAGGAAGGTCCACCCCATCAGAAAAATTTTCAAATCGATCTTATTTTGGGAAAGAAAACTCTTGGCTCAGGTATGGGGAGAACAAAAAAAGAAGCGGAAGAAGAGGCGGCTAAACAGGCACTGCTCAACCTCAAGTCTGAAAAGTGAAAAAAGTAGTTATCCCCAAAGGGGCGACCGCAACTTTCATTCATTCATTGCCTGAATCAGCGACTCCCGCGTTGGCTGCCAACTATCTTGCCAGCCATGGTCATCGGGTTGCCGTTTTAGTCGAAGAGAATATTCCCAAAGCCGAAGAGTGGGGCGAAGATATTGCAGCTTTCATGGAAAACTTGAATCCTGAAAAAAAAGTACATTTTTTTCTTTTCGATTCCCCTCCTGAGAATAATCACCCGGATGCCTTTGAAAAAATTTGCGATCGATTAACCGTGCTATCCGCCCTTCTCCGGAGGGACTTGGACAAAAACTCCCAAATTCTTATTGCCACCACACCGGAAGCCCTTATCAGTCCCTGTCCACAACAAAAGCTTCAGAAAAAATCTGAGCTTGTTCTTAAGGTTGGAATGGAAATTGAATTTGAAAAACTCCCTACAATCTTTGCCACTGATTTTGACTATTCGTCCGAAATTCTCTGTGAAGAACCCGGGCAATTTTCGGTGAGGGGCGGGCTGATGGATGTATATCCGATCAATGGGACCAAGCCTGCAAGGATCGATTTTTTTGGAAATGAAATTGAAGAAATACGCACCTTTGATCCGACCACTCAAAGAGGTGAAAAAACCATTAATGAACTTATTATCTCCTCGGCTAAATCGAATGAAAAAAATGAATTGGAGGGTGAATTTTTTGAATACTTAATAAATCCAGTAACCTGGATTTTCAGGGAACCCGAGATCCTGATGTCTAGATTCCCCTTGGTTTTTCATACCTCAGCAAAGCAGTCTTCCAGGCAGGCAAGCTTTCAAAATGCGTTCGATCGTAAGAACGCTAAAATGGATCAATTTATTGGCTCCAGTGAGATTCAAGCCGGAGAGGGAATCTTTGAAAAATGTGATACATTTGAACTTCAAGTCCATCCGATTAATAATTTAAAAAATGAAAATGCTACGGTCGGTATTGGTGGAGTAAGTTTTGAAAGTGAAAAAAAACAAAGAACCGCCTATTTATTTGAACTCCTGAAAAAACAGGACGAACAATTTGAAATTATAATCGCAGCCGGCGCAGAATCAGAACAAAAACGAATTGCTGAAATCATATCGGAGGAAAGCTCACTCAAGCGATTTAAACCAAATTTTCTTTCCATCGGTCTAAAAGAGAGTTTCCAAGTTCATCCGGAGGGAAATCGCGGTTATTTTAATTTATTCATTCAGGAAAAAGGACACGGTTTGGTCGTCGCCACTGCTCGCGAAATATTAGGTAGGGAAAAGAGCAGACGTCCGTTACGCTCCAAAAAAGCGATTGTACGGCGGAAAGAAGTCGATCAGGCATTGGATTTTTCTGAACTGATAGAGAGGGATTTCCTGGTTCACCATCAACACGGAATATGTCAATTCAAAAAGCTTGGGCTTGTCGTGGAAGGCTCAAGAAAAGAGGAAGCTATTACGCTCGAATTTGCGGATGGAATTTTATTGCATGTCCCGTTACAGGAATCCCACCTCTTATCCCGATATGTCGGCCTTCAAAAAGCATCCCCCAAACTAGCTAAATTAGGAGGTAAATCATGGGCAAAAGCAAAGCAGGCGGCAGAAATAGCTGCCCTTGACCTCGCTGCCGATCTACTTCGATTACAGGCAACGAGAGACACTAATCTTGGGCATGCTTTTTCCAAGGATGATAAATGGCAAAAAGAATTTGAAGACGCTTTTCCATTCAACGAAACCCTTGATCAGCTTAAAGCAATTAACCAGGTCAAAGAGGATATGGAGAAAGAACAACCCATGGACCGCCTGATTTGTGGGGATGTTGGATTTGGAAAAACCGAAGTGGCATTAAGATCCGCATTCAAGGCAGTGATGGATGGGAAACAGGTCGCCTTCCTCGCCCCGACCACAATTCTTTGCCAACAGCATCTTAATTTATTCAGAGAAAGGATGTCTGATTATCCTATAGCTGTTGAAATGTTGAGCAGATTTCGGACTGCGGGACAGCAAAAGAAGATCATTCAGGCAACTCAATCTGGATCTGTGGATATTTTAATTGGAACTCATCGAATGTTCAGCCCCGATATCCTTTTTAAAGACTTGGGTCTCTTAATCATAGACGAAGAACAAAGATTTGGGGTGCAACATAAGGAATCCATTAAAAAACTTCGCTCCAATGTAGATGTTCTTACTTTAAGTGCTACTCCGATTCCAAGAACTTTGTACTTTGCAATGGTTGGAGCCCGAGCATTAAGCACCATTGAAACTGCCCCGGTCAACAGAAGACCGATACGAACCGAGGTGATGAGAAATTCACCTGAAATTATCCATCAGGCAGTTCAGATTGAAACCAAACGGGGTGGTCAGGTTTTCTATCTACACAATCGAGTTAAAACAATTCATTCAGTTAAAAAGAAACTTGAGGCTCAATTTCCCAAACTTTCCATTGGTGTAGGACATGGACAATTAAATGAAGGCGAACTTGAACAAGTAATGACTGATTTTGTCGCCCATCGCTATGATATACTTGTTTGTACAACCATCATAGAATCCGGTCTTGATATCCCTAATTGCAACACGATTATCATAGATGGGGCTGATAAATTTGGACTTTCCCAGTTATATCAACTTCGAGGTAGAGTCGGAAGGTTCGATCGGCAGGCTTATGCCTATCTATTACTCAACCGACACTTGACCGTTTCCGATCAGGCACGAAAAAGATTAGCCTCGATTCGACAAATCAATAATTTTGGAGCCGGTTTCCGAATTGCTCTTAGGGATTTGGAACTTAGGGGGGCAGGCAACCTTCTCGGAAGCGAGCAAAGCGGCCATGTCGCTGGAATTGGATTCGAATTATATTGCCGACTGCTTAGAGAAAGTGTGTCTCGCTTGAAGGGAGAAGAACTTTCCCTTCGCCCATCTGCTACAGTCCGAATAGATTTTCTTACTGCTGGGGAGCCAAGTGATGAAGAACAGGAAGATTCAATCATTCTTATGGGTGCATTTTTTCCAGATGCTTACACTTCTGAACCAATGCTCCGCATTGAGGCATACAGGAAACTTGCCCAAATGAGAGAGGAAAATGAAATTAATCATTATTTTGAAGAGTTAAAGGATAGATTTGGCCCACCACCTCCCGAGGTTTTTGCCCTCATTCAAGAAACTAGAATAAGATGTCTGGTTGAAGAGGCGGGTTTCGATCTTTTGGAGACTAAAAACAAGGAATTGTTTTGCCGCTTAATTAAGAGAGGTAAAGGAGGAACTAAGCAATATTGCCGCAAGGCGGGGCAAATTCCAAAACTTTCATGCAAAGAACCACTTTTAAAGTTGAAGGAAATCATTCGATTCTTAAAGATAGAAATTCATGGGAATAAAAGTTAAGTCATATCTTTTTAAATTATTCATTTTCCTGGCGGGAATTAGTGGTTTTCAATACAAATCAATTTGTGCAGAGTTAATTGAACTCAATCGAGTTGTGGCAAAAGTTAATGAAAGAGTCGTAACTTGGGGTGAAATTGAAAATGCAATGACTTTGCTCAATTTCACTGAAACTGAAAAAATAAGCAGGGCTAATGAATTTGTGGATGGAAAAGTGGATAGATTATTATCCATTGCCGCCTTTTATGAAAAAGGTATGAACATTCCGTCATCCTTCATCGAACAGGAATACAACAAACGCCTAATAAGAGAATTTAACGGGGATAGAAAACTATTCAGGGACACATTGAGAAGTAAGGGGCTGTCTCAATTGGAATACAGGAAAGAAATTGAAGAAGAAATCATCTATAGTCATATGCTCTCAACCCGTAGGCGCTTAAAAGAAGAAATTAGTCCGGACAAAGTGGAAGCTCACTACCAGAAAAATAAAAATCAATTCAAAACGGAAGAAAAGATTCAGCTCGGAGAAATCGCTTTTTCTCAAATAGCCGGCGAACCTGAAACCGTCTTACTGCAACAAGCACATAAAACACTTAAAGAAATTAAAGAAGGTCAAAGTTTTGAAGATGCCGCTCTTAAAAATGGCCAAAGCCCCTTCCGCGATAAATCTGGTGATTGGGGTGTTATGGTTTCGGAGAGAGAAATCAGGAGTGATGAAATAAGAGAACAAGCATTTTCGCTTAATAAAGGAGAAATTTCAAAACCATTTATAGTGAGCATACTTGAAAGAAGACCGGACGGAAGTGTGGGAGATTCAGGAAAGATTGCGGTCTACATCCTTAAGGCAATAGACCGTACCGTGGCTGGTTTTAAACCCCTTGATGAAGTCAGAACTCAAATTGAACGCGAACTCGCTTCTGAAATTGAAGCACGAAGTCACAGGCAATGGTTAAATCGCTTAAAACGAGACGCCTATGTCCGGGTTACCCTACCCCAATAACAGCTCTAAGCACGAAACTTCTCCTCATTATTTCAATGTAGATCGATTTTAAGTCGTGCCTTCATCTTTAAGAGATCTTCCCCAAGAAGATCGTCCCCAGGAAAGACTGGAACGATTGGGAGCAGGTCCATTAACCGATCGCGAACTACTTGCCATGCTGATTCGTTCGGGAAATGCCAAAATGGATGTGCTCGCTATTGCAGATGAGTTAATTAAACAAGCCGGATCTCTTACCGGACTTCTGCGATGGGATGTATCGGACTTCCAAAAAATTAAAGGGATTGGAAAAGTAAAAGCCTTGCAATTAAGTACTCAGGTTGAAATAGCCAAAAGAATGATGCGCGGATCAAGATCATCTGAAATCCGATTCGACGAACCTCGGAAGGTTTGGGAATATCTATACCCAGAAGTTCGATCAGACAGTGTTGAGAAAGTTTGGGTGATCTGCCTGGACCGGAAAAATAAATTAATTCGGGCTGAGCCAGTCACATCCGGAACAGCAACAGGCAGTTTGGTCCACCCTCGTGAAGTGTTCCGCCCAGCCATTCGCTGTGGAGCTACCGCAATAATACTTGCTCACAATCATCCAAGCGGGGATCCAACTCCAAGCTCGGCTGACCTGAGGGTCACCAAAAAGATTTTTGAAGCTTCCAAAACAGTGGACTTGGAAATGCATGATCATGTCATTTTAGGGGAATCCGAAAACTGTCCAAATGGATGTGGATACTATAGCTTTTCAGATTCAGGTCATTTAGAATAAAAAGATACAAATTTTATTACTCAAAAATGATTTCATTTATCTTTTTTTAAATCTACTATGAAGATTCAATTAATGGGAAAGTTGACAAAGGAATGTTAATTCAATTATTTTGAAAATTTGAAGCTTTTATTAGTTTTGTCATTCTTTACATTATAGACTTTTGCGTAATCAACAGCTCAGGAAATAAATACTAAGAAATTCACTATACCTAAGGCGTTGGACGAGCGAGTGCTCCCTAAAAAAAACGAAATAAATAAAGATAAAGAATTTTATGAAAAAATCATAAAACCGAGTACTTGATTTGTTTTTTCAGAATTAAATTTTTACTTAAACTACTTTTCTTCTTTATTTATAAAGAGTTGAAGTCAAGGGTGGTATAATATGAAATCATGTATCACACTTTCTCTCGTTTCTTCATTAAAAGGCGGACCATGGGTTTTATGGGACAATTTGGCTGATGGTTTTAAGAAAGCCGCTGAATTTGGGTTTGACTCATTGGAACTTTTTACTGACGGCCCCAAAGCTGGAGCTCCAAATGAACTCCACAATCTTTTAAATCAAACCGGTATGGGTTTAGGAGCTGTTGGTACCGGTGCTGGAAAAGTACTAAATGGGCTCACCCTTACAGATAAAAATCCCGATATAAGGGCAAAGGCAATCTCGTTCATTCGAGACATGATTGACTTTGGAGCGCAGTACAATGCACCAGCAATTATTGGATCCATGCAAGGAAGTCATGGAGAACAAGTTTCTAGAGAACAGGCTATCTCCTGGCTTCAACAATCTCTGGAAGAACTTGGTCAGCATGCAACCAGTCGAGGAGTTACTTTAATTTATGAACCTTTAAACAGATATGAAACTAATCTTTTCAACCATTACCTTGACGCATGTGAATTACTTGACCAGCTCTCAACCAACGGCATATCTCTTCTCGCAGATTTATTTCATATGAATATTGAGGAAGATGACATTGCAGATTCTATCAAAAAGGGATCCAAACATCTTGGTCATGTTCATTTCGCTGATAGTAATCGTAGACCTGTGGGTAATGGACACACCAATATGGAACCCATTGCGCAAGCCCTTAAGGATGTGGGTTATGAGGGATGTATTTCTGCAGAAGCTTTTGCCTGGCCTGACCCTTTAACTGCGGCCCAAACAACGATTGATTCATATAAGAAATACTTTTCATAAAAAATACTTCCCTCCCTAACCGTAATTATCCCATGTTTTTAGATTACTTTTGTATAGTCCAAGTAAAAAGATGAGCCAATCAACTAATAGAAAGGCACCCACTTCATTAAAGGGAATTTTGACTAATATAGGACCAGGCATGATTCTTGCCGGTTCTATTGTTGGATCCGGGGAATTGATTGCTACGACCAGAACTGGTGCGGAAGCTCATTTTGATTTCCTGTGGTTAATTATAATCGGTTGCATGGTCAAAGTATTTGCTCAAATTGAACTTGGCCGACATGCGATAACTAATGGCAAAACTTCTCTCGCTGCGGTGAACGAAATCCCGGGACCGCGGATTCGCATTCCATTTGGCCGCAGAATATTTGAAGCAAATTGGTTTTTGTTTTTTTGGTCTGTTATGTTTCTTGCTGTTCTAGCCCAGCAAGGCGGCATTGTAGGGGGTGTGGGTCAGGCACTCGCCATAAGCCTCCCATTGACAGATAAGGGAATGAAGAGAAACCAGTATATCTCCAAGAAAATCGAAATTGAAATTGCCGGGGAAGAGAACGATTTAGAAAATATTTACAAATTAAAAAAAGAATTGGCTCAACTTGGGAATCCCCCTGAATCAAAGGATGATATTTATTGGGCCATCATAATTACTATTCTTACAATCCTGCTTCTGATAATGGGTAAATTTTCCTTAATCGAAAAATTCTCCATCCTATTGGTTGCCAGTTTTACCCTTGTGACCATTATTAACATAT
>CACHJU010000046.1 GCA_902580225.1 uncultured Verrucomicrobiota bacterium
GGCTCAGGCAAATAATTCCAGTGATAAACCCGAAGACAACCCCTTAATTTTGGGGGTAATAAAAGGGATTGCGGAAAACAATCTCGAGGAAGCCAATAAAATATTTAAAGATCTTCCTGAAGGGAATGCCCGTTGGCAGGCATCTACTTTTTTGGCTCAAAAATACTCGGAAATGGGACTTGAAAAAGCCATTGAATGGCTGGATCAATTTCCAACAGAGGATGAAAGAATGCACGAAATGATCTTTGGACAAGCTGGGGCCCGTCTTGCCAGACAGGATCTTTCTGGAACTGCTCAGTGGGTCGAGTCTATGAAAGTGGGCAAGGCATCACTTCGGGTCATGGATAACTTGATTAACCAATGGGTTTCTAAAGACGCGAACAGTGCGGCACAATGGCTCAATGATTTACCTGCCGGTGAAAAAAAGTTTTATGGAATGAAGCAATTAACTTCTCGTTGGTCCTTGAGTGATCCCATTGCTACAGCTCAATGGTTAAATTCTTTTCCTCCCTCCTCCAAAATGGATCCTGTAGTCAATGAATTCGTGAATCGGATATCTGCACGAGATCCTGAGGGTGCGGCCGGTTGGGCAATGTCTATCGTGGACCCCAAGATAAAAGAAAAAGCAGTTAAAAAAGCAATCGCTGCATGGAAAAGAATGGATCCAGAAAAAGCCAATAAGTGGAAAAACAGCAATTTGCCAAACTTAAAATAGTATTACTTACCGATCGTTTCGATAATCGCAACAATAGGCAGGAACAAAGCAATTACAATAAAACCTACTGCTACGGCCAAAAATACAATCATGACCGGTTCGATTAGGGAAGTCATTCCGGCTACTGCATTGTCAACATCCTCATCGTAATTATCCGCAATTCGGGTAAGCATATCAGGAAGTTCACCGGTTTCCTCGCCAATTTCAACCATACTTGTAACCATGGTTGGAAAAACAGTTTCCCTTTCCATTTGGACCGCCATTGCTTCTCCATCCCGCACGGAATCATGCACATTACCCATGGCATTGACAAAAAGGCCGTTGGAAAGGGTATCACGGGTTATTTGTAAAGCTTGCAAAATAGGAACGCCACTGCTTAAAAGAGTACCAAAGGTTCGGGTAATCCGGGATATGTTAGATTTGCCGACCACATCCTTGACTGCAGGTACATTTAAGCCCAACCAGTCAAAAACCTTTGCCCCCGGCTTTGTCTTTTTGAATAAAATAAGCCCTCCCACTGTTCCCCCCATTCCACACAAAACAAGCAGAGGGTGAGTGGAAAATAACTCACTTATATTAATTACAATTTGAGTGGGTCCTGGCAAGGGAGCCCCACGCAACATCTGTTCAAATATTGTTTGAAATTGAGGAACCACCACCATCATCAACAGAGTCACGATCCCGACCGCTACAAACATGATCACACTTGGATAAATCATGGCTGATTTCACTTTTTTTATAGTTCGGATATTCTTTTCCTGAAATTGAGCAAGACGATCAAGAACAAGTTCCAAAACTCCTCCTGCCTCTCCAGCCTTTACCATATTAACATAAAGGTTATCAAAAATCTTTGGGTATCCCGCAAGTCCGTCAGATAAATTACCACCGGAAGAAACTTTTTCTGAAATATCCTCCAGCATCGCTTTAAACTTTGGCTTTTTGTCCTGCTGTTTGATCATAACCTCAAGGCTTCGAAGTAAAGGCAAACCCGCTTGAACCAAGGTGGACATTTGCCGGGTAAAAATCGAAATGTCTTCGGTGGTTGGTCCACCGCCCAATTCAATCGCCAAAATCCCCCCTTTTTTCTTTTTTTTCTTGGACTTGGGTGCTTTTTCGGCCTTGGCGGGTTTTTTCTTTTTCTTTGGCTTTGCTTGTTCGGGCTCCGCTGCTGGTGCAGGTGTCGCAGGGACAGCCGGTTCTGCAACGGGGGCCTGTACGGGAGCGAGCTGCGAGACCGTCAACCCGTATTGGGCGAGTTGAGAATAAGCCTGTTCTTCGTTAGCAGCTTCAAAGGTACCTTGCTGGGCAGCTCCATTCTGATCGGTAGCGGTAAATTGGTATACTGTCATAATTTTTATTCTTAAAATATTTTAAGTGTATTTCAAGACTTCTTCGACCGTACTTTCCCCATCAAAAATGGAACGGATTCCATCTTCCCTCAAAGTGCGCATTCCCTGCTCAATTGCCTTTTGCTTGAGTACTAAAGTAGCAGCTCCTGAGTTGATCATCTCTCTGAAAGAATCAGTTACTTTTATCATTTCAAACAATCCAGTTCGTCCCCGATAGCCTGATTGACTGCACTCCTCACAACCTGAACCGAAGAAAAACTTGCGATCGCCCAGCTCATTTGGATTCAACCCCAAATTTACAAATACTTCTTTTTTCGGCTCGTATTCCTGCTTGCAAGCGGAACAAATTTTTCGAACTAAACGCTGGGCCAAGACAAATTCCAAAGAGGCTGAGAGTAGGAAGGGTTCAAGTCCCATATCAATCAGACGGGTAACCGCACCCGGGGCGTCATTGGTATGCAATGTACTCAAGACCACATGACCGGTAAGGGATGCCTGTACCGCAATTCTTGCGGTTTCAATATCCCGAATTTCCCCGACCATTATTTTATCCGGATCCTGTCTGAGAAAAGCCCTTAAAGCTCTGGAAAAATCCAACCCGACCTGATGATTGACAGGAACCTGCATGATGCCCTCTATTTCATATTCCACGGGATCTTCGGCAGTAAGAAGTTTTGTATCCATATTATTAACCTCTCTTAATGCACTGTAAAGAGTGGTCGTTTTACCGGAACCGGTGGGTCCGGTGACAATAAATATCCCATTTGGTCTTTTCACTGCATCTCGAATATTGGTCTTCACATTTTCGGGAAGTCCCAAGTTGTCCAAGTCCAGATTAACCGCTGATTTGTCCAAGACCCGGAGCACTACACTCTCTCCAAACTGAGTTGGAAGAGTGGATACACGTAAATCCACTGCCCTACCCTCAATAGTCATTTTAATTCTACCATCCTGGGGAATCCTGTGTTCTGCTATATTCAAATCTGCAATAACTTTAATTCTTGAAATGACTGGGAGAGCCAAACTCTTCGGTGGGGGTGACATCTCATAAAGAGCACCATCCACTCGATACCTAATTCGAAATTCATTCTCAAAAGGTTCGAAATGAATATCCGAGGCTTGAGCCCGGATAGCCTGTTGCATGACCAAGTTAACAAATCGAATAATCGGAGTTTCATTGGCAGCATCATTTAATTCATTTTCCTTCGTTTCATCCAAACCCTCAAAATCTTCCAGGCCCACATCACCCAAGAGGTCATTGAGAGAGTTCTCTTGCGATGGGTAATAGGTGTCGAGTAATTGTTGAACATAATCCGGATCACAAACAATCAAGTGGATCTCTACAT
Organism: uncultured Verrucomicrobiota bacterium; assembly: GCA_902580225.1. Lineage (GTDB taxonomy): Bacteria > Verrucomicrobiota > Verrucomicrobiia > Opitutales > Seribacteraceae > Seribacter. The sequence goes on from CACHJU010000046.1 coordinate 3,411, forward strand.
TCAAAGCGAAAGTGAGGTCATCAATTATGGCTGAATTAAAAGGATCTGCCGCAAGCAAATGAATTCCTCCTTCGGACAGGTAAAGCGGAATAATCCCATATTGACGGGCCATCTCCGCGGAAATCGAAGCTATTACTTCACTCTCAATTTCACTTACCTCGCCAACTTGAATTTCGTAACCCAAGAACTCTCCAACTAGATTTAAAATATCTTCTTTAGTGGCCATTCCCGCCGCAATGATCGCATCCGCATAAGATTGCCTTCCCGCAATCACCTCCTCATTAAAAAGTTCCTCCAACCCATGCTGAGAAACCCCTTCAACTTGTTTGAAGATATCTCGTATACTAGAATTATAATCAACAAAAAGCATAAATCTGATTTTATTCCTCTGCAGTGGTTACCATTAGAACTTCATCCAGTGTGGTTACTCCAGCCAAAACTTTTCTAAAGCCATCTTCACGCATGGAACGCATTCCCATTTCCCTCGCCTTTTTTCGTAATTCAACAATGCTCACATTATGATAGATCATTTCTTCAATTTCCTGATTCACCACAAAGATTTCAAAAACTCCCTTTCGACCCCGAAATCCACTATCTCCGCATTTTTCGCAACCTGCACCATGCATGAAACTGGCACTAGATGCTTGGTCTTCAGAGACCCCTAAAATATTCAGTTCATTCACACCCGGGGTGTAGGGCTCCTTACAGTTTTGACAGATCGAACGAACCAGTCTCTGGGCAAGGGCCGATCTTAAGGATGCAGAAACCAAAAACGGCTTTACTCCCATATCAATCAAACGCGAAACCGAACTCGGGGCATCATTGGTATGCAAAGTACTAAAAACCATATGTCCGGTAAGAGATGCATTAATCGCGATCTCCGCGGTTTCTAAATCACGAATCTCACCAACCATAACAATATTGGGTGCCTGCCTGAGCATGGAACGTAATGCAGCCGAAAAAGTCATACCAACCTCAGTGCGCACTTGGACCTGATTAATTCCGGCCACTTCATATTCTACCGGATCCTCAACCGTAATAATTTTACGATCCGGTTTGTTGATGACATTCAAAGCCGAATACAAAGTGGTGGACTTCCCGGAACCGGTTGGACCAGTAACCAGAAAAATTCCATCCGGCAAGGCGATGACTTCCTCAAAAGTTGATTGATCATCGGAAAAGAAACCAAGTTGAGGCAGACCTAAACTTAGACTTTCCTTATCTAAAATCCGCATTACAATACTTTCGCCATGCACGGTGGGTAAAGTGGAAACCCGAAGATCAATAACTTTTTCTCCAACCTTTACATTAATTCTTCCATCCAAAGGAATCCGCTTTTCAGCAAGACTGACATTGGCCATTAACTTGGTTCTTGAAATTATTGATGGTTGTAACCTTTTGGGCGGATCCTGTTGCTCTCGTAACTTTCCATCGACCCGGAAACGAATACGAAACTTCTTTTCCAAAGGCTCCATGTGAATATCAGAAGCTCTCATTTCGAGTGCGTCTTTGATTACGGAATGAACATATTTAATGATGGGAGCATCTTCCTCGCTCACATCTTCTGGATTAATCCCCTCTCCAATTTCGATGTCGTCGTCTCCAATACCGCCAAAAAAATCTTTCATTTTACGGTCCTCTGCAGCACCATATGATTCATCAATTGCAGCCAGAACCGATCCGCGATAGGCAACCTTGGGATTAATTGTTTTTCCAAGAAGATGGGTTAAATTGTCATAGCCATCTTGATCCAGAGGATTTCCAAATACAATTTCAATTTCTGCACCCGTTGCCCCCAATGGAAATGCCTCGTATTTTCTGGCCCATTCAGGAGTTAAAAGATTAAGAATTTCTTCGGTCGGGTTTAATTGGGTAATATCTACCGCATCCATGTTCATTTCAGAAGCCAGAAAGTTCACAACCTCTTGCTCCGGCATTCCTGTCTTTGCGAGAACTCCGTTCATGATCGCTAGTTCTTTGTCGCCGACAAGACTGTCTCCCTCCGCATCGACTTCAGCAACGATTTCCGCGAGAGCATCCTCGGACAATATACCTTGTTGCTTAAAAGCATCCAAAATAAATTCGTCCGTGGGATTCATGAAAAAATGAAAATAAAAAAAGAAATTAAAAATATAGTAAACTTTCTTAGAAACTTACAAGCTCATCTACCTAAACCCATAAGAAATTCTGGATTATTTTTCGTTTTCCGAACCCGTTGAATGAACATTTCCATTGCTTCAACCGGAGGAACCCCCTTCAGAGAACGGCGTAAAGAATAAATTTTACTTAATTCATCCGGATGGTAGAGAAGTTCTTCTTTGCGGGTACCGCTTTTCTCAAAATCCAATGCCGGAAAGATTCTTTTATTTGAAAGTTCGCGGTCGAGATGAAGTTCCATATTTCCTGTACCCTTAAATTCTTCAAAAATAACTTCGTCCATTTTACTACCAGTTTCAACCAATGCCGTTCCCAAGATAGTAAGGCTACCACCACCCTCTATGTTACGAGCCGAACCAAAAAATCTTTTCGGGCGCTGCAAGGCGGTGGCTTCGACCCCACCGCTTAAGATTTTCCCGCTATTAGGCATAGTTGTATTATATGCCCGGGCAAGCCTAGTTATGGAATCTAGTAATATTACGACATCCTGATTACACTCGACCATTCTTCTGGCTTTTTCTATTACGATTTCGGCGGCATGAACATGGCTTTCTGCACTCTCGTCAAAGGTTGAGGCAATTACCTCAGAATCCGGTACTTGTCTCCGAAAATCAGTTACCTCCTCAGGACGTTCATCCACCAAAAGCACAATTAAATGAGCTTGTGGATTATTGACACGCAAAGCCCGGGCAATCGCCTGTTGAAGAACCGTTTTTCCAGTTCTCGGCGGAGCCACAATTAAACCTCTTTGCCCAAAGCCAATCGGAGAAACCAAGTCAACCACTCGCATGGACACATTATCCCATTCCGCATCGGCGGTCGTTTCCAAAAAAATTCTTTCCAGAGGGTAGTATGGCACTAATTCAGTAAAAGGCATCACCCGGGAAGCCTCTTCCGGGTCCGCATTCATAACTTTGTCAATTTGTACGAGTATGGGACAGGTGGCTCCTTCAAGTTTAGGATGTATATAGCCCTGAACCAAATGACCGGTCTTTAGACCAAATCTCTTAATTAGAGGAGCGGGTACGAAAGGACTTTGTGCCTTTAACCTGTAATTGTCTTTTTCCTGTAGAAGAAAACCATGCCCGTCCTCGGTTACTTCAATAATAGAACTTAATTCAACGGGCCGAACTTTCTCAAGACAAGCATCGAACAAGAGATCAAAAATTTCATCTTTGCGGGGAGCGGGCGGCAATTTAATTTCAAGGGATAACTCCAGCACTTTTTCTTTGAGTTCGGGAAGTGCAAGAAGGTACAATTCATTAAATTTTACCGACTCACTGTCAGACCCTGCATAAATCTCAGCAAGCGAAGAAACCCCATCCTCTGTTTTTAAAGTTTCAAAATCGAGCAAATTTCCTAATTCTAGAGGTTGAGATTCAGTATCTTCATAAGGAAGCTTTCTTGGTTTTTTGAATTTTGGGCGCGGTTTATTTTTTTGTCTTTTCTTATCCTGCCAATTTTGCTTTTTAAAATTTTTATTTCCCTGCTCGGTTGGATGCGGGTGGTTTTCTTTTGGGTGCTGATTTTGTGGATTCTGATGAGATTTTGGATTGGACTGCTTTTCCCCCTCAGTATCGATCTTATTCTGCTCTTTATTGGGAGATATTTTCGGAGCAGATTGGGGATCAGGAGAAATTTCATCTTTTTCAAAGGGATTAACTTCGGGTTTTTCAGGCTCGCTTCCATCAGTACTGAAAAAAAGCTGCCCATCTCCTACTTGGACATCTTTGGGTGGATTAATTTTTAAATTCGAAGAATCTTCGACTACATCTTTGCTAGGCATTTCTTCCGAATCATTTTGATTTGATTCAGATTCATTATTTAAAGTTTGATCTTCAGGATCTTTTTTTGTTTTGCTGGTTTTTTTGGTTGGCATAACAAGTGTGGACAAGGTTAGGGTTATAAATGAGATAAGAAAATTTTGATTTGTGGATCAAGAAACTCTGGAATACAATCAGCCAAAATCACGAAATTAGCCCGTTCAGACTTCTCTGTGAGCGGCATTTGGGCACTGATTCGGGAATTGATTTCAGAATCCGACAATCCTCTTTTATGTAAACGTTTATTTTGAATGCCTGAGGAAGCATAAACTGAAATCGTGTTGGTAAATAGTTCATCTAAATTATTTTCAAATAGAAGTGGAATCTCAACAACAAATTTCTCCTTGGAGGAAAGTTTAATTGTAGAAATCCATTTCTCCCGAACTTTTGGATGCAATAGATTCTCTAGCCAAGTTCTCTCGGAAGGATCTTTAAATACTACACGAGCAAGTTCGCCTTTGTCAATATTTCCCTTCTCGTCTTTTATTTCGGGTCCAAGATGAGAAAAGATCTTATTTTTTACCTGATGGTTTTGATCAAGAAAATAATGGACTAGGGAATCGGTCGAAATCACTTCCCAGCCAAGCTTTCTAAATCTTTCGCAAACTGTTGACTTTCCACAGGCAATTCCTCCAGTTACCCCAACCACAGTTTTGCTAGGGAATAGTTTCATATTCTCCATCTTCTTCAATTTTTAATTTCAAGCAAGCCTTGAAACATAAGATCGTTTTAAGATAATCGGCTTGCCTCAGAGTCCAGTCTCATTACTGTCAAATTTTTTCGGTAGGGTATCCAAGTGGCTAAAGGATGCGGACTGTAAATCCGCCCGCTTCGTGCGTTCGTCGGTTCGAATCCGACCCCTACCACCATCTCTTTAATCATTGGGATTTATGGTGTTAGTCAAAAATATCAGGATCTAACCCTCAAAACAAATTTACGAATTTTGTATTTAAAACTAGTCATATCTAAAATGTAATAAAAGTGAATTCTTTTTCATAAAGCCCAATACAAATAAGATACAATTTGAAAACCAATAGGGTAAAAAATTTGACAGCAAATATGCCTTTTGGCAAACATAAGACATGAAAAAGGGATTGAAATGGGTATTTATCATAATTGGGGGTGTTATTCTCTATTACTATAAAACCTGCAGTGGACAACTTTCCTGATGGCCCGTGCCTATTTGTTCGGGAAACAGATAATCTACGGTGGTTTCCTCGGTCTTTGCTTATCAATCTTTTTTTCTGAATTCACCAGTCAATATTTGTATGCTCATTACCAAAGTTGGTCGGGTTGGAGAACAATGACCGGTTCTGACCCTAGCTTTCTAACATCTATTGTTCAAAAAATTTCATGGGCCATTCTTTTTGTTTCTTCTTGGTTCATGATTTGGAAATTGGATTCGTTTTTCAGAATCCCAGTTAAAGTAACCAATCCAAATGATAATAAGGATGATGAATTTAAACCGGAATCTTCGTATAATAGAAGTGACAAAAGAAAGTCCAAAGAAAAAGAAATTGAGTCTAGCGAGATCAATGAAAACCAAGAAGAACCAAGGCCAACGTCTGAACCTGAGCAAGATTCTAAGAAATATCTTTTAACTAGGAAAGACTTGGAATACGCAAAAATTTTAGGACTTGAAGAACCTTTTGAACTGGAAGAAATTAAACCAAGATATCGTAAAACAATTGCACAATATCACCCGGACCGGGTCACCGCAATGGGTCCGGAAATCAAAGAAGTTGCGGAGAAAAAGGCCAAAGAAATAAACGAGGCATACGAGCATTTAAGGAAGACTCTTAATTTATCCTGATCTCTACTTTGTTTTTTTTTCATAAAAGTTCACGCTTGAAGACATTAGTAAACTCTATATTTTAATAAGGTTTTTTATTATGACTGACAAATCTACCAAACACGAATTTCAAGCCGAGACCCAGCAGGTTCTCGATATAGTAGTTAATTCCCTTTACAAAGATAAAGAAATTTTTATCAGGGAATTAATTTCCAATGCTTCGGACGCTCTCGAAAAACTCCGTCAACTCCAATTAACGGAGAAAAATATTTTTGAAGATGAACTGGAACATGAAATTAAAGTGACCACGGATGACTCCGCTAATACTCTTACCATCCAAGACTTTGGTTTAGGTATGGATAAAGATGAATTAATAGAAAACCTCGGTACTATCGCTCATTCTGGTTCCAAAGCTTTTTTAGAAGCAATAAAGGCAGATGGAGGAAAAAATGATTCACTTATAGGTCGCTTCGGAGTTGGTTTTTATAGCGTGTTTATGGTTGCTGACAATGTGCAGGCATATACTCGGACTTGGAAGAAAAAAGGGCTTGGACAATGTTGGGAAAGTGACGGAAGCGGTTCCTACTCGATCGAAGAATCAAAAGATCAACAAAGAGGAACAAAAGTTGTGATCAAATTGAAAGAGGATTTTTCTGAATTTTCTAAGGAAGACCGGGTAAAAGATATCATCAAAAAATATTCTGCTTTTGTACAATTTCCCGTATCCGTAAACGGGGAAAAAGTAAATACTGTGGATGCAATCTGGCTTCGTTCCAAAAATGAAATCAAAGACGAGGAATATGAAGAATTCTATAAATTTCAGTCCAATGATTATGACTCGCCTCTGATGCGAATGCACTTCAGTGCGGATGCACCTTTAGAAATCAACTCTCTTCTTTTTGTTCCTAAAAGAAATATGGAAAAAATGGGAATGTTCAGAAATGAGAATAAGGTTGCCCTGCACTGCCGAAAAGTTCTCATCGATCCCGAGCCCAAATCATTATTCCCCGAATGGCTTCGTTTCCTTAAAGGAGTGGTTGATAGTTCGGATATACCCCTCAATGTGTCCCGAGAAGTGATGCAGGATAGTGAGCTTTTACGAAAGCTTAATCAGGTGCTTACAAAACGTTTTCTCCGATTTCTAAACGAACAGTCCAAGAAAGAACCCAAGAATTACCTCGAATTTTGGAAGGAATTTGGAATCCTAATTAAAGAAGGTGCCGCTACTGATTTCACCTACAAGGAAGATCTGACAAAATTATTACGTTTTGAATCCACTGCGATGGAGCCCGGTATACTCACCGGACTTGACGAATACATCGAACGAATGGCAAAAGATCAAAAAGAGATTCTATTCATCTTTGGAAAAAGCCGACAGTCGATTGAGGCTGGGCCATACTTGGAAGCCCTGAAAGCGAGAAGTTTGGAAGTTCTCTTGCTAACTGATCCGGTTGATGAGTATGTCATGCAATCTGTTCGTGAATACAAGGAGAAAAAAATCATTTCCGCTGACTCGGAAGAACTAAAATTAGACAAATTGGACGAAGAACCTGAAGGTAAATCCATGAACAAAAAAGACACAAAGTCTTTATGTAAATGGCTCAAAGATACCTTAAAGGATAAAGTTACAGAGGTTGAAACCGGCGAACGACTGATTGATAGTCCAGTCTGCATTGTGGGTTCAGACGGAATTGGTGGAGCATCGGCTCGACGGGTCATGAAAATGATGCAGGGTGGCGACGACGCCATGCCAGTATCCCCAGTAAAGTTACAGGTAAATCCCAGGCATTCGATAATAAAAGGGCTCTCCAATTTAATCAAATCAGACAAAGATACTGCCGAATTGATTGCAAATCAGCTTATGGATAATGCTTTGGCTACTGCCAATTTAATGGACGATCCCCGAGAGATGATTGCACGCAGTTATCAAGCAATAGAAAAACTGGCGAACCAATAAATTAACATTAGCTAGATATTTCATTTGCAAAGTTTATAAAGCCCAGATTTAGTCAATACTACATTTATAAAATTGATATTGCGAAATTTTTAAAAGCATGAATAAACTCGGATTATGAATAGTAAACCCACTTCCAATATTTCCATCGCGGGAATTCTTACCATCATTTTTTGTCTAGTAGTTTCTTCTTGCTCTCGCGGAGGATCGAATCCCTTTGCAAAAGATGACGGTGAGGTAAAAGAAAATATTGAAAATCTCATGGGACTTGCAGTGGGTATGACTAAGGGACAAGTTTTTGACTTATCAGGAGTTGCCAATTATGTCGAGGGATATGACTGGGGAAGTGTTTGGTTTTACAAAATTCGCAAGGGAGGAAATGAAGGCACACTCGCTGATAAAGATATCGAACAAAGGTACATGCCGGTAGTATTCGACAACACCGACAGAGTTATGGGATACGGTCGCAAATTTTACGACCAGACATTGAGCGACTTAGGTTCTGGTCAATTCTAGTTTTTTCCACAAATTTTTAATTGATTGTTCGATTGACGAGCTATGGTTTTTTTGTTTAAATAATATCCTTTCTTTTATCAACCACATGAAAACAACCCTAGCCAAGGCTGAAACAACTACCCATGAATGGAGAATTGTTGATGCGAAAGACCAAATCTTAGGTAGACTTGCTGTTACCATTGCCAACGCACTCCGTGGACGGGACAAACCCATATACACTCCACATGTTGACACCGGTGATTTTGTCGTCGTAATCAATGCTGAAAAGGTGAAGCTCACGGGTTCCAAAGAAGAACAAAAAAAATATATGTTCTACAGCGGTTACATGGGTGGAGAAAAATATAGAAATGTTGCGGATTTTCGCTGTAAGAGACCTGAGTTTATAATCACCAACGCAGTTAAAGGTATGTTGCCCAAAAACAAACTTGCTAATCGAATGTTAACCAAGTTGAAAGTTTACAGTGGCGAAGAACATCCTCATTCCGCACAGCAACCAACTCCATTAGTATCGTAAGCTTTCAAGATGAGTGCAAAAACTTCAAAAACCGAATTTCTTGCCACTGGCAGAAGAAAAACAAGTACGGCTCGAGTTCGTATTAAACAGGGAACCGGGAATTATATGATTAACGGTAGAGATTTTTCTGATTATTGTTCAACTGAACAATTTAAGAAGATTGTTCTTTCTCC
>CACHJU010000047.1 GCA_902580225.1 uncultured Verrucomicrobiota bacterium
CCTTTAGTGCTAAATTATTACCAGACTTAAGAGCAAATTCTGCTGGTACAATCTGTAATGATACTGGATTACGGTCCAAAGAAAAACTCTCCGTGGGTTGCGAAATGAAAGCGGGTGCAACTTTATTCGAACCAAAACAATAGAGCCGCTTTTTTGATTGAACAAAAACTCGCCCATGAGCGACTGCCGGGGCAGCAAGGCAAGAACCGCTCAGTTGAACCTGACTAATAATTTTTGCTTCATTTCCATCATCTTTAACCACAGAAACCTTTCCGTCAAACATGGGAACATAAAGTTTTCCATCCGCCCAGGTGGGAGACGCATGTACCTGATCGGGAGCCAATTTTAAAACCCATATTTCTTCTCCAGTGTCAGCATTCAAGCATACTAATTCCCCCCTTTTTATTGTAGTGTAAAGACGATCATCTCGATATACTGGTGTGCTTGTAAAAGCTTCCATTGTGCTATTTCTCCAAACCTCATTTTCTTTTCCTAAAATCAACATACCTTCACCTATGGCAGGGAGTTTATCCGGTTTTTGAATCGCAACCATTCGGCCAATAGTAGAAGAATCAATATTTTCTTTCCCATGGATGGCAATAATGGTGTTATTATGAACAACCACACCAGAATTTACTCCACCAAAAGACATCTGAAAACGCCACAACGGTTGTCCAGTCCTAGCATCGATACAAACAATGTGACCACAACCAGTTCCGCTGTAAAAAACTCTTCTACCATCTAGCATGGTCTCAAAAGTCAACGGGGAAAAAGAACTGTCTTTAGGAGTAATTCCCGGCGTAGAAGACCAAACCAAATCTCCCGTATTTTTATCAAATGCGTAAAATCGATCCCGAGCCGGGCCTTGTTTACCCCAATTTGCGGTTATAGCATGAATGATAACCAAACTTTCATCCACACAGGGCCCACCGGTACGACCATTTGGAAATGTCAAACGAGCAAATTCCTCCATCAAAGAACGTTCCCATAATTTATTTCCATCTGAATCATAACCTATCAAAAGTCCAGGGCTGGTTTGAAAATATACATTTCCAGTTGCCGGATCCACACACGCGGCTCCAACTCCGTATCGATTATAAACAATATCGCTAATGAAATCACTATGATTTCTTTCCCAAAGAACTTTACCAGATGCGGCATCAAAACAAACTAAGGCTTCTTTAAGGTCGTCTTCCACTCCATAATAACCAAATTGATATGCTCGTCCACCAGCAATGACTGGAACTCCACCCCCTTGTATTTCATGATTCCAAAGAAGGGAACCTTTTTCTAGACTAAGTATATCAGGAAGATTTGTCTGTTCAGAAACTCCAGTGCCATCTGGACCTCTCCAAAAAAGCCAATCTTTATCCATAGATAAAGACGCAGGCTCATTTTGGGTTGAAGGAACTTTCTGCTTATCAACTTGAAGTACACAACTCGAAAGAAGCAGGAGAAAAATTACTGAAAGTAAGTGGTGATTCATTAGTTTATAAAGTTTAATGTGGAATTATTTAAAAATTAGTACTTGTATGTACTATGTTGTCAATTACCGAAGGATAAAAACAGTTTTTTTAATTCTCAATGATGCGAAATTTAAACACCCCAAAAAACTTGCCACCTTTACTCAGAGAATGCTGGAACAAGCTTAATAGCACTTTTATGAAGCGAATAAAGGAGATTGGAATTACTCCAGATCAATATATCACTCTCCGATGGATTCATGAATTTTCAGATGACATGATTTCGCAGATAAAACTTGCCGAGCTCATGTGCACGGATGCAAACAATATCGCTGGAATTATGAAAAGAATGGAGACACTAAGACTGATTGAGCGAAAAGTAAACTTTTTGGATAAGAGACAAAAAATTATCTTCCCCACTAAAAAGGGGACTTTGCTTTTTGAGAAAGGTAAAATTATTGCAGAACAATTAGAAAATGAAATTTTTTCTAGTTTTTCACTCAAAGAAAAAAATCATTTTTTGATGCTGCTTAATCAACTATCTGATTCCATTAATCAGGACAAAAATTATTTATGAAATTTAATTACCTGTACCCATTTGCAAACATACCCAGTCACCTTTCGAACTCCGACAATACATCCTTCCATTTACATATGTGGGTGGAGTCCAATTATTTTTGCCTGATAATACTTGGAAGCGTGCCTTTTCAATAAATTTATCAGGATTTGCCTGAGCCAAACATATTTCCCCGCTATCGCTTAAAATAACCAAATGATCCCGCACCAGAATAACCGTTCCTAGTCCAAACCCTTTTTCACTCCACTTTTCCTTCCCGGTTTCTAAATCAAGGCAAAATAATTTAGACTGCTTTGAACGGGCTCCTGCTTGTCCGTGTATCCCAAAACTATAACGACCTTTACTAACCAAACTTGCCATTTGACAGGAAAACGATTCCGATTCCCAGATTACATTGGGTACTCTTTTTGAAAAATCAATCAAAGCAGCTCCTTTTCCGTAGGCTGAAGATATAAAAATCTTATCTTCATAAATTAGAGGTTGGGCAGCATTGATTCCATATCGAGTCTTGTGCTGATACTTTTTCTTGATTTTTCCAGTCTTAAAATCATGAACCACTAACCCAAATTCATTAAAGATATAAATTTCATTAGATTTATTTAAAATGGGGGATGCATATCCTGCTTCACTAACTCCAGCTTTCCAGATTAATTTACCCTTTCGTTTTTCTAAACAGACTAGAGAGCCCATGGGTGATCCTGTTTCAAAAATTATATTTTCTCCCACAACCAGCGGTGATCCCGAATATCCCCACATTGGTCTTTTTCCATTAAAATCATCTACTAAGTTTTTAGTCCAATGAATGGAACCACTTTTTGCATCCAATGCATAAAAATCACCTTCGTGGCTACATAGATACAAAATGCCATCTTGGATGGTTGGCGTCGCCCGACTGCCGCCATCAAAAAACTTGGGTGCTTTTTCACAAGGATAACTGTGTTTCCAAATTATCTCTCCAGTAGTTGCCTCTACGCAATATAAGGTATTTCGACCATCCTTATTACCTTGTGTATAAGCAAGGCCATCCACTTCAATTACTGAGGAATATCCAAGACCAACTTGCAGTTTCCAAATTCTTAAAGGCTCATCATTACCCCAATTAATTTTTAAACCTGTTTCATCAGAAAACTGATTTCTGAAAGGTCCACCAAAATTAGGCCAGTCCCTTCCAAATAAAGCTGGAAATAAAAACAATAATAACAAAGATAACGAAAATCTCATATCGTTAAAATTGAGTTTAGCGAAGGGTTGTCAACAACAACCGATCAATTGATTTGTGGTCTAAAGAGGACCAGCTAAATTTTCACCATCAATAAAGAGATTTAATGACAATCCATCTGCATAATGACCACCATCATCAGGCAAAAGTGCATTTGGGCCTTCTTTACGAGCACTCATAGAAACGATTACAAATTCAGTACCAGTTGGGAGAATAAAATCCTGATGCACTTGTTCCCAGGTTGAAGGATTGACATCACTTGCAATATTAAATTCCTTGTGTGCGATTGAAGAATTTTCATTATTTTCATCACTAGCTATTGCATGAATAGAAAGTGCAAATTCGGTAGAATCACCTACTAAATCTTCACCTTTGTTAAAATAAAGACTAGTTTGTAGTTGTGCATTTGCATATTCAAAGCCAATTTTAAGGTTTCTCACATCAACAACTTGAAGCATTTCCGATGTTTGCGAGACTTGGGAATGAACATCCACTTTCATAGAAGAAAACTTTAGCATTTGATCTCCAATTTTTGGCATAACACCATTTTCAGTAGGAACTGAAAGGTGTTCGGATCTCTTCCAGCTAGCCAAATTTCCATTGAATTCAATCACCCCTCCCTCTCCAAAGTTTTTGCCTTCCTTGAGAAGTTGGAGACCATAATAAGCATCATTTTTGGATCTGCGAGAATTCGCTAGTATGGAATTGAAAGGCAAATTAAGATTGTCATTTGCAACCACAGTATCAGAAATGTATAACTTGTTTACCTGATTCGGAACTGAATTTGGTGTATATGACACTGCATTAAAGTTTTTAAAGTCTGAGGATTCTTGTACGAGAACACCTGTTGAAATTACCTCTTTCTTGTGGAACCACCAGACTCCAAACAGAGCCACAATCGCAGCAGCGATCGAAAATATTAGAGAGAAATTCAAAATATTAGATTTGGGATTTTCAAATTCCACATTTTTTTCAAAACCAACGGACTCCCAATGCAAAAGAGAATCCTGGATAGTCATCTCAGTATAGCATTGCCTTGCTTGTTTACTTGATTTCAATAATTCAGATAAGCGATCAAGGTTTTCACTAGAATAATTATTATCTAAAACCTTGGAAGTTAACGACTCGACTTCCTTTAATGTGTTTGAGTAAGAATTCATGGGATATAAGTTTGTTAACTTATATTTAGCGTTCGTTTAGTTTTTCTTACAAATTTTACAAAATTTATTTCATTTAAGAATCCAATTCTGCTTCAATTGAAGGAATTTTATCCTTAACACATCCGATTAAATTGATACGAATTCTGTGTAAAGTTGCAGATACAGAACCCATCGGCCTCTTCAATATTTTGGATATCTGTGATAGACTTTTTTCTTCCTGAAACCGCAATTGTGCCATAGCTTTCATATGTTTTGGTAGGAGTTCATAGCAAAGCTGCAATGCTCTACGAGAAAGGTCCATTTGTTTTAAATCCACGGTTTCTTCAGCTAAATTTTCAATTAAATCCGGACTAAAATATAATTTACTCCTTTTAAATTTTGATATGTGCCCCATGACTTGATATCTGGCAATATTAAATGCCCATCCCTGAAAATGACCTTCAGGGTTATATTCGGCTGCTTTACGGCAAAGAATAAGATTAGTCTCTTGTAATATATCTTCTGCTTCTGATCTATTTGGCAATAATGTCAAAATGTAAGCATAAAGAGGTCTTTGCAAAGCGGTCAACTTCCGCGAAAAATCGAAAGGTATAGGTTCTTCTTCCAAAACAAATAGTAAGGGAAGATCTTTAAACTATTTTGTCAACATAATGAAAAGATCAAAATTGATTCCTTTTTTATGAAACTCTCCAATTAATTAAACGAGTTGCACAAATTTCTCTGACTCTCTAGTCATAAAGGATGCAACCGTGGCATAGCGTATTGCTCATTCTTTTAACACTCGTAATATTTGGTGCTGGCTTTTATTACGACCAAATTGAAAAAAATACCGCCATTGCCTATGAGGAATCAGTTATTAATTCCCAAACGCTGACATCCCCTTTGAATGAAAATAATTCTTCAATTCAAAATAGAAAAAGCAAAGAATTGCAAACATCTACGGCGTGGGCAGAATCAAAATTCATAATTGAAATACCCCAAGAAAAATCACATTTGTTAGGATTGCATAAAGAAGCGATTAAAGGGAACACATTTCTCAAGTCTGTATTAAGTACCCTAAATTTAAATCCCACTGCAAAGGAAATGGTATTCAGTCCTTTTCTTAACGATGTTTTCATCGAACCTGAACCTGAAATTATGAGATCTCTTTTTTCTGCTGCCCATAATGTCGAATCTTCAAGCCAACTAATTATAATTGTTAGAGGTCATTCAGGAAAAGCTGCCCAGCTCCTGTTAAAAATAATTTTTGAAAATTATAAGAGGGATTTAAAGAAAGAAACGACCGATAATCCCTTACTTCCCGAACTCGTGAACCAAAAAAAAGAAATTTTATTACTTCATAAAAACTATTTGCAATTGGCCGAGCAGATCCAAGAAGAAAATCAGGGTAGTTCTTCTCAATCGATAGAAGAAATAGCTCTTAAATCTGAACTCATGCAAATTAAATCTGAACTAGATTCACATGTCGAAGCCCTAATGGGAATTGAAAGAATTCACAAGGAAGGTAAGGAATACTCTGCATTTTTAACTATTGATGCCCTTACTAACTTCGGGAAGGTTCAAGAATTTATTAACAATATTAATCAACTTAAAAGCATGTTGGTGAATCAAGCTTTAGAGCCTATTTTAACAAAAGAAATTACCAAGAATTTAACAATGCTCAAATCTTCCCTTGATCATGAACTGGCCAAAGGTATTGAACATATTAAACACCTTTCAAAGTCCGCCCTTCTTAGAAAAGTTGAACTGCAAAAGAGAATCGTAGAATTAGAAATGAAAAAAAACGATATCCATTCACTTCATCCACGATTTAAACTTCTTAAATCTGTAAAGAAAGAACTCGATCAGAAGAATACCGTTTTTTCCTCTAATTTTCGAGAATGGCAACTCGCCAAAGAGGGAATCACCTTCAAGAAGGCTTCCTAAGATAGCAGTTCATCCACATAATTTCTTTGATTAAATAATTTATTAGCCTGAGCAAATATTGCAGTCTTTGACTGAATTTTTATTTCCGCCCGGGCCAGTCTAGTGGCAGTAATTGCCATATCCACATCTTCTAATCGGGATATAGATTTTTCACGATTAGTTAAGGATTTAGCCATTGCACTTATTTCAGAGTTCAAACGAGACTCGTTGGATCCAGTTAATGCAATCTTATCGATCACATCTTCTTGAGCTTCCATAATTCTTGACAAAGCATCCTTGGCATTCGCCATTGAAGTTAAATCTATAGTTGTACTTGGAAGAAATCGTTTAAAACTTATTTTTGCTAACTCAAAGAATCCTCCTGAAGCATCATCATATGCCCGCAAATTATTAGGATCACTCTCACGCAGGTATCCCGTGGGCCCAGTATTTGTTAATGATAAATCATTCCACTCTCCATCCGTCGAAAGAATTTGCAGTGCGTCCTCATTGCCACTATCGTTTGGTTCTGCCGGATCATTCCAATTATCGTAGGCTCCGTTAATTGGATATCCCCTCGCTCCAATTCCTTTTCCTTGCCAAAATTGTCGGCCTAATCCGCCATTTTCAAGTCCCTCTGGTCCTTCAACCCATCGCCAGTCACCTTCATTAGTTTGATCGCTACCTCCCAACCATAGAGCCGTGTTATTTGCTGCACCCCCTAATTGCCTATCGATTTCGGCTTGCTCATCTGATGAAGTAACCGTCGCCATATAATGGTCATTTTCCGAATCGGCTGCACTCGCCGCAGCGGCATGAGCTCGTGCATCAGTCCAATTTATTGAACCAGTATTAATAACCGCATACTTAGTATTGCGAAACAAATCCTGTCCGTTGAATTGTTCAATGTCTATCTTAAGAACATGTTCGCGAAGTTCTTGAAACTCCTTATCATAATTCTCTCGATCTGAATCTGATTTACTTATATCCATGCTCATAGTGGCCAATTGGGACATCCGATCATAAATTCGATTTACATTATTCAAAGCTCCCGTCTGAACTTGGGTATAAGATAGTGCGTTTTGAAGACTCTGAGAAACACCCCTTAGTCTTTTTATTTCACTGGCCTGTTTTATCTTATTTGAAAGAGCACCGGCATCATCGGTTGATTTCTCTACTTTCACACCAGAGGATAGTTTTTCAATATGCAATTGTCTTTCCCTTTGGATTTTTTCCATTTCACGAGACAGACGAGATGCAAAGTTGTGTACATCTGAAACAATCATAATTTTATAGTTTGGGTTTTATTTTAAAGTTTTAAATTTATTATTTTAAGAGTTCTTCAACATAGTTCTTTTGGTTAAATAAAAAGTTAGCTTCAACAAATACAGCAGTAGTTGATTGCATTTTTATTTCTGTCCTTGCCAACCTGCTGGCCGTAATTGCCATGTCCACATCCTCAATTCGGGAAAGGGATTTTTCGGTCTCGATGGTTAGGTTTTCATTTGCCTCGATTTCCTTTTCCAATCTTGATAATGATGCTCCTCCAGTTGCACGGGCATTTGAAACTTCATCCTCTGCGACCTTAAGCGTATTATGGGATTTTTTTGCATTTTCAATCGAATCTATGTCTATCATGGAACTGAAAATAAACTTCTGAAAAAGTGCATTTCCGATTTCAAAACCGCCTCCGTCAAGATCATCATTCACAACCAAATTTCCCTGATCGGTTTCACGGACATATCCGGTCGGTTGATTTCGAGCATTAGCACTATTTGTGTCAGGTAAATCATTCCAGCTTCCAGGCGGTTTAGTACCCTGTGCAGTTTGTAAATAATCTTCTCCGCCAACTCCAGACCAAGTCGCATTATCTGGTTGATTATTAGCCCAATTTGCAAACATACCGGAAGTCAATGCTCCGCCCACATGCGTACCAGTCCAAAACGAAGTACCAATTCCTCCATTTGCTTCTCCCTCAGGTCCTTCGGTCCACCTCCAGTCTCCTTCGCTTGTAACATCATTTCCTCCGAGCCAAGCATTAATACCAACTTCAACAATTTGAAAGGCAATTTCAGCCTGTTCAAGTTCCGAAGTAATTGTCGCTAGGTAATGATCATTCTGGGAATCCGAGGCATTCCTTGCATCAACTGAAGCTTTTGAATCAGTCCAATTAATTGCTCCGTTATTATTTACTAGCGTGTAGGATTTATCCCTGAATAAATTAATTCCATTAAATTTTTCTCGACTTATTTTTAAAGCCGACTCCCGGAGTTCCTGTAGTTCTTTCTCATAATTTTCAGCATCGGAATCATTTTTTGTAATATCCATTGACATCAGAGAAAGCTGAGCCATTCGGTCATAAATCTTATGCACTGTGGCAAGTGCTCCTTCTCTTGCCTCGAGATAAGATTTAGCATTATGTAAATTTGAATTTACTTCCCTCAGTCTTCTGAGCTCACTTGCGAACCTGTTTTTGGAAGACAATGCTCCTGCATCATCGACCGATTTTTCTATTTTCGAACCGGATGATAGTTTTTTAACATGCGACCGTCTATCCTGTTGGATTTTCATCATATTAAGGGAAAGCCGAGTGGCAAAATTTTGAGCATCTGCTACAATCATTTTTAGTTATTAAGAATATTTAATGTATTACGAAGTTAACAAACTTAACGATTGGAACTTTAGAGTCTTTATATGTGTCCAGTTGGGCACAAATAATTCATACTAAAATGTAGACATCCTTGTCGTTATAATTTGAAATTAATCAACTTTGGGCATGGATCGTCCTGACCATGCTCCTAGCAAACGGTTAATTCATAATTTATTGGAGTTTAAATGAGTTATTAGTTCGAATACCTGAACTTGAAAAACGATGAGTGCACACTCATTTTGACGGCGAACAAATAGATGTGCAGAATCAACAAGCACAAGTTACGTAGAAGGATAAAAAAATCGTTAAAGTCTAAAAGTATCTTTTATTAAAAGAAAAATATTTGCGACGACGACGAACCTCCCTGTTTGCCGAAACCTCTGAATAAACTAAGGCCTCATCCTTGAGACAAAATCAATAATCGGATGAAAATAATCATTCTTTAGAAAATTATACTTTTTCTTTTACGAGTTTTCATAGAGTCGTCATATTGCAACTATCAATATCTACCAATTGTGAGCCCAAAAAAAATTAAACCAGAGAAAGAAAATTTTAAATTTTCCCAAAGCCGGATTTTTCCTCTTTTTTCGGTATTTTCCAGATATTCGACTCAAATAATGCAAGCTGACTGTAAAGCTGCTCTTAATGTTGCCCTCCTTGCTATTCCACAGGGAATGGCATATGCGTTGGTTTCTGGTCTTCCTATACAGTATGGACTTCTAGGATCGGCGGTTGCCGCTGTTGCAGGTTCTTTGTTTTCAAATTCTCGGTTTATTACTTTAGGTCCGACAAATGCCACATCTGTTTTGCTTTTTGGGGTATTTGCAAGTTTAGGTTTAATAAATCAAGACGGTATGGGTTCGGATGGAGCCATTGAATTATTACCATGGATTCTCTTTTTTTCAGGTGCATTTCTGATTATTGCTTCCCTACTCAGAATATCTTTCATGATTCAATTCGTTTCAAGAACTGTCATAACGGCCTATGTTACAGCGGCGGCTGCCCTAATTATTGCCAATCAGGCAAAGCATGTTTTGGGATTAGAATTGGATGCGAGCGACTCAATTGCAACCTTCTGGCAGATCATTTATGCAACAATCCGTGTTTTAAGTGAGTTTTCATTCTCCCCTCTTTTAATTAGTGTTTTTACTGCAATCAGTTATATATTTCTTCAAAAAAAATTGAAGAGTCTGCCTAATGTTGCGATTACTCTTATTCTTGTATCTGTTGTAAATTATCTACTAAAAGATTACCTGGGGTATATTCATACTCTGGCCCGGTTCGACTCCTCTCTAAGTATCTTCTCTTCGATTCATTTTAATACTTTAGAGAATTTTAGAGGAACCATCCTATCAGCCTCCATGGCTATTGCCCTTCTATGCCTGCTTGAGGGTCTCTCTATAGGAAAATCCCTAGCAGCCCGAGCTGGAGAAAGAATCCATACTAATCAGGAAACTTTTTCCATCGGAATGGGTAACATTGGGTGCTCGGTTCTATCAGGCATGCCCGCTTCCGGTTCACTCACTCGCTCCAGCCTCAATATACAATCGGGTGCAAAGTCTAGTGCCTCGAATCTATATGCTGGAATTTTTATAATTATCGGATATCTCTCTCTTGGAAAACTTGTTCAATATATTCCAGTTCCTGCTCTTGCCACCCTAGTCATATTTATTGGTGCTTCTTTAATAAAAACTAGGCAAATACAAGCGGTCTCTCGAGCAACCCGGTCCGATGCGGTAACCTTTTCGGTCACCCTTGTGGTCGGATTAATTTTCTCTTTACAAATGGCTATTTTTGCGGGAGTTGTAACTTCTATTCTTTTATTTCTCCGCAAAGTAGCCGAGCCTGAAATGGTAGAATATGGCTACAATGAGGATGGGGAACTTGCTGAATTATCTGCTAAAACCCGCCGTCCAGAGCCTGAAGTTTCAATTGTTCATGTGGAGGGAGAACTTTTTTTTGCCGCAGCCGATTTATTTTATGAACAAATTAGAAGAGTTGGAGAAGATCACAACCTGAGAGTCCTCGTTTTAAAACTTTTAAATGCCCATCATTTGGATGCCACTTCGGTAATGGCATTAGAAGAACTTTTAGATTATTTAAAGGAAAAAAATTGCCATGTTCTTCTTTGTGAAGTGAGACGAGATGTTTTAAGAATTCTTAAAAATGCCGGCGTTCTTTCCCGAATGAATCGAAAAAATATATTTCCTCACACTACAGGAAATCCGACTTTATCAACTGCAAAGGCGATTAAACGGGCTAAACATCTCACTTTAGGTGAAAAAGCAAAGGTTACTATTTACGCAGAGCAGATTACTAAAAATTAACTATTTTCTATCTTAAACCACTTTTTCTTTTGGCTTTCATAGAAGCTAAATTTTCAAGGAAGTGATCATGAGTAAAATTCTCAATGGATTCTTTTTCCATTTCCAGCAAATGAAGTTCTTCTTTAAAATATTCCATTTTTTCAGTACCTGAATGTGAACATTTTGATATTTTTTTATTTAAAACATCTATTTTCTGATCCACTTCATGAAGTTCGTTAGTCTGCCTATCTTCCCCTGATTCTTGGTCTTTTAATTGGATAAACCGAGTATGATTGAAATTTTTAATAGCTTTTCGTTCTCCAGATAAATTTTGTATCTGAGATTTTAAATCTTTAATGATTTCTTTTTGTTTCTTCTGTAATTCAACAGAAATTCCGTCTTGAAGTAGTTTTTTTTCAGCACTACTAAGTCTCTTATTTAAAAACTTGGCTTTAAAATCGAGTTTTTTTTCTTT
>CACHJU010000048.1 GCA_902580225.1 uncultured Verrucomicrobiota bacterium
TCTTCGAAAAGAACCTGCTCTTTGCGGCCAATTTTTGGCTCAACTTCTGAAATGATTCCGTAAGAACCCATAAAACTTTTCACAAATTCAGGGTTGGACCAAACTTTTTCCTCTAGGGGTGCTATTTCGGTGTCCTTTGAAAAAAGGGTGAAATTGATTGATAGTAAGGAGAATAGAATTATTTTTTTCATAGTATTATTTCATTCGAAAGGGAACGGGTAAAAGAAATTTGGTTCTGACTGGCTGACCGTTTTTTTTAGGGGCTTCATAACGAGATCTTTCAACCGCCTTGGTAGCTGATTCACTAAATTCTGCATGAGATGAACTCAGGACCTTTAGAACTTTCACGCTACCTCTTTCGTTAATCAAAACAAGCAGTCGTACCTCACCCTCAATTTTTTTTCTTTTGAGAGATACAGGATATTTAACCGCAGGTTTTCGAAGGAGTCTAGGTTTGCGGTCCAACTCGGAAAGGTTAAAAATTTTCATCTCTGACATAGCATTCGATTTTGCCGCGAAACCCTTGAATGCAAATGCGCCTGACATTACATTTCCAACACCCGCGTTAAGAGATAGATCCAGCTGAGACAGGTCAATGTCCATCGCTTGTTCCGGAGGAGGAGGAGGTTCATCAGGAGTATCTGGTGGGGGAGGGGGTTCAGAAATAGGAGGAGGAGGTGGTGGTGGAAGAGCAATCTCAACGGAGCGAATTGTCTTTTTGCCGTCACCAGGGTTGAGCAATTGAGTTAATGGCAAAAGAATTCCTATGGCGAAAGCAATAGCAAGTGCCCCTAATCCTAATAAAATGGGATTAGAACCAAATTTTGGAGGTTGATATTGTCCTTTGGCCACAGATATATTTGTGTTACCTAGGATTCAGTTGCAATACTGACTGTTTGTGCACCGCCCAATTTTGCTTCGTCAATCACGCGTACAAGAAGATCAGTCGATACAGTTTTATCCGCTTGTACAATTACTGGTAGAGAATCATCTGCACCTTTCCCTTCGTTTAATCGCCGAACGATCGCACGTACCCCGCTCACGCCGACTTCTCTTCCACCATAGACCACTTTTCCCTCTCCAGTTATGGCAATCAGTACGCTATTCTTTTCCAGCATACTTGAAGCTGCGGCCTGTGGTTTATCAACATCTACGCCTGTTTCTTCAACAAATACAGTGGTTACAATAAAAAAGATTAGCAAAATAAAAACCATATCAATCAAAGGGGAAATGTTGATTTCCTCAGCTTTATCTCCTGTTGAAAAACTTCTTCTTGCTCGGCTCATAAAATAACTTCCTCTTCCTCATCAGTTTCCAAAATACCCTTGTAATTTTGCATGGTCAGGCTTTCAAGAGTGGTAAAAAAAAGTTCCAGTTGGTCTCTTTGTGAGACAATACGGTTAATCATAATATATGCAGGAATGGCTATAATTAGACCGGTCTGAGTTGTTATAAGTGCTTCAGAAATGCCACCGGCAACAAAATCAATAGTTTTACCACTAGAGCTTGTTGAAAGCCCCTTGAAGGTAGTAAGCATGCCCATCACTGTTCCTAATAACCCGGCAAGTGGTGCAGTACTAACGAGCAAACTTAAAAACGTGATCCTTCGATCGATTAAGGGTAAGAAACAGGCACGTATTTCATCAAAGCGCCGTCTTGCTTCACCAAGAGTTTCTTTTCCCTCCGAAACATAGGAAATCATTTTAGAGGTTTGCTCATCAGCTTCACTAGGATTGGATAACCAATTAATCAAAGAGGCTTTGGTTGTGTCCTTGAACATTGTTTTAGTTTTAAGGAACCAATATGTATCCAAAGTTGCATAATATAGAATCATTGCAATAAGCAGGAGCACAAACATAAGTCCTCCCCCCTGCACCCATAGCCCCCAGACTTCTTCCTGGAACCATAAGAAAAATGAGTTCATTTTGAGTCGTTAAAAGACAGATTTATTATGCTGGATTAGGAGACAAATTTGACTCGGGGAGATCGCCGTCATTGGATTCAGTTTTATCTAAATGTTCTTTTTTCTTAGACATGCCATTAAGGAATAATGATGATAGTCTTTCCATTTCCGCTAATATGGCCTTTGATTTTCTTGATAAGATCGCATACAAAACCAGGGATGGAATCGCTGCTATTAAACCGAGCTCCGTGGTAATTAATGCCTCAGAGATTCCTTCGGATAGACTCTTGGCATCTCCTGTTCCAAAAAGAGTAATTTGCTTAAAGGTTTTAATCATACCGGTTACGGTTCCCAGCAGTCCCATCAAGGGAGCGGTTGCAGCTGTTACTTGGATAACGGGAAGATAACTTTCAAGTTTAGGTTGTGTCGCAAGGAGTTCTTCGTACATGGCTTCATCGACCATTTTCTTTCCCTCTTTACTACAATGGATTCCAGCTGAAAACATTTTACAAAAAGGATCTGACATACTTTTAGTTCTTTTCAGAGCTGATTCTTCCTCTCCGCTCTTAATGAAATTTAAAACTTCGTTTACAGCAGAATTCCGTGGCTTTGTTATTTTGCTTAGTTGAAGATATTTCATAAGTGAAATAAGAAAAGCAATCAGTGCTGCAATAACAATTGGATATGCCCAGGTTCCGCCTTTCTGGATGTGCTCAGTAATAGTATCTTCGGCGGCGGCAACTTTAACTGCATCACCCAATGTTGAATCGATTGGAAGAATCCCTTCTGAACCAGCTTCGAGATTAAAGTATGCAGAAATGGCAGAATTTCTCTCATTATCCAGAGGAAAAATTCTTGGTTTTAAGTCTCTTCCCGTTTGAGTTAAGCCTGAAAGTGGACCATTTTTCTCTTTGAAATAGGATATCGGACCGGATAATAAAAATGTACCTTCACAAACCTTGCCATTTTCATCCAAGGCTTGGCCATTGAATTGTACGCCACCAATAAGATCTTTGGTTCGGCTAACGGATAATTTTAAGAGTTCAAGTCGGGCATCTATTTTTTCTTTGTCACTACTTTCTCCATCCAAGACATTCTTAATTGAGGATAACTTATCTTGATGTTGGTCGATCTCTGATGAATGGAGACGTGCTTCAAAGTTGGCGAGATAGTCATTCGAAAGAGCACCAATAAATTGTAGTTCGGTTTTCCTTCCCTCAACTTCTTTTTTAAGAGAGTTTAAACCAACTGATTTGTTGTCACGTAGCCTGATTAAGCGATCAAGTGCTCTTCTTTTTTCGGAAACTTTTCTCTCAAGGGCACTGAGATTAGATGCTAGAGGAATTTTTTCATTTTGAATTCTCTTTCTAGTCTCTTTAAGCTTTTCCAGAGAAATCTGATTTTTTTTAAGGAGATTATCTTTAGCGTCTTTAAAATCCTGAGAATATAAATTGCATGAGAATAATGCAAAACTCGCCAGTAAAGTTTGAAGGGTATTCTTATTAGAAATTTTCATCTGATTATTTTGTACGGAAGGGAAGGTTTACAAAAGTTGCCTGTTTCTGAGCAGTTTTTTGATAATAAGAAATCGTTTCCAAAATACTTTTTCCAAGACCCTCTTTAGGGAATTTTTTCCATCCCTTTGAATCTGGAAGCAAATAACCTGAGTTTTCTCCATTTTCATCGGAGTAATAGGCAATACCAAGTCCAAAATACAAGACCAAAACTTTCTTTTTACCAGACTCGTAGGAGAGTAATTTTTCATCCAACACGATAGAATTGTTAAATTTGTCAATCTTAACAAGAGCACCAACAATTGCCTGTAATCTTTGACTACTTGAATAGTTTTCTTTGTCTTTTATATTTGAAATGCGATTAATAAAAGATGCTAGATCATCTTTTAAGGGATCAGGTAAGGATGAAGAAATCTCAATGATTTCGGCTTCTAATTTGGATATTTCTTTTCTGAGAGGTGATATAGCATCTTTATAAAGTTCGTTTTGATCATTAAGTTTGATTCTCTCGTTCTCTCCATCATTATTTAGTTTTTCAATTTCTGAAAGTTTTGCTTCGATCGTGGCTAATTCCTCTACAAGAAGCTCAGTAAGATCGGAGAGTGATTCTTTTTCAATATCCCAGTCAGAAGATTCCTTTGATTCAATCTTTTCTGTTGAGATCCACTCTTTGAACAGCGATTTAGTTTCAAATATTTCCGTAGTGTTACTTTGACCCCAAAGAATTGGATTCATGAGCAAAAGTAACAAAGCACCAGCTAAATTTTTGGAAGTGATTAACGATTTCATGATTAGACAAGTAATAGAGAAATTGAATCACTAAATTCTTATAGATTGCCGACTACCAACAAGAGAAATCATTTATTATGACCAGTAAACTTACACATTTGTCACATATTTGGCGCAAATGTTGAAGATCAGTTTTTTAAATTAAAGATTAAGGTCTATGAAATTACTTTTCTTTTCTATCTTTAATAAATTTGATCGTTGTTCTTTCAACAAATTTTGAAATGATTGTGGGGTATGTATTTAATTCTCGGTTCGACAGGGTACCTTGGTTCTCACTTTTTAAAACACATTAGAAATACAGGAGAAACTGTGCGTGGTTTATCACGATCTGAAATTGATTATACTAATCTAGATGAATTACGATCGCTTTTGAATGATGTAAAACCAAGGTTTTTGATAAACGCTGCAGGATACACTGGAAAACCAAATGTAGATGCTTGCGAGTCAGACAAAGCAGAATGTTTGTTTGGAAATGCAATTTTACCAGGTCGAATTCGGATTGCTTGTGAAGAAGCGAACATTCCTTGGGGTCATGTATCTAGTGGTTGTATTTATTCGGGAAGAAATAAAGATGGAACTGGGTGGGGTGAGAACGAAGAACCAAATTTTTCTTTTCGTCAAGGTCCCTGCAGTTTTTACAGTGGTACTAAGGCATTGGGAGAAGAGATATTAAAGGATGCGGAAAACTGTTACATTTGGAGACTGAGGATACCTTTCAATGAAGATAGAAATCCTAGGAATTATCTGCAAAAGCTCTTAAATTATTCAAATTTATTGGAAGCAGAGAATTCTATTTCTCATTTAGATGAATATATTAAATCCTGCTTGGACTCAGTTGTGAAAAAATGTGAGCCTGGTATTTATAATCTCACTAATGTTGGGTCAATTACAACCCGACAGGTGGTTGAATGGATGAAAGAGGAGGGTGTTGCCGATAAGGATTTTCAGTTTTTTGAGAATGAAGATGATTTTATGGCCAAAGCCGCCATTACGCCTCGCTCTAATTGTGTAATGGACACTAAAAAATCCGAGAAGGCTGGAATTGCATTAAGGTCAGTTGAGGAGGCAGTCCGTGATTCTCTTCGTAAAATGAAAGTGCAAGTAGCAGTATGAATAAAATCATTGTGACCGGTGGTCTCGGTTTTATCGGATCTAATTTTATCCGGTTAATTTTAAACGAAAATTTGTGCGATGCCGTTTTAAATATTGATAAGCAAACCTATGCTGGCAATCCAGAAAACCTTACCGATTTTGAAGAAGATTCAAGATATCAATTCGTCAAAGCGGATATTGGAAATAAAGAGATCGCAAGTAAGACAATTATTGATTTTCAGCCCACTTCAATTATTAATTTTGCGGCAGAGAGTCATGTGGACCGGTCAATTGACTCACCTGAACCTTTTGTGGAGACCAATGTACTTGGTACCCTTCGCCTTTTGGAATGTGCGAAGAAATTTTTTAGTAATCTTAATGAAGAAGCAAAAAGCAAATTTCGCTTTTTACATGTTTCAACAGATGAGGTTTATGGTAGTTTAAGTAATACCGATCTCGCTTTTTCTGAAACGACTTCCTACTCACCTAACAGTCCATATTCAGCATCGAAAGCGGGTGCCGATCACTTGGTCAGATCTTATCATCATACATTTGGAATTCCTACTCTTACTACAAATTGTTCTAATAATTACGGGCCTTTTCAATTTCCTGAAAAATTAATACCGCTCATGATTCTTAATGCATGTGAAGGAAAAGATCTTCCGATTTATGGAGACGGTGCGAATATTCGTGATTGGCTTCATGTGGAGGATCATTGCCGAGGAATTTTAGCAGTCTTAGAAAAAGGCAGGATAGGTGAAACCTATTGTATCGGCGGTGACTCTGAAAAAACTAACTTAGAGGTGGTGGATACTATTTGCGAAGCTTTGGATAAAGACCGACCTGAAAATGCACCCCATCAAAACCTAAAAACTTTTGTGAAGGATCGTCCGGGACATGACCGTCGCTATGCAATCAATTTTTCAAAGATTCAAAAAGAACTAGGTTGGGAGCCTCGTTTCTCTTTTGAGGAGGGGATGGCTCAAACTGTTAACTGGTACTTAACCCACTCCGAATGGTGTGACAATGTAACTTCAGGTAAATACCAAAGAGAAAGATTGGGGGCAAAATGAGCAATCGAAAAGGTATTGTTTTGGCGGGTGGGTCAGGTACCCGATTATATCCTTTAACGATGGCGGTGAGTAAGCAAATCATGCCTGTTTATGATAAGCCCATGATTTATTATCCGATTTCCATTCTCATGCTTACGGGAATACGTGAAATTTTGATAATATCCACTCCTCGGGATCTGCCCTTTTTCAAAGTGTTATTAGGAACGGGCGAGAGGTTTGGTGTTCAATTTGAGTACGCGGAACAATCAAGTCCTGATGGACTTGCACAAGCCCTAACAATTGGGGAAGAATTTCTTGCAGGTTCTCCATCAACCCTAATCTTGGGAGATAACATTTTTTATGGCCATGAACTCGAGCAAATCTTAGCTGATGCTGATGCACACATTCATGGGGCTACTATTTTTGGATACCATGTTTCTGATCCCACTAGTTATGGAGTAGTTGAATTTGATGGTAACGGAATAGCGGTTTCTTTGGAGGAAAAACCAAAGGCCCCTCGTTCCAATTACGCAGTTCCGGGTCTTTACTTTTATGACGAACACGCTTCTTCCCATGCAAAAGCTCTTTCTCCTTCCTCGCGAGGAGAATTGGAAATCACCGATTTGAATCAGGTATATTTGGATGCGGGAAATCTTTCAGTTGAAGTTTTAGGGAGGGGAACAGCCTGGTTGGATACTGGGAGCCATGATAATCTCGCTTCCGCTACTGATTTCGTACGTGTGATAGAAAAAAGACAGGGTTTAAAGATAGCCTGCCTTGAGGAAATTGCTCTTTATAAAAATTGGATGAATAAAGAAGAAGTCAGCCAGGCAGCCCATGCTCATGGTTCCTCGACCTATGGAAAATACCTTAAAAATTTGATTCTAAGATTCCAATAATTGAAATAACGCATCAACATATCATGATATGTTGATGAATAAACTTGATTTCATTACTGTATTTTGATCATATTATGAAATGTCTAAAAACTTTACATTTTCTTCCGAGTCCGTTGGAGAAGGACATCCTGACAAAGTATCAGATTCTATTTCCGACAGCGTTTTGGACGCATGTCTTGAACAGGATCCCCAAAGCCGAGTAGCTTGTGAAACTTTGGTTAAGAGTAATTGTGTTACGATTGCCGGGGAGATTACCACTAATTCAAAATTTGATTACGAACAGGTGGTGCGTGATGCTATCCGTAAAATTGGCTACATTAATGATGATGATATTTTTCATGCAGATCAGGTTTTCATTACCAATCAGCTGACAGCTCAGTCACGAGATATTGGACAGGGAGTGGATGCCGCTTCTGCGGATGGAAAAGCAACAGCGGAACAGGGTGCGGGCGATCAGGGAATAATGTTCGGATACGCATGTAATGAAACAGACGAGTTGATGCCTGCTCCGGTTATGTTTGCACATCGAATTTTGCGCAAAATGGCCGAAATTCGGCATGCCGGCGAAGCGGCAAGTTGGTTGCGACCTGACTGTAAGTCACAGGTTGCTCTTAAATATGACGGTGGTCAAATGGTTGGAATTGAAAATGTGGTGGTATCAACACAGCATGCCGCTTCTGCTGATAATGAAACAATCCGTAGTTTTATCACTGAAGAAATAATCAAGCCATCTCTTCCACCCGAGCTTTTAACCGCTGAGACTCAGTATTTAATAAATCCAACAGGACGTTTTGTAATTGGTGGTCCACAGGGTGATTCCGGTCTCACAGGAAGAAAAATAATTGTTGATACATATGGCGGATGGGGAAGACATGGCGGGGGTGCTTTTTCCGGTAAAGATCCGAGCAAAGTGGATCGTTCTGCTGCCTACATGTGCCGTTGGGTCGCTAAAAATATTGTATCCGCAGAATTGGCTGACCGGGTCGAGATTCAAGCGGCTTACGCAATTGGATATCCTCAACCAACCAGCATAACTATTGATTGCTTTGGTACCGAAAAAGTGCCTGAAGAAAGTATCGAGAAGGCTCTTTTAGAAGTCTTTTCTTTCAAGCCAGCTGATATTGTTAGTGAATTAAACCTACTTCGTCCAATATACAGAGAAACAACCCACTATGGGCATTTTGGCAAACCTAGTTTACCTTGGGAACAAACCAATAAAGTAGAGGCATTGCAAAGTGCGGTTCATTAAAAACCTTTTTTGATCTTTTTTCTTTTTTAATTCGTTATATTAACCCATGACACAAATGACAGAAACAATTACACCTACCCTCGATTACAAAGTAGCTGATATTACCCTTGCTGAGTTCGGACGCAAAGAAATATCTATAGCTGAACACGAAATGCCTGGATTAATGGCTACACGCGAAAAATACGGCCCATCCAAGCCTCTTGCTGGTGTTAAAGTTATGGGGTCTTTACACATGACTATCCAAACAGCAGTTCTTATCGAAACATTGGTTGAACTTGGTGCAGATGTTCGTTGGTGTTCATGTAATATTTTCTCAACACAAGATCATGCAGCAGCTGCCATCGCTGCTGCCGGTATTCCGGTCTTTGCCTGGAAGGGTGAAACCCTAGAAGATTATTGGGATTGCACTTTCAAAGCTATTACTTGGCCTGACGGATCTGGACCTGATCAAATAGTTGATGATGGTGGTGATGCAACCATGCTTATCCATAAAGGTCTTGAATTGGATAATGGCAGTGATTGGGTGAATTCTCCTTCTGACAATGAAGAAGAGGGTGTGGTTAAAGAATTGCTCAAGCGTCTCTACGCTCAAAACCAAAATCGTTGGCAATCTATCGCCGATGCTGTCGTTGGTGTGTCGGAAGAAACCACCACAGGGGTTCATCGTCTCATCCAAATGGAGGAAAACAATCAACTTTTATTTCAGGCCATCAATGTCAACGACTCAGTAACCAAATCTAAGTTTGATAACAATTATGGTTGCCGTCATTCTTTAGTGGATGGCATTAAACGTGCTCTCGATGTCCTCATTTCAGGCAAATTAGCAATTGTTTGCGGATTTGGCGACGTAGGAAAAGGTTCTGCTGATTCACTCGCTAATGAAAAAGCTCGTGTCATCGTTTCTGAAATAGATCCGATTTGTGCATTACAGGCATGTATGGCCGGTTTTGAAGTAAATACCGTTGAAAATGCACTCGCAACTGCTGACATTTTTGTAACAACAACTGGCAATAAAGATATCATCACTGCTGAGCACATGAGCAAAATGAAAGATCAAGCAATCGTATGCAATATCGGTCATTTCGATAATGAAATTCAAGTTGCAAAGCTCGAAGCAATGGATGGTGTTGTAAAAGAAATAATTAAGGAAGACTCGGTACCAGGTGGTCCAGTTAGTCGATTTACATTTCCAGACGGTCGCAGCATTTATCTTCTCGCAGAAGGCCGTTTAATCAATCTTGGTTGTGCCACCGGACACCCAAGTTTTGTTATGTCATGTAGTTTCACCAACCAAACCATTGCACAGATTGACATCCGAAATAATCCAGATAGAGAAATTGGGGTTTTCCGTTTGAGCAAAGAGCTAGACGAAGAAGTTGCTCGTTTACACTTAGATAAATTGGGTGCAAAACTCACTACTTTGAGCAGCGAACAAGCTGATTACATTAGCGTACCAGTTGAAGGTCCTTACAAACCTGAACATTACCGCTACTAAGCTTTAATTTAATTTTAATTTTCCAACGAGGGAAGCAAACTAGTTTGCTTCCCTCGTTGACCTTTGGATTTCTGCTAGGTAACTTGTTCTTCCTTTAAGTTATGTTCTATGATGAAACAAAGGTTTACTTAAAAGCAGGGGATGGCGGAGATGGTTGTATGAGCTTTCTTCGTCAAAAATATATGCCGGAAGGTGGGCCTAATGGCGGAAATGGGGGAAAAGGTGGTGATGTGCTTTTGCTGGCAGACGAAAACATTTCCGATTTGCGGGCGTTTCATTTTAAAAAACATTGGAAAGCGAAAAACGGAGAACCAGGTCGTGGAAGTGATCAGAATGGAAAAGGGGGCGAATCCTGCCTTTTGAAACTTCCCTTGGGCACCGAGATAAGGATCGATGGTGAGGAAGAAATTGTTTGTGAACTTTTAACTCATGGAGAAAAAATTCTTCTTTTAGAAGGCGGCAAAGGGGGTAGGGGAAATACAACCTTTAAATCTTCCGTTAATCAAACACCCAGGCAAACCACCGAAGGAAAAGATGGTTGTGATGAAAATTATGTTTTTACACTTAAGACTATAGCGGATGTTGGATTAGTCGGTTTCCCAAACGCCGGAAAATCAACTCTTTTAAATGCTCTTTCCAATGCGACTCCAAAAATTGCCTCGTATCCATTCACCACTCTGGTTCCCACAGTCGGTATGATTGATTATCCGGAAGAATACCGTACAATAAGCATGGCCGATGTTCCGGGTTTAATCGAGGGTGCTGCTGAAAATCGTGGATTAGGTCATCGGTTTTTACGGCACATTGAACGCTGTAACCTACTCATCTTCTTAATCGACTTGTCTGCGGTTGATGGACGTGAACCTTGGGATGATTTTATTCATTTACGACAAGAATTAGAGGATTATGACTCAAAGGTTGCCCAAAAACCTTTTTTGCTTGTGGGTAACAAGATAGATGAAGAAAACGCATCTCAAAACCTAGAACTTGCCCGAAAAAAATTCCCCGAAATTCAATTATTTCCGATCTCTGCAATTTTAGAGAATGGTCTGGATCAATTGAGGGCGAAAATATTGAAAGAATTATC
>CACHJU010000049.1 GCA_902580225.1 uncultured Verrucomicrobiota bacterium
CTCTTTAGTCTGATAAATCACTTTGCCACCCAGGAACCAAGTGGTCGAACCAGCAGTTAAAATGACCAAGGCATATAACAATAAAATGGAAGCAAAACGACCAAGCTTTGCTTTCTCCTCAAAAAAAGAAACGATCGGCCTAAGTAAAATAGCAAGCATACCAGATATAGCGAGCGACCAGATAACTCCGCCAAAAAGATCAAAGGCACGATTAAGTATCAAAATAACCGCTGTAAATAAACATCCGAGTAATAATGCACCCGCAAAACAAGCGACAAAACCAAGGAATTTCCGCTGCCTTTCAGACAGAATATTAGGGGAACTAGTGCTATCTTTCATGTATCTTTTCCTTTTGTTTCCTTGCTTTGGTCTGAACTGAAGGATAGATATTCTCTTTCTAATGTCGAGGTTGTAGTCGAACGAAACAACTTTTTGGCTACGCTATAATCTATCTCATGAATCTTACTAAACTTCGAAACATTTTGCTTTTGTACTCATTTTTATGTGCTGGTTTACTTGCAGACACATCAAAATCCGCATCCTTAGCCCTTGCTGAGGCGGTTGAAAATGTGTACCCAGCAATCGTGCGTATTGAAGTGGTATCGGAACAAGGATCAAGCGGACGAATGATGAAATCTAGGGCCACTGGAAGTGGTGTAATTGTATCTAAGGATGGTAGAGTTGTGACCAACCATCATGTTGCGGGTAAGGCAACGCGAATCACCTGTAGGCTCCATGATGGTGAAGAGGTAATGGCCGATTTACTCGGTGCTGATCCGATGACCGATTTAGCAGTTCTTCGATTAAGGATGAAGGATCGTTCCCGAAAGAGTAAACCTCTGACCATTGCTACATTTGGCAACTCGGATAAAGTTGAAGTTGGAGATGTGTGCTTTGCTATGGGAAGTCCGGCTGGACTTTCTCAATCCGTTACCCGTGGAATCATTTCCAATGTTGCACTCATTTCTCCCAATAAAGACTCTTTTCGACTGGATGGAGAAAATGTGGGGGAATTAGTGAGGTGGTTGGGTCATGATGCAATCATTTTCCCTGGAAACAGCGGCGGTCCACTGGTTGACGAAAAAGGATTTATTATTGGTATCAACGAAGTAGGAATCGGTAGCTTAGGGGGGGCGATTCCATCCAACTTAGCCCGTACTGTTTCCAAAGAATTAGCAGAAAAGGGATTCATTGCTCGTTGTTGGACAGGATTGGAATGCCAGCCCGTTCTCGATCCTAATCAGGCAGGTCTTTTAGTTGCTGGAATCATAAGTGACTCTCCCGCTGATGATGCCGGATTGAAACCCGGTGATATTATTAAAACTTACCAAGGCCAAAAAGTCATAGCTCGAATTGCCGAGGATCTTCCACTATTCAACCAGCTGTCATACAGTATGGAAGTAGGTAAGAAAGTTAAGATTAGCGGATTCCGAAAAAATAAAAAAATGTCATGGATTTTAACTACGGCACCCCGTGAATCCGCGTTTGCCAAAGAAAGAGAGTTAAAAAGCTGGGGACTCACCATTCGTAACTTTACATTAATGTCGTCTCTCGAAGCCCGTCGATCTTCTAAAGACGGAGCTCAAGTTCACTCAGTTGGACGGGGCGGCCCTTCTAATAGTGCGAAGCCTGGTCTGGTGCGCGGCGATGTGGTCACTTCAATCAATGGAAAAAGAATTAAAGGAATTGAGGATATGCTTCAAATTTCCCGAGAAATCACTCTTGGCAAAAAGGAACCAGTCTCCACACTCGTAGGATTTGAAAGAGATATGGCCAAGCTTTTAACCGTAATCAAAATTGGACCGGAAGCTGAAGAAAACCGTCCGGTTCAAGCATGGAAAGCATGGCTTGGTGTTTCCACTCAAGTTCTGACTCGCGAGCTTACCGAAGCTCTTACCTTGCCCAAAAATACTCGAGGAGTGAGAATTGCCCAGGTCTACCCAAGAACCCCAGCAAAGAAAGCTGGGCTTGAAGCTGGTGACCTCTTGTTCCGAATTGATGGACAGATCATTCAGGCTTACCGAACCGAAGACGCTGAAGTTTTTGGTAATATGATCAAGGAATATAAACCTGGTTCACTAGTTCTCTTTTCCGGTTTAAGAGATAAAGAAAATCTCGACCTGAATGTCACACTAGAAAGACGTCCTGATCCTTCCAATGAATTGCCCGATTATGAAGAGGAAGTTTTTGAATTCACTGTGAGGGAACTGTCTTTTAGTGATCGGGTAAGTAAAAGACTTGAACAAAACGAGCTCGGACTGGTTGTTGAAAATGTAGAACCAGCTGGATGGGCTTCCTTAGCCGGCCTTAGGCAGGGGGACTTGGTACTTACCATAAACGGGAAGAGTATGAGTAAGGTTACACTTTTTGAAAAGGACATGAATCAGTGGATCAAAGAGAAGAGAAGAAGAATTGTTTTTTTTGTAAAAAGAGGAATTCATACCTTGTTTCTTGAACTTGAACCCGATTGGGACAACACTTAAGGAAACAAGCAAAAAAGTATTATGAAAAATCTTCCCTTCCTTTACTTTGCATTTGCCGCTGTAGCTTTTTTTGAAGCTATGGCCAAAAAGCCGGAATCGGGTTGGAGAAATCTGTTAATTGAGAATGCTAATTGTGTAACCTGGGTATCGGTAACCGTAAAATTGGAGATTAGTGCCGGAGGGAGAAGCCTACCACCTCAGGAACAAAAACTGGAAGCACTTGGAACTATCATTGCGGATGATGGACTAACTGTTTTATCTCTTAACAAGGTTGATCCGACTGCCAATATTCTTTCTCGTATTCGATCCCCCGGTGCTTCAGTCAATGTAAATTACTCAGAAGTTATGCTGTTGATGCAGGACGGAACTGAAGTTCCAGCAAAACTACTCTTAAAAGATGTAGATTTGGATCTTGCCTATGTTTTACCAATCAAAGAAAGAAAAGATGAATATAGAGATGTTGTTTTTTCAAAAGTTCCCAGCTCAGATGAAGAAAATATTCCCACTGTTTTGGATGAAGTGGTCTCTATTGGGAAATTAAGGCAAGCTCTCTATCGACAATCCATGCTACGCAAAGGCTGGGTTAACGCAGTAATAGAAAAACCTAGAAAATACTTTGTAATTGAAAATACAAGCCCAGGAACCCCGGTCTTTGATCGAAACGGAAAATGGTTGGGGGTAGTGGTTTATAAAATGGTGCGTGGGAGACCCTCCGAAATTGTGACTTTACCGGCAAGCGATGTCCTAGAAATTGCCGAGCAAGTCAGAGCACGGATTCAATAAGTTTTCCATTGCGAAAAATATTGTTCATTCACTATTGTATACTTTTATGGAAAATCCTATCAATTTTTTCGGTAAAAAAATTCTTTTGTTTGCTTGCTTGGCAACGAGTCTCTTTTTGTTTGCGTGTTCAGATGAAGAACTTCATCCAGATGATGTCGAGTATAGAAAAGATGAAAATGGAACCGAAATTTTATATCAATTAGGAAAAGAAGAGCCTTTTGGTAAATATAATCGGGCTTATATCGTTGATTATCACGATAATGGTTATGACCATTTTAAAATCGGCTTTGTAAATGGTTTAAAGGATGGAAATTTTACTTTTTGGCAAGATAATGGTTTGTCTCTTCTTAAAGGTTCCTACAAGAAAGGTAAAAGAAACGGTTTATTTACCGCCTATGGTAAAACGGGAGAACTTGTTTATGAGAAAGAATATCTAGATGGAGAACTTGAAGGAGCTTTCAAACTCTATTATCCGAGTTCTCCTAGTGATGTAATTCGTTACGAAGAAAAACTCAATGAGGAAGGAATGGATCCCGGAGAATTAAAAGTGGTCGATCATCTCCGTTTGGATGCAACTTTTGTAGATGGAAAACCAGTTGGTTCATATCGATCCTATTATCATCCTAAAGGAAAAAATTTAACTATGGACGAACTTCTGAGAGAGGAAGGTTGCTTTGACTCGGATGGCATGCTTTGTGAAGAACAATACAGTTATTATCCTCAAACTCATGCTTTAGTGGTCAACATGCCAGACAAGACGAGATTGGAAACCATTCATCCAGCAAGTTCGGATGGATTTTCTAGAGCGATTGATGAAGCTGCAAAGGAAATTCTTGAAATCCCTTCTTATCGAAATCCTAACAACGCCCCAGCTCTTGTCTATGCCATTGATGAAAGGGGTAATGAAATTATGCCCATATGGTCTTCTCACATTCAGGAAATTGCCATAAGAAATATGGATGGTTTTCTTTTAAAAGATAAGTTTAGCCCAACTTACGAGTCTTTTGTATTTGACGCCAGAAGCCTAGCCAATGAGACCCTTCTAGCAATTGATACAACTTTAGATCCTGAACTTTTGTCTAAATTTGACCGGGAAGGAGCTTCGGTTGAAATTGTGGGTTTAGATAGAAATGGAGCGATTATTGATATTCTTTGGTCAAGTAACCAATCAAGTGAAATTATTCCTTTAGACGAAAGAATTGATCGTAAACGAACAAAGCTGAAAAGAAGGTGGATTGAAGGAACTACCCTGGAAGCTAGATGGCTACTATCCAATGGTTCAAGAATTACTATTAAAGGCGAACCCGGTCTTTCCATTTCCACTCCCTTTCTTCGATAGTTTAGATTTACTCCTTTGGAATCGCGTCAAAAGGGTTTCCAGGAAGAGGAATATCTTCAAAAGGGTTTGCTTCTTTAGGATTCTCTGCTGGCTTTGCAGGTTCGTCTATGTTGTCAAATGGATTACTTTCTATAGGAGATGCCGAATCAAATGGGTTAACCGAAGCAGGGCTTACTTCTTCAAAAGGATTACCCGGTTCCGCAACCTGATCGAAGGGATTTGAGGCAGGTAATTGATCAAACGGCGAAGTTATCGGGGCAACTTGATCAAAAGGATTCGTTTTAGGTAACTGGTCAAAGGGATTCATCGTAGGTGCTGCAGGTTGGGGAATGGAGGGCGAGTCAGAAATTGATTTACCCTCGTAAAATGGAACAAAAACATCATCTTCTTCCTGCAGAATAAAACGATCAATTCTAGGACGATAATCGTAACTCCAAAAAAAACGCACCGGATCATTGATTTCAAAGTTATCAAAAAATTCTAATGTCTTTGGATGGTATTCACCTCCATCCTCTGGCAATCCACCCTTCCATCTCGCATAAAAACGCCAAGGAGTTAAATTTTCCTCATTTTCCACATCGATCCATTTATCCCCCTTGTTAATCAGAATACCCTTAAAAACTCCCGACTTCTTGAACGGTTTAATCTGGTTAATCTTATACACCCGTAAGTGACCATCCCAAAACCAGTTCAAATGAACTCGGTTTCCAACTACCAAATCTTTAAATTTATCAAGGGTTTTTAGATGAAATCCACCTCCACGACTCGGTGATTCACCCTGCCATGGTGCCAAGTAGCGATCCACCAAACCATCATCTTCAATTACTTCTATCCAAGCTTCACCCTTGGATGAAAGAATACCATATAAATTTCCAGATTTTTTGATCATTAATCCTTCACCTAGCAAAGGAATAGACAAAATAAGCAAATTTAAATAAAAGAGCTTCACTAACCGAAATTTACAATATGCATTAAGTTTAAACTTTTCAATAAACGTAACGATAATAGACTTCGAGCATTAAAGTGCAAAGTGTAGTACGATATACTTCAGCGTCCTTACCACCTTGGCTTGAAGTTTTTCCACCACCCTCCTTAGGCCAACTACCATCTGCTAGTTGCGAATTTAAAAGCATAGGTTCCATTTTTCGGTTCCACGCGGTCCAGAAAGCCCCTCCGTAATTAAATAATGCTTGGGCATCATAATACCATGAATACAAATTTGCATCTCCACTTTGATAATCCATCGATAAGTTATTTTTTAAAATATGTTGCATCGCTTTTTTTAAAGTTTCTCTCCTTTCCTCCTGTGAAGGGTGCCCAAATTTCCACGATTGTAATCCCAAAGAACCCACACCGGTTAACTTATGATTAGCTTTTTTGGCATCAGATTTATTTCGGTAACCAAAACCTCCATTTTCAGATGAATAAACTCGATAAAAATTTTTAATCGACTCTTCCAATGCCTGCTCAATTTCAGGAAAAACTGCCCCGGTGTTGTATGCAGCTTTTAATGCCTGAAATTGCCAACCACTTACCGATGTGTCGCTTGCTCCATTGTTTCCAAAATCCACAAAACGAAGATTATCTTCACCAGGTCGTTCCACCATATAAACCCAACCACCATCCTCTTTTTGCCCCGCAATTATACGTCGAATCGCTTTTTGAAGAACAGGAAGAATAAAAGCTTTCTCGGTCATTCCATATGCTTCAGCCAAGGCGTAACTGGCAATTCCATGAGCATAGGCAGACCCGTGTTTATGATTGGTGATATAAAGCCAACCATCTTTTTCATCCCCAAGTTCAACCAGATATTTTATTCCCTTGGCGACTGCCTCTCCATAATCCGGAGAATCGGTCAATTCACAATGGCCTAAGTAACATAAAAGAGCAAAACCAGTCATGGCTCCCTTGGAATTTTTACCCCATGATCCATCTGGATTTTGATCCTGATTTAACCAATTTAGAGCTTTAACAACAGCATTTTCAACCCGTTCCGGATTTCTCACTCCACCTCTGGCTAGTCTAGCCAGACGACCAAGTTTATCACATCGTCCACTCATTGATTTAGGAACGGAAACACCTAGAGAGTTAATCGCCGCTTTTAAATTGGATATTTTATCACCCTTGGCCTTGGAGAGAATATCATTTGGATCTTCTTCCCCTCGAAAAATAGTTGGATCAAAAGCAAGGGCATTATCTTCATTTTCCTCAAAGACCAATGCATTTGGGTCTCCGATATCCTTGTTTTCATCGTCTTGACCGATGCGGGATAAAAGTAGATCCTGAGCGTCTGCATTACCTTGGTCAAATTCACTAGGGTCGATTATCTCCTGAATATTCTGAGCAGAAACTTTGGTTTTATCGGACAAACCTAGTTCGGCACCTGCAATTTCGGGATTTAAAACCTGAGCTTCACGCATTGCGTTCTGATTATCCGCATTTGCTCCACCCATCGCATCCAAGCCATCACCTCTTCCACTATTACCCAGCCTTGCCCGTTCCCCTCCGGAAGCGATTTCGGTCATATTACTTACAGGTATAAGAGAGCCTTCTGTTTCCTGACCAGCTGATTGTCCGGCTTTTGCAATCGTCGACTCACGAGGATTAGAAGGGCTTATTAATAAGAACAAAAATGAACCCAAACTAAGCAGAAGACACCCGTAAGACATTACCAAGTTGATCCATGCGACCGGTCCAGCTCCATGTGGTTTATTTTTCTTCTCCTCAAAAAATGCTAAATGGGAAAGAATTCCAACACCAAGGACAGCCGCCACAAGACTGGCTGCTAAAAGTAGATTACCAACAAAAAGATTACCTACGACAGCCAATCCAAAAGTGGAACATAGAACTAATGAGAGAGCGGTCTTTGTTTTCATACCATGCTCTATGCGTAATAGAACATCTGCTCCCTTTTCATGACAAGAAAAGGAGGAGTTATTTGGTTGCTATAATCAATCAGCTGTCGCAAATTTATTTTTACAACCTTTGCAACAAAAAGCAACGGTTTCACCTCTGGAATTCTTAGCGGTTATTGAAGGATTCGCTTTACGATCTGGTTTGACGGGACACATTTCATTAAGAGAAGGAGCGTTTTGTGAGACATTGCTGAACTTTGCGTTGTAACGACCATCTTCCTGACCTCCGCCATATCTTCCAAGATCCAAACCTATTTTGCGGGAAGCTTCCATAATCAAGTTCATGTAATAAGCTGGATCACCTTCAGAGTTCACATGATATTCGTCACTAAATACAATACCATCACGGTTACGAATATTATCACTGTTTTCCTGCCAGTAATAGGGTTTCAGGTTATTTCCCGCACCAGAAAGATAACCATCTCCACGCCAAGCATTCTGTACAAATTCCTTGAATGACTTGGCAAATGTTTTGCCACGGTCGACCTGAAACATGATTCCACGGTAAAGTCCGCCATAACCATTAAGTCCTTTTTGAAGATCTTCAAGATCATCCATGTAGTGATCTTCAGGTTTGCGATTAAAGTTAGGTAAATGATAGGCAGGTTGTGCTTCATCTTGGAAGACAAGAGCCAGTACATTTTCCTTCTTAGCCGCATCAGCAAAAAATTTGAGGGTACGTTCTCCTTCACCGTCCACGACAAGCACCCGGCGATTGTAAAGATCTTCGTCGTTTTTGTAATAAGGCAGTAAAGCATTTTTGAGCAAAGTTTCTTTCATCTCTTCTAATGCCTTTCTAGTGCTAAGAATTGAACCACTGCCATCCACATGCATCATAATGAAAAGATTTCCATCTTTGGGAAGGTGATCGTAATCCCATTCGTCGTGTCCATGCCCGTCACCACCTCGACCATATCCAGGACCAGGTTCTCCTACCCCCAAACCAAGAGGATGGGCAACTCGTCCGGAAACTAATCCAGCCGCAGCACCCGCACCAGCTCCACCAACTAATCCAGCGACTCCTCCAGCCACTCCGGGAGCAACAGCAAGAGCCGGACCACCCATTTCCCCAGGATTACTCGCTGGGTTTGTCGGACTTGTCATGGCTGAAATTTCTTCACCATCGCTAAATCCATCCCCATCGGTGTCAGAGTTGGAAGGATTCAAGCCATAAAGAGCTTCCAAAGATTCGGGAACCCCATCCTGGTCATTATCAGGACCAGGAGCTGGCATACCGGGTTTACTTCGAGGATCACGGGGATTTGACATTCCCTTAACTTCATCCGCATCGCTCACTCCATCTTTGTCGGTATCATTAGATTGAGGATTTGTCCGGAATGAAGCTTCCATTGCATCACTAATGCCATCCTGATCTGTGTCTGGTCCTTCTGGCTGAGCAGGTGCAGACGGTGCGTATGTTCCAATACCTCCAAGAGCAGGTACGGCTTGCCCATCCATAACGGCCTGTCCGATACCAGCACCTAAGCCAGCAAAACCAGCAGCAGCACCTACTGCAGGGCTGCCAATTCCCGCTCCAACGCCCTGTGATGGAAAATTATAAGCGTATACCTCAGAACCTTTTCCGATTCCGGGCATTGTTCCTTTTCCAAAACCAGCTCCATCTTTATCAAAATTTCCGACTGCACCTAACTCTTCATCATCAAAATCTCCTCGACGGGCGTCCGGTACAAAATTACCAACATCTACACGATCATTTCCTCCTCGGCCCAATCCTATATCTCTACGATCCAAGCGAGCAACCAAGTCATCATCGTCATCTTCAACAATGACCAATTCATCATCATCGAGAGAGGCTAGTCTTCGGTCTAACAAACCTACATCAACATAATCGTCTTCCACAACACGACCATGTCCAGCACGAACTCTCCCATTTCCTCCATTACCTCCAAATGCACCGCCGCGATCATCTCTGTTCAATCTTACATGGCGATCATCATTGTCCACATAAACTATCTCATCGTCATCATCACCGATGACAGCAGTAATTTTATCATCTTCAAGAACAACGCCATCGAGACGATCGTTATACACGACATTAGCATTTCCAAAAATACCTCCAGCGTTAACATTTACAAAGCGATCAACTGAATCAAGTACTTTTCCGGTTTTGGGATCTCTTATTGTGTAAATGACTTTGTACTGTCCCGGAGTATTCACATCGACAAAAGATGCGGT
>CACHJU010000050.1 GCA_902580225.1 uncultured Verrucomicrobiota bacterium
CTCCTGAAAATCCTCGATTCACTCGAGTTATTGTGAACCGACTTTGGAAACGAACTTTTGGCCATGGTATTTTTGAACCTGTGGATAACCTGACGGATCGTACCGAGATCAGCCAACCTGAATTGCTCAGTTTTCTTGAAAATTTAATGCAAGAACTTGACTACGACATCCGCTCTTTTCAAAATGTTCTTTTTCATACTGAGCTTTTCCGAAGGGAAATGCACTTAGAAGATCATTCTCCAGGAATGAAATTTCATTTCGCTGGACCTCTTTTAAAGCGAATGAGTGCAGAACAGATTTGGGATTCCATTACCACGCTCATTCTCCCTAATGTGGACTCCTATGCCCCTAATAGGAAACGCACACAGGAACGAATTGCCCGGACCAAGGCTATATACCAAAGTCTTGAGGGAAGACCTATAGAAGAAGTCTTGCCTAGAATTAGGCAAGCGGGTGCACAGCGAAGGAATATGCGTGCCGAACAAGTTGAATATGAGAAAAGAATCTCTTCCGCATATGCAGAATCTAACCATGAACTCGCCAAAAAACTAACAGATGAACTCAAAGAAAAAGTCCGTGCAATGGAAACAAAGAATCGCGATTTAGTTTTTGTTGACCTCAACGATAACCAAGCAAGCCCTGCGATGATGATGGGAAGTTTAACCATGGGTATTTCCATGAATGCAATTACGATGGAAACAAATGATCGAATATCTCAGGCAAGGCCTCGAAAAGCACCTGGTAATCTGGATCCAAACGAACGTAGGCGCTGGGAAGACAGGGAGCGGTTATCCCTCCGTCATTTTCGAGATGTGGTCCGACAAATGGCTCGAGCGGTTGAACTGGAATCGCCTGCTAAAAGAGGCCATTTTTTACGGGACTTTGGACAGTCAGACCGGGAAGTTATTGACAACTCTTCTTCCCATGCATCCGTTCCGCAGGCTTTATATTTACTCAACAGCCCTCTAAGTATTGCCATTCAAAACTCGAATGCATTTCTTGGTGGACTCTTAGCTGCCCTACAAAAACCGGAAGATAAAATCGATCTTATTTACCGATCCATGCTTACCCGAAAACCAAACAGTCTTGAAATGGAACGAATTCTTTCTGACTATGAAATCCATGGGGAGGAAACCATCGAAGACCTCGTTTGGGCTCTTCTTAATTCACGCCAATTTACATTTATACAATGATAAAATCTGATTTTAATCGTCGCCGTTTTCTTGAACTTGCTGCCGGAAGCTTTCTCGGTGTGACCGCGAGCAATAGCTTCGGAGCTGGAGGGGGGGAAAGTGCAATTCCTCAACTCGCTGATCCTGCCAAACAACTTATTTACTTATACATGGAAGGAGGAATGAGTCACATCGATACCTTTGACCTCAAAACAGGTCATGAAAACCAAGGCTCGACCAAACCCATACATACAAATGTCGA
Organism: uncultured Verrucomicrobiota bacterium; assembly: GCA_902580225.1. Lineage (GTDB taxonomy): Bacteria > Verrucomicrobiota > Verrucomicrobiia > Opitutales > Seribacteraceae > Seribacter. Next base: position 1,435 of record CACHJU010000050.1, read on the forward strand.
CGGCATCCATGTATCAAGCCATCTTCCCAACTTGGCTAAGCATGCAGACAAGTTATGTATTGTGAACTCACTCACCTCGACTGCAGGCGATCACGAAAAGGGAAATTATTTTATGCACACCAGTTACCAACAACGGGCCACTATTCGACATCCCGGAATTGGTTCGTGGTATCATAAACTAAAAGGGAAAATCAACCCCACCCTTCCTGGTTCTGTATTTATCGGGCGAGAAAGTCGGTTTCACGGTAGCGGTGGTTTTTTTGAACCTGAATTTGAGCCACTGGCAATAAACGAACCTAAATCCGGACTAAAATATGCGAAATCCCTGGTTGAAAAAACTCGTTTTGATAGGAGACTTAATCTGGCTAATGATATCGATGCAGAATTCCTTAAACGGTACCATTCGAAACCAATCCGAGCCTACGGTCATATGTACGCTGATGCAGTACGTTTGATGGATAGTCCAGATCTGGGTGCTTTCAATATCCATAAAGAAGATGCCAAAACCCAACAACGCTATGGCACTGAACCATTTGGACAGGGTTGCTTGCTTGCAAAACGTCTGATAGAGCGAAATGTTCGTACTGTTGAGGTTAGTTTCGGTGGTTGGGACACGCATCAAAATAACTTCACCTCCCTTCCTGAACTTTGTCATACTATGGATCAGGCAGTTTCTGCTTTGCTGGATGACTTAGCAGGTATCGGTAAACTGAATGATACGGTTGTTGTCTTAACCACGGAATTTGGAAGGACTCCTCAAATCAACCAAAATGTAGGCCGGGATCATTATCCACAAGCATTCACAAGTGTGCTCGCCGGAGGTGGTTTCAAAGGTGGATATGTTCATGGTAAAACATCTGAAGGGGCTGAAGAGGTTTTGGAAGGTTCTATGACAATTCCTGATTTTAACGCGACCATTGCTTATGCACTCGGTATCCCCGTTGATTATGTTCTCTATAGCCCCACAGTGCGGCCCTTTACCGTAGCACACAAAGGAAATCCTCAACTCGAACTTTTATCCAAGTCATTAAGCTAGATCAGACCTTCTTTGATTTCCGTAAAGTTTTCTGATCCTTACCTGTTCCAGTTGCCACCGAATGAGAGAAAATCTATAGTTATTTAATAGTTATGGATATTATCGAACAAAATAAAATTCGAATGAATCGTCTGTCTGCAAATAGTGACGGGCTTTTAAGGCAAATTCAATCACTTGACTGGGATGAGCTCGAGACAGCCTTGGTTGAATGTATTTTTAAAAAAGAAGAGAGCGGATTATCCGATGAATATGGACCCGCCTCCTATTTCCCAATTATTCCTGAAAATCCCGTGCAAAAAACTCTCTATGAAAAAGCCTATAAACATGGAGAAAATCTTATCCGAGAGGCAAAAACTTCGGCATTCACGGTGGCCGGTGGACAAGGGACCCGATTAGGATATAATGGACCCAAAGGTACCCTCCCGGTAAGCCCAATCAAAGCGAAACCTCTCTTTCAAATGTTCGCCGAGCAAATCCTTGGAATATCGCGGAAATATAATGTGACGATCCCTTGGTACATCATGTGCAGTCCTTTAAACCTTGAAGCCACAACCATTCATTTCAAAGATAATGATTTCTACGGACTTGGAAGGGATAACCTCAAATTCTTTGCCCAAGGTGTTATGCCGGCAACTGATTTTAAGGGGAACCTGCTTCTTGCATCGAAAGATAGCCTTGCTTTATCTCCTAATGGGCATGGCGGTTCTCTCAAAGCCTTGATTGAATCAGGTTCGGTTGCGGATATGGCTAGTCGTGGGGTGGAGCATGTATCTTATTTTCAAGTCGACAATCCATTGGTCAGTACCATTAACCCACTCTTCATTGGACTGCATGATCTTCAAAAATCAGACATGTCGAGCCGATCACTTACCAAAACTGGACCCTTTGAAAAATTGGGGAATTTCGTTTCGACCGGCGACAGAATTAGCATTATCGAATATTCAGACCTCCCCGAGGAGAAGGCACTCGAAAAGGAAGCGGATGGTAGAATAAAATATCGGGCGGGCAGTCCTGCGATTCATATTTTACGTCGTGACTTTATCGAACAGTTTGCCAGTGGAGAAAGAAAACTCCCCTATCATCGGGCTGAAAAAAAAGTCCCTCACATCAACGAAAACGGAAAGCTGATTACTCCCACGGAACCCAATGCCGTTAAGTTCGAAACCTTTGTCTTTGACGCATTACCCCTTGCCCAAAATCCTCTTATACTAGAGGCAGATCGCCTTGAGGAATTTTCTCCGGTAAAGAATAAGACAGGAGTGGATTCATTGGAAAGTTCTCAATCGGATCAGATAAAAAGAGCAAGGCGTTGGTTGGAAAATGCAGGCTGTAAAATTTTGGATAACTGCTTGATTGAAATCAGTCCTCTAGTTTTTCCAAGTAAAATCGATATCGAAAGGAAAAACTTCCATAATTTCGATTTCAAAAAGAATTTAATTTACTTGGATTGATCAATAGACATTAAAAAAAGTTTACTTACCAAAAGAAAGACAAGCTTGCCTGAAGATAACTGTCTCGCTTCACCTGTTCTAGGAAACTTGCAGATTTGGGGTGCTCGAAAAAAATTCCCTCTAAAGCCCACTTCCAATTTTCATTAATTCGCCTTGATGACTCAAGAAAGGTATTACATAAATGCCCGCTTTGATGATCAAAGATACTGCCAATCAAAAATACAAACCCCTTCTCGTCATTCAAAGCCAACCGGACTCCACCAAAGGAAGCCTTGTCAAGTCCACTCCGGGCAAATGATTCTCGATCATCGTATAGGTATTCATACAGAATTCCCAAATCCATCCCCTTATAGCAATTCGCAAAAGTATATTCGAAGCCAGTAACTGAAGCCCAATAAGCTCCGTATAATTCAGTATCCTTAGACAGGAACTCTGCTTTGAGCAACCAATCACCCACAATATACTGCATTTCCAGACTGACTTGTTTGGCTTGCCCATAAATAGGCTCCAGTCCTGTTCCATCGGTTTTAGCTTTCAATTCAGGTACCCGGTCGGTTCCTTCAAAATAAGAAATGGCCCAATCCATTTCGCCCATGTAGTGTGACCATCGAAACGCTCCATCAATATGACTCTGTTTATCTGAGCTAAGATAAACTGTCTTATCCGTATCCACGACCAGTTCTCCCCGAAAGCGCCCGTCAGTCCCTGAAAAAGTTCGTTCCCTAAAATAAGGAAGTAAAAAGATTTCGAAGTTTCCAAAATCATTTACATAAGCAATATTGATCATCGGCTGACCCAACTTATCCTCCCCGTCAGGACTCTCCACCAAGTCAGTCTGATTGATAACATCTACCAGATGCTGGCTTTCTGCCACACCCCAAAAAACCTTGCTAATTCCAACTCTTACCTCAAATAAGTCCCAGCTACCCACAAAACTGAGTTCTCGAATGTCAACATGACTACGCTCGTTGTCAAGACTGCTTATTCGACCAAATGGCTCAAATGCAATCACTTTACGATCCTGATCCCACGCAACAGTAAATTCCGGCTGAAGAGAGAAAGAAAGGTCATGCCTTCCGCTATTTCCATATTGACCCGATTTTAAATAACCTCGATTTTCAATAATGAACTCGCCTGAAAATTCACCGGGCAGTCGAGCGGCCATACTTGAATTGTATACGATTCCAAGAATCCAGAGTATTCTTTTTAAAAAAAGTTTCATCGTGCCCGCTTCAGGGCATTCTGATCGAAATCTCTTTCGGTGAGATCCAGTCCAAATTTAATGTCAGTCCATATCAATTCAGTACTTTTTCCAGTTTGGTGATTTTCCATTTCCATTCGGGAAGCCCGCCATTTTTTATTGGAATACTGCTTGTATTCACTAAATGTGAGAGTTTTCAGCTTTGATCTCTTTCGATCATAAAACTCAATTTTCCCAATTCGCCAAGTTTCACCATCCACCCAGACGATCTGCTTGGTATATCCGGATTTCGGGTCCACTGGTACCCGTTCAATCACATGGCCCTTGGCTTCCAAAACTTCTTCCGCTCGAATATATTGGTAAGTATACTTTTCTACCTCCTGACTTGAAATGTCCTCATAGGCAAATTCACTTCCCATAAAGGGACCTGATTTATTGTTGGATGAAATTCGTTTCACCCGTTTCAAAGCAGGAAGAAAGAGCCATTGATCATCCGGTTCAAGGGCGTGAGTGAAACTCAGGAATGCGGTTCCCTTCACATCGCGGGGAGAGCTGAAAATAGTGAGTGACTTGTCGCCATCTCCTTCTACTTCGAAAGACTTAATAGTCATGCTACGAGTTGACTCCTGACCCTGCTTATTCCGTAGGGTCATTGTTGCCTTAGAGACTTGATTCACAAATCCAGCATCTTCCTGATCAATTTGTCGGGCCACCCATAGCCCTCTTTCCTTCTCTGGAACTATCTCTTGACACAAAGCTTCGGTGCATGAAAAAGAAATGACCAAAAGGGCGAAGATAATTTTTGACTGAAATAATTTCATTGCCTGTTCGAATTTGATTGTTTGTTCGAAATTGTTCTTTTACCCCCGCTAAAGCTTAAAACAGCGGGAAGCAGGGTAAAGTCAATCAAAAGAGCCAGGGCAATCGTCAGGGCAGAAAGTGCACCCAAAATATAATTCATCTTAAATTCTGACAACATCAGTACGGCAAAGCCAATCACCAGAATAACACTAGTCACAACTAAGGCACCCCCGACATTCTCAAACGCATACTGAACCGCTTCATCCACTCCAAACCCCTTCTCTCGTCTCGCCAAATTAAACTTGGTCAGAAAATGAACCGAATCATCTACCACAATCCCCAAAGTAACGGAACCCACGATCGCAATAGTAAATCCCGCTTCGCCTACTAACAGAGACCAAGCACCGTACCCAAGGACGATTGGTACCAGATTCGGGATCAAAGAAAGAAGTCCATATTTCAAACTGCCCAAGGACAAAATCATGACAATGGTTATTAATCCAAAAGCCAAAAGAGTACCCTTGACCATCGCTACTACATTTCGATGCGAAATATGACTAAACATAATGACTGGGGAACTGGCGAGCGTGTGCATACTTTCGGGACAATTCTCCTTTAACCAATTTTCAGCACGGGTCACAACTTCGATAATTTCCGAAGTAGTCACAAATCCAAGATTTGCCGTTAACCTAGTCGACGATTTGTCCACATCGACCTGATTGTTCAAGTCGAGTCCATATGGCAAACTCATTTCGTAAAGCAAAAGATATTGAGCAGCCAAATCCCGTGCTTCCGGTAATTTATAATAGGATTCTAGATCGCCATGCATATTCTTGTTTAGTCGCTTAAAAACATCCGTGATACTATTCACATGGGTTACCGTAGGCTCATCGCGTAAAAAATTAGCGAACTCTTCGACCTTTTTCAAAAACGCAGGATTGGCTATCCCTTGTGACTCTCCTGAGCTAAGATCGAAATTGATCTGATAAATCCCAGTTAGGTTTTTCATTGTATAATCCGAATCAATGCGGAAGGGGTTATCTTCAGAGAAATATCCAATAAACTCATCATTCAATTCAATTTTTGGAATCTGCAGGCCAATGAATATGGTCGCAACAGAACAGACAATTACAATCCCAGTCCTTCTCTGTGTTATCCATAATCCAGTAGCAGAGCCCCGTTGATTTAAATGTTTATTGGATTTTCCTCCTTTCAATGGCAAAAGTTTAATTATTGCTGGCAAAACGGTAACCGACAAAATAAACGCCATGGCCACCCCCACAGAAGTAATGTTACCAAGATCATGAAAAGGGGGAGTGTCTGAAAAATTAAGCGATAGAAAACCCACTATGGTTGTCGCACTGGTAAGAAAAACTGGTTTCAGGTTTAGTCGCAAACCTTCGATGATCGCATCTTTTTTTGCTTTTCCTCTCTGTAAAAGAAACAGAACAGATTTCAAAATATGAATTGAATCTGCAATCGCAAGGGTCATAATTACCACTGGAGCGATTGATGAAGGCGGTGTGATTGGCGTTCCCATCCAACCGGCAAATCCCATTCCTCCAATGATGGATAAAAGCATTACGATAAAGGTGGCAAATACCGCTGTAATCGAGCGAAGGAGTATAAACATGATCAAAATTATGACACCATACATCGCAGGCGTTAGGGTGGTCATATCCTTCACCCCCGCCTCATTGAAAGCGTTATTTAGCATAGTGTCTCCCGAAAGGTGAACTTCGTGGCCCGGAAATTTATCCTTAAACTCACTTACCAATTTGCGAGCCTCTGCAACTGCTTCTGGGATTTCCATTGAATGTTTACCCGGAAAGGTCATGAACACATTGACCGAAGTAACGCTTGCATCCGCATTGATGGAAAGTCCATTGAGCAGTGGTTCATTAAGAGCAATCTCCCGAAGTTCTTGAAAAGAAATTTTATCTTCAGGGTCCGACAATTCCTCTACAGTAACCAAGTCCTTGACTATTAGATCATCCCCTTCCGCAAAGGTGTGTTGAAAGTTGGTAATGGAATCAACCCTTCTCGAATAAGGTAATTGCCAAGCCCGATCTGTTAAAAAATGAATCCCCGTTAAAGTGCTTTTCTTAAATACATTTCCATCCTTGGGAGTAATGACAAATAATGCGGAATCATCTTTGCTATATACATTCTGCAATTTTTCAAAAGCCAAGCGCTGAGGATTATCCCTTCCAAAAAAATAACGGTAATCACTACTTATGGTTATGAACTGTCCCCCATAACCTAGACCCAGGGCTAATAAAAGGCCAAATACAATAAATGTTATTGGATGATTTGTTACCAATTCCGCCCATCGTTTGGAAAATGTTTCCTTTTTCATATTTTCATTCTGAACAAATTAAAATCAGATTTCCTGAAATGATGGAGAATTAATTAGACGCTCCTTTTTATTTTAATTTTGATTTAATTTATCCACTTGAATCGATGGGTCAAATTCAATAAATGTCATTTCGAAAAGAAATACTTTTGAATCTGATAGTGTTGCCAATCCATTCAAATAAATTGATAAAAAGATATGTACAAAATTACATTTATCCTATTTTTATCTCTCCTCTGCTCAACCCTTCTGTTTTGTCAGAAAGTTGAACCCACTCACAGGGAGATCTCCTATGGTCCGCATGTGGACATGGTACTTAATTTATGGAAGATCGACTCCCCCAGTCCCACTCCTCTGCTTGTTCATATTCATGGTGGAGGTTGGCTTGGTGGAAAGAAAAGCAAAACGGTTCATACGAATGAATTGAAAAAGGGATACAGCTTTGCTTCGATCGACTACCGCTTGGCAGGTGTTGAACTACTACCTGCAGCAGTGCATGACGCAGCTCGAGCGATACAATTTCTACGCACCAAGGCAAAGGAATGGAACTTCGACCCCAGCCGGATTGCTGTCACCGGAGGATCGGCCGGTGCTGCATCAAGTCTCTGGCTAGCCTATCATGATGATATGGCGAACCCTAAGAGTGATGATCCAGTCCTTCGCCAATCTTCTCGCGTTTGTGGAGCCATTGCAATGGGAGGACAAACCACACTTGATCCATTTCTACTCGAAAAAAAAATTGGCCTTGCGTGCATCCGTCACCCGATGATCTGGAAAACTGTCGGTGCCAACAGTCATGAGCATCTGATGAAAAACTGGGGGCAATACAAAGATCTTTCTCTTAAATGCTCCCCCCTCACTCATGTGTCCAAAGATGACCCTCCTGTCTTTTTAAATTATGGAAAACCCGCTCCCATCCCTGTTATCAAGGGTGACGGTATACACCATGCGGGATTTGGTCGCCTACTTAAAGAGAGATGCGAATTGGTCGGTATTGAATGCTATTTACAGGTAAAAGAACATGAAGTTCCAAAACTAACCAAAGACAATTTCCTTAAAAAGGTTTTTTTAATAGATTAAAAACAATCTTTTCTGATTTGAAACAGACAATTGAATATTTTAGTTATTATGGTCATTGAAATTCCTCCCAAAACAAAAC
>CACHJU010000051.1 GCA_902580225.1 uncultured Verrucomicrobiota bacterium
AAAGGGGCTTTCTTCTTTGGTCATTCCCAATGTTTTTGATTTTGATAATCCTCCAGATCATATGGATGATTACGCAGCGGATGTGCGAAAGGAAATAGGATTGGCAGAAGATGATTTTTTTATTCTTCAACCCACTCGTGTAGTTCCAAGAAAGGGAATTGAACAGGCTATTAAACTGGTAAGTTTACTTAAAGACCCCCGTTGTAAACTGGTGATTTCACATGAAGCTGGAGACGAAGGATATGAATATCTTGGCATGCTTGAGCAATTGGCGAAAGAAGAGGAAGTTGATATGAGAGTGGTTGCTGACCGGGTTGGTGAAGTAAGGCAGAGAGATTCCGAGGGGCGAAAAATATATACCTTATGGGATCTTTATTTACACGCTGACTTTGTCACCTATCCCAGTACTTACGAGGGTTTTGGAAATGCACTTCTGGAAGCGATTTATTTCCGTAAACCCGTTCTGATTAACCGTTATTCAATTTTTGTTCGCGATATTGAACCTAAGGGCTTTCGTTTATTAACTATGGATGGATTTGTTACTCCAAGTTTGGCAAAAAGGGTTAAGCAAATTCTTTTTGATGAGGAACTTCGAACTGAAATTGTTAATTATAACTACGAAGTAGCCCGTCATTTTTATTCCTATTCCGTTGTCCGGAGTAACTTGCGGGCATTTATTGCAAGCTTAACGGGTTATTAAAATATGAAGAGTCCCAATTCAGTCTCATCGGTCAAGCATGTATCTAGTGCAAAACTTAAAACCATTAAAAAACGCTTAACTAAACTTTATGGAGTGGAAGAGGCCGATTCTCTCCTCGAGCGATTTTTTTACATGATTGGACGTTATGGGGAGGGGGCGAATAGAACGTCTTCTTCGACAAAGGCACTTTCTCAAAGAGATGCCGTTTTAATTACCTATGCTGATATGGTCTCAGAAGGGAATAAACATCCTCTTGCCACACTCAGGGAATTCTGTACGGCTCGATTAAAAGGAGCCTTTTCCGCAATTCATATTTTACCTTTTTATCCTTGGACTTCTGATGATGGATTTTCTGTAGTCGATTATCGAGAAGTTGATACAAGATATGGAAATTGGGAAGATGTAGCTAAGTTATCTGAGGAATTTGAACTTATGTTTGACTTGGTTTTAAATCACTGTTCATCGAAAAGTCCTTGGTTTCGGGAATATGTCTCTGGGATTGAACCAGGTAAAAATTATATTATGGAAGGCGATCCGAAAGAAGATTTGTCTACAGTGGTTCGTCCTCGGGCATCTCCCTTACTTACCCCTTATCAAACTAGGGCAGGCGAAAGGCATGTCTGGACAACCTTCAGTGCCGATCAGGTGGATTTAGACTGGACAAGTTCGGATCTACTTTTTGAGTTCTTGGATATCATAATGTATTATTCTTCAATGGGTTGTAGGATTCTTAGGCTGGATGCAGTTGCCTTTTTGTGGAAGGAGATTGGCACCAATTGTTTACATCTGCCTAAAACGCATGAAGTAATAAAATTGATTCGAAATTTTATCGAAGTCATCGCTCCAGAAATTCTGATTTTAACCGAAACAAATGTTCCTCATCAAGAAAATGTTTCTTATTTTGGAAAAGGGGATGAAGCCCATGCGGTGTATCAATTTTCCTTGCCTCCTCTTCTTCTTCATGGACTTTTGCGTGGAACCGCCAAGCATGTTTCCAATTGGGCAGTCAACTTGGAATCACCTCCCAAGGGCTGTCATTTTCTAAATTTTACTGCCAGCCATGATGGTATTGGGGTACGACCTTTGGAGGGAATTCTTCCTACCGAAGAAATATTATCTCTGGCAGATGAGGTTAGGGATAACGGAGGTTATGTATCGATGCGTAAAATGGAAGACGGTTCAGAATTCCCATATGAATTAAATGCCACATATTATGGAGCATTGGCAGGCAATACCGATCCAAAAATCGGGGAAAAAAGATTCTTGTGCTCCCAAGCAATTGCTTTAGCAATGAAAGGAATTCCAGCGGTTTATTTTCATTCTTTAAGTGGTGGAGAAAATTTTACTGAGGGTGTTAGAGAAACTGGTCAGAATCGCACAGTTAACCGAAGAAAATGGCAATATGTAGAGTTGGAATCAGTTTTGAGTAACGAGAAGAGAAATTCAGGTAATATATTCGAATGGTATACTCGTGTTTTAAGAAGGCGTTCATCATGTCCTGCTTTCCATCCGGAAGCATCTCAGAAAATTTTAGATTTAGGAGATTATATTTTTGCCTTTGAAAGAAAATCTTTGGATGGAACCCAAATAGTTCTTTGCCTATTTAATTTCAGTTCGGTTGAAACAGAAATTAAAAACTCAGAGATGATTCTTTCGTATTTCAAAAATGAAAAGGCGAAGGACCTGATTAAAGGAGGCGATTTAACTCTTAGTCGAGGAGAACTCACACTCCGTCCTTATCAAGCCCTTTGGCTCTGCGTAACTTGAATATTCTTTTAATCGAGAAAAAAGTAGATTTTCTTAATTTACCTGTCAGAGGAGAAATTGCATCCCATGTGCTAACTGTTCTTAAAGTAGTGGTAGGGGATAAAATTGATATTGGTGCCCATAATGGACCAAAGGGAAAAGCAACAATTGTCAAAGTAACTTCGGAAGAACTTCAAATTTCAATTCAATGGCAAGAACCACACATCTGTGATTTATATCCTGTAAGTTTAATTGCGGGGCTATCCCGACCACAAACTTGCAGGAAAATATTGGAACAAGCGAGTTCATTGGGAGTATCCAAGATGAATTTTTTTATCTCTGAAAAGTCTGAGCCCTCCTATGTTGAGAGCAGTCTTTGGAAGTCCGATGAATGGAAGAAGAAAATCATAAAGGGAATCGAACAGTCTTTTTCAACTTTCATTCCAGAGTGTAAAATTTGGTCCAATCTTGAAGAATGTCTTTTTGAACAGAAAAAAAATTCTTATCGATTCGCTTTTGATAATTATGAAAGTTTGAAAACTTTGGAAGATTCGAATGCTTGGAAAGGTAGGAATCATTATACGGTGGCGATTGGTCCGGAACGTGGATGGTCAAATGAGGAAAGGAACTTGTTGCGAGAAAATAATTTTCTGCTTGTTTCAATGGGTCCACGGGTTTTACGGCAGGAGACGGCTCTGGTTGCCGGCTTGGGCCAGATAATGGGGCAATTTTGGAAACTTTAACCAACTGTTGAAAACACCCTGAATAAAGGAGAGCCTTTTTTTGTTTTACCTATAGTCCGAGTCAAGTGCCACCCATCAAAATCGGACTGCGTATCAGGCGTAGTTTCGTGGAATAATAGTCCGTTTTTTTTCAATATCTTGTTTTCGCGTATTTTTTCAAATAGCATTGGGCCAACAACGGGAAATAGAGGATATGGAGGATCAAGAAAAATCAAATCAAATGTTTCGTTTTCTGATCTCACAAATTCTTTCACATCCCGATTGTCAATACTGGCCAATTTCTGATTTATTTGGGCACTTTTACATACGGCAATAAGATTTTTTTTAAGGCTAGTTATGGCCTTTTTATGATTCTCAACAAATTTCCCCTTTTCCGCACCTCGACTGAGGGCTTCTAATCCGTATGACCCGGTTCCAGCGAATAGATCGAGAAAAGAGGCTCCGCTTACTTTATCGCCTATTGATGAAAATAACCTCTCGCGGTTTGTTTCAGTTGCGGGCCTTATTTCAATTCCTTTGGGTACTTCCAATGGAATGCCTCTTGATAATCCTCCACTAATTCTCACAATTTTATCGATTCAACTGAGTTGGTTTTATGAAATGGAACTTTAGTATATATTAGGCATGAGGAAGATTGCCATCCTACATTTTTTTTATTTAAACAGAGAAGATGTCCCGAACCATTAGAACTTTTTTTGAGCCAGATTCAGAAACTGGAGATCTACTGATTGGTTTGGATGAAACCGAAAGTAATCATTTATTAAAAGTATTGCGTCTTAATAAAGGAGATTTAGTTGAGGCTCTTGATGGACAGGGTGGCATATATTTTACAGAGATTTACAATTTAGAAAGGAAAAAAACGCAGCTTAAAATTTTGGATCAAAAATTTGTCCCTAGAGAAAGACCTCAATTTCGTATGGCAGTTGCAATGCCTAAGGGTAACCGTTGGGAGGATATGATTCGTCCTTTAACAGAGTTAGGGGTTGCACAGATGACTCCAATTCTATCCGAGCGAAGTGAGTACCAATACACTGACAAAAAAATGCAGACCAAATTTCAGAAATGGAAAAGAATCGCAATTGATGCCTGTAAACAGTCGGGTAACCCATGGTTGCCCACTTTTGATCCTCCTGAAAAATTTTCTTCGTTTTTACAAAATATTGAAGTAGGTGAAACTGTTTTGTTTGGTACTTTATCCGAGTCATCCCTAGCTTTAAAAAAGATCAAATGTAAAAATGAAAATAAGCTCACCGTTTTAATTGGCCCGGAAGGAGGGTGGAGTGATGATGAGGAAAAAAAGTCTATCCAATGTGGTCTTTTTCCCTTCAGTCTAGGAACTCATGCTTTACGAGTGGAGAATGCTGCGGTAGTAGGATTGGCGGTTGCACGGGAAAGGTTCATTCTTTAATAATAAGATGATGTCCAAAGAATTTTCTGGAGAGCAAAAGCTGCGAATCGTACTCGAATCTATTATTCGAAATATTCCCAAGGGGGAACAGAGTAGGAAATACGGGGTAACCGAAGAGGAATTTCAATCCTGGCACGATCATCTGATTCAAAATGGGGGGAAGATTTTTGATTCTTCGATGCAGTCGCTTAGCGGTTCTAAAAGACAAAAAAAGAAAATGAGCCCAACGGCCAAGTTTTTTCTTAGTCTTAGCATGCTCACCAATCTAGGCTTAATTATTTTTGGCATCGTTTATTCGATCAATGAAGAAAATAATAAAGATGAATGGGTTGAAGATAACCCAAATTCAATCGATTCACCGATCAATTTGAAAGATAGTTATGAGGTTCAGGAAACACCTGCAAAGAAAGTCGAAGCCAGTTCTAAGAAGGATGACACGATTGATACTATTTTAGAAAGTCACAGCCAAAAACCATTTTCTTTGGGAGACGAAGATGACGGAAGCGAAAATCTCATGGCCCTTCCTGAATCCTTGCCCGCCCCTTTACTTTTGCCCCCTGTTTCCATTCCTGAACCCGCAAATGAGGTAAGTTTTATGGGTAATTCATACAAAGGGCGTCATGTGGTCTACCTCCTTGATGTTGGCACTTATGTGCTCGAAGGTAATGAATCTGTGCAAAGGTTTAATAAAACAAAGGAAGCACTGATCAATTCTATTATTACTCTTTCTCCCAATTCATATTTTAATCTTGTTTTGTACTGGAATTTAAGGGAAGTGGCAGCACTTGGAAAAACTCTTTTAAAAGCCAGTCAGGAAAACAAAAAATATGCCATTGATTGGATTACCAGTTTAGGGGATACCAAAGAATCAATTAAGTCTGACCGGAATCAATATTACCCTAAAGAATCTCTTTCCTTCCCTCCATTGACCGGGATTATTGGACCGTGGTATGGATTAAGCACTGCAATCAGTTACGATCCAGATTTGGTTTTTGTTCTTGCTGGTAATGTACCGAGTTATGATCGTTCCGAAGTTCCTCGTTCTCATTATGAGGGACTTGGAAAAATCAATTTTGAAAAATTAAAGGGAAGCAGAGTTGAACTTTCAAATGTGGATTCATTAACTCGCGAGACTGCGATGAAGTGGTTTTACGCAATCACTCCCATTTCTTCAATTCCTTCAAGTGAATCGGAGGTTGAAGCTATCGCACTGGCCAGACTTGGACTTACTTCAAATGATTCGAAAAAAGCCGTTCATAAACCTCTTGCCTGGAACAAGGCATTTGATAATTTTTTATCCAGTTTAGAAGTCGGTTTTGATCGTATTCCTCAGACTCATTTTATGGTTAATTTGCCCAAGTATGTTTCTTGGCCTTCTCCTTTACTGAACTCGGTTAAGGAATTTGCTGAAAGTTCAAGGGGATCTTTTTCTCAAAACATTGATCTTCCTTAATAAAGACTCTTCTTCCGCCCGGCATGCATTTTAAAAAAGGGACTTTTCTATTCTTATCTATTTTTTGGTGTTTCTTGGCTAATGCTCAAAAAGCGGAAGATCTAATTGATGTTTCAATCATTTCTGAAGTTGAAAAAATCAGTCCAGGGGAAAAAGCTTCTCTTTTAATCCGAGTCGAATTGAAACCGGAATGGCATGTTTATTGGAAAACTGCCGGAGAAAGTGGTTATCCCACCACGATAGAATGGGATAAGATTACCGGAGTTGAAATTGGGGATTTGAGGTTTCCTGATCCGGTTTTATACGAATTTCAGGAACTGGTGAGTTATGTGCATAAAGACATTTTCTATCTACTTTGCGGCATCCAACTCCAATCTGATTTCAATTCGGATAAAAAAAAGATTTCCGTAAAAGGTCAATTTTCGGCCCTTGTATGCAGTGAGGAAAATTGTATTCCATACAAGCAAAATTTAATGTTGGATATTCCTCTTTCCGAACAAACTATTTTAAAGGAGGATACTCAGAAAATCTTTCAACAAGCCCGGTTTCAGTTATCGAAGAAAGCACCAATCGAGGCCAAGGTTTCAGCTCGGATTAAAGGCGATTCGGTCGGTTTACAATTTGAGCACCCCTCTTTTAAAGAGTTGGATGTTAATAAATTTATTTTCTTTCCACATGGAGATTTTTTTAAACATGGGCAAAATCAGGTTTTTACTAAAACAAACGATGGAAAAGTTTCCTTAAGTTTGTCCATTGATTCTTTATCAGAGAAAATCTTAATGAAAATCAATGGAGTTCTGACTCATCCACAACTTGACCGTGGTTGGATTGTTGATTTATCGGCTGATCAAGTTCTTTATGGTCGGGCAGGGCAAGAAGTCATGCTTTCAGCAATCCAAGAAGTTCCTAAAATTGAATCTGGTTTCAACCAGTTGATGGTTATGCTTGGTCTCCTATTGATTGCCATGTCAATTTGGTTGTACGGTAAGACAAAATATCATGCAAAACCCTCGACGGTAAGAACATTGGCACGTGTTTTTAGTGCCATTCTCCTAGTAAGTGGTATTTGGATAGGCTATCCGGTTAAAACCAGTCTTGCGAGCGAAGAGATTCAATGGGATCCATGGTCTCCCGAAAAAGAGGAAAGTTTATTACTGGAGGGCAGAGGAATCTTTATCGATTTTACTGCAAGGTGGTGCATGTCCTGTCAGGTAAATAAACGCGTTTATCAGGAAAAGACAGTAATTGAAAAATTTAATAAATTAAATATTGCCGCACTGCAGGCAGACTGGACCAAGAAAGGACCTCTCATTTTAGAGGCGTTACAAAAGTACGGAAGAGAAGGTGTTCCCTTATATGTTTATTATCCACCTAAGAAAATTGATGAACCTGCGAAGGAAGCAATTTTATTACCTGAAATCTTAACCAAGAAAATAATTTTGAAGATTATTGCAGATGAAAAACCATATTTTGTTGCGGAAGCGAACAGTTTCTCAGCAGTCCTTGGGTTTGCCTTTATTGGAGGAATAATCTTAAATCTTATGCCTTGTGTTTTTCCTGTTCTGGGTTTGAAAATCATGTCGTTTGTTAAAAAAGCGGGTGAAGATTCCTCAAAGGTACGAATTCATGGAATTATTTTCGCCTTGGGAGTTCTTCTTTCTTTCTGGATTCTTACTGGGATTTTACTTGGATTAAAAGAAACTCTTCAGAGTGATTTAGGATGGGGCTTTCAATTACAGGAACCTGTATTCGTTTTTGGACTGGCGGTTTTTTTATTAATTTTTGCCCTAAGTTTAAGCGGTGTTTTTGAAATAGGCATGTCATTCACAGGAGTGGGTAATCAACTTTCCGGAAAGACTGGTTATCTGGGTTCATTTTTTTCCGGTTTTTTGGCAACTATTGTTGCCACGCCATGCATGGCTCCTTTTTTGGGAGTCGCGGTAGGAGCGGCTTTGGCCATGCCTTGGCACTCGGCAATCATCGTATTTACATGCATTGCACTGGGTCTGGCCAGTCCTTATCTGCTTCTCTCTCTTTTTCCCAAATGGATTTGCCGCTTGCCCAAGCCAGGTGCATGGATGGACACCTTTAAGCAGGCAATGGCTTTCCCTATGTATGCAACCGTTGCCTGGTTGCTTTGGACTTTAAACAGTTTAATTTAAAACTTAAAGCGCTTCCTCGCCCTGCTCGCCGGTGCGAATGCGGATAGCTTGCTCAATGGGAAGAACAAACACTTTTCCATCTCCGATTTTTTCGGTTTTAGCCGCTTTTACTATGGTATCAATGACCTTGTCGCAAAGGTCATCCGGTACCGCAACTTCAACCACGACTTTGGGTAAGAAATCGATCGTGTATTCACTTCCGCGATAAATTTCTGTGTGTCCTTTCTGGCGACCAAATCCTTTGGCTTCCAGAACAGTCATTCCTTCAATACCAATTTCGGATAAAGCGTCTTTAACATCCTCGAGTTTAAAGGGTTTGATGATAGATTTTATTAATTTCATTATAAAAAGATAATTGGGTGAAAATGTTTAATTAAGCATGTGAGCATTCTCTCCATGCAGGGCTTGGTCAAGCCCCTTTGTTTCTTCCTCCTCAGAAACTCGAATACTTCCTCCTAAAAGAGGAGAAATTATTTTCACGATTAAATAAGTTGCCACAATGGACAGTACAAATGCGACAATACAACCCTGTACCTGAACAACAAGCTGGTCATGCCAACTATGAAAGTTGATTCCTAAACCTCCTAACTCTCTCTTCCAACCCAGATAAGCAACCATAAGGGTACCGAGAATTCCACCTACTCCGTGAACTGCGGCCACATCCAATGAATCATCCACTCCGAGTTTTTCCTTTATAAATCCGCAGGCAAAATAACATATCATTCCAGCGGATGCTCCAATTATTATGGCTCCGATTGGACCCACACTGCCCGAAGCCGGGGTAATAGTGGCTAGACCGACAATGGTACCGGTAACGATACCGACCAAACCTGGTTTACCAGTTTTTCCATTCAATAAACATCCAAACCAAACTTGCGGTCGCAGCTGAAATATGGGTGACCAGCATGGCCATTCCCGCACTTTCATTGGCCGCTGCTGCACTCCCTGCATTAAAACCAAACCAGCCCACCCAGAGCATGGAAGCTCCGATCATGACCATACCTGGATTATGGGGTGGTCTTAAACTTTTAGGAAAACCCTGTCTGCGACCGAGCATCCAGGCCAGTGTAAGTGCGGATGCTCCGGCGGTCGCATGAACCACAATGCCACTGGCAAAATCAATTACCCCCTTTTCGTATAGCCAACCGCCACCCCATACCCAGTAGCAAACTGGGAAGTAGACTACGAGTAACCACAATCCACTAAAAAGAAGAACTGCAGAGA
>CACHJU010000052.1 GCA_902580225.1 uncultured Verrucomicrobiota bacterium
TCCATAATTGGACCCTCCATTCGATTCTTATTGGGAGTCGCAAACTTCCATGTACTGGAAAGTCCACTGGAGGTGACATCATAGATTGGATAGCAATCGGGGTGCGCAAATTTGGAAACTTCAGCATAGTGAACATCTCCACTGATAAAAAGTAAATGATTCGCTTTGGTTTTCTTGATTAATTGGATGAGGCGTTCCTGTTCATGTGGAAAATTAGTCCAGGATTCATAACCATTATATTCATGAGAAAATTGGGATCCTGACGCAATGATTCGAAGATCCGCCTTTTTCTTTAGTTCACCTTCGAGCCAGGACCATTGTTCTTCACCAAGAAATGCTTTGGAGTCATCCGTATGGGGGAGATAATCGGGTCGGTAAAAAAAACGTCGTGGGATCTTTTGTTCTTTCGGAAATCGTACCAAGTTATCCCTGAAGGTACGATTATCCAAGAGAATGATCTGAATGATTTTATTTCCTGCTTTCTTATAAACTGAATGATAAATACCCTTGTGTTTATACCTGCCTGAATTTTTAGGTTCTTTAAAAAATTCCAAAAAGATTTCCTTGGATTCCTCTTTGTACGGATAATGCTTGCCGGCATCGTTTTGGCCATAATCATGATCGTCCCAGGTCGCGAGGACCTCAGTATTTTTAATTAAGTTTTTGAATGATTCTTTTGCCCCTAATTCCTGGTATTTTTTATGCAGAATATCCATATCATGAGTATCACCGTAAATATTATCCCCTAAGAAAATAAATAAGTGGGGATCTTGCTTAATGACTTCATAAAATATGGGAAGAGGATGGGTTTGCTTACCACAGGAACCAAAAGCAATTCTAAACTCCATATTAGAGGAGATTTTTCTATCTGCAAAAGTTAATTTAGCAGTAAAAAAAGAAAAGGAGAGGCAAAAAAGAAGGTGGCTTTTCATGGACTACAACCTGAACGAAAATGTACTTCACACGCAATGATTATATCACTGCCAATCTTTAATTGAAATCCAGCAAGATAGAAAACGAACTCACAAAATATTTATAAAAATATCTGAATTAAAATACCCAGCCGATCCCGACCTTAAAATGGTTTCCGTTACCGTGGTCCAAGATTCCCTGGTGATCAATAAGGTCATGCTTCCATTCAATTCTCGAGTGGATGGTATCATTATGATTAAAATAAAAGGCCGGACCGGAAGACAAGGTTTTGGACTCGTCATCCTCGAAGTGAAAATCCGTTTCCCAAAAGATTGAACCATTGGAACTTTCAGTTTCAAAATTATAGCCAACATCTAAGGAAGAATGCAACTCAGCCGGACGATTACCGTCAAAGATCCACCAAGCAGTTCCTAGACCAAAGTAATAATTTGCAGTCTCAAACTCGTGTCCAAATCCAAGACCCACCCCAAATTCCTTGTAGTAAAAATCATACTCATCTTTTTCGGCAAAGGGAATTCGTACCATCGGCTTGAAAGTCCATGAACCACTTTTCCCATCCAGATTGAAATATTTTTTGAGAGGCAGTCCAAGATTCAGATCACCCCACCCACTGTCTTTCTGTATAAATTTCCCGCCTGAACCATCCGGCATTTCACGTTCCGCATCCAACACATAAGGCAACTTGGCAATTATACGAATTTCTTTTTTCCATGTATACACTCCCTCTAGGTGCATTACATTGATCTCTTCGGAAAAACCAGGGTATAATTTATTGCTACCCATCAGCAGGTCGGTCTCGTTAATGTATTCGTAATGGACCTGATATCCCCACCCCCCAGACCAACGGGGCATCATGTTCATTACCGGGTCATCGCCACGAACCTGAGAACAGACGAAGAAGCACGATAAAATGCTTCCTAAGAATAATAAATGCCTACTCAAGAGGAGCGAGGATTACTTGTGGGTATGATGAACCACTTCAATTGTAGCATCCTGCTTAAACTGAAGTGCGTCCAAGTGATTTTCATGTAACCTGTATTCTTCAACAGCGGTGTAACCAGCATCCATAACCCGCTCAATCAAATCCTTACTGTCTAATTTGGCACCATTCTTCAGTGCAATCGTAACGAGCTGGGTTTCAGGATTCATATCAATACCATCCTTAAATCTTTTTTTATCCACGCCTTTCATCTTCGAGAGATTTTTACGGATTCCGATCGCACAGGACGGACAAACCAAGCCTTTCACATAAATAAGGGATATCTGAGACGACTCTAAAAGAGTTTTTTTGGCCGCGGTCAGTCTTACTTCAGGACGAGCCTCTACTTTGTCATCGTCCGCCATGACAAAATTCGAGAAAAAAAGTAAGGTGGCAAATAAAATCAGGAATAATCGCAATTTCATACTTGAATATTAAATCAGGAATTTAAGAAATACAACTCCATATGAATAAAAACATTAGTTAAGCGATGCATCTCTCGAAATTTGTTTGTTTTTAAATCTGGTTCACCCTTCACTTTCATTAAGTGTAATTACTGCAAGTGCCAGTTCGTTCCATCTGCCATAATGTTTTGATTGATGCTCAATAACTTTGCTTTCAACTTTTTAAGTAATTCAGGATTTCCTGAAGCAATATTTTGGGTCTGGCCCGGATCTTTCTTTAAGTCAAAAAGTTGAAAATCCTTATATCCACCATTCTTTACTCTAGGTATCCAGCGTTCCTGAAACATATTTGTCGCTGGAATCTCATAATCCGGATTGGCCACTAATGAGTAATCTCCGTCACGCATCGCCACAATCGGACGGGATTTTTGCAAATGCCAGAACAGAGGTTGATGACGTTTAAATTTGTCAGGTTCCCCTTTCAGCAAAGGGGATAAATCGGATCCGTCAATCACTCGATCCTGAGGTAACTCCAAGCTTAATAACCCGCACAACGTGGCTAAGACATCAACCAGCCCCGCTGGTTCCTTCAATGCCCTATTTTTCTTGATCACTCCAGGCCAGGAGAAGATACCTGGCACCCGAATTCCTCCATCCCAGTTTGAACCCTTTCTTCCCCTCAAATCTCCGGTCCGGTCATCCCGGTAACTCCCGTTATCCGAAGCGTAAATAATCAATGTATTCTCGCGGACACCCAAGGAGTGCAATTTTTCCACTACCCGACTGACCGCGCGATCGGAATTATCAATCGTACCGGAGTAAATGGCGGCCTTGTCTTTGAGTTCTCCATAAGTGGAAACAATCCCCTCAGGTGCCGCGATCGGGGCATGTGGTTCATGAAACCAAATATTCAAAAAGAAGGGAGCCTTGGGATGCCGATGATGATCCAACCAATCGATCGCTTCATCTGCCACCAACTGACAGGAGTATCCTTCCAACGGACCAACCGCCTCTCCATTCCGAATAAAATTATTCGGATTCTTATGACTCGGAGAAGCATTATTCCAGGTGGTGAACCAGTAATCAAAGCCATGATGACTGGGGGTGGGCTTAGATCGGTTCTTGGTTGGCAAACCCAAATGCCACTTTCCGATATGAGCAGTGGAATACCCCCGATCCTTTAAAATTTCCGCAATTGTACGCTCACGAAGAAGCAAGTGAGAATTTTGACCTTCATCATGAATCCAACTGTACACACCCGTTCTTATGTGATGCCTACCCGTCAAAAGGGTGGCCCGGGAAGGAGAACAGACCGCACAACCCGAATAAAAATCAGTAAAACGGACGCCGTCCTTCGCCAACTGATCAATCGCCGGAGTTTGTACCGGACCACCGTAACAACCCACATCTTTGTACCCTAAATCATCCGCCAATAAAATCAGCACATTGGGCTGCACTTTGGCAAAAGAATGAGTGCTCAAATAAAAGAAAAAGAAAAGTAAACTGAGCAGGGAAACGGTTTTCATATTTCCCTCCTTCTTTCTAGTTTTTCTGATCGGCCAGAAAATGTACCAACGAAGCAAAATCATTCATCGACATCCCATTCGCCAGACCGGCCGGCATCATTGATATCGGCAGTAAAGTTTCACTGGCAATTTCGGAGGCCTTCAGCGTGGTCACGGTTCCGGCAATATCTCTCATTTCGATCTGATCACTTAAACGATTGGTCACAAATCCAACATGAGCCCCCCCTTTCTTGGTGGTAATCGAAACCGTTTTGAACCCCTGGGAAATCTCCTGTTCCGGACGAAGAATACTCATGGCAATACGATCCGCATCCATGATTCCTCCAATCTGTCCAAGATAAGGCCCCTTTTGCACCTCGTCTTTATTTAAAGCATGACAGGCAACACATCCCTGCTGGGCAAACAAGGCCTTCCCCTTGCTCCTATTCCCCTTGGTCTGTCCCAGGGCGATAGTGACATCCTCGATACTCATCTCCCCCACCTGACCCTGTTTATCCATAATTTTTTTCAGATTTACCTTGGGCTCATCCTTTTCGGCCACCTGACTCGCTTCTGCCTTGGGCAATCCAGGTAATTCGACCCGGTCCTTGGTTGCCAATTCTGAAATCACATATTTCAATTCGGCGGATCCATTTCTGGCCGCATTCACCAATACTTTGGAAATCTTTTTCGTTTTCTCCCAAGCTGTCGGATAATAATAAGGCCCACGAGTATCCGGGCGGGTACTCCACCAGGTCTCTCCATCATAAACCTTTTCCCGGTTCGCGAGCCGGACCAAGGTCTTAGCCACTCTTTGTTTACTAATCGAATCCTTCATTTTCGAAAATTCCTCTAGGAGTTGGTCCACAACATTAGTATCGTGCATATAATTAAGAGCCATCAAAGCCCCTTCCTGATTCACACCTCCAATTGCTTGGATACAGGCTTCTCCGGCATTCATATCCACAAGGGCTTTCCTCGCAACATGGGGAAGAACAACGGCTGAGTTAGGGATAGCATGCGGACCTTCCGCAATCTCCTGCTTTCCTTTGCCTGCCAATTTAGTGACCGGTTGATTACTCACATAAAAACTTACCTTTCCCCCATGATCCGTACTGGCAAGACCGGCCGTGCATTTAAATCCAACCGTACCGACGGGTAACTTTTTATAAATAATCGACCCAATCGAATGAGTTCCAATCCCAGTAATCATTGGTTTACCATCCTTGCGGGCCAGCTTAGCCCCCGTTGCACTGTGCCCAACACGGGTTTTGCCCCACCCCTGGGTGGCCTTCGACCATTTTAGATCCGTAAGTTTAACTGTCGAACCATCCTTTTTCACCAAAACGGGATCAAACCAGGAACCATGATCACTACCCGTGCCATTACCACCGTCTCCAAGGGTGAGATGAAGTTCTTTCCATCCGGTTATATCAATATCAAAGGTATGAACCGCAGTCTTCTCGATAATGGCACTTTGATGAAAGGTTTTGTCGGAAACATCTTCTTCCATCACCGGGCTAAGGGCGGGCAATGGATCGACTATCGGAGGATTAGCCACGGCTAACAAAGCTTCCGCTGCTTTTGTATCTCCGATTCTTCCCAAACCGACCGCAGCCGCAACCTGTATCCGAGGGTTCATGTTTTTTAAAGCATTGGTAAAAAGCGCAACCGGCACTTTTTTCAATTGAGTCTTTCGATCCGCCAAAGTCCGGATCGCATGCTCGGCCACCGTTGGGTCATTCGCCAACTTGACAAGATGGGAATGCGATTTTGTACCGAGTAATTGTTTGATCGTGTAAATTGCCGCAATTCTTGATTTGGTGGATTGGGTAGAATCCAAAGCTACCGCCAACACCTCTTTGCCCTTCCCTTCCCTTCGTAAAATTTCCTGCTGAGCGTGAAGCTGAGTTTTTGCACTTGGGGAAGAAAGGAGGTTGGCAAGATCAACTGCATTTATCTTTTTCAAATCCGGAAACTTCTGGTATTTCCATCCCTTGGGAACCACACGGGATATGTATCCATCGGTTCCTCCCTTAAATCCCGAGCTTCCCCAACTCCCAAGAAACAACCTGCCCGATCCATCACAATCCACATCCGTAATCCTCCCACACTTTATAAAATCCTCCTGTTGCTGAGTGAAAGTCGGCCCATCCGGACTTACCCGGTGAATGTACAAATGCCCCCGCCCCCAGTCACACATCATGGGCACTCCGGTATACTTCTTTGGCCATCCGGGCTCATCAAAATACATCGCACCCGTTCCGGAACCTCCCCCCACATCCACCAGGGCTGGAATAATCTCCGAAGTGTAGCGTTTAAATAGAGTCGGATACCCGTACTGTCCGGTTTGCACCTCATGAATAAAACGCATATTCCACCCTCCTCCATCATTGGTGTTCCCCCGTGTAAACACATTCATATATGGATCAATCGCGACATCATAAATATTGCGCAGTCCATGGGCAAAAGCCTCCAGTTCGGTTCCATCCGGACGGACCCGGATAATTCCTCCGCCATACATCGTCAGTTTCGTCCCATCTGTTCCGGTGGCATTGACAAATCCAAAATCGCCCACCGCCACATAGATCCATCCGTCTATTCCCATACGAATCCCATTGGTCGTATGATCCACCCCGCGGGACTGGTTGTATTTTCGTGTGCTGATCTCCTTAACCAAATGCTTGGGTGGACCATCTGCTTTACCGTCCCCATTTTTATCTTCGAGAACCGATAAGAACATCCCGTCAAAATTCTTTTCATCTGCCCATTTTGTATGCAGTACATAAAGCTTATCTCCGACCGAAATCATTCCCCTCGGGTTATCAATTTCCGCAAAAATTGTATGACTGTCCGATATCCCGTCATGATCCTCATCGTTCAGGCGAGTGATTCGGCCATGTCCAGCCCCTTTCCCGAGGGATCCAATTTGATCGATCCCCGCATACACTTCTCCCGTTGGTGCGACGCTCAAGCAGGCAACACAGGGGGTTAGTTCCTTGGATGAAAACAGAGTGGCTTCCAAATCCTCAGGTAAACCCAAACGGGACTGGTTTCCATAGGATGAAGTAAAACAGATTAAAAATAGAAGAGGAGAAAAAATTTTCATATCTATAATTTATATACTCTCCATAGAATATGATCAACCCACTTGAAGTGCATCAGGGAGAAAAAAATTATCAATACACTAAAATTGAAAAGTCCATCCAAGCTTAGCCACCGCCTCATTCTTAAAACTCCTGAATCTTCGATGTTCTTTCTGTTCCGTGCGTTCCAGTCCTTTGTTCAGCACAAGGAAAAGATCACATCCAGGTTTAAGAATGTAGCGTATCCGGTTATTAATTCCGATTGTCTTGGACTGGTTGTCAAACTGGGTAATACTGTTGAACGAGAATCGGTTGGTCGGCGTGATCCGCAAACCAACCGAACTGGTCAGCACCTCAAATTCGTCTCCAGGCAAATCGACCAGAGTCATGCCGGCTTCTGAATCTAGTTGAAAGTAGTTGGATGGCCGCCATGAAAGATCCAACTCTGTGCGGATGGAGGAACCATGATAAAAATCTCCATACGCAATCTCAACCTCGCCAAAAAGGGAACGGTTACTGCTCGAACTGAATTCAATTTCAAAATCAATTCCCCGATATTCACCGGCCGGAATCACCACCGTGTCCACTACTTCAAACGACTCACGAAGAATTTCCCGCTCCAATTCAATTTCAAATTCGATGGAATCCCCCGCCATTGTGCGAACTTCAATTATTTTCAATTCCAGTTCCTCAGAATCCGTTCGTCCGTCCAGTAACTCATAGCGGTCATACTCAACTCCCGTGGAAATATCATCCATCCAATCACTCTGAGTTTGCACGAAGGAATATCTTACGCTCAAGCCAACTGATTGTCCACCCCGCCTCCTCACGAAACCAAGTGCCGGCTCAAAATTCTCTCCGGTTCGGACCCAGTGTCCACTTGCACGGAAAGGATAGTTGGGCAGGGAAAAATGAGTTCCCATGACATCATCCGAACCCTTATTCTCGTCATTTGAGGCCATATAAAAACTATGCCATGAAATACTCTGTCCATTCCACCAGTCACTCGATCGGAGGTTCAGGTCCACCCCGGCCAAATGATTTTCGAGGTTACTTTGTGGATCCCCATTAGTAAATATAGTCCCCACCTTTGATTCTTCAAAAAGATCGTATGTAAAACGGCCCACAATGGCTTCATCCGATTCTAGTTCCTGAAAATTATCTAGTCCCATTGCCAGCAGACCCACCCCAACCGGGCCCAGACGACCGGATAGTTTCGCCCCTGCAGTCACATCGATCTTGGATCCTTCATCGGACAGACCGATCGTTCGGGAGTGAAATGCAAGCGGACTTCTCTCCAACCCGCCGAAAGAAAACTGATCCGAACCTTCGAGAAAAAAATCCCTCTTTTCCGGATAAAAAAGGGGAAAACGGCTCAGGTTCACCCGTTGTTGATCAACCTCGGTCTCAGCAAAATCGGTGTTATAGGTAAAAGTCGCAGTCAAACTGGGTGTCATCCGATAAAATAAATCGAACCCGCTTTCAAAATCAGTCGTTTCCTGCGAATTTTCTGATATCCAATTGGCTGACAGGTAGGGCTTAAAATCAATTCCCTTTCCGGTTTCAGCTCCGGACATCCCACTAATTTCTCCTGCCTCTTCGAGCGAAAACCAATTCCGGTTTCGAGAAAAACCAACCCATTTCGATCTTTCCTGACCCCGGGAAAACCATCTCCCGAAATCTATCCGCCACTCGTCAGAACTGGGATCAAATGGTATACTGCGGAAGGGAATTGCGAACTCGCATGTCCATCCTAATTCGTCCCGTTGAGATCGGACCTCCCAAATTGTATCCCAATCCATGTTGGGTTTTCCCATATCCGAATTGATGAGGGCTTCCCCTTTCGCACCATTGGCATTGGTCCGGAAATAATAGCCATCGCGTCCACGACTGAAAGGATCAATCAGAATAAAAAAATAATCGTCTCCCCGAACCGGGGCATCCCTCTGCATCACACCGGCCCGAATCTTATCCGGTTGGGAATCAAAACAGCGCACGCCAATGAACAGTGTTTGATTGTTCCTGCACACCCTGACCTCCGTTTTTTCACTCGCATCCTCGCCCTCGCTTGGTCGGCGCTGTCGGAAGCTTTTGATAATCCTACGATCTTTCCAGCACTC
>CACHJU010000053.1 GCA_902580225.1 uncultured Verrucomicrobiota bacterium
GCTGGGGAAGAAACAACTATGGGCAGTTAGGAGATGGGACTACCACCGACCGTACTGTCTCAGTGGAAGTGATCAGTGCCAATGCGATGCAGCCCAGAACGTTAAAAATTACAGTTGATCAAAATGGCTCGAATGGTGGGGTGAATGCATCGGGTGACTATAATACCACCAGCCAGATTGGAATCTATGACTTGGGTACAACGGTGAACCTAACTTCCAGTTTTAGTTCTCTTGGGTATATTTTTTCCGGCTGGTCGGGTGGAGTCACTTCTACTGATGCCAACACTACCATTTTGATGACTGCGGATTATAATGTGACCGCGACTTTTTCCCAGGATAGTGCTGATTCGGATGGCGACGGACTTTCCAATTATACAGAATTAGCGTTATACCCGTTTACGGATCCAAATGATGCTGATTCAGATAATGATACAATTTCCGATGGTAATGAGTCTGCACTCGGTTTAGATCCAAATTCGGCCAACACCGCTTTGGTGACTTATTATAATAACCGAGAGGCTTCCGCTCGTTCGGAAGGTAACACAAGTGGAATTGCTTATGTGCAGGCGAATTTATCATCTTATAATCTGTACACGGAAGTAGAAAAAAATGCCTCAGTTAATACCGCAACTACTGCCGGTAAGGCAGAGGGTTTGGCTACGGTGCAAGCTGATATGGCTAGCAAAGGTTTATCTGTTTTAACTTACATTGACCAGATGAATACCAGTAAACCGTACACTTATGAATGGTTTTACCAACCCGGTATGGGTTGGATGTGGACAAATGAAACCGTTTTCCCTTTTGTTTACCAGGTGAAGGTCGGAGCCGAGCTGGGTGCCTGGCTTTATTTTGGCCAATTAGATGGGCAAGCAAGTGCGTCCTTTTACGATTATGAAACTCAGACTTGGATAACTCCAACCGCTTCCAATTAGGTTTTTAACTTTAAAAAACTTTTAAAAAAGGTGTGTTTTTTCCATTCTTGGTTGCACCATATTAAAAATCTCTTTTTCTCAGAGCTTTAGCTTTTTGTAATGTACCCTTTCGTTGTATTTGTACTTCTTCTATTGAACTGGATAATTTTTTCGGGAAAGTTTGATGCTTTTCATTTGGGATTGGGTGTAATCTCCTGTTTATTTGTGACCTGGATATCTCAGGATTTCCTTTTTTATGACCGTTCCAAGGGGTTGAAGGAACGAATGCATGAAGCATGGGCTTTTCTGTGTTATATTCCCTGGCTAACCTGGGAGGTAGTGCTTGCCAATATTCATGTTTTAAAACTGGCCATGACTAATAAGGGATATATGGAGATGGCTCCACGGGTGGTCACTATCAAAACGATTTTAAAAACCGACTTTGCTAAATTTGTTTTTGCTAACTCGATTACTCTGACCCCGGGAACGATTACTATGCTGGTGCGGGGTGATATTATACATGTACATGTGATGAGCCAATTTTTGGAAGACGATTTGTTAAGTGGAGCAATTGAGAAAAAAGTGGCGGAAATATTCGAACCCGGGGTTTTGCAAAAAGCATGATTGATTGGTTTGCCATGCTTGTGGGAGGTTCTCTTTTTCTTTTCATGGTTCCATTGCTTTACCGAATTTGGGTGGGGCCGACTGCTTATGACCGGATTCTTGCAGTCAATGTGATTGGTACAAAGACTGCCGTTCTACTGGTTGTGATTGGTGCCCTTTTTGACCGGGTTCATATGTTTGTGGATTTTGCCATTGCCTATGCATTGCTCAATTTTTTGGCTTCTGTTGTTGTTTCCCGCTATTTGAATCGGACTGCCGCCGAAAGGAATGTTGAAGAAAAAACGAAAGGAGCAAGAGCGTAAGATGAAAGATTCATCATTTATACCTGTTCTGGCAGAAACAATGACCTCCTCTTTGAATGATCTTAACATTATTCAAATCTTTGGATTTTTGCTTGGTGTGCTTGGACTGATCTTCTTTCTTGGTGCGGCTGTGGGTATGCTTCGCTTTCCCGATTTTTACACCCGAATGCATGCAGCCGGAAAAGGGGATTCCATGAGTACGATGTTAATGTTGTCCGGGCTTGGTCTTGTGACTATGGAGGATTATTCACTGGGGAGTTGGTTGGTTTTTGTAAAGATAATGGGCATTGTGCTTTTTATTTATCTGACCAGTCCAACAAGTACACATGTTCTTATGAAAGCAGCATTTGAGGACAATCATATGCCCCTTGATGAAAAAGATCTTAAAAAAGCGAAAGGAAAAAAGAAGTGATGGGATTGGAACTTTTTAACACCATGATTCTGCTTCTACTTGTTGTTGCTGCAATTGTTGCCCTAAGAGTCAAGGACTTACTAACTGCATCCGTAGTGTTTGCGGTATACAGTTTTTTAATGTGTTTATTATGGGCGGAAATGGGAGCGGTTGATGTTGCATTTACGGAGGCAACTGTAGGTGCAGGAATAAGTACGGTGGTTATGGTCGCAACCATTCTAAATTTAAAAAGAAAGTCGTCTGATTAAGTGAAGAAGATTTCATTAATTCCCGTTTTGGTAGTTGGTGTATTGCTGCTTTATGCGGCCGATGATTTTCCTGAATGGGGAAACCCGACGGCTCCGGCATCCGCTTCTTCATTATCCTCTCATTTTATTTCCAATACAGGAGTGGATACGGAAGTTCCCAATATGGTGACTGCGGTCCTTGCCGATTATCGCGGGTTTGATACCATGTTTGAAACGGTGGTTGTTTTCATTGCCGGGATGGCGGTGTTGGCCATTCTTAAGGGTTCATCCGGGCCTTTTTCAAAAAACAAAAAATATACTTCTTCCATCGAACCAGATCTAATTGTAACCAACACGGTTCGCTTGCTTGTTCCGGTCATTCAAATTTTTTCCTTCTATGTTCTGGCTCATGGCCATGTAAGTCCGGGAGGTGGCTTTCAAGGAGGAGTCGTAATGGGAGCCAGCTTTATTATGATTGCACTGTCCTGGGATCTGGAAACGGCACTTGTCCGTTTTCCCTTGGATAAGTGCTTTTTAGTGGCTGCTCTTGGAATCATTCTGTACGGCGGAATTGGCTTACTTTCCATGTTTTTGGGCGGTGAGTTTTTGGATTATGCGGAATTGGCTAATATCCTTCCTGTCTCAAGAGAAATGGCCAGATATCATGCCATGCTTGGAGTGGAGATCGGAGTTGGTCTAACCGTTACGGCAATCATGTTTGCCCTATATGCGAATTTGTCCACTGAGGGGAAACTTAAAGGCGGTCTTTAATTTATATTGAAAAGTGATGTTCGAGGACGGAACCATATTTAATGAATTATTCATCGAGAGATTGAATTATATTATTTATGTAATTCTTTTGCTCATTGGTCTGCATGGTATGATTGCGAAAAACAACCTGATCAAGAAATTGATCGGGATGTCTATTTTTCAAACTGCTATCATTCTTTTTTATGTTTCTGTGGGGGTAAAAGAGGGAGCAACCATTCCAATTTATCTTCCTGAACATGATCCACATGGATCCCATGTTACCAACCTAGAGGAAAATTCTTCATCTGAAGAGAGTCATGGTCCTGTGGCATTAGATGCTGACTTAGTCAAAGGGTATGCGAATCCATTACCACATGTACTTATGCTGACTGCCATTGTCGTAGGCGTTGCGACTTTGGGCCTAGCCCTTGCACTCTGTCAAAAAATATACCAGGGATATGGGACTATTGAGGAAGATGAATTATTGACCAAGATTGAAAGGCAGGAAATGCGCTCCAATCCAAGTGTTGCTATAAAATCTATGGATTCATCCAAGATGACTACTGTCAAACTGGAAAAATCGGTATCCAAACCAAAGGTATCCTCATCTCCAAGTACTCAGCGACCCAATGCAAAGCTCAAGGCTGAAGCAAAGACTGACTCTTCAACAACCAAGGTAAAAACTTCCCGAGTCAAATCGGTTTCGTCTAAGACAAAACCTATGGCATCCAAATCAACTACCACTGGATCTAGAGCATCCAAATCAACTACCACTGGATCTAGAAAATCATCTGCGAAGCCGAATACAGCGGCATCCCAATCAAGGACTAAAGCCAAGCCCAAGCCGAAGGCAAAACCTAAGGCTTCTGCCCAAAAAACAACTGCCTCCAAGCTCAAGTCAAGAACTCCTAAGAAATGATGGAGAATGCAATTGCTTGGATTTTAATATTTCCATTATTTGGATCGGTTGCTTGTGCAATTCTGAGAATGGGTAAACGAAAAATTTGTTATCCGGTTGCAGTTCTTTCCATGGTGGGTGCTCTGTGGGGAGGGATCGAAACTTTGATGCAGGTTGTTGCCTCAGAGGAGTACACGGTTTCTTACATATTTGGCGGTTGGACACTCGACAGTTATCCACGGGGAGTCGGGATTGAATTCCATGCGGATATTCTAAGTATTTTGATCACGCTGGTTGTTCTGGGAGTGGGATTAATTGTGGCCCTTTATTCAAAATTACCGGTAATGGAGGAAACTCCGGGGAAAGAATCTATCTTTTACACTTTATTCTTACTACAGGTAACCGGATTGGCGGGAATTTGTTTAACCGGAGATGCGTTTAATTTGTATGTCTTGATAGAAGTGGCCGCATTAACCGGTTACGGACTGATTGCCATGGGCTCGAAGCGGGCCGCCGCGGCCACTTTTAATTATGTGATACTGGGAACAATTGGAGCCTCTCTATATTTGCTTGGAGTTGGCTATATTTACATAAAAACCGGAACCTTGAACATGGTGGGTATTCATGATGTAATTGAAGCTAATAATCTGGCTGATTCCGCGACCATGCAGGTTGCCTTTATTCTGGTGGTTGTTGGGATTCTTATTAAGATGGCTTTTTTCCCTTTTCATGCATGGCTTCCGAATGCATATTGCAACGCTCCGACGGTCACTTCTTCTCTACTCGCCCCTCTGGTTACGAAGGTGATGATCTATGTGATGATTCGTATGTTGTTGTCTGTTTTTGGGGTCGATTTTTCTTTTGAACTCACCTTGTGGACCGACTTTATGCCCTGGTTAGTAGTAGTGGCGATTGTATGTGCTGCGGTTATGGCTTTGGCTCAACGAGAAATTAAACGAATGCTTGCATATCTGATTGTGGCCGAGGTTGGCTACATGGTTGGGGGGGTATGGATTTATAATTATTATGGTATGATAGGATCAATCTTTCATGTGATCAGTGATGCATGCATGACCCTATGCCTCTTTCTTGGGGCTGGCTTGATTTTGAGAAAGGCCAAGACCACTCATTTTGACGGCTTACGTGGCTTGTTTTCCAAAATGCCCCTAACCATGACAGGATTTTTTATTGGTGGATTTTCCATTATTGGACTACCTCCAACCTGTGGTTTTTTCAGCAAGTGGTATCTGATCACCGGGGGTATGGTTTCCCAGCGATGGGAATATTTGGTAGTGCTCATGTTTTCAACCATGGTAATGGTTGTGCTCTTCTTCCGTCTAATTGAAAGAATCCATCTGGCGGTCAGTGAAAGTGGGGAGAATTTAGGTCATGGTCATGGCGACTTGGGATTGACAGAAGAACAGACCCGCTTTGATGAGGGACCCCTCTCCATGTTGATCCCCCTTATTCTTGCTGCATCCGTTGTATTGATCGTAGGTATATATAATCAGGATGTTGTTAATTTAATTAAGATCTTTCTTGCTGAATTTAATCTTCCAAAGGGGGTTGATTATTAAATGAGTGCTCCAGAAGCTATCATTGTTGAGGATATTCGCCCCCTGATTGCTTTTGTTGCTCCATTGGTGGGAGTGTTTGGAATTGCGTGGGCGGGAGAAAAAAGAAAAAATCTTCGGGAAACCTTCACCTTTTTGGTGGCTATTATACAAGCATCAGCGGTGCTTTCAATGATACCCATTTTAATGAGTGGGAAAATTATAGAATTTCATATTTGGCAGGTTTTTACTCATGTTCCTCTTCTTTTACGGGTGGATGGATTTGGTCTACTCTTTGCCTGTGTGGCTTCCGTCCTGTGGATTGCCACCACTCTATATGCGATTGGATATATGCGTGGATTGCATGAGCATGCCCAGACCCGTTTTTATTCTTTCTTTGCCATTTCTCTTTCGGCTACTATGGGGGTAGCTTTTTCATCCAATCTGCTGACCATTTATTTCTTTTACGAAATGCTCTCGGTCTCCACTTTTCCGCTGGTCACCCATATGCAGGACAAAGAAGCTCGTACTGGTGGTCGAACCTACCTTGGGTATCTTCTTTTCACTTCACTTTGTCTGCTGCTACCCGCCTTGAGTTGGTGTTATGTATGGTTGGACGAAGGGAATGTGGCTATGGATTTTCTTGCAGATACCGGAAAAGTGGGAGCATTTGGTCAGTCTACTCAAATTATCCTTCTTTGCCTTTTCACTTTTGGTTTTGCCAAGGCGGGTATAATGCCGCTGCATTCATGGTTACCGGGAGCTATGGTTGCTCCAACTCCCGTATCCGCATTATTACATGCAGTCGCTGTGGTAAAAGTGGGCGTGTTTTGTGTAATCCGAGTTTATGCAGATATTTTTGGGTTGGAGGTTTTACAGAACATGGATGGAGAGGACTGGATGATCGCCATAGCCTGTGCCACTATTTTGATTTCATCTTTAATTGCCCTGTCTCAGGATAACCTGAAAAGAAGACTGGCGTTTTCCACCATCGGTCAGCTTGGATATGTGGTTTTGGGAGCGACCCTTGCCACAGAGCAGGGAGTAGGTGGTTCTGTTCTACATGTTGCGATGCATGCGTGTGGGAAAATCACTCTCTTCTTTTGTGCTGGTGCAATCTTTGTGGCCAGTGGTAAAAAGTATGTCAGTGAATTGCGTGGCCTGGGAAGAAAAATGCCCATCACTATGGGTGCTTTTATGATTGGTTCCCTCAGTGTAATTGGATTGCCCCCACTGGGTGGCTTTATAAGCAAGTGGTATTTGGCTTTGGGTGCCCTAGATCGGGATGCGGTCTGGGTGGTGGTTGTCTTATTGCTTAGTTCACTCCTGAATGTGTTTTACTTATTACCGGTTGCGGTGACGGCTTTTTTTCGGACAGAAGAGAAAGAGAATGATACTGGTTTTAAGGAAGCTCCATTGGGCAACATGGAATAAAGCCATTGTGGATTACAGCCCAGAAAAACGCACATGAAAGAGGAAATTCCCATTGCTATGAGCATATTTATAGGGGCTTCCTTGGGGCGCTTTCCGGAATCACGGGCAAAAAAAGCAAAAAATGGAATTTTAAGCCCAGCCTTATGAATCACTCCGGCTGAGGCGAAAAGCAAGCACAGCCAAATGATCGTATGTCCATTTTTGGCCGCTTCTGTAATAATAATCGATTTACTTATAAATCCACTAAACAGGGGAAAGGCGGAAATCGATGCCGCCCCAACAATGCAAAAGCCGGTCGTCCAAGGCATGGATTTGTAAAGTCCACCGAGATGGGAACCACGAATCTCCCCGGTTCGATACAGGACTGCTCCCATACTCATAAAGAGCAAACCTTTATAAAGAACATGAGTAAAGGCATGGGCTATCGCACCATCTATGGCCAATTCCGTTCCGATTCCAATACCCACAACCATAAATCCAATCTGGTTGATTTTACTGTAACAAAGTACGCGACGAAGATCATTCTCAATCACCGCATAAAAAATCGGAAACATAGCCATAACCCCGCCAATAGTGATCAAAATATCTGCACCCGGGAACAGACGGGCTAGCATACAAACCGCACACTTGGTGGTAAATGCACATAACCAAACCGGTCCGGAATGGGTGGCCTCCGCGTACCCGTCTTTAAGCCAAACATGCAATCCGGGAAATGCTGCCTTAATTCCAATGGCCAGAAGAATAATCCAGGCACCCATATCACCCGCTTCCAAGTCACGGGTTAAAGGCTCAAGTGAAAAAGCAGAGGAACCCTCTCCATGATAACGGAATAAAATACCCGCTAATAAAAGCAGACCGGAAGAGACATGAAAAAATAAATACCTGAATCCAGACTCTTCCGCCTGTTTGGTTTTTCGGCCCCAAATCTGAAAAACCGAAGTGATAGCGAGTCCTTCCCACCAAAGAAAGAGAGACAACATATCTCCCGCAAAGGCCACCCCTACTGCAGTTGCGGCATATAAAAGAGCCATGGAAATTTGCCACGGATCACGTAAATGAAATGAATAAATCCCTGCTACCAAAGCAGCCAGATGAAAAAGATAACCAAAAAGCTTGGCCTGTTGATCAACCACCAGCACAAGGATTTCATACCCCATGAGGGACATGCTGGAAACACTTCCCAGATCGAGGGAATAGACCTGCCAGAAACCAAGAACTGGTGCGATCACCATTGCGATAGAAGCAGAGCGTCCACGAAGAATCGCTACTACCAATCCGCCAAGGATCAGGGCAAATGCGGGATGAAAACTGATTTCTGAACTGGCAGCCAAAATATTCATGCTATTTATCCCAGTAGTCTTCCTCTCTCATAAGAATTTTCTTTCCCTTCCAATCTCTCATCCACTTGGAAACATAAACCAGGCCCACACAAACCACGAATCCGTAAATTCCGTAAAATGCAGGCAGCGCTTCCAGTGTGTGAAGACTATAATCTTCAGTAAATGCATGGTGCTTATGCCATCCAAGACTAAAAACAAGATCAATTAAAATAACCAAGATACAGAGAATATAAAATCCCTTGATGAACCCACGAACATTTGCGGGT
>CACHJU010000054.1 GCA_902580225.1 uncultured Verrucomicrobiota bacterium
AGTAATACATGTATACTCGGCACACTGCTTTGCGAAGCACCAGAATTATGCACGCAAGCATGTCCTCGCATCCAATAGAATTTGGATTATGTGGAAATCATCTGGTTATTAGGCGTGTGAGGAGTGGGGAGAATGGAGTGTAGTCCGTGGATGTCGCGGAACAAGAGGGTTTTATTTATTTGCCTCTGTTTTGAACACTCCTCAATCAATTTAAATTTAAAGAGAGTGGTTCGGGGGCTACCTTAAGGGTAGCCTTTTCTGCTAACCTGATGATTTCAATACTTGTAAATGGAGTCGATCAATTTTTTGGCATTCTTATAAACGAATATCCAATTGATTAGCTTGTGTACTCCAAACCCAATAGGAATAATTAAAACTGGAGAAAGGATACACAACCAATAATCGAGTTTAACTACTCCAAAATATGCAACCAATGTAGAAAAAAATATTACAATAGCCCAAGATGCTGTGAGAAGTGGCTTACGAAATTTTAAGACGCTTGGGCTAAACTGGGGATGCTGTTTAGACATAGTTTTATCTTAGCATATATAACTATACATATTCAAATATCGTCATCAATAACTAGGTACAACATCCCAAAACTTCTTGCAAGTTCCTGCTGTAACTGCATCAACAGTCTTGAAGTGTTTGTAATCCCCAGAAATTTGAGAAAACGATATAATTCACACAAGCTCTCCTATCACGATTCCACCATGCCCCCCATTTGGCACTGTGCGGATCAGGTCACACATTCATGCATATTGCGAAAAAAGTTGTGCGTGGGGTGAAAATAATAAGGAAAACATACAGGTGCGGGGGCCAAGCCCCCTCCCCCACATCCAAAAGTGCTGTCATTTTGCTGTCATTAAAAATGCTTAAATGTTCCTAAAGTTACAATTCTGTGCAAATAAGACTTTTTTGGATATAAGTACAAAAGAACTTATAAAAAACGCACCACCTCCAGTGTTTTCCGAGTCTATCACCAATTTGCGAATTATTTCCAAAGAGTGCCCGAGGAGGGACTTGAACCCTCACGCCATTACTGGCAACGGATTTTAAGTCCGCAACCTAATGTCTTAAACATTGATAAATTTATATTTGTAGCCAATTTGTAGCCAATTTTCTTGATTTAATGTACCTTTTCATAAATATTCATTAATATGCCAAGGAAGAAGATTAAAAATAAAGAATGGCCTGTTATTCGCTATCACAAACCACGCAATAGTTGGATAGTTGATGCTGGTACAAAAATAAGTCCTATCGATCCAAAAACTGGAGAAAAAAAAAGGATTAGGGAATATTATAATGATAAAAAAGATGCTGAGGCACGAGCTGAGCTATTAAGGATAGAACTCAAGAACCATGGGATAAGTGGATTTAAACTTACTCAAGAACAACAAATTGATGCAGAAAAAGCATTTAAAATAATAAAACCTTTTGATGTAAGTATTACAGATGCGGTTAAGTTTTATGCGGAGTACCATAAACTAGAAGGTGCTGAAATGACATTTGCTGATTTAGTTGATGATTTCAGGAAAACACTAGATCAAAATAGAGAAAAAGGCGAAGGAGTTAGAGACAGAACTTATAAAGATTACGAAAGCAGGCACAGTAGGCTCAAAAAGGAATTTTCAAACATCAAACTCATTTCGTTCTCTTATGCAAAACATTGGAAAAAACTAAGCCAAAAACTTGGCACAGCTTCGAGGAGATACGAAAACCACATGAGGATACTTTTCAACTACGCAGTGGATGAAGAATATTTAAAGCAATCTCCCATGAAGGGAAAATTACCTTTTCCGCCACATCTTAAAACACCTGTAATCTTAAAAGAAAATCAGTGGAGGCAATTACTTCTTACGGCAATAGAAACAGAAGAGGAATTGGGGCTTTTGGGATTTGTTATTCTAACTTTATTCATGGGGCTTCGACCTGAATCAGAGGTAAAAAGAATATCTTGGAAAAATATCAACTTTAGGACAGGTAAACTATTTATTGCAAATCACGAGACAGGAAAAAGTAAACTTGGCAGAAGACTAAAGATTCCCCAGAACGCATTGGATTTGCTTTCTCTATGTAAAAGGAAAAAAGGTAACATCATAGAGGATAATTATCAGCATAGAAAGAATTGGGATTTACTTCGTGAGAAAGCGGGGCTGATTGTAAAAGATTCGAATGGTAAAATTATAAAAAGTGATTGGGTTGGTGACATAGCACGTCATACAGCTGCAACAATGGTTTATGCAAAAACACAGAGCGAAGATAAAGTAAGGATATTCTTAGGACACACAAACAACGATACGATGATGCATTATGTCAATCACGGTGAAAGTATTGATGAAGAGGCCGAACGCTTCTACTCCTTCACCGCTCCCCTATCCAACTCAGATTCGGAATTGTCAGAACAAATAGCCTGACTGACAATAGGGACAATAGAACCTCGATTCTTTAGGTTTGTCTAATCCACACCATTCCAAATTGTGGTAACTAATCCATGCAGATCCACATCCACAAAAACGGCAAGACCTATGGGGCATTTACTCTTGAGCAAGTACGCCAATACCTGAAGGCGGGTAACTTTACAGGCAATGATTATGCATGCCATGATGGTGCAAATTGGATCAAGTTATCGCAAGTACCTGGCATTGCTACCAAACCTGTAACTGCTACCAAACCAGTCACTCAAGCAAAGCAAAAGAAGAAAAAGAAGAAGATACGCAAAGGTAGGCTGGCAGTTGTAACAATCTGTGTGTTCCTGTTTCTCTTGCTGATTGGGCTATCAATCTTTGGCTTGATAAAGTTGATGCCGGGCGATGAAGGGGAAGCAACTGCATCAAACAATGAGAAACTGTTTATTCTGTCACCTGATCAAGTGGTTGATGTGTACGATGGAGACACCTTCAAGATTGATTTACCAAGTATGCATCCATTATTTGGAGATGATATATCCGTACGTGTGCTTGGTATCGATACACCTGAATTGAAAGGGTCAAGTGACGAGATAAAGGCATTGGCGTACAAGGCGAAGAATCGCACGCAGGAGTTATTGTCAGATGCTAAAACGATTGAATTGAAGAATCCGCAAAGGGATAAGTATTTCAGGGTATTAGCGGAGGTGTGGTTAGATGGGGAGTCGCTTGGTGAGAAGCTGAAGAGCGAGGAATTGGCGAAGGAGTATGATGGGGAGGGTGCTAGGCCGGAGTGGTAAGATTTTTTCATACAAAATTAACCTGTAAGAATTGCAGAATTCTTGACGAATTTAATATTAAATTTATTAATTTAATGCAATCTATCTAAAATAACATGTTCGATACAAAAGATTTTTACTTTCAAAGCTATTCAGAATGGCACAAAGCAATAACAGAACGTTGTAAGATAGATCTGACACCTGAGTATATTCGTTCACGTATCTCTGCACTCCAAAACCCAAAAGATAAATCGACACAAGAGTTTAGAGTAAAATATGGAGAACAGTATTTACTGCAAGTAATAGAATGGTTCAGACAAGCAGATCGAGTTTAGAAAAAAGACAAAATTTAGTTCAACTCAAAAACTCTCCCAAACCGAATCAAACGCAGAGTCATCCAGAAACTCTGCCTTGAATGAACCATCGATTTTAAACACTCGCCTAACCAAATTCTTCGCCTCCTCCACATTGCCCAGAATTGCATGGTACTTGCCCAAGCGAAATAGATATTCCGGATGCTCGCCGAACCAACCCTCCGCATCCTTCAAGCATGCAATCGCCTTCTTAGTATCGCCCATCTGATGGTGTCCATCTGCATAGTTTAACAACCACTCCAGACTGTTGGGTTTACTCTCATGCTTGAGCTTTGCCATTATCATCGCATGTGTCCATTCCTTGGCATCACGATAGGTATTGTAGCGGGCTTCTACGACAAGCGGATGCCAGCGGTTCTCGCCGTCAATCTCTTCTAGTTCGAGGATCGATTCATCAAACATACGCAACTCGCGGTATCCGTTGGAGCACGAGATGTAAGGTAAGTGTAGCCTTAACTCCATTAGTTTTGAGCTGGTCACTCGAATCTCAAAACATCTTGCCAAATTTGGATCTATTAGCCTTGATTCGCTTTTGAATCTCGGTGGAAAGGGACTTGGCTTCTGCAATCTGCTCCTTAGTCATTTTCTCCGTTAACTTATTCGAAAGTTTTTCAGCACTTTTTAAACCATTCGTTTTTGCAAGTGTCAGCCAAACAAATGCTTCCTTATAATCTTGAGGCACTCCTTGTCCTTTGTGGTACATCTCATAAAGCCTAATCTGGGAAAATTTACTCCCCAGTTCGGCTGACATCCGATACCAATTTATCGCTTCCTTATAATCTTGAAGCACTCCTTGTCCTTTGCGGTACATCTCACCAAGTTGATACTGGGAATTAGAATAACCATGATCGGCTGCCATACGATGCCACTTAACCGCTTCCTTAAAATCTTTAGGCACTCCTTGTCCTTTGCGGTACATCTCACCAAGTTGATACTGGGAAATAGCATAACCCTGATCGGATGACATTCGATACAACTTAACCGCCTCCTTATAATCTTTAGGCACTCCTTGTCCTTTGCGGTACATCTCACCAAGTTGATACTGGGAATTAGCATAACCCTGATCGGATGCCATTCGATACCAGTTTACCGCTTCCTTAAAATCTTTAGGCAATTCTATTCCATGACTGTACAAATTACCTAAACGAAACTGGGCCGTAGTATTCCCTTGTTCGGCTGACTTTCGATACCACTTTAACGATTCATTAACATCTTGTGGGATATCTCCATAATACAATTTATTAGAATCGAGAACTAATCCACTATCGTACATCTGGGCTAAAAGAAGCTGTGCCATGGCATCCCCTTGATTTGCCTGCTTTTTAGTAGAATTAATCAATTCATCTGTCTTTTTTGTCATCATTAGGTTGTGCTGAGAAACTGCATTTCCATCATTTGCTAGCTTTTTTGTAACCACAAGCTCTGTATCTGTCTCTTCTGCACAGCTAAATAATAATAGTACCAAACTAAAAGCTATAAGAGTGACCCTCATTTTTGTATTTAAGTATGTCATCGCACAACCAAATCACACCACATCCCCACAGTCAAGCTACGAGGATAAGCTAAGAATTTAGCAGGCTTTTAACATGCCCAACTCGCGGTAGCCATTCGAGCGGGAAAGGCGGGTGCGGAGGTTCATGGGGGACTACTGCCCCATGTTGTACAGAGCCTGCACTTCGGCGGCGGATAAGGCACGGTTGTAGATGCGAAAATCGTCGATTAAACCATGGAAAGGTGAGGTATAGCCATCGCCAATTTTGGCGTTTAGAGAATCGATCGAAGCCGTTGCATGCTCAGCATTAAGTGAAACATCTAACAATCCATTCAAGAAAAATCGGACTGTCAAGGTGAGAAGATTTCGGGTTAAAACTAAATTATTCCATTCATTTAAAGATACAAGTGAAGTTGTCCGGTAAGTCCCGTGCGGTTCAGAATCAGAACCTGAAATTCCGTAAAAGTAGGACATTACTTTATTTGGCTCTAAAGTGAAAGTTCCAGTACCTCCGTATGCTTTACTGTAAGGATTGCGCCTTGCGTCGAAGCTAAAAGGCTTTAACCACATGGAAAAAGATTGGTTTCCACTTAACCCAATCTCAGGAGGATTTCCCAAAAAAACAAAGTCATCCACACCATCAAAGCTCAATGCCCCACCAATCTTTCCTATCGACCAAGTTGGACCATTCATCAAGTTTCCATCATTTCCATTCCCGCTCGAATCATTAGCAACCATTCCGCTTCCTTCATCAAATTTCCACCATCCGACAAGTCCATCAGTTGCCCAAGTTGTATTCACATCAACTAATATCTCTGCCGACTCCACGCTCCCAAAATCATTGCTCACCACCACGGAATAATTGCCGTCATGCAGGGTGGCATTCGCATCGGTAATTATCAGGGTTGAGTTGTTCTCACCCGTCAAATTACTGCCATCCTTTTTCCATTGGT
Source organism: uncultured Verrucomicrobiota bacterium (assembly GCA_902580225.1). Taxonomy (GTDB): domain Bacteria; phylum Verrucomicrobiota; class Verrucomicrobiia; order Opitutales; family Seribacteraceae; genus Seribacter. Next base: position 6,007 of record CACHJU010000054.1, read on the forward strand.
AAGTGAGGTATTTGCCTTCGGCAATAACAGAATAGGAAACATTACTATCGGCATAAACCGTCTGAGCCTGAGGTTGAGATGTTATCTCAGGCTTCAGATACTTAAGAATAGTCGCATCAAGTTTCGCAGTCGTCACCGATCCATCCGCCACTTCCGCCTGAACGAGGGGCGTACCCGCGGAGGCATTGCCGTCCTTGCGGTACAAGTCGTAGACACCCGCCATGGAGGCGTTTAGGTCGGCGGCGTAGACTTTGTTGGAGTAACCGCTTGATGCGGTTTGTCCTGCGATGATATAAATTTGATCATTCACGACTACTGTACCTGCTCCATATTTGTTTTCGGGGAGATTGCCGGCGGAAACCCAACCGGTTTCCCTAGAGAACGAAAAGATGGAACGTTCAAAAACATCAGATTTTCCTCCAGCTATGTAAATTTTTCCGTTTGCTACCCATGCACTTGCCCACTGCTTTTTCACAGGAAGAGAAGGTTCTGATTGCCATAAATTTGAAACGGGGTCGTAACTCTCAACCAAATCTAATGAATTGCTTCCATCACCTCCACCCATCGCCCAGATGTGTCCTTCGTATACGACCAACCCCTGTCCAGACCGGGCCTTTGACATCGGAGCTTTAACTTCCCAAGTACTAGCATTATTTTCAAAAATATAGTTGGTTGCGAATTTGCCTTCTTGGTTGTTTCCTCCTATCAAGTAACGAATACCATTTAGCTCGATGGAATTACCATAAGAAATCACATGTGGAAATGTTGGCCCTGGAGTGTACATGTTATTAGAGGGATAAAAAGTTTCTACCGCTGAAATTCTTCCTCCGACTCCATCTCCTCCAATAGCGAAAAGTTTGTCTTGCAATGTGAAAAGGCTGACTCCACTTCGCGGAGAGGAAAGGGGACTGAGAGTTCGCCAAATATTAGTGGCTGGATCATATTCCTCCATTATGTCAAAATGTCCACCAGGTCCGTTCGAACCACCGGCAAAATATATTTTTCCATTTAGAACTGAACATCCATCAGCTACAAACCTCGCCACACTCACCGGAGCTTTCTCCTCCCAAACCAATGCTTTAGGTTCAGCCCGCTGATAAAGTGAATACCCAGAAGGAGCAGGTTGTCCATGAGGCACGGAAATTAAACTACCTGCTACCACGCCACTTCCGCCTGATCCATTCTGATCCAACTTGGCGGTCACTTCAGGGGCAAGCATCGATAAAGTAATGGGTGAAGAAGATGAGGATGACTTGTTAAGGTCAGCAAGTACATCACTTCCTAACATGGATTTAGATATGGTGCGATTCAGGTCACTCAATACATCTGCAGGCAACATACTTCTGGTAATCGTTACCGATTTATTCAAGTCATCCCGTACATCCTGAGGAAGCATGTCACGAGTAATGGTTACTGATTTGTTTAGGTCAGCAATGACATCACTCCCAAGCATTGACTTATTGATTGAGCCATCCGCAATGGTAGCCGAACCTGCAGATTGAGCAGTCCCTGCGGAAAACGCATAAGGAACAGATGCAAAGGGTCGATCGGGACTCAATTGCTGAAAGCCATTTACCCCGTCGCTGAACCATACCCTTAGCTTCGCATCGCCGTGCTGAGCGAAGACCTGCGGATTAATCGCACCCATGCCCTGTATTGCGGTATTGCCCAAGAGTAAAGAATACAAACCACCACTCACGGGGACTTTAACGGATGCCTGAGGCTCTGAACCATTTACACTTGTTCCGTCATTACTCCAGTAGGTAATCTTGCCATCCGAATTAACGAGAGCGAATTTGAAGAGTCCATCCCCCTCAAAAGGTTGTCCGTTCACTGCGACCTGACCTGCATAGTTGAGGACAGGGGGTACTGCGTAAGCAGATAAAACCGCTACCGAAAACATAACCAATACCTGCCCAATGTACCTCATGCTTTGCATGATTGTACGATTAAACTGAATTGTCAATGCATTGGGGTGGAAGTGCTAAAGGATCGACTCATCAAACATGCCCAACTCGCGGTATCCGTTCGAGCGGGAAAGGCGGGTGCGGAGGTTCATTTAATCTTTCTTATTAGCCTTGATTCGCTTCTGAATCTCGGTTGCAAGAGACTGTGCTTCTGCGATCTGCTCTTTAGTCATTTCCTTTGTTACGATACCCAAATTCTTTTCTAATGATTCATGACCATTCGCTTTTGCAACGCTCCACCAAGCATAAGCTTGCTTGTACTCTTGGGGTACTCCTTCTCCATTGGCGTAGCGATTTCCAAGGTTGTACTGAGCACTTGCATGCCCCTGCTCCGCTGCCTTATTATACCATTTGACTGCTTCCTTATAATCTTGGGGTACTCCTTCTCCATTGGAGTAGCGATTTCCAAGGTTGGACTGAGCCTTTGCATGCCCCTGATCGGCAGACTTTCTATACCACTTTACCGCTTCCTTATAATCTTGGGTTACTCCTTCCCCATTTTCGTACTTAAGAGCAAGGTTGAACTGAGCAGTTGCATGCCCCTGCTCAGCAGACTTTCTATACCACCTTACCGCCTCCTTATAATCTTGGGGTA
>CACHJU010000055.1 GCA_902580225.1 uncultured Verrucomicrobiota bacterium
TTGGTACTATGTCATTTCCAACGATATCTTTGAAAAAATCCGACTGGAAAGATCTGATTTCGTTAAGATTAAGAAAAGCGAGGACGAGGAAATGCCAACCGAAGTGAAAGCTTCTCATATTTTAATTTCTTACAAGGGTGCGGATCGTGCGGATGCGAACATCTCACGTTCCAAAGAGGAAGCCAAACAAGAAGCTTCCCGAATTCGTAATCTTATCATTAATGAAAATCAGGATTTTGCCGAAATGGCTCGCAAGCATTCTGATGGACCAAGTAAAACCAAAGGTGGAGATTTAGGTAAATTCAAATTTGAAGTGATGGCCAAGCCTTTTTCCGAAGCCGCTTTTGCCCTTGATGTGGGAAGTGTTTCAGAAGTTGTTGAAACTGGTTTTGGGTTTCATGTTATCAAAAGAACCGAATAATCTTAGCTGATAAAAAGAAACTTTAATTTTAAACCTCTGGTTATTTTTCTTTCAACCGCCATGATTTGGTTGTAGGAATTACTAGATGGTACTCCCTTTTTTAAAGGCAAAAAAATCTCCGCTTTGGAACCGGATTAGTTCGGATGACTCCACCCGTCTGAGATTAAAATATGATACCTATTATCATATTTTTGATAAACAGGAAGGCACGAAGGTATGGAAGGATGGAAAAGAATTCATTATGCTTTCAAGTAATGACTACCTTGGACTTTCTAGTCATGCTCGCATTAAGGAAGCTGGTATAGAAGCAATCAAAAAATGGGGAAGCAGCACCACTGGTGCCCGCTTGGCCAACGGGGGTCGAATCTTTCATCAGGAATTAGAGGAAGCGTTAGCTGATTTTCTTGGAAAAGAAGCCTGTCATGTATTTTCCGCCGGCTATCTGGCTTGTGCCTCTGCAGTTACTGGATTCGCAGAACGTAAGGATTTGATTTTAGCCGATAAAAATCTTCATTCTTCTCTGTGGAGCGGGATTCAATTAAGTGGAGCACGATGCGAGCGATTTGCCCATAACAACCCATCTCATGCAGCAGAGATTTTGGAGGAAGAAGAAGAGAAAAATAAAATCTTTGTATTGGAAGGCGTTTATTCGATGGAAGGTCACATTGCCAAGCTTCCCGATTTTGTTGAAATTGCAAAAGAACATAATGCTTTTCTTATTTTGGACGATGCCCACGGCTTCGGAGTCTTAGGTAAAGAGGGTCGCGGGACCGCGGATCATTTTGGGATGACTGATAATGTGGATGTATTGTGTGCCAGTTTTTCCAAGTCACTTGCGGGAGCAGGTGGATTTGTGGCTTCAAGTAAAGAGGCCATTAATTATATGAGGAGTCACTCGAAACAGACCATTTTTTCCGCGGCGCTTTCCCCTGCCTCCTGTGCCTGTGCTCAGGAAGCTTTAAAGATAATGCAGGAGGAACCTGAGCATAGGGAACAACTATTCAAAAACCTTGAAAGATACAGGGGTATTTTAGCGAATTTAAAACTGGATATCTGGGAAAGTGAAACTCCAGCAATCCCTATTGTTCTTGGTGAAAAAGAAAAGGTCTATTACTTTTGGAAGGCTCTGCTTGAAAAAGGAATCTACACTATTATTTCAATCGCCCCTGGAGTCCCTCCCGGGAAAGATTTAATTCGTACCGCAATCTCTGCTTCTCATACTGATGAAGACTTGGACCGTATTGAAGAAGCAATGATCTATGCGAATTCTAAAATCTAGGCTATTCTAATTTTTTCAACCTTAAGAAAATTTGAAAAGCCTCCATCCATTTTCCTAAATTAATACTGAAAGGTTTTAAAAAGCCTCTGCAAACATAGGTCCATGCATGTTGGTATTGATCTTCTATTGATTGGTGAGAAATAATAAAATCCTTCCATCTATCCATAAGAATTTGAGTGTTTTTATCGTTATATAATTTTCGACCCTCGCTCGCACCTTTTACATGTACAACCACACTGTCGTGAACCACATAATTCAGATATCCATGTTTGTACACCTTCAAGCATAAATCAACATCCTCACATCCATTCAGATAAACCTCATCAAAGCCTCCAACCAAATCAAAGAGTTCAGGAGTGATAACACAGCATGCAGCAGTAACGCCTGACCACTTTTTTACCTGACCTTTAAACGGTCGAATTAAAAAACCCTGTCCATAGTGTCTTGGTTTCCCTTGAGGTGAAAAAACCACACCCATATGATCGTATTTTCTAGAATTCGCCAGTTTCTGAACATTTCCCACAACCCCGACTTTTTGTCTCGTATTAAAAACTTCAATCATTGGCAAAAGCCAGTTTCCCTCAACAAAGACATCATTATTTAAAAAACATAAAATTTCTCCTTTGGCCTCCAGAGCGGCAAAATTATTATTTTTGGCAAATCCCTTGTTTGATTCGTTGAAAAAAACTCGATATGGATACGAGAGGGATAATAGAAATTCTTGGGTACCGTCAGTGCTTGCATCGTCAACAATCAGAACTTCATAAGAAATTTTGTCGTGGAGTGTTTTTTCTAACTTTTCCAGACACTTTCTGGTATATTCCAACTGTCCAAATACCGAAATAATTATACTTACCTTGGGAAATTGATTATTCACTTGAGGCATTCACTTATAATAGCTTCTGAGATTGAATTTGCAGTTCGTTTCACATTAAATGCATCTTTAGAATGTTGAACCGCTCTTTTCCTTATCGGTACAAATGATTTTGAATTTAGCCAAAAATCCCGAAGCAAATGAACCCACTCTCGGGGTTGACATGGATTTAGGGAAAATCCAGACACATCTTCAATGAAAGCTTCGGATGCCCCGGCAAAGCATGATGACACAATAAGGCAACCCGCGGACATCGCTTCTGGAATCACATTGGGAATCCCGTCTCGATCTCCATTTTTGGCAATCACCCCGGTAAAAAGAAAGACATCCGAATTCAAATACAATTCACGGGTGTCCTTTTGGGACAGACTTCCCAAAAATTCTACATAATCAGATAAACCCAATCGATTCCTCTCCTTAATAAGTTCATTTTTCATTGGACCTCCACCCACTATTCGAAGTCGAAAAGGAACCGATTCATTCTTCATCTGATTCGCAATTTCCAATTGATGATGGTAACCCTTTTTTTCAACCAACCGCCCCACACTTAACAACTCAAGACGACCGGTATCTTTTAAATCAAAATTTTCTCGGACCGGCCAGAAAGACAAGCCCCGTCTGATCAGTTTTACCTTGTCGGCAGGGACACCCCATTCTTCAATTCTCCGAGCGGTGGACAAAGATGATGTGCGGATAAAAGAAGCATGTTCAAATTTCAAAGTAAGTAACCAATCCCCACCGGTTCGAAATACATCATATGCATGAGCTCCCATCGAAAATGGAACATCAATTAATTTATTTAATGCAAAGGCCGCAGTAGTCGGCATAGTTGCCCAAACTCCATGAAATAAGGAATATTGTTTTTTCCTTAAACCATATGCCTCGGTCAGGGCAAAACCGAGGCCCAGAAAAGTTTCATTCCAATTTTGGAGATTTGGGCAGGGTTTTTCCCATAAATGCGATAAAATGTTCCTAAATATTAGAGGTTTTTTCCATGCCCAATAGGGAATCCAGAAAAAGAGTGTCCATAATTTAATGAGGGGGAAGCGATGGATATTTTTGCCCTCCCATTGATTAAACCCCTTCCAAATTGAGTATAAATCAGGTTGAAATCCAATCTTTTCCAATGCCCGCAATTCCCTTCTCACGAAAGTTTCGGTGGGTCGGGGAAAGGTCGCGTAAAAAAAGGCTACCTTACTCAAATTCGGGCTTTTTTTTGAAAAAAGAAATAAATTTCAAACCCCTAAGAATTTGGCTCGTATTTTACAAATCGATCGGGGGTCGTTTCTTTAGAAACTTTACCATTTGAGCCATTTCTTAATTCATTATCAACATTTTTGGCAATCCGACTGGAGTTGCCATTTTCCATCTTTTCCTCCTCCAGGGCGTCGATAACCGGAAAATAATCAAATGCCAGTTTGATCTCTTCTGCATGAGCGGTTCTTTCACCTTCAACATTAATTTCACCTTTAAAGCAGGCAAGTGGATGACGAATTCTTGAAACCTGAACTTTCATGGTCAATATATCACCAGGTTTGCAAATTCTTCGACATTTTACACCGTCGCAGGAGGTGAAAAAAATTGTATTTGGATCAACTTTAGAACTCAGGGAAGCATCTTCACCCTTGAGCAGAAAGAAAACACAGAGTTGCCCAAGAGCTTCAATCATAATGGATGCGGGGAAAACCGGATTTTCTTTAAAATGTCCTTCCAGAAAATATTCATTTCCTGAAATCTTGTAAGTGGCAATGGCTTCAGAACCATCAATTCTTGCGGTTTCCAAAAATAAAAAAGGTTCTCTGTGAGGCATTAAAGATGCAATCTCTTCAATTCGATAACTTTTTGAACGCTTGGGTGGTTCTTCTCCCCGGGCTTTGGCATCAAGGTAAACCTTTACATCTCCTAATGTCCTTAAGTCTCTGAGTTCTTCATTATCTATACTCACTTGCAAGGTCTGTTCAATCAGCATAACAATTTCAAGCATCGTTAAGGAATCCATACCCAGGTCCTCATACATGCGAAGTGAATCGTCACTATTGGCAAGAATTTCTCTCTGCTCTGGTTCAAGGTGACGGTCAATAATTCCCAGAACGATCGTTTCTATTTTGGAAACATCTTGTCCTTTGCGAAAAGCAAGGGCTGCTTCAAATGTGCCAGCGGGGCAGCGTTTGAGAAGATCTCTCAAATCGTCATTGTTCAATGAGTCGGATTTTGTATCCATAGCAAAGCGGGTAAATGTTTTAGGGTGATAATTTTTTAATTAATGTATATAAGATTATCATCTTTATGTCCACAAACTATTTTTTTTGAAATTTCAATGACTGCGAGTAATCCAAATATTAAAAAACCAGTAATTTTATCCTGTGCCCAGCCATCTGGAAAACTGACCTTGGGAAACTATTTGGGAGCCGTTCGGAATTGGTCTGAAATGCTGGATCAAAACGAGTGTTTTTTTGGAATTGTTGACCTCCATGCAATCACCACTCCATCTCATCCGGCCTCACTTCGAGAAAATGTTTATGATTGTGTTGCCCAATACATTGCCTGTGGGCTTGATCCAGAAAAATGCCATCAATTTATTCAGTCCCATGTGACTGGTCATACCGAATTGGCATGGGTGCTCACCTGTATCACTCCGATTGGGGAACTCCAACGGATGACACAATTTAAAGACAAGGCGGCCAAACTTGGTTTTAAAAGTTCGGATGATTCTGGAGATATAAAATTTACCCATGAAGGTGCGAGGGCTCAATCCACCATCAATACCGGTTTATTATGCTATCCAGTGCTAATGGCCGCGGATATTCTTCTCTACAACGCAGACCTTGTGCCGGTAGGCGAAGACCAACGTCAACACCTCGAACTTTGCCGGGATCTCGCCCAAAAATTTAACCATCAGTATTCAGAAACATTTACCATCCCCAAGCCCTTCATGCCCAAGTCTGGTTCACGAATTATGTCCCTTTCCGATCCCTCCCGCAAGATGTCTAAATCCGATGAGAATGAACGGGCTAGTTTGTATATCTTAGATGAACCCGATCAAATCAAAAAGAAAATTTCATCCGCAGTCACGGATTCGGGATCCGAAATAAAAGCGGGCCCGGAAAAACCAGGAGTGAGTAATCTTTTAGGAATCCATTCGGCCCTGTCCGGTCAAAAAATTGAACAACTGGAAGAACATTTTTCGGGTCTTGGATATGGTGCTCTAAAATCTGAATTAACTGAGCTTATTGCCGAATCCCTTGGACCCGTGCGTGAAAAGTATAAACAACTCATCCAAGAAAAGAATTATCTTAAAGATGTTCTTGCCAAGGGGGCAACGGTGGCTCAAAAAAGGGCCTACAAAATTCTTGGCAAGGTGTATCGAAAAGTCGGTTTTCCTGAGCGGAATCGATGATATATAAAAAAGGAATCACTTTTCGCTTGGTTATTTTGTAAAAAAAAAGCAAAAAAGAAAAGTATTTGATAGCTGGTGATGGATTATACTGAAAACGAAGATGACCAAAATGCGGTGACGAAGTGGCCATTTTACATGGCCGCCCTTTTCATCCTTTCTCTGGTTATTGGTTTTGCCTACCTTCACTTGAAGGTTAACCAGACCCTTGATCAATGGCAGTTAACTACCTGTATTCTTGCATCTGGCTTGGCTTCTATCTTGGTATTTATTCCTCATTTAATCGATCGTTTTTTGGCTCTCGCTTTTGATCCCTCCAAAAGAAAAGACGAGGAGCTTCACCGAAAAACATATTTCGATATTAAGGAAATGAAAAGTCAACTCGAGGCATTTTCAGTCAAAATTGATAAAGTTCCAACATTAGTTGATAAAATTGTCTCAGATTCCCAAAAACAAGACCCTAATCCCGACCCTGTTCTTGCTCAAATCCCCTCTGATTTGAAAGGTATGCAAAACACCTTGCTTCAAAAAATTAAAGATCTGGAAGAATTAATTGTTCAAACTCCGCTTCTACCCGAACCTGATCCGGCTGTTACCCAAATGACCCAAAGTATTCCTTTGATTCAAAATTCCATCGAATCCCTTTCCAGCGAAGTTAAAGAGCTTCAAAAACTGGTTCAAACTTTACCCACTGAATTTCCTCAGCCTCTTGATGTCGAAAAAACGGATCAAGTTAACCTTCCCGAGCTTTCAGAAGACGGCGAAGAAAAAGAGTTTTCGGATGAATCCGAACCAGCAAAGGAAGAGGCAGAAGAAGAAGAGATAGATTTTAGTCCTTCAGTTGAAGTTACCGAAGACGACAATCCTCCATCGGACAAGATCGAAGTGGAAGATAGAGAAGAAAACAATATAGAAGTTGAAATACAGCCCGATGAGGCAGGTGCAGAGGAAATCAAAACTCCTTCTCCGGATCAAGAGGATCAGGAAATTGAAAAGGTACAGGAAATAGAGGAAGAAGTGGAGGATGAGGAACTTAATGACAATTCGAATGAAGATGAAGGTATTTTGCAAGAGTCGGTCGAAGAATCAGTCCCTCAAAAAAGAACTATAAATGAAGAACTTCCGCTCGATTTACCTGACCCTGCCGAGACTCTCCGGAAAGTCGATGCCATACTTAAGGATACCAATCCCGATAAGGTTCATAAATTCAAGACAGTCGAAAAAGAAAAGGAAAAAGAAGTTCCCAAAAAATCCTCCACCGGTACCACTTCGGTGGTGGCGAAAGTCATGATTGGAATTGGTAATAAGCCCTACTTACGTGGAGAGGGACCCGGTTTAAGCTGGGACGAAGGAGTTCCGATGAATTTTGTTGAAATCGGCAAATGGGCCTGGTCTCCATCCCGTAAAAATGCATCCCTGACCGTACAATTATATCGAAATGACAATGATCCGGACAAGTCCGGCAAAATCGAGGTGCAGGCAGGTGAAAAAATTGAAATTACACCGGATTTCGGATAATTCGTACCAATTTTTTAAAGTTCAGTTTCGTTTGAATATCAAATTGTAGAATCAATTTTTTATAAATTGTTTTAAAATACTCATTTTAGTTTAAAATAATTATCGTATTGATTAATATTGATTTTATTTATGATAAAAATCAAATTATTTTTTTATGAATTTTTTACATTTCAGCACAATTAAATTATTTTTATTTTTTTTAATTGTTCATCCGACTTTATGGAGTGCACCTGCAATCATAAATTATGCCGGACAGGTATCGGTTAATGGATCTCCCTTCTCGGGTTCCGGACAGTTTAAATTTGCTATGGTTTACGCAACCACAAATTCGGTCACATCAGTCTGGAGTAATGATGGAACCAGTAAATCTGGTTCCGAACCTAATGATCATGTAGCTGTACAGGTAAATGGTGGACTATATTCCATTCTTCTTGGCAACCAGGCAATCAATGGAATGGCAGTGATTAATCCGGTTATATTTTCTAGCAATAATGTTCTGGCCTTACGGGTATGGTTTAACGATGGAACTAATGGGTTTCAACAACTTACTCCTGACCGCCCATTGGCATCCGTGCCGTATGCCTTAAATGCCTTATCCGCACAACAGGCAAATGTTCTCACCGGTTCTATTTCCCTTAATCAACTGGATTCCAACCTACAGGGGAAATTGGGGTCCAAGACAACCGCCACTATTTCCAGTTCTCATACCATTACCAATGAAGATTTAATCTTCGTCCAAAAGGACAGTAACTTGACACATGTAGTTACCCTTCCCTCGGCTTCTGCGAACGATGGGAGAACCATCCGTCTGGTACCGGGTAAATCTCCATTACGGATCGAGGCAGCGGATGGGGAACTTTCCAACTACGACATTGCAATCACAAATGAATTAATTGAAGTGATTTCCAATCAAGGGAGGTGGGTTACATTTGGAAACGCTCCTGTACTTGGCTGGCGGGAAATGATTGCCGATATTAATCCTGGAACGAGTGATTCTTCTCCTCAGTACCTAGCCGATG
>CACHJU010000056.1 GCA_902580225.1 uncultured Verrucomicrobiota bacterium
CAAATTTTGCTGAATCGCTCGGATTCAGTAAAAAAAAAGGTAAAAGTGTAAGATATCAAAAAAGTAGTCTGCCTCTTGAATTTGGCCGAAAAGGAAAAGTTTTTCATCTTCTTGGGATTGGTCCGATTATCCGTAACCAAATCTCTGCAAAAGAAGACTTGAATCAATTTTTTCAATCAATTTCGATTTATGACAAAGAAAAATCTTTTCCGTCTGCCCTGTCCAAATATTTTTCCTACTCAAGTGACATCTCAGCTTATGTAGACGGAAGTGGTTTTGCTAAAATTGTGGAGGATAATTGGCCAGAAGATCGATGGAAAAAACTGCTTCCGCTACTGGACTCTTTTTTTAATAAACAACTTGGTATTCACATTACATCTAAAAACGGTTCCCTCAAATTTGTGGCATCCGATTATTCGGTTGAGCCAAAAGTCCAGCAAAACTCTGACAATAAACTTAATATGGTTCAAAATTTACCGGGCGATGCCCCAATAGTCGCTAGGTTAAGTATTTCCGGAGATGAACTCCAAAAAACAGCTACCGATGCCCTCGAACAGATTTTAAAAGTCCTGAGCGATGAGAAGATAGACAAAGACACTAATTTACCAGGATTTGACGCCACTCCTGCTGAATTACTTACATTTCCGAATGGTGATTTCGTTTTGGCCGGGGGCCATTTCAAACAAAAGAATACCTACCAACCCAATGGTCAAGTTTTGCAAACTCTTCAACCATCTTTCCTGCTCGGATTAGGAATTGACCAACAATTACCTCTCAAGCAATTACTTGCTGGACTTAATTCCGCAAATACTTTTCGAAGTCTTCTTAGTTCCAATGAACTTCACATCCACGAACAAAAAAAACAAGTTTGGCTTACATATACCGATTACCTTCGTGAAATCGAACTAAATAAGCCCCTAAAATCCCTTAATAAAAAACGGAGGGAATTCCTAAATCAATATTCATTTGCACTAAACCTAGACTTTATCCTAGCAAATAAATCGATCCGAGCTCATGAATCGCTCAATTTCTCTCAGTTAAAATTACTAAATTTAATCGATGACTTAGATGAACTTTCAATTCATCAGGAGAACAATCAAGTTATTGCTCATCTTAGCCTCATTGATCCAAATAAATCAGCGTTAGAATTGATCTTTCATCACATTGGTCAAACCCTAATCGATCAGGCAAATCAATCTATTTTTCAAGCAATTGCACAGAACGACTTAAATTTAGTGATTCAATCGGTTAAACGAGGCGCCCTTGTCAATGCAACTGATAGGTTTGGCCACACACCCATACATTATGCTGCTTACAAAGGAAACCCTCGCATAGTTGACTATCTGCTTAGCAACGGAGGTAATCCAAATATTAGGGGCAGGCACGAATCGACTCCCTTGCACAGTGCTGCATGGGGAAGGAATATTCAGGTTCTTGAGTTGCTTCTCGAAGATGGTGCAAACGTAGATGCAAGGACTGATGAAGGCGAAACACCCGGTATGACTGCTGCACTCAGGGGAGAAAAAGACATGCTTGAAATTCTATTTGCACTCTCCGCAGATCCACATGCCGAGGATAAGCACGGTACGAACATGCTGGATCTTGCGGCTGCTGGTGGTCATCATTCTATTGTAGAATTACTTGAACAAATTGGTGTCAAAAATCAAAATCCACTTCATGTGGCAGCTGGGTTGGGGGATATGAAAGAAGTAAAAAGACTACTCAATTCAGGCACTTCCATAGATTTAAGAGATCCGTTTGGAGCCACTCCCCTTCTAGTAGCGATGGTTTCTGGAAAAGAAGAAGTTGTAAATTTTCTTCTTTCTAAAAATGCGAATCCATTACTTGTGGCCAAAGATGGATACTCCCTCCTACATGGTGCCGCCTTTTCCGGAAAAAAAAGCTTAGTTCGAAAAGCTCTTTCTTTTAATCTGGATGTTAATCTGCGCTACGGACCGGAAGGAATCACTCCGGTTGATGTTGCTGAAGAAACCGGAGACGCCCTGCCTTACCTTCGCTCTCTAGGCGGAAGAACCGCATGGGAATTGGGTCGTGTGTTGAAAAACTAGTAAAATTTTCGAATCATCAGTGGTGTCCTAGGCCAATAATCGCCTGCCCCGCTTTTCGCAATTGGACATCCAATATCTTTGCATCTAAGCAAATTTCACTTAAGTATTCCCAAAACTCCTTGGAATGATTCAGATGTCTTAAATGAGCTAATTCATGAAGAATTACATAATTCCCAACTTTATAAGGCAGCAATAATAAACGCCAATTTAAAGAAATTGTTCCCTTTGCTGAACAAGACCCCCATCGGGACCTTTGGTTTCCAATACGAACCTTATTCCAACTTAAACCAATTCTTTGGGAAAGCATATTAAGCCTGTTAGTTAAATTTTCTTTGGCAAGATTACTTAAACACACTAAAATAGAATCTTCTACTTGTTTGTCTCGAGGTAAATACAATTTAATTTTGTCATGTAAAATTTCATGAAAAGGAGGTTCATCTTCTCTCACTTTAGACCATACCAGATGATGATAATTTTCACCCAGCCAAATTGAACCCTTATTTAAAAAATACTCTTCAAGCGAACATCTGACTGGAAGTTTTCTAACCGCTCGATCGAGCCATTTTTTTTGTTTTTCTAAAAATGAATACCCAGACTTTAAATTCTCCCAGCGAGGAAGAGTTAGAACAACTCTATCCCTCGAACGAATTCTTAAATTAATTCTACGGGCTCGATTTGATTTTCGGATCAAACAGCTAATTGTAATCGATGGTTCTAATTCATTCAAAAAAACCTCTTCAATTCGCTCTTTCATCAGAAAACTAAATAAAGTTTAGATTTTTTTTTCCTGGGCTAAAAGGGTAACCTGACCTGCTGTGAATTTTCGTAAGGCGGATTCCGGGTCAATTCCGGTTTTTCTACAAGCTGCAACCAACTCAAAGAGTTTCTGTCCGACTTCTTTCTCAGTTAAATTTAAACTTAGACTCTCCACTTCTTGTTTCGACCAATCACCTTTGTCAGTAAGTCCATTTTGAACGGCTCTTTTAAAAACATCATTCGCATAGAGTAAGGCGGGTAATCGGGGTGGAAGCTTTTTAAATACACTACTCACAACTCCCCCTTTATCTTTCTTTTCTTTTGTTTTTATTAATTCCCATCGGTCCAGTACTTCACTGGAAGTATTTATTTTCGTTTCCTTCTTTTCAAAAACATGAGGATGGCGTCGGATTAATTTTTCCGAAATTCCTTTTGCTACATCGTCAAAATCAAAATAACCAGCCTCCTCGGCAATACAGGCATGCATTACTACCTGCAATAAAAGATCACCCAGTTCCTCCTCCATCAGTTCGAAATCATTATTATCAATAGCCTCTAAAACTTCGGAAACTTCTTCCACCAGGCAGCGAAGAAGGGAGTGATGCGTTTGCTCGCGGTCCCAAGGGCAACCATCAGGAGCACGAAGTTGAGTAACAATGTTTCTTAGTCGTTGAATTTCGTTCACACTCGCGCATTCTGTATGAGTTACAAGACATGGCAATTCAATCTATACCCGAATATTAAATACCTTTTCAATTAAATGGACAAATTAGCAGAAATTATGGACTGGAAAAGAAGGGAAATTTCTTCCCTAATTCGCCCAGTTAATTTAAATGATTTAGAAAAAATCGGACAACGCATGCAGACTGACCTGTCTTTTAAAGAAGCACTCGCAGGGAATGATCTCTCTGTAATTGCTGAAATTAAAAGAAAGTCTCCCTCCGCAGGAAATATTGCCGAAGGAGCATCCGCAATTGAACAAGCCCGCACCTATCTGAATGCGAATGCAGATGCTTTGTCTATTTTGACTGATAAAAAGTATTTTGGTGGAAAACTTGAAGATCTTTGGGATGTAAATGATTTCTTAAGTAACCATAAAAGAAAAATTCCTACCCTCAGAAAAGATTTTATGCTGCATCCAGTTCAAGTCCTCGAAGCCCTTGAAGCGGGTGCCCGTGCAATTCTTTTAATCGTGAGGGCATTATCAAATGATGAATTAAAAATTCTTAGAGAAGCGGCCGATGCAGGAGGTATCGATTGCCTCTATGAAATCCATGAAATGAAGGAACTTGAACAAGCCCTTCGACATGAACCTAAAATAATTGGGGTTAACAACCGGGACCTAACCCGCTTTGTAACTGATCTAAAAATCTCGGAAAATTTAATTCCTCAAATCCCTGATTCCATAATAAAAGTGAGTGAAAGCGGGATTTTTGAAGCTAAGGACGCGTGGACGGTTAGAGAATTTGGAGCGGATGCGGTTCTATGTGGAGAAGCATTAATGAAATCGGAGGATGTCGAATTTCTGATTCATGTCATGAAAGAAAAAGATTAATTGGATTGGAGTACTTCTCCTCTTTTACTCATGCCTCTATCGCCCACAGAGACCTCCAAACTTTTGGAAAAAATTGGTCATAGACCCAAAAAAAAACTAGGTCAGAATTTTTTAACCGATGGTAATATTGTCCATAAATCAATTGCCATGGCGGATTTACCAAAGGGAATTCCAGTAGTTGAAATTGGACCAGGTTTAGGTACGCTGACCAAACAATTGCTTAAAGACAAACATCCTGTATTTGCAATCGAGATTGATGAAAATCTTTTTGAAAACCTTCATCAAAGTCTAATCTCATTTATCAATAAAAAACAATTCATCCTGACTAAGGGAGATGCTGTAAAAAAACCTTTGGCTCTTTTACCATCAAAAATAAAGGATTTTGCAGTAGTGGCCAATTTACCTTATGCGATTTCATCTCCATGGCTGGAAGCGCTTCTTAATACAAAAAGAATTCCAATAAGAATGGTGCTGATGTTACAAAAAGAAGCAATAAGTCGAATAAATGCAAATCACGGAACGAAAGAATATAATGCCCTTAGTATTTTTCTAAAATCTGTTTTTAAAAACAAACATAATCATCCGGTACCCAGACAATGTTTTTTCCCAGTACCCGGAATTGATTCAGTTTTAGCTCAAATGGACAGACTTGAAGAACCGTTTCTTTATGATCAGAAAATAAGGTCCTTAATTCGTAAAATTTTCACCCTTAGAAGAAAACAAATTGGATCGATAATCAAAAGAGAAAAACCTGAAAACAGAGAAGTCTTGGAAAAATGGATTTCCATCGAAAAAATTCCCCATAACTTAAGGCCCGAACAAATCAGCCCGAATAAATGGATCGCTCTTGCGCAGACTATTGTCTAAGCAGAGACGCCCATTCCACAACACTTCTTATACTTCTTTCCGCTCCCGCAGGGACATAAGTCATTCCGACCAACTTTCGGAGTGTCTCGAACCACTGGAACCGGCACCTTTGGAATCTCGGGTGCCTCTGACTGGATTGGGTTCTGGCCTCCCTGCTGGGGACCGACCGAAAAACCGCCAAAGCCAGTGCCTGCAGAAGTATCAGGTCCAGTAGCACGAGCAACATCATTTAAATTAGAAAGCATATTTTCAAAAGCGGCTAAATTGGTGGATGACCGAAACATGCCGGAACAAACATCTGATCTCATAGAGATCATCATCTCTTCAAAGGCTCGAAAAGCCTCATTTTTGTACTCGCTCAAAGGATCTTTTTGACCGTATCCACGCAAACCCACACTTCGTCTTAAATCATCCATTTCAGTCAAATGATCCTGCCAATGAACATCTACTGCATTCACCACAACATAGCGCTCTAAACTTTGCAATTGATCAGGATTTTCAAGTTTTCTTTTGGCTTCATAGGCTCCTTTAACTTTTTCAAGCAGAAAAGTTTTAATATCCTCTTCACCCTTTCCGATTAAATCTTCTAATCGAATAGTGACCGGAAAGGTTATGTTTACCCAGGAAGCGAGAAAAGATTCAAGTTCAGGCATATCTTCCTCCCGGGAAGCATTAAATTCTGTTGCAGGAATTCCTCCAATTCGACCCTCGACCTCTTCCTCTACCAATTCAATTAGAATTTTCCCAGGATCCTCCTCAAGTAAAACATCATTGCGAATAGAATAAACAATTTCACGCTGTCGATTTAAAACATCATCATATTGAAGAAGCCGTTTTCGAATAGAATAATTTTGTTGCTCCACTTTTTTTTGGGCATTTTGAATGGACCAGTCTAGGGTGCCGTGCTCCAAAACCTCATCATCACCAAACGACTTTTCAAGCATCTTTGATAAGGCTCCCTGATTTGCAAACAATCTCATTAAATCATCTTCCAAGGAAACATAAAAACGGGAGGCTCCAGGATCTCCTTGACGAGCACAACGTCCACGTAACTGACGGTCAATTCTTCTTGATTCATGTCTCTCAGTTCCAAGAACAAGCAACCCACCCAGTTCTTTGACTCCTTCTCCCAATTTTATATCGGTTCCCCTTCCGGCCATATTGGTGGCAATGGTAACCGCTCCTTGCTGACCAGCTTCGGAAACGATTTCCGCTTCTTTTTCATGGAACTTAGCATTCAGAACGGTATGCCGAATATTTGCCCTTTTGAGCATTCGACTGAACACTTCCGATGATTCAACAGATGCAGTTCCAATTAAAACAGGTTGGCCTTTTTGGTGGGCTTCGGTGAGATCTTCCAGGACCTGATTAAATTTTTGGCGACGGCCCTTAAACATTAAATCGCTGAGGTCTTTGCGAACGCAATCACGGTGAGTTGGAATAACCATAACTCCGAGTCTGTAAATATCATGAAATTCACCAGCTTCGGTCTCTGCGGTTCCAGTCATTCCCGCTAATTTTTCATACATTCTAAAGTAATTCTGGATTGTAATTGTAGCGTAAGTCTTGGTTTCTTTTTCTATGGTCACCCCCTCTTTCGCTTCCACCGCTTGATGGAGACCATTGCTCCATCGACGACCTGGCATAAGTCTACCGGTGTTTTCATCCACAATCATAACCTTACCACCCTGAACTACATACTGCTTATCTTTTTCATATAAACCATACGCCCTGAGTAGCTGAGAAACAGTGTGAATCCGCTCGCTCCTGACTTGAAAATCGGTCTCTGCTAATTCCTTCTTTTGGCGCTTTTCATCATCACTCGATTCAGCATCTCGGTCAATTTCTACATAAATTGAGGCCAAGTCAGGAATTACAAAGCCATTGGGATCTTTCGGGCTAATGAGTGAACGACCAACCTCTGTCAAATCGGCTTGTTGATTCTTTTCATCAATCACATAGTGTAAATCCTCTTTTAATTGATGGGCTCTTACCTTGTTGTAATCAGAATTCATTTCAAGGTCAAATTTCTCAAATTTTTTCCTAATCTTGGCGTCCTCCATCATTCGCATAAATTGACGATGAGTTGGCATCCCTTTTTTTACCTGATATAATTTTGCAGTGGCTTCATCGGCTTCTTCTTCCGAAAGTTCTTGATTAGAGAATGCCTTTTTTGCCTCTTCTGCAATTCGGTTGCATTGCCTTAATTGAGTATCAAAAAGTTTCATTACCAAAGGCTTCATTTCTCCAAAAGGAAGAGGATGATCTTCCCGCATCGGCCCCGAAATAATCAATGGAGTTCTCGCTTCATCCACCAAGATAGAATCTGCTTCATCAATGATACAAAAGTAATGATCTTTCTGAACCTGATCGTCCATACATGTGGCCATTCCATTGTCTCGCAGATAATCAAATCCAAACTCTGAAGCAGTGCCATAGGTGATATTTTTTTCATACATAAGACGCCTTTCTGATGAAGGCATATTGTTTTGAATACAACCTACAGTGAGTCCTAAAAATTCAAACAATCCTCCCATCCAATGAGAATCTCGACGGGCAAGATAATCATTAACAGTTACTAGTTGACAATTTTTCCCTGACAGTGCGTTTAAATAAAGAGGACAGGTCGAAACAAGGGTTTTTCCCTCGCCTGTTGCCATTTCTGCAATGTGTCTATCATGCAAAGCCATCCCTCCAATTAACTGAACATCATAGTGAACCATTTCCCACAAAATGGGATGTTCACAAACCTCGACATTTTTTCCGCACAATCGACGGGCACCGTTTTTAACTACCGCGAAAGCTTCCGGTAATAATTCTTCCAATGTCTCACCTTTTTGAAAGCGCTCCATCAGCTCCGGCGTTTTTGCCTGTAATTGCTCATCAGACAAAGACTGAAATCCCTCCTCTATGCGATTAATTTCCCGAACCACCGGAGCACATTTCTTGATATATTTACGATGATTTCTCCCCTTG
>CACHJU010000057.1 GCA_902580225.1 uncultured Verrucomicrobiota bacterium
AAATCGATGTAGTTCAACGAGGAGTACGAGAGAACGGTACAATGGTCTATTGCATTTCTTACGGACAGGATCACCATCATCATTTGACATGCAGGAGTTGTGGAAAGACTGAGCGAATTGATCTTTGTATGGAAAAAGAATTGAAGGAAACGGCCAAGTCATTTGGATTTGTGGAAATTTCTCATGTCATGGAAGTTTTTGGAATATGTCCATTATGCGTCTAGGCGTTTTATTCTTTAAAATATTTCTTCCTTGCTTGCCTTCATGAGTATTGTCATTTGATTTTAATTAGCCCCTTTAAATGAAATTTTTCTATTTTCTTTTTAGTTTCTTAATTTCAATGGTTCTTTTTTCTAAGACCGATGAAAAACTTTTCAAAATTGAAAATGCGGCACCTTTTAAAGCATCAGCAAAGACCAAAAAAGTCCGCAAAATTCTTGTTTATTCCAAAGCTAGTGGATTTAAGCACAGTTCCATTCCGACTGGGATAAAAGGATTAAGAGTGTTGGGTTATAAAACCAAGTCATACACCCCTACATTCACATTAGATACCGAAGAGTTTACGGAGATTGGCCTAAAGAAGTACGATGCCATGATTTTTAACAATACCACTCATGTTCAAAAAGCGTTTACGGAAGGATCTCAGTGGGATGCCATTCTAAATTTTATCAAAAATGGAAAGGGTTTCATTGGTTTTAACTCTGCCTCTGATGGTGGAATGACTCAATGGCAAGAATATACTGAAATGATTGGAGGATGTTTTGCGGGCCATCCTTGGGGTGCAGGAGAAAAATGGCCATTTTTTCTTGAAGATTTAAACCATCCGGTTAACAAAGGTTTTGCTAACGAGGAGTTTATGTTTTCTGATGAGATTTATCAATATAAAGGTTATGACCGTAGCAAAATTCGGGTGCTTGTTGGGTTAGATTCACTAAAAACCGATAAAAAAGGAATTTCTAAAACGAACGATTATCCAGTGTCTTGGGTTAGGTCATACGACAAAGGACGAATTTTCTGCTCCAATTTAGGTCATAACAAAGCAACTTGGTGGACATCATTTATATTGCAGCACTTTTTGGATGGAATTCAATGGGCATTGGGTAATATTGATGGACCTTCTAATTCATTGCCTCAAACTTAAAATTTAAAATAATCCTCTCAAAATTACACAACCAAGCTATTAAATATTCAAATGAAAGAATCAGAATCCGTTAGTCGTAGAAAATTCATCAGTTCGACTGCACTTGCAAGTGCAGTGGCATCTTTTCCTTATGTAGCAAAAGGGGAGGCATTGCAGAGTGACACCATTCGAGTCGCAGCTGTTGGCCTTGGTGGTAGGGGTGCAGGTGCTGTAGCACAAATTCTAGATGCTCCAAAAGATTTAGAAAAAAACAAAAATGTCCGTTGCAACACAAAGTTAGTTGCGGTTGCCGACGCCTTCCCAGAAAAATCAGCTAATAAAATCGCTTCCTTCAAGAAAAAATATGGTGAAGATCGAGTCGATGTAGAAGGACGAATTTTTGGCGGTTTAGATGGTTATAAACAGGCAATTAATGAAGATGTGGACATGGTTGTTATTGCCACTCCTCCCGGTTTTAAGCCTCAACAATTTGAATATGCGATCAATCAAGGCAAGAAAGTATTTATGGAAAAACCAGTTGCTAGTGATGTGAGCGGGGTTCGACGTGTTCTTGCATCGGCTAAAAAGGCAAAGGAAAAAGGATTAACAGTTGGGATTGGTTTACAGCGTCGACACGAAGAACGCTACATGGATTGTGTAAAGCAACTTCAGGACGGTGTAATTGGTGATATCAATATGCTTCGTGTTTACTGGAATGGTAATTCAATATGGCACCGGGGAAGGCAGGAAGGTATGACAGAAATGGAATATCAGGTAAACAATTGGTATCATTTTACTTGGGCATCTGGAGATCAAATTTGTGAACAACACATTCATAATTTAGACGCAGGATGTTGGATCAAGGGTATGTATCCTGTAAAAGCGAATGGAATGGGTGGAAGTGAAATGAGAATGGGAGGGGATCGCAAATTATCTCAGATATTTGACCATACTTTCGTTGAGTATACTTTTGAAGACGGAACCAAGATGTTCAGTCAGGGCAGACATCTTAAAGGAGGTTGGTCTCATGTTGCAGAATATGCTCATGGATCCAAAGGAACCTGTAAAGTTGCAAGTCATATTGAACCTTTTGAGGGTGATGGGATCCGTATTCGTGGTGCTGGTGGAGGGCATTATCAAGAACAAAAGGATTTAATCGAGGCTTTACACAAAGGTGAGTACTATAATGAAGCTGAATATGGTGCGATGAGTACTTTCACAGCAATTCTTGGGCGTGAAGCCTGTTATTCGGGAAAAGAAATTATTGCGGATGAACTTTTAAAGAAGGGGAGAGATTATGCACCCGGGATTGATGATTATACTTGGGATTCAGCCCCTCCAGTAGTTCCGGATGATAATGGTGAATACCCAGTTCCCGCACCCGGAATATACAGGCCTTTTGCTTAATCTTATTTTCTCACGCTTACCAAATTTAAGGTTTCAGGAAGTTCAAATGAATAATGTAAACTTTATGTGAGTTTTACTCGCTGCAACTTGTTGGCGTTGACAGAATTTGCATAATTTATTGAGAGGTTGCACTGCTATGGTAGATCTTAATCAATATTTAATATGATTCTTTCTGACACATCCATTCTCCAAGCCATTGAAAAAAAGGATATAGTGATTGAACCCTATGATCGTTCCTGTCTTGGGACGAATAGTTATGATGTTCATTTATCAAAATTTTTAGCCTGCTATGTAGACGAAGTAATTGACGCAAAGAAGCATAATCAGGTCGAACATTTTGAAATTAATCAACAAGGTATTATTCTTTGTCCTGGTAGGACTTACCTTGGTTCCACGGTTGAGTATACCGAAACTCGACAATATGTTCCCTTTCTCGAAGGGAAGTCCAGTGTGGGGAGACTCGGTATAGATATCCACGCAACTGCGGGAAAGGGCGATGTTGGGTTTTGTAATCATTGGACACTTGAAATATCAGTCTCACAAGCCGTCCGTGTTTACGCCGGTATGCCAATTGGACAACTGATTTATTTCAAAGTTGAGGGGGAAGTTGAAGTAGATTACTTGAGCAAAGCATCGGCTAAATATAATACACGAAATCCGCAACCCGTTGAGTCGATGATGTGGAAAAATAAATTTTAATAGCTTGGAAGATTCATTCCATCGGGAAATTCTCGAAGCCCATTCAGACTCTCCTTTTTTTCAGGGAAGTTTGGTAGATTTTAATCATTCGGGTATGTGGACAAGTGAAAAAACCGGAAATAAATCAAAAGTTGAACTTTTAGTAAAAAACTCTCAAATTCTTCAAATTAGTTTTAGAGTTCAAGGCTCAGCTCTATCTTTAGCATGTTCTTCTTTAATGTGTGCTCAAATTAAGGGTATGTGTCTTTCGGAATCCAGAAAGTTGGGTGAACGAGTAATTATCTATGTAGAAAAAGGAATCGATTTTTCATTGCCCGGTGATTTGATTGTTTATCAGACAATATCGCGTTTCCCTGATAGGCACGACTGTAGTTTGCTTTCTTGGCGAGCCTTAATGAAAGCTTTACCTATGCCTTAAAAAGATTTTCTGTAATCTCCTCCACCCCTTCCACCACCGTATCGAGACCATTTGCTTCTTCCTCCTTTGGGTTGATGTCCAAATGAGTTTTGAGCGTGGACATTGTATAATTCATAGCCTGTTTGAGGAAGTTCTTTCAAAAACCTACTCTGTATTAAACGAATTTGGGTACCATGTTGATTAGACAGCATGGGAAATACAAGATAAAGAGATCGTTCAGCCCTAGTAGATGCGACATAAAAAAGGCGCCTTTCTTCCTCTAGATCACCTTCACCATCAATAGCTCGTTTATTCGGGAATAGGCCATCAGCCAGTCCGATAATAAAAACATTTTTGAATTCCAATCCTTTGGCTTGATGAATAGTGGAGAGCCTTAGGCAACTCTCACCTTTTCGTACAACGCGGTCTCCGGATTCCGAGCTGAGAAGGATTAGCTGTGTAAGCATTTCCGCAAGATTTTCGTGTTTGCTAGCAAAATCAACCAGACTTTCAAGGTCTTCTTCTCTTCTTGGCCAATTTTCATAAGTGGCGTGTAGATACTCATGATACCATCCATTGATCGCTTCATCGACTACTTTGGATGGTGAGGCGGTTGCAGTCAGCTCGGCAACACTTTGAAGAGTTTCAACCAGCCCTATCCAATCTTCTTTGGCATCCGCGGGAACTTTTTGGAGAACTTCATTTTCAGAGAGAGCTGAAACTAAGGAAATTGATTTTTCAGCTGAAACTTTTTCAGTAATGGTCAAAAGCTTACTTGCGGTTTTTTCCCCTACTTTCGGAAGAAGGCATGCGAACCGTTGAAAAGCGGTTAAATCTTTTGGATTCACAACAAATCTGAGTTGAGCAACCAAGTCTTTAACATGTGCTTGTTCAAAAAAACGCATTCCACTTGTTATTACAAAAGGAATATCTCTGCGTGATAATTCGATTTGTAATTCCATTGCGTGGTAATGTGCACGATAAAGAATGGCAATATCGTTATAACTCGTACCACTGTTTACAAGTTGCTCTACTTTTGATAGAATAAAATTAGCTTGTTGGTAAGTATCTATCGTTGGAACTACAACAGGAAGATCTTGATGCGGTTGAGAAGGTTTTAGAGTTTTGGTAAAATTTTCATTGGCTTTCCGATTTTCAAGGATTCCATTGGCAAATTTTAAAATCTCCGGTGAACTTCGATAGTTTGTTTCTATCTTAAAAAATTGCGTACCCGGGTGCCGTTCAGGAAATCCAAGAATTTGATCAATATCTGCACCTCTCCAAGTATAAATACATTGTGCATCGTCTCCGACCGCCATAATTTGATGATTAATACCTATTTTATCAACTATTCTAGATTGAAGGGTGTTAACATCCTGATACTCATCAACAAGTATATGGGAAAACCTTCCTTGATAGTATTGAGCCGCTTCAGGATTCTTTTCTAGAACTTGTAGCCATAGAACAAGAAGATCATCATAATCTACTAAGCCTCGGCTAATTTTGGTTTCCTCATATTCTCTCATAAATGAGCTAATCTTGGCTAAAAGTTCACCGTTTGATGGATACCTGCATTTTGCAACCTCTTCCACTGGTAACATAACATTACGAGCGTAACTTATAATTCCCTTAATGGGTTTCGCCTTGGGATTTTCTTTGGATTTAAAGAAACCAGGGTCGAGCTCGCGTATTACTTCGTTGAGAAGTGAATCTGAATCACCATCATCGAGTATTGTAAAGTTTCTGGGTAAGCCTATGGAATCCCCAAACAATCGAAGCACTTGACCACCTACATGATGAAAAGTTCCCCCAAGGAAACGATGTGCTCCAATGCCGGTTAATTCCTCTACTCTACCAAGCATTTGTTTGGATGCTTTATTTGTGAAAGTGAGTAGAAGAATATTTTCCGGACTGACTCCTTCAGTCAACAGATAGGCAACCCGATATGTAAGAGTTCGTGTTTTGCCTGAACCGGCACCAGCTAAAACAAGAGCTGGACCAAAAGGGGCAGTGACAGCTTTGTACTGGTCATCATTCAGCTCAGATTTAAAATCTATGCTAGTATTATTTTGTGTCGGCGGTGGAGTGCCAAACATGTCATCTTCATCATCTTCGTAATCGTACACGGGAATTACCTTTCGCTAAAAGGTGTGAAACCAGCAAGCGTTTTCATTTTTTTGATTAAATTGGAGTTAAATGATCCCGGTGAATAACCTCGGGACGGTTTTTACCAGGAAAAAGTAATAAAATTTCTGAATCCTGCCTCCCTTGTGCTCGAAACAATTCATTTTTACTAAACCGGGTTATTCCACACGCTATAATTTCATTATTTGGATTTTTAATTTCAAGCACATCAGCTTTTTCGAATTCACCTGAAATGGAAGAAATACCTTTTGCTAGTAGGTTCTCTCCTTTTTTCATCACGGCTTCCACACTAATGTAATCAATAGTCAGTGAACCTCTCGCCTTTGGCAAGAAAGGAAACCATTTTTTCCTTTCGGACAATTCCAATCCTGATGGGGCAAAAAAGGATCCCCGTACCATGTCACCTTTAATAATATTTTCTAAAAATGCTGGTCTTTCTCCACTTCCAATAAAAACAGCACAACCCGACCGGCAAGCAATTTTAGCCGCTTCAATTTTGGTTATCATTCCACCTACTGCAGTGGCACTGTGAGTGCCCTTAGCCATAGACTCAATGGATGGTGTGATTTCGGCCACATAAGGAATCAAAGAACCTGAAGTTGGGTGCGTCATCAAACCCCTGACGGTTGATAAGATAATCAGGAAATCTGCATTGACCATTGAGGCAAGTAACGCGGATAACACATCGTTGTCTCCAAATTTTATTTCCTCGTCGCTTACAGAGTCGTTCTCGTTAACAATAGGAATAATTTGACGATCAAGTAGAGTGCTTAAAGTCTCTTCAACTTTCTGAGCTCTTTTTTTGTTTTCGAAATCTTGTCTGGTTAGTAGAACTTGGGAAGCAATTAAACCGTTTTTTTCAAGAGAATTACTCCAAGCATTCATCAACAGGCATTGACCAACAGAGGCACAGGCTCGGGACAGAGGCAAATCTTTGGGTCTATCTTTCAAGCTTAATTTACCCATACCGAGACCCACTGCACCTGAACTTACAATAATTGTTTTGATGCCTTCCTTTGACAACTTCGCAATACTCTGAGCAAGTTCCTCCATGCGGTCCGTTCTTATGTCTCCCTTTCCTGCGGAGAGAATTCCGGTGCCAAGTTTGATGATAATCTTATTCAAAAAAATTATAGTAAAGTATCAACCGAACTAAATCTGATAATAAAATGGACCAGAGTAAAGCAACTAACCGTTAAACTTTTCTTAAGTCTGCCTCTTTTATCGAGAGTGCATTATTAATTTTGGCGACTGCATCATCTGTATTTTTTTGGACTTCTTTTTCACCCCTTTTAAAATCATCTTCAGGCAAGCCATTCTTTTGGGCCTCTTTCAATGCATCCATTGCTTCTTTTCTTGATGCACGAACACCAACTCGACTTTGTTCAGCAAATCCTTGAGCCATTTTACAAAGTTCTTCCCTTCTTTCTCCACTGAGTTCAGGAATGGGTAATCGGATAATTTCACCGGTTACTAGTGGAGTAATCCCTAATTTCGCTTCAATAAGAGCCTTTTCAATGGGGGGGCAATTAGATTTATCCCAAGGTTGAATTTGTATGGTTCTTGCATCGGGAGTGGTGATTGCTGCTATGTCCCTCAGCTTCATTGCTGAACCATAAACATCCACAGTAATACTCTCTACCATTGATGAATTGGCTTTCCCGGTATGCAAGGATGAGAACTCGCTCATAACATGATCAATTGATTTATTCATATCTTGATTCATTTGAGAGAAAATATCTGATGTATCCATAATAAGTTTTAGTTAGTTTCGTAAACAACTTGTGGGGTTAATAAAATTATTTAACATAAGTACCAATGTCTTCACCGCTAACTGCCTTACGAATTGAGTGTTTTTGTTGCAGATCGAAGACCAAAATCGGCATGCCGTTGTCCATGCAAAGTGAAAATGCGGTTGAGTCCATAACCGAAAGTCTTTTCTCGAGACAGTCCATGTAACTGAGTTGATTAAATTTTACCGCATCATCATGCTTGTGAGGATCTTTATTGTAAATACCATCTACTTTTGTGGCTTTCAGAATAATTTCTGCTGAGATTTCGCTTGCTCTCAACGCGGCAGTGGTATCAGTCGAGAAATATGGATTTCCGGTACCGGCAACAAATATAACAATTCGACCTCTTTCAAGGTGTCTGATGGCTCGTCTTTGGATGTAAGGTTCGGCAAGTTTATCCATCGGGATTGCACTTTGAACCCGAACGATGGAACCCATTTTTTCCAAACGATCCATCAGAGCTAGACCATTTATAACAGTTGCAAGCATTCCCATAGAATCTCCAGTTGTTCTGTCAATTCCTTTATCGCTGCCTTGCAAACCTCGAAAAATGTTTCCTCCACCAACTACTAATCCGACCTCAACGCCCATATCTGAAA
>CACHJU010000058.1 GCA_902580225.1 uncultured Verrucomicrobiota bacterium
AGAGATTCAATGCCGGGGATGATGGATACCATTCTTAATCTTGGCCTTAATGACGACACCGTTGAAGCCTTAGCGCAAGCATCTGGTAATGCTCGTTTCGCATGGGATTGTTATCGTCGTTTTATACAAATGTACGGCGATGTCGTTATGGGAGTGCAAAAGCTTCCAAGCGAAGATCATGATCCGTTTGAGGCTATAATTGAAGATT
This sequence comes from uncultured Verrucomicrobiota bacterium, assembly GCA_902580225.1. GTDB lineage: Bacteria > Verrucomicrobiota > Verrucomicrobiia > Opitutales > Seribacteraceae > Seribacter. The sequence goes on from CACHJU010000058.1 coordinate 209, forward strand.
TTAAAAAAGAAATTTTTCCACAAGATAAAGGAGAGGTGGATGATTCTAGAATATCCGCTAATCAAATGAAAGAATTGGTTGGTCGTTTTAAAAACTTGGTCAAGGAAAGATCTGGTAATGATTTCCCTACCTGCCCATGGCAACAATTGGAAGGATCAGTTGGAGCTGTATTTAGTTCATGGATGAATGATCGAGCTATTGTATATCGTAGAAAATATGGCATTCCAGCTGAATGGGGAACCGCTGTAAATGTTCAGGCAATGGTCTTCGGTAATACAGGAAAAAAATCAGGTTCTGGAGTCGGTTTTACCCGTGACCCTGCGTCCGGCGAAAAGGTTCTATATGGAGAATTTCTTACCGATGCCCAAGGTGAAGATGTAGTTGCAGGGGTTCGAACTCCGCGACCAGTTGCTAAATTAAAGCGTGTACTTCCTAAACCATTTAAAGAACTGGTATTGGTGCAGAAGAAGTTGGAGAAGCATTTTAAGGATATGCAGGATTTTGAATTTACAATTGAAAATGAAAAATTGTACATGCTCCAAACTCGAAACGGTAAGCGAACCGGCCTTGCAGCTGTTCGAATTGCAACAGAGATGGTTAAGGAAAGATTAATTGATTGGAAGACTGCAATTACCCGTGTACCTGCTGATCAGCTTGATCAGGTGCTGGCTCCAGTATTTGATGCAGCTGCTGAGAAGGCTGCAAAACAACTTTGCAAAGGACTTCCTGCGGGTCCAGGAGCAGCATCGGGTAAAATTTGTTTGAATGCTGAACGGGCTGTTGAAGCAGCCAAGAAAGGTAATGTGCTACTTGTTCGTCAGGAAACTTCGCCCGAAGATTTAAGAGGAATGATTGCCGCTGAAGGAATTTTAACTGCTAGGGGAGGTGTTTCTTCTCATGCAGCTTTAGTTGCCCGTCAAATGGGTAAGGTTTGCGTCTGTGGGGCTGCTGAATTGGATGTGGATTATCACAATAAGACTGTAAAAGTTGATGGTAAGGTCTTTAAGGAGGGAGATTACATGTCTATTAATGGAACTACTGGTGAAGTCTTTGCTGGTGAACTAAAGACTGCTCCATCGGAAATCATTCAGGTGCTTATAGAAAAGAAATTAGATCCGAAGAAAAGTCGTGCTTACCAAAATTTCGCTCAAATAATGAAGTGGTGCGAGCAGGCAACAAAGATGACAGTGCGCACTAATGCGGATTCGCCAACTCAAGTTGCGAATGCGGTTGCATTTGGAGCAACTGGAATTGGTCTTTGCCGGACCGAACATATGTTTTTTGAAGGGAATCGCATTGATGCTATGCGGCAGATGATTTTGGCTGATGATGAATCCGCTCGAAGAAAAGCTCTTAAGAAATTATTGCCATATCAAAGGCGCGATTTTCAAGGAATTTTTAAAGCTTTAGAAGGAAAACCTGCTACAATTCGTTTACTTGATCCTCCTTTGCATGAATTCCTTCCTCATGATCAAACTGCCCAGAGGGATTTAGCAAAGAAACTAGGAGTGAGTTTGGCCTCAATTAAAAAAAGAGTTGAAGACCTTCATGAATTTAATCCAATGCTTGGTCATCGCGGCTGTAGACTCGGTATTTCTTATTCAGAAGTTACTGAGATGCAAGCACAGGCAATTTTTGAAGCGGCTATTCTCGCTAAAAAGAGCGGAATAGAAGTTAATCCAGAATTAATGGTTCCTTTAGTGGGATTTCCACGTGAGCTTGAATTGCAAGTAGAGGTGATTCATGCCATTGCTAAAAAAGTCTTTGCAGCCAAAGGAGAAAAAGTGAAATATTTAGTGGGTACGATGATCGAGATTCCTCGTGCCGCACTCGTTGCAAATGAAATTGCCAAAACCGCTCAGTTTTTCAGTTTTGGGACCAATGACTTAACTCAGACTACTATGGGAATGAGTCGCGATGATTCCGGTAGTTTTCTACCAAACTACACTGAACTTGACATATTGGATGCAAATCCGTTTGCGAGTGTCGATCAGAGCGGGGTAGGGCAGTTGATGGAAATTGCAGTTAAAAAAGGGAAATCTTCTCGCCGTGGTATAAAACTTGGTATCTGCGGCGAACACGGAGGAGATCCAAGTAGCGTTGAGTTTTGTCATAAAATCGGATTGAATTACGTAAGTTGTTCTCCATTCAGAGTGCCTACAGCTAGGCTTGCTGCGGCCCAAGCTGCTGTATCCAAATAGATTTCCTTTGAATAATACTTCTCAAATGGGATCGGGCAAAGAGCTCGATCCCTTTTTTTGTGTAAATGCAAGAAATTTGAATGTTTGAGGTAAAGGAGAAACCTAAAAAAGTTGAAAGAGCATTTTTGCTTTCTGTTATTCAACGAAAAGAAGAAGAACCTGTAGCAACTTCATTGCTTGATGAACTTACGGAGTTGGTTGAAAATTTGTCAATTACAGTACAGGGTAAAGCAATTGTTCGAACCCGTAAAACTTTTCCTGGCCATATTTTAGGCAAAGGGAAATGCGAAGAAATTCATCAGAATGTTAGAGATTTGGGTTGTGATGTAATTATCTTTGATAATGAAATTACACCAGGTCAGCAAAGAAACTGGGAGGAACTAACGAAAGTATTAGTAATCGACCGACATGAAGTGATTTTGGATGTCTTCGCAGATCGTGCCCAAACAAAAGAAGCTGTTTTACAAGTCCGTTTGGCGAGACTTGAATATTCATTGCCACGATTACGAAGGGCTTGGACTCATTTAGATCGGCAAAGAGGAGGAGGGGTCACGCAAAGGGGAGAAGGTGAGGCCCAGATTGAGTTGGATCAGCGTATGTTAAGAGATAAGATATCTGCGACGAGGAAAGAAATTGTTCAAGTTGCAAGTCGAAGGGTAACCAGTCGGAAGAAAAGAAAACGCATACCTTTAGCCACGATTGCGATTGTTGGATACACTAATGCAGGTAAATCTACTCTTTTGAATCAAATTACTTCATCGAATGTTCTTTCGGAAAACAAGTTATTTGCTACTCTAGATCCTACGAGTCGAAGAGCAAATCTGCCCTGTGGTCGAACTATAATTGTAACTGACACTGTGGGATTTATTCGAAAGCTTCCTCACCGACTAATTGATGCTTTCAAGGCAACTTTAGAGGAGGCTCTGGTTGCCGATCTACTTCTTCATGTAGTAGATTTTTCATGCTCTGAATTTGAGGCACAATTAAACACCACAATAGAAGTTTTAAATGAGCTCGGTGCTTCAGAAAAAGAAGTGATTACGGTGTACAATAAAATTGATCAAGGTGAACAAGTAATATCTCGTTTAAGGGCTCAATCTCTAACTCCAAAATGTGTTTTTATAAGTTGCAAAACAGGGGATGGAATCAATGACTTATTAAGAATTATAGAACAGGAACTAAATAGAAAAGTGGAAATTGGGAGCTACAAAATACCACATAACAGGTACGAACTAGTAACAAAATTACATGAACAAGGGAGTATATCTTCGGAAATTAGTAACGAAGGCGGTGTTGAAATAAAAGCATCTCCCAGAGGAAAGTTAAAAAACCTTCTAAAGGAGTATATTTCTTGAAAGCTAAAAGCTAATTATTTTTTTTGTCGACTGAAATCGATACGAGTCACTCTAAACATATTAGCAGCTAACCAAAAAACTCCCGTCATGCAAAACGATGTCATACTAGCAATGATTAACACAGCAGTTGAGTCTTCTGAAGGTACATGAGGTATAAGCATATATGTCATGAAAGAGAAGAAAATAACAGACAAAATAGCATCTGTGATTAGACCAAACTTAGAAATAAGCGGTTTATTTTTATCTTCATCAAGCATAGTTATATAATGTTTAAAACTTTAATTTGGTCAATTCTTTCCTCAATTTTTCACACAGTCAATTATTCTATTTTTAATATCACTAATAGATAAATTTTGAAGAACACTGGGTTTTATTCGATTCAAATGAAGAGAGGGTAGATGATCTAGTTTTTCCTGTAGAATCAAATTTCGATTTGCAGCGACTTCATCCACCTTATCAATAGGGGTGAAGTGTGGTGCAGATTTCACGGCATAGGGAAATTCAGAAATAATTTCCTTAATGCAAATTACAGCTTCAATAAAACGATCTAATTCTGCTTTGGTGTAGCTTTCGGTCGGTTCGATCATTAAACCAAAGACTTCTGGGAATGCAACCGTTGGAGCGTGAAATCCAAAATCAAGAAAAAGTTTTCCAACCTGAGGAATAGCTTGACTTTTGGATATTCCGACTGATTCCAAATGTGCAAAATCATCATCACTTAAAGTTAAGATAAATTCATGCATTCGGGGATTCGATCGGCCTCCTGAAGGCAATGTTGGAAAGTAATCTTTTAATTTATCATAAAGGTAGCGGGCGGAAAGTACCGCAACCGCCGACATTCTTGGGACGCCTTTTTTACCTAGCCTTAGTAAATAGGAGTATGCTCTGACTTTATGGCCAAAATTCCCCCAGTTCCGATGAAATGAACCTATACTTTTCGAAGGTTTTTGAGAATGAAATTTTCCGTTCGAATCCTTGATAATTTGCATACCGGGCAGAAAATCAACTAGTTTATCAGAAACGGCTACGATTGCGTCACCCGGACCCCCGCCACCATGTGGAATGGTCCAAGTTTTATGTAAGTTATTATGCACCGCATCAACTCCAAGTTTTTCTAAGTCGATTTTACCGGCAATGGCATTCATATTTGCTCCGTCCATGTAAACCAATCCACCCGCATCTCTGACAGCCTTGGAAATAATATGAAATTGTTCTTCAAAAATTCCGGAGGTATTAGGATTAGTAATCATAACGCCGCACAATCGAGTGGCGTAATTTTGAAGTTTTTCCTTAAAGTCATCTAAATCAATAAGCCCATCCAAAGAGGCTTCCAAATATACAATTCCATCATGATTTGTAAATCCAGCCATGGTTGCTGTGGCAAAATTCGTTCCGTGAGCAGATTTAGGAATGAAAACAACATCTCGTTTGAAGTCAGCATTTGAACGATGATAAGCTTGAAAGAGTTTTAATCCGACCAATTCTCCCTGAGCTCCAGCAACCGGTTGTGTGGTAACGCCGGGCAATCCGGTAATGTTTTTGAACCATTCTTGAATTTCAAACAAAACTTCCAAGGGTCCTTGAACATCATCCTCGGCTGATAGTGGGTGGGCAAAAGCAAAACCAGGAAGAGATGCTGCCCAATCATTAAGTAAAGGATTGTATTTCATGGTGCATGAACCCAGTGGGTAGCATCCATCATCAGGGCTTACATTCAAGCTTGCTAATTCTTCATAGTATTGAGACAGTTCGTCAAAAGAAAAACTAGCTAGATTAGCGGCCCCTGTTCGTAACAATCTTGGATCTATGGACTTTTCATAATCGATGCTTGATGTATTATTTGAAACAGGTGGGAAAACTCGCTTAAAAAATTTAATTAATTTTAAAACAGACTTATCATCGTGAATATCAGTAAAAGTTAGTTTCAGAAGGTTCCTCTTGTCATTTTTATCAATTCGACCAGTCACATCGACTCCAATTTGCAATTCTTCTTGAGCCGCTTTTTGAATTAACTTTAAGATTGGGACATCACTTTCTAAAAGAAGTTCATTAAAACTAGCAGATTGTTTGTAAGCGGGGTAAATTCCGTTAAGTTTGACAATTTCATCTATTACTCTTTCCTTAGCAAATTTCGCGTTTAAAATGGAGGTTGATAATCCATTTTCCCCTTTTGCCAAAAGTGATGCACCTGCTAAAGTGGCTAGAAAAGCTTGATTTGAGCATACATTGGATGTGGCTTTTTCCTTCCGGATATGCTGTTCCCTTGTAGACAAAACCATAACAAAACAATCTCTTCCATTAAAATCTTTTGCCTTGCCTATGTATCTACCTGGAGTAGATCGAAGATCTTTTTTATTTTGTTCGTTATACCTGCACCCAAACAAACCAAGACCAGGACCGCCAAAATTGGGCGGTATTGCAAGGTGCTGAGCTTCTCCAACGATAAAATCAGCACCATTTTGACCGAATTGAGTCGGGGGTTTGAGTCCTCCTGTTCCCAAGAGCATTGGGTCTATACAAGCAATTGAACGGATTCCTTTCAAGTTAGAGAAGTCGCTTAGGAAATTAACATCCTCAAGCAAACCTAATGAATTCACTTGTGGGAAAACAAATGCGGAAACTTCTGCAGTCTCCTTGTCAGACAAATTATTGAGCCAATTATGGTCGATTAAACCTGAGAGGGGATCAAATGGAACAGATAAAAATTGCAAATCGGTTTCTTCGGATAGAGTTTTGATTACTTCAAGCTCTGTTTCGAACAAAGAATTGGATAATAAAACTTTTCCACCTCTTTTGTTGGTTCGGGTGGCACAGGTTATTGCTTCGTAAATTGCAGCCGACCTGTCGTATAGTGAAGTATTGATAGCTTCGAATCCAGTGAGTGTAGATAATACGCATTGGTAAATCCAATGGGTAACTAAAGTACCCTGACTTCTTTCGGGTTGGTAGGGAGTGTAAGAGGTGCTTAAGGGACGAAGTTCGGAGACAAAATCAACAATAGGGTGAGTTTTCCAGAAATGTAAACAGTCACCAATAAATGAAGTTTTTAAGTTAGTTTTGCTTTCGATGGCATTTAAACGCAAAAGTGCCTCTTCGTAATTAAGTTCATCGGGTAGTTTACTTTCATTTTTGAAATGAAGGAACTCTGGGATGTGTTCAAATAGTTGATCAGTTGATGAAAGACCAATGAAGCTGAGCATTTTAGCAATATCTCCTTCATCAGCGGAAATATAATGCCTAGAAAGTTCACGAGGAAACTCAGTAGGTTCATAGGGTAGATTAATCTTTGTTTTACTTACTGTTAAATTCGATGAGACCATAATGTTAATATACCCAAATATAATTTATAGAAAAACTAATTATTTAAATGTGAATAAATATATAAATGATTATGTTATCTCCAAATTTCTAAAAGATTTAAAGCTAAGAAAATCTATATAATTAAAAAAAGAGAAAATCTCTCATTTTCTGACGCCTTTTTCCCAAATATTTCTTTCGGTTATAGCTCCAGTTTCGTCTATAAATATTTCCTCTCCATGCAGTTTTCCATCCAGCAGATTAACCTCCCCAATTAGAGAACCGACTTGATTAAGGATTTGCATTTTTCCTGAAAAAGGAATTTTTGTATTCGCATAACTGACTGTATCAATGCCATCAATCAGATCTGTAACAAATTGATCTTCAGCCTCGGCAACTGTTCCAGTCCAAATATTTGTGACACCAGAAGTTTTAATGGGTGTTTCTGCAATTTCGACCTGTTCTGATCGTGGTTGAATAGGTTGAGTTTCCCGAGAATTGTAATTTATTTCGCTTGCAATAAATTCTGAGGGTAATTCATCCGATTGTTCAAAAATATTTTTTTCACTATTGGAAA
>CACHJU010000059.1 GCA_902580225.1 uncultured Verrucomicrobiota bacterium
CTATAAATTAGGAGATGAAATTCAATTTGCACTCGATGTTGCATCTTCTGAATTTTACGACAAAGAAAAAGGAAAATATGTGTTTGGAAAAAGTGATGGTTCGGAAAAAGATTCCGATGAAATAGTTTCGTTTTATCAGGAACTCGTAAATAAATTCCCCATCCGCTCTATTGAAGATGGTTGCGATGAAAATGACTGGATAGGTTGGAAGAAACTAACTGATGCAGTAGGCGAAAAAGTCCAGTTAGTTGGAGATGACTTATTTGTTACCAATGTAGATTTCCTTAAAAAAGGAATCGATCAAGGTGTCGCCAATTCAATCCTCGTAAAAGTTAATCAAATTGGAACGCTTACCGAGACTTTTGATGCAGTTGAAATGGCAAAGGAAGCAAGTTACACATCAGTGATTTCTCATCGGTCTGGTGAAACTGAAGATGTCGCCATCGCAGATATTTCTGTGGCCACCAATGCTGGACAAATTAAAACGGGTTCCCTGTCCAGAACTGATCGAATTTGTAAGTATAATCAACTTCTTCGAATTGAAGAGCAATTAGGTGATCAGGCGGTTTACGGGGGTAAGCTGTAAACCTTTAGCTTTCCTCTAAAATATTGATTTTCAATCTTCCCATGGAGATTGAGTTTTTTATGTGGCAAATCTAAATCTTGATCAGGTACCCACATTTTATGGATCCGACTCTCATATTACCGCCTTATCCAAAAGAGATTGGAGATTGGTGGTGGCAACATGCCACCCAAAAATGGAGTGATCATGGAGAAGAAAAAATCCTCAATCTAATTCGAAAGGAAATCGTTCTACAGAGTGACCGCTTTAACAAAAATCGAACTTTTGAATCTTATGAATATGGTTCCCGAGATTTATCCCTTATCACTTACGGGAATTTCTTCTTTCCTCGAACATGGTACGCTATGTCACTTTCCGTAGCAGAAGCATGTGCTTTTCGAGGTTGGAACCAACCCCGAAAAGGTCCTATCCGAATCCTCGATATTGGATCGGGATTAGGTGCTAGCGGCTTAAGTGCAATGTATCAATTGAAATCTTTAAAAATTGATAACCCAATCACACTCGATGCGTGGGATTATTCAGGAAAAAGTTTAAATCTTCTCAAGACAATCTGTCTTGATTGTAATCATCTTTGGAATCTTTCAAGACTAAATACACGAAGAATTGATTTACGTGCCCCCTTACCTTTAGTCAGAAAGCAAAAATTTGATCTTATTCTCCTTGGTTATTCAATGAACGAAATTTTTGAAAATTTTGAATTGGACCAACAAATAGAGTGGATGAGAGCGTTAACTTACTTACTTACGCAAAATGGTTTTATGATTATCGTGGAGCCGGCACAAAAAAAGATCTGTGATCAATTACAAATAATTTCTTCTTTTTTGTCAAACCAAGGTGACTATCTTTTACATGCTCCATACTTCAACGGTAAAACATGCCCATTTCTCAAAGCAAAAAATAGCTACTACAGTCATGAAGTGCGCAAAATAAATTCATCTCTACGAATACAAAAAATTAGTGCACCACTAAAACTGGAAACTCGTCAGGTTAAATTTGGCTTAGCTATATTAAGTCGACAAAAGCCCGCTGCATTCCCGGAAGACTCATCATATTGTAGAATAGTATCTCCGATAAAAAAGAAAAAAGGAACACTCTCTTTTGTTGGTATTGGTGGTGATGGATTAGAGTACACGTATGAAGTCCAAAAAAGAAATCTATTAGCCGATCAAGTAAAAAAAATAACTAAATTGGAGAGAGGGGATATTTTAAAAATTCACGAGCAAGAAAAAGGAAAAGATGCACAGAGAATAAGAATTCCTAAATTTGAATCCATTTCCTGCGAATTTTCATCTCGTTGGTAAAAACGAAATGATTTAAAAACCTATGGATCCCCTTCTCCCTTGCTTTGAAATGAGCTCCCGTCCAAACCATACTCCTGTACCATTATTAATTTCAGTTAAGGTAAGCAGAAAATAAAAATCTTTTTGAGTTACTTTATCCACTCTTGAAGTCTCTTCAATGATTTTGCCGGATAGAGAAAAATAAGGATTGGGTGAACCAGTAGCAGACGGATCGAGTGAATCTATTTTGAGTCGAGCCTCTTTTGCATATTGATCCGAGATTTTATCCTTCATTCCATCCGTTGTAGAAATGAGGACTCGATTACTAGCTAATAAATCTCTCTTCATTGATTGAATCAGCAAATCGGTGTCAAAATATGTTTGGGTATCATTTCTAATTTCGCCAATATGTAAAATGACTGGTTGGTTGGGTGCTTTAGCAAGGGCACCATTTTCATATAAATCCTGCAATAGCTGATTAGCTGCTCGAGTGAAATCCTGAGAATTAATTTTATCAAGACTCAACAAACTTTCATTACTGCTATCTTCTATATATCGAGCATCAGCCGCACGACCAATTGGTCGCCTTTCACTGCATGAAAAGGCAAATACGAAAATGTAGATATAAACTGTAGACATATTGAAATATTTCATGAAAAGGAATTTAATTGGTTATAATATACAAAATAAAATTTAAGGAAGAGTAAACAAAGGTTTGCATGTTACTATAAATTAAAAACATATTTGTCCTACTACGAATGGTTGAATATGGGAAGAGATACTTCTTAAAAAGACAAAATTAGTTTTTGCAGGCTTTAAGGAAATCTCTTGAATAAAACTGGTCCCAACTCCATGAACAACCAACTTTTTATCTTTCGGAGTAGGTAATTTACAGAATCTGATTTCCTTAGGAAGAGTTGACCATGAACGCAAATCTGCACGAGTCGTAGCATGAGCAATTAAACCGGAACTTACTCCTATAACTGACCGAAGCAGTTCAGATTCACTTCGTACCGAGTTGGTGGAAAGATATTGCAAACCAGCTTTAGAAATGGCTCCGGAAATCGAACGAGTTAATTCCAAGGAATAAAATCTATCGAATTCCTGGCTTACAATAATATCAAAATCAGCAAGTATTTTAGAGCGAACTGACAAACTGGGTGAGTTTATAGATACACTTATATCTTTTAAATATTGATCATTAAACTTAAGGACCGGCATTGCTATGCCAAGATAAGGAATTCTTGACCTACTTGAAAAAAACACGATGGGAAGGTCAAACCGCTTTTCCAATCGAGTCGGAACCCGCCCGGTTTCAAAGAATATATAGGTTGCCGGTTCCGTATTATTTGTCATTGATTGAGCAATTTGATAATCTTCAATTATCCATTCATTGTTCGGGTAAATCATAGCAAGCTGCCTTAAAGAAAAAAACGCTTTTTCAAAGTCATCTTTTTGAGAACCTCCCCGTAAAAAAAATAGTGCTTCCAAATAAAGAGCTGCTGGATTTACAAAAGCAGGAAAATCTTTCGGAATAAAATTATTAGTTCGCTTAAGTTCATTTAAAAAAGAATTATTTTTAAGTGCTGTCATGCCTTTTTCTAATTCGATTCCCTTTTTTTTCATCTGCTCTTTTGCTATGGATAATTCTTTTTCCCAAATTTGTTTTGAATCCTCAATCGCTTGTCTGATTTTAAAAATTTCAGCTCGTGCGCGCCCCTTATCTCCTAGCTGTAAATAATTAAGCGCCTGATAATATCTCAACATTACCCGCTCAAAAATCCTCGATTTATATGGTTTCCATTCAGTTGAGCCCAAGTTAGCCAAGAATTCTTCTGAAATTCTTTTTTCAGATTTCAGGTGGATTCCAAACCAACGATCATATTCCTCTCCAACTTTTTGAAATGAAGAGACACTTCCCACTATATCGCCCTTAATTCTTTTTATTGAACCCTCTTCTAGCCAATAGAGTAAGCGATCTCTTTTAGAACCTTTCTCAGTTAGCTCTTCCGCTTCTTCAACCGCACTCTCTAAATCTCCAATTTTCCAAGAGAAAATAAACTTTTCGGTTCGGTCATAATGGTTCGATACACAGCCTAAAAATGCGAAAATTAAAAAAAAGAAAATTAATTTCAAATTAAAATTATGTCTAATTATTGGAATAACCCTTATTTTTCATCAAGAACTTTAATCTGAAAATCTGAATTAGTCTTCGCGTCACCGACTACCGACCTAAATCGCTTTTTAGTTCTTAGAGCTTGTATCAAAGCCTGTTGTTTTAATTTCTTGAAGAAAACGGGAGGCTTTTCAAATGCAGTCATTAATTTAGAAGTTACCATTAAGGTACTTAACTCTATATTCATCTTTCGGCTAAATCCGTTGGGCAATGAAAAAATGAGTTGGCCTGGACGTAGTGAGATAGATGGTTGCTGCTTTTGCTTAAGTTCAATTTCACCCAAAAGATCAATTATTTTAATTCCACCATTTGTTGTTACAGCAAGCATAATTGCAAAAGGATCTTCACTTTCCAAAGAAACTTCAACTAAGGGACTTTTAATAGTGCATCGAGTATTTTTTTCAAGAGAGTACAAAGAGAATGAACCAGAATGAAAATCAAAGATTTGATTCTCATGTATAGCAAAGCTAGCTGCTTCCACAGAGCGAATGGTAAACTCAGGTCCATTTTTAATGGATAATTCAACCCCAGCACTGGGAAGAATGGTTAGCCGTCTACCAAATCCAAAAACAGCCCCTTTACGATTGATTTCCCTAGGATACCAAATTTCGCGGGCTAAAACTGTACCAAAACATTGATTGATATATATATCCTCAGTTTCTTCACGAAGAGAAAGAAGTTCATTTTTTCCAGTTGGTTTCAAACCAGAACGCTTTTTATATCTTGCGACTAACGATCTACCTTTAGTAATTCTAATCTGCTTTTCAACTTCCTCGAAAAGTGGATGGGTTTTGGAAACCTGTCTCAAATATCCCATTGCAGTATTGAAATGATTCAAGGCAAGATTAAAATCTCCACTCTCCGCTGCAATCTTGCCTTTATCTAATAAAGATTGAACTATTTTTTCGGAGGAAACTGCTCCCGCATCAAATACAAAAAAAATGAATAAAACCCACTTGATAAGGGCTAAATACTTCATTTTGGGTATACAAAGAAAACAAATAATTAAAAAGAATGATTAATTGCAAAAGTAATTCCGCTTATGAAATCCCTGTATTCAGTGGCCGCATTTATTCCATTAGTTTCCTTAGCGGTGTAATTGGCGGCAGCGGATATGTTAATCGATTCACTGTATGTGTACGATGCCGATCCTCCTAGAATGTAAGTAACATCTTCACGGCCAATATTCGCACCTTTTTTATAGAACATTTTACTGTATGAAATTGTGGGTGTGATAGTTAGTTTATCATCAACAGGAATAATGTATGTAATACCCAATGAGTGGGTCATTCCGTCTTGGACATTGGAAAGTGTATTTTCTAAATCTGGTACCAAGCTCCTTAATGTTTGAAAAGTAGCTTCACCTAATGATTCAGATAATGTATCCCCATTTGATATTGCATAACTCAGTCCTGAAGATAAATTTAAGATATGACCATTTTCCAAAGGAATGATTTTGGATAATGAAATACTTGGTGTATTGGAATAGGATAAAATATTTCCCTGCATCTTGTAGTTTCGTTCATCTCCATCATTACGAAAAGAGATAGGTCGAACATAAGTATTCCCAATTGATAAAGTATAATCGTCGGGAAGTATAAATGGAAAGGTTAAGGATGCAATCTGGACATCGACATCAAATAATCTCATATCTGTACCAAAATGCTTAACTGTGTCATTGTAGGTTCTCAGGTGCATCAGCATAAAAGAAGGATTGCAAATTACATCTTCACCAATTCCATATTCACCCAATCCAAGCATGAACATCAAACTTAAATCCAAGGTGGTTCCGTCTTCTTTTTTGGAAGGTAAGTTACTTTTCTCAGGATTTGATGTGTACTTGAAAGACGAACTTAAAGATAAAGAAGGCGAAAGCTCTGAGCTTTTCACATCAATAAGTCTTTGTGTACCTAATTCGTCTTCACTCAACTTAGCATCTGCCAAAGCACCTGCAAAAAAATCTGAAGGAAGAACAGGTTGTGATTCAGGTGCCGAGGAATTTGAGTCTTGTGCAAATGTGTAGTTGAGCAGACATAAGAAAGTGAATGATAATAATAAAAACTTCATAGAAGGATTTTTAAGAACAAAAGACTAAAATTATTAATTTCCGTAAGTTCCAATTTTTATATTTCTGCCATAAAGGTCAAAGTTGGTACGGTTCATTACAGGATTAGAACCATATGACATACCCTGTATAAAATTCACTCGTCCATATTGAGTAGTTGCACCAAAACTTGGATACTTCCCTTCAATTCCTCCATAAAGAGAGTTCAAATTAACATTCGATCCAGAGGGGAAGTTAATATTGGATAAATTAATGGTCATCGCTTCCATGGTAATCTGCTTAACCATGGCAGAAAATTGAACTGAATTCGCTGTAATTTGATTGGCCGCTAGCAAGTGAATGAAATCAGCCCCTTTTCCTGAGGTTTCCATTTTGGTATTCTGAAGCACTAAATTGTCGAGAGATCTGAGGGAGATAGTTCCCTCAGCCTTTAGGTCAACATTTTCAATATTTAAGCTGTCAAATGAACCAATCCCTAATTCATCACCAGTAAAAGTTAAGCTTTCAGCACCAGATAAATCAATGCTTTGGGCAGAAATAAGTATCAAATCGGCATCCGAAGATGAATTAAAAACCATTTTACCAAGCAATGTAAGTTTATCAGTGGTAGCAACAAGGTAATCTTGATTTGTAGAAGCTGTGTCCAAAGAATAATCACCTCCACTAATTGAAATATTTCTACCCCCTAAAACCAATTCGTTATCAACAGATTCTGATGTGGAAGAGTCTGGAGAAACTGAGTTGGCAGAATTACTATTTGCACTTTCAAGTTTGGACAGAGCATCATACGAGCTTACTAAGTCCTGAAAAAATGCACTCGCAAATGCCTGTTCGGAAGCAATAAACATAGTGGAATCCAACTTACCATCTACAGTCAAATCTTCCAAAAGACTCAACATTTTTACTTCATTTTGCAAAACAAAAGAGGAAACAGAGGATGGAGGAGAACCTGGTGGGGAAACTTGAGGGCCCTCGTTCAGGTCTTTTAAAACTTTTGTAAGTTCATCTTCAGTTAAATTAAGTTTCTTCAATTCGTCAAGCAAGGCACGCATTTCAGGTGAACTTGATGCCGAATTTTGATTTTCAACATTTTTCTTAGCAGTTTCTACAGTAAGTTCTCCTGCCGCTAATTGCCTATTAAGTTCTTTCGATTCGTCAGCTTCTTTTCTCATTTCGTCCGCAGAAAGAACTGAATCATTTTTGAATTTATCACTCAATGTAGCCACATCGACACCTTGTTCCTTAAAGATTTTAGCTTGATCGTTGATTGAGGTTGCTAAAGTGGTCAACGCAACTAGATCATCAGCACTTTTAGAATCAACATCTTGCAGTTGAGATTTAATATCAAAATTAAGACCTGAATCAAAAGCATCCTCTGCAACTTC
>CACHJU010000060.1 GCA_902580225.1 uncultured Verrucomicrobiota bacterium
GGTTTCGAAATTCAGTTAATGGACAACCAAGGCTTTCAAAAAAAAGCTAAAAAGACACTTCCCCCAAGGAAGCTAAATGCATCCTTTTACGACGGCAAGGCACCCAAGGGAGAATACTCCAATCCAGTCGGACAATGGAATCAGGCTGAGCTTAGCTGCAAAGGCCCTCGGGTTTCTTTTTCCTTAAACGGGCAACTTGCATTTTCAATCAATTTGGACGACTGGAAAGAAGCCGGTAAGAATCCGGATGGAACAACCAACAAATTTAAAACCGCCCTCAAGGAACTTCCCAGAACTGGTCACATCGGATTTCAAAATCATGGACAAGTAGTATGGTTTAAAAATATAAAAATCCAAAAACTCTAAATGGGTAGATGTATCGTATTTGTCTGCCTTTTTCTATTTTGCACATTTTTACAGGCAATTGAAAACTGGCCCCGTTTCCGCGGTAACAATGGTGACGGTTCAGCAGTTTGTAACATTCCGTCAAAATGGAAAAAAAATAATTTCAGATGGATACTCCCACTGGAAGAAAACGGACATGGTTCCCCCTCAGTCTGGAAAGATAAAGTATTTCTTAATGCTTCCAAAGATAGGGGAAAGACCCGAAAAGTAATATGTGTAAATGCAAGATCCGGAAAAGAAGAATGGATCCGCTCTTATCCCTCCAAAACTCATAAGGCCCATCGATTCAACAGCTTTGCCTCGAGCACTCCGGCTTTGGATGCAAACCGAGTTTATTCAGTCTGGGGACACGCCACTCAGCTCATGGTTACTGCACACAGCCATAATGGAAAATTAATATGGGAAAAAGATTTAGGAGGAGTCAATGGCGGGCATGGTTTTGCGGTGTCCCCGATTGTTTTTGAAGATTTGTTAATCGTTCCAAATGATCAGGAAAAAGGCGGGGGTGCTCATTTTGGTCTTGATTCTAAAACTGGTGAGATTCGGTGGAAAGTACCGAGGGAAAGTAAAAGATTAACCTACTCCACTCCCTGTATTTTCACCTCGCCCAAAGGGCAATCGGAAGTGATCTTTACCAACTGGTGGCTGGGTTTCACGAGCCTGGAACCGCTAACGGGAAAGAAATTATGGGAACTCTCTGTATTTGGTCGTCCCCATTCCGAACGGGCAATATCTTCTCCGATCGTCACCGGTGATCTTGTCCTCGGTGTATGCGGATTCACCACACTTGATAAACACCTCGTTGCAATCCGGCCCGCATCCGTGTCCAAAAATGGAAAAGCTGAGGAAGTTTGGAGACTGGAAGAAACCATGCCCCACATCCCTTCTCCATTGCTCTCCGGTGACAGACTCTATTTATGGGCGGATAGTGGAGTGATCACTTGTGTCCGTCCCGATACTGGAGAAAAAGTATGGAAAGCGAGAGTCGAAGGAGTGAAGGATACTTTTTTTGGCTCCCCTGTACTGGCCGGAAAAAAGCTCTTCTGTGTTTCGGCTTACGGACAGGTTGTTGCCATTGCAGACAGTAATGAATTTAAACAATTAGGTGTAACGGATCTGGGAACGGTTTGCCGTTCCACCCCGGCTTTAGCCAATGGAGATCTTTATCTTCGCACGGCTGACAGACTTATCTGTGTAAAAGGGGAATAAAGCTAATTTTTAATTATTCTCAAAATCAGCCAAGATCCGCAAGATTGCACCGGTTGGTATCTTACTCAGGTAACTCATTTTGGTACGTTTGAAATAGAAGACTCTTTCTTCTTTTTTGGATTCCACCCAATAGCATTGCCAGCGCTCTTTACCTAATTCATTGAGTTTTTTTTCCATTTCTTTAGAAACAACTTCATTTAAGTTTGTATCTTCGACCTTAATACTTCCTCTCATATTTGAATTTAAGGAAGACTTCACAGTAAGCATTTCATCTTTTTGCTCAACCGCAATCACCTCTTTCCCTGCCGGTAATTTGGATGAACCTATCAAGTCTCCCTGTTTGGAGTATAAATTAAATTTCATTTCCACCTTTGTTATTACTCGAACATTGGGAAATAATTGATCTGGACCAAATCCCAAAATTTTGTATTCCCAGTCGCCAATATTCTCAATATCTTTGAGCAACCACTCTTTTGACTTACCGGTTAATTCTTTTCCGTCCCCGACGGTTTCCGCGTACTTTTCCTTGGCTCCCTTTAACCCTTTTTCGTAAACCTCTTTTATTTTTTCGGTGTAGGATTTTTCTTTTACCTCATTAGTTTCGCCAGTAGAAAAAGATGCAAAAAGAAATAAACAAATAGATAATAGGGTAGCTAGCAATTTGTGTTTCATATCTGTTATTTATGTCTAGAGTGGTTGTATGGTCAAGCGATAGTGAAAAGGAGTAAAGAATCAAAGAATTGAATTTGACTCACTTAAAAATCAATATCCAGTATACAAGAATGAAAATTTTCAACCCGTACCTGATTGTCTTATTTTTCTTCACCGCCTCGATCTTTGCCAAAGATTCATTTATTCCCTTGTTTGATGGAAAAACCCTAAATGGATGGTCACCCGTGCCCGGTGGGAGATGGGAAGTCAAAAACGGGGCTATTTTAGGCACCAACCCAAAATCCGAAAATAGACACGGTATTCTTTTGTCCGAACGCCAGTACTCGGATATTATCGTCCAGGTTAAATTTCGAGTACATCAAGGAGACAGTGGTTTTTACTTCCGAGCCCAAAAAGTAACGAGTGCCGTGGGTGTGAATGGCTTTCAGGTGGAAGTGGATAGTTCTCAGGAAACCGGAGGACTCTACGAAATCGGAGGGAGAAAATGGGTCAACAAACCCGATGCACAGGCAATTGAGAAGAGAAAATACCAGAAGGGGGAATGGACTGAACTCGAACTTAAAGCGATCGTGCGTTCGATGATTATAAGAATTAACCGGTTGATCTGCTCGGAATTGAAAAATGATCCGGGCCGAACCACAGGGTTTTCGACTTTCAATTGCATAGTAAACAAGAGATGAGAGTCGAATATATAGATATTCAAATCGAAGAACTTTAATCCTCTCTGTAAGTAAAGAATATTTTTCTTTGAAAACAACTGCCAGACTGAATGCTGTAGCCGATTTGGCTTTGGTTATTAATGCCATTGCTCTGCCCCATCCTGTCCGGGTTGGCATAGACGGAATGAGTGCCTCCGGCAAGACTTGCCTAGCCAATGAACTGGCGAAAAGGTTGAGAGAAATGAATAGAACCATTATAAGATCCGGAATCGATGGATTTCACAATCCAAAGGAAATCCGTCATCGCCAGGGCTCCATGTCGGTTAAGGGATACATTGAGGATTCCTTCGATTACCAAAGTATCCGTGAAAAAATTCTCGCTCCCCTTGGACCCTCTGGCAACAGACTTTTTCAGAAAGAAACCTTTGATCACAGAAAAGAACAAAAAAAGAAAGTTCGCTTCTTCCAGGCTCCAGTTCATGCCATTCTTCTGTTTGAGGGAGTCATGTTATTCAACAAGAAACTGGTCGATTTATTTGACTATCGGATTCTGGTTCATTGCTCGGAAGAGGAAATTTTGAATCGGGCAAAGATTCGGGATCTTAATCATTTCGGAAACTTAAAAATTCTTAAGGACAAATATTTTAAGCGCTTCTTACCAGGTCAAAGAATTCATCTTAAAAAAAATCGGCCCGACGAACGGGCGAATGCAATCTTTTTTAATGATAATCTGAACTTCCCAACCTTACAATTTAGTCCTTTGCAGACTTAATCAGTTCGTTTTTTTTTTGAGAAAACACTGACCAAGAGAACAAAGAAACAAAGAGTCAGGTTAAATAAGGGTATTTGAAGAGGAGATGGAAGTGAATACACGATTGCGGTTGCTGGAATCCAAACCATCCAAGTGGAAATCAAGAAAATAACTATTTTATCTTTAAGTCGAATGATCCAATCAGGCGAATTTAGAAATGATAAGGTATATCCTGCCTCTTTCCATTCATAAAATAGAGCCGTGATTGGGGTGGCCCAGATAACACAGTAGACAAATTGGTCAAAAAGAACTTTTTGCACTATGGTTTGCCAGGTATTATCCACTCCAAAAAGCCAGGACTGAAATCGATAAAATGCATCCACATCAACCCCGCGTAGTCCCCAGTAGGAAATGAAAAGAATCCCATGTTTCCAATTGTTTCCGAATTCTCCTATTCCCAATAAACGCATAAAGAGATAAGGAATCAAGCCTCCGAAAACTGCGGTGGAAACCGCTGAATAAAGAAAGCCGTAATTGTTTTTCAAGTTGATCACTAGTTCAAACCAAGGGCGCGAACTATCCAAAAAATAATAACTACAAACCAAACCAATCCCTATGCACCACAGGATAATACCGGGAAGAAAATTATCCTTTAACGCGTCCCAGATTCGCTTTCCCAAATTTTTATTCAAATTCCTTTTCGTTCATTCTTGGTTATGAATTATTCATGAATCACACAAAAGAAGAAAAAAACAAAACACTTGCAATCCAATTGAATGGATCCATACATCTGTGTCTTTTCTTAAAATGCGAAAATCGACTTAAATTTGAACTATTTTATATTCAAAAATAAATAAAAAACTTTATTATGAGGGGATATCAGTTTTATAGGGACAAAACAGGATTCCGATTAAACAGATTCTCGATCTTACTTGCACTTATTACACCTAACTATGGGCTAGGGTTGGATAAAGGATCTGATTTTTAAAATGGACAAGGATTTAGAAGATATCGAAACACTCGACCCTCCTGAAGAACAAGAGGAACCATGGTGCAGCACCTGTCATGCATACACGGACTACCGAAGAAAGTGGGATGCTTTTAACCGGGCTGATACGGATGGGGGTTCCTACTCCGAAATTATTGAAACTCCCCACTGTATTGAATGCGATCATCCCATGCTTCTTATTTCCAATTCCCAAAAACTGATCTGGTTTGTAAATTCAGTCTTGATCATGGCCTGGGCAGTCGGATTGCTTTGTGCTGTTGTTCTGTTTGGTTTCAGTTTTGGATCCTCGGTTGGCCTCCTGATTCACGGATTGATTTGTTATCTGTTCAGCCGATTACCCAGAAAATCAAGACAGACTCTGAGAAGTTGGAAAAAAGCAAAAAAAGAAAATGCGGTGCGTGAACTTTTACAAAAAATCTGAGGTGAATCGAGGAATCAGGCTAAGCCGGTGAGAATCGACGGGCATGTGCATTTTGTCGGAGACGGATCCAATGGTAGCGGGTGCTGGCTGAGGAAAAGTACGCTGCTTGATCGGATTATTGAACCAATCGTTAAAGCCCAAGCGGGAATTTCAAAGTCCAGTCGCCGGCTCGGTATTGATCAAGCTTATGAGGAAAGACTGATTGGACTGATCGATGACTCTTCACTCGATTCCGTTCTCCTGCTCGCCATGGATTACCCTTATAACGAAGATGGAAACTGCCTTAAGGAAAAAGCAAAATTCTATGTCCCCAATGATCGTGTGCTCGTCCTGGCAAAAAAATTTGCTCAGATCATCCCCGCCTGCTCGATACATCCAGCCAGAAAGGATGCCATTGAAGAACTGGAACGCTGTGCAGAACAAGGTGCCAAAGTCCTAAAACTTTTGCCCAACTGTCATAATGTCGACTGTTCAGATAATCGCTACAGGGCATTATGGGAAAGACTCGCTAAGCTCAATATGCCCTTCCTTACTCACACCGGAGGAGAATTTTCCGTGCCCGTGCTCAACGCAAAATTTGCCGATCCCCGTATTCTTCGACTTCCCCTGGAATGTGGAGTCAAAGTAATCGCGGCCCATGGGGCAGGTAAATCCGGGCTATGTGATCCGGATTATACCGCGGATCTACTTAAAATGATGGACGAATTCGCAAATCTTTTTACCGACAACAGTGCCCTTGCCAGTCCGAACCGCTGGCGTACAATCCCCGCCCTACTCGATCCCAAGATTCAATCACGGGTAATCCACGGAAGTGACTTCCCAATTCCATCCGGTGGCTTGGGTCCGTGGGTCGGAAAACTTCTTAGCGGAGCGGATTATTCAAAATCCCGAAAAATCAAAAACCCTTTAGAACGGGATGTATTTATTAAGAAAGCAGTTGGATTTCAGGAAATCACATTTTCCCGATTGGCAGAAATGATTCCTTAAAAATTAAATTAGGAAGGCTCACCACGGAACCCATTGACCAAAGTGACTCCGACCACAATCATGACCAGTCCCACCATTCCCTGCCAGGGAATGGATTCACCAAAGAGAAAATAGCTCAGAATGGACACTAGAAAGATTCCCACTCCACACCAGGTGGCATAAACAATTGTTAATGGAATATCCTTCACCGCAAAGGAAAGAAAAACAAAAGCGGATATATAGAATACCACCAAAAATATACTGGGATACAGCTTGGTAAAATTCTTGGAGTAAGGAAGAAGCAGGGTGCCAATAACCTCACATATAATCGCACCTGTTAAAAAAAGATAGCTTGTCATAATTTCGAAAAAACCTAGTTAAAAAGAGCCTACTTCTCAAAGAAATTAATTCGCTTTATTTAAAAGATCACTTTTTCAGGGTTAATGTCCAAGCGAAAAAGAAGCGTAAGTGACCGACGCGGCAATCCATCGTGTCTCGAGTGAGGGCTCAGACGATTTTAAAATTGACCACATAATGTACTGGTATGTTTGAATAAAAAACCAAACCTCCCAAAGGACTCCACTTTTTTTTAGTCAGCGGTAGATGTCTCGCCGATGACCTACTAAAATCACGGACACTACGAGTCGATCGTCAAAAACCTTATAAATTACCCGGTATCGACCAACTCTTAATCTCCATGCTTCTCGTCCGATTAATTTTCGAGTACCTGCTTGTCTTGGATTATCTCCAAGTTTACGAATTGCATCGCTTATCGTTTCACGATCCTCAGCCTGAATACGAGCAAGAGACTTTTGAGCGGAACGCAGAATTTCTACTGCGTATTTCAATTACTCCGTTTCGATTTGCTCGATCTGAGCAATTGCCTTCTCAAAAGGGATGGACTTTGAATCCTCTGCCACGGCTTGATCGAACGCACGTATATCATCCAACTCCTCAAGTTCCTCCAGTATTTGATTCCACTCCTTGGCGGACAAAGTAACTGATTGAGTGTTCCCGTTTTCATCCTTGGACACCTTTGGCTCAATTGAAATCATTCTTTTAATTTAGTTCAAAAGATAAATTCGGTCAAGAATTTGATAAAGGGAAGAGCATACAATTCATTGATAGATTATCTACTTTGAGATTTCGATGAAAAGACTTTCGCCCTGTGCGATGATTGGAGTGATTCCGAGAATGTAGTGTGCGGTTCGATCAACATACACAACTTGTATTTGCTAGAAGGAA
>CACHJU010000061.1 GCA_902580225.1 uncultured Verrucomicrobiota bacterium
TGATTGATGAGAATGGCACCATAAAACAATTAATTATTACAAACATGGGTTCCGGCTACATGGAAACACCTGGAGGAAGTGTTGCCTTTAATAAGGCTTTGGGGAATCCCCGAATTAATGTAACTGGAGGGGGAGGGCGTGGTGCAGAAATTTATGGAATTGTTGATGCGAACGGAAGTATAACCAATTATCAAATAGTTAATGGTGGTGTTGGTTATTTTAACACTAATAAACAAAATGTTCCAAATTACACTCTCATCACGAAAGATGGTCGCTCCATTTCAACTTCTGAACAAAATGCCTCCTTACATGTTTCTTTGGGCGGATCTTTACAAGAACCGGATGTCTCAACTGGTAAATTTAAATTTTTAAATGGGCTCCAGCTCAGAGAGGATGATTCTACAGCCGCAAACTTTAGGTATGCTGCCCCCTGGGTTATGATTTTGGACAAGGGTCGTGCCGAAAAAGACATAACAGATACTCAACGAGCTCACGCCACTGCAAAAGTTGTCGATGGTAATATAACTAAAATTATTGTGACCGAAGGTGGCGAAGGGTATGTTGATCCACATGTCATCATTTGTGGAACTTCACCAAAATATGGTCCATTAAATGATGGAAATGACCAAAATGCATGGCAATGGAGGTGCAATAATTTACGAGAAACTATTGATGGAAAATTTTTAAGATGTGGACATGTGGATATTGGAAATTCACCTTATCCTCCCGAAAGTTGTCCTGGAGAGAGTGATATTAATGCTTCTCGCACAGATTTTAAATGGGATGATTTTTTTACAGAATGGAATCAAGGACATGGTACTAAACACAAGTATTGTAAAACCGACAGTAATCATCGTCAGAATATTTTCCTTTCTCCCCATTGCTCAGGTAAAAAAGCAAACTTTGTTTTAATTAATGATTTTTATCGTGCCGGTATAAAAGATCGTTTAAACGAATTCAACCAGACAAGTTTCAGATCCCGTCCTTTTGCTAACAATCGTACAGGAACCTATGAGGATTGGTTGCCCTTTGAGACCAATTGTACAGTAACGGCTAACAATGGAGAGATAAGAGAAATTTTTATTAATTCGTATGGATCTAAATATCATGCTCCGGAATTTATAATCGAAGGTTCAGGAGGTGGGACTGATCCAATCCCCATTTTTCATGAAGAAGGTTATCTAACTCGAATATTTTATAATGATCCCCGGATAAAAAATCTTGAGTTAGACCGAGTTGACTTTCCAATAGGTTCTGGGCAGGGTTTTTCTCAAAAACCATGGGGCAAGGACGATCAATACGAACCAACCTATGGAGTAAACGAAGCCATATTGTGTCATGTGTATGCCGACTTTGTCTACTGGGACGGCGATATTGGTCCCGAATATGAAGTTCATGATTTTAATCAAACTTTTACTGCAGGTGTGAAAGTGAGGGATGCTTACGGCGACCGGGTTTCTAATATTCAAATTCTAAATTCTGGTTTGTATACAGCAGGAGATTTTAACATTACTATCGATTACAATCAAACATGTGTTCCGGACCGTGACTTTAATGGAGCATCTGATTTTGTCCAGGCAACCGCGACTGTGGAGACTTCAAATGTACTTACTCGCTTTGAATTGGATCATAATGGTACTTTCTTGGAAAATAATTATTTACTCCCTGCCGGCAACCGACAAACCCTTTGGCGAAGTACTTTTTTAGCTGAACCGGATGTGACCATTCTGGATAAGATGAATGGTACTACTTATTCCAAATTTAAATCCGAGTCGAATGTTTCTGATATTATTTTGGGAAATTTAGCAGCTTATTCTACAAACGCCAATAATTCTTATTTGGATATTGTGGTCGACGACCGTCTGCCCAATAAATTCTTTTACGGCCTTAAGGATAGCAATCGAAGTGCGATGGGTGGAGAAATTCTGGTTTACGATGGTATGCCCGGTATGAACTGGGGATCAAAAAACGACTGGGATACCTTTGCCCTAACGGATGAATATGGAAATTATGCCGTTCCAAATTTAACCCCAGGAATGTACAATATAGCTGTCTTAATGGAAGATGAATACTTACAAGATCTTGCCCTTCGACCTGATTCCGATGACACTCTTTTTTCGCGCACATTATATGTACCTGGTTTTACCCAAGTTTTCCTAGAAACTGATAATAGAGGTATAGGCAGAAGCCGATTGGTCTGGAGTTCTGCTTCGAGGCAGGAGGCAAGATTTTATCGACCTGAATTTTATCCACCTGAACAATTTAATCCTGAAGAGCCATTAATTTTAGGCGGATCTTTAAAAGAACTTGGCGGTTTAGGGGGTGGTTTTTCTTTGGGTCAAAAAGTTAATTTAAACATTGAGGCACATGCTTCCAATACCAGTTTGGGCGTACCCAATATAGTTCCTCAAATCGAAAGAGATGGAAGCATTTCACTATTTATTGTGGATGATGAGAATTCAAGTGTGTTTGATCCCAATGACCGTTTTTCAGTCAGTTATGCTTCCGCTATATCAGGAATAGATTTTACGAACAAATATGAGAAAACTTTCTTAAACAATTCATACTTTGGGGGCAGCAAATCAGCCATTGAATCGAAAACTGAAAATAATCAAACAATCACCTTATTTCTAAGTCCTAATGCTGGAGCAAGTCCAAATTCAATTGAAATGCCTATTGCCAGCGAATCCAATCCTGATGTTTTTAAAACATTCTCCCTCAATGCATTCGATCAAAATGGGAGTCCACTGGATTGTTCCAGTGCCAAATGGACATTGAGTTTTGATTTCAATGTGACCGATGGAAATTATTCCAAAATAGCATCCTTGAGTTCACCATTGTATTATATGTATGGCACCCCAACACCTGGATCAGGAACCGGATATTATTATCCTCTTTTTCTAAACACCATATATCAGGACATTAATGGATCAGGAATTTACAACCCAATTGATTTTACTGCGATTGCAGTCCATAATCATAAATTTAATGGTAATCTTTTTTATATGGATGGAAGTCTAAACAATGCACATGCAGTTTCAACTATACCCTCAAATTTAGGACTAATTAAACCTCCCAATGACGGAAACAAGACCAGTCAGGTAAACTTATCTCTCTATTCCACTCTACAGGGTGGAGGAATGACGCTAACTGTCACTCTTAACGGACAATCTGTAAGCACTCGTATCACTCATTCGAAATTGAGTACTTTAAATGAAGAGGAACTTTGGCTGGATCAATATTTTTCCACGATTCTTAAAAAGACCATTTCCTCACTGGACGAAGATAGTGATGGTTTGACTTTAGACAAGGAATGGGAAAACCGGACAAATCCATTACAATCGGATACTGACGGAGACGGGCTAAATGATTTTTATGAAATTAATGATTCCAATACAAATCCTCGATCTAGTGATACTGATGGAGATGGTTTTCTTGATTCCACCGAATTGCTTCCCGAATTGATTTTAGCTGGATTAAACCCTCTTATTTATAATACCGTATATCCCGCTGCTACTATTCATCCCCATAATTCCAATGGCCCTGATCTTAATGCAACCGCTGGATCGAACATTATTATTGGAGCGGAAGCAAATGAAACTAGTTTAACAGGTAACAAAGTTCCTTTAATCGTAACTATTGAGGGTAATTTTACTCAAGTGGTCACTCAATCAAACAACGAGTGGAAGGTAGATTCAAATGCCACACCTGGTGTTTATTTCATAACTTATCGTGCAGTGGATTCTCTCAAAAGAGCGGTTACTCTCACGCATAAACTTACCGTTACGCAAAAAGATACAACCAGCCCGGTTATCAGCCTGTCGATAAGTGGACCTCCTTATAAACTATACACCTTAAAAGGCACAAAATTTTCCCTTCCAAGTGTTACTGCACTAGACGATCAGGATTTATCTGTAAATGGAAGCATGGTTACTGTAGTCGGAAAAGATATGGTCGATGTAAATAAAACAGGAACTTATCAAGTAAATTATTCAGTAAGCGATACTTCCGGAAATACAGCAAATTTGACCTTGAGTGTGATTGTAGAAGATTTTGCCTTTACATTAAAGGGTAAGGCAATTGATGGATATCTTTCCGGTTCAACCGTAATTTTTGATGGAAAGGCGGATGCAGGGGGCTTTGATGGACTCCATGATTTGGACCGAGTTATACAGACAGACGGTTCCGGAAGTTTTTCTCTTCAATTAACTCAATCAGAACTTGAAATATTTGATCTTGATAAAAACGGTCAACTTGATGCAAACGAAGGACAAATTATTGTGGTTGGAGGTTATGATCCAACCATCCAGAGTAATTTTGTGGGTAGGTATAAAAGTGATATCAATTCATCTGTAGTAAGCCCTTTGACCACATTAATAGCTGCTGTAATGGATCAAGGAATTTCTAAAAACGAGGCAAAATCCAAAGTTTCTCTCGCCCTTGGATTACCTGCCGGCATAGATCCCACAAATTACGACCCCATAGCCGAAGCGTTGGCTGGTAAATCGACTTCAGGTGCATTTCTTCTCGCAACTGCTCGTTTGGCTAATGCAATGAAGCAAGCTGATGCCTTGGCAAATTATCTGTCCATTCCAACAACAAATGCCGGTCAGGTGAGCACTGCTTTTATTTCTCAATTAGCAACCAGTATTTCTGGATCACTGATTAGCTTTAATCCATTGGACGACACGAATTTATTAAACCGGGCTTTTTCTTCTTCTCTACAGTCCGTTCAACCCACTGCGGATGTCACTCAAGTATCCAGTGCGGTTTCTTTGTTGGAGTCATCGGATGATTTACTGGTTCAAACTATCAATGCAGGTGGAGCTCCAAATGTACTGGCGGTAAGTTTGGCCAAGAATCAGCAAGCAGTGGAAAGTACCATTATTACCGGTTATTCGGATCCCTCCTTGGTTAATCTTTCAACGCTTGCATCAAGTACCTCTACCGACTCTATAAAATCAATCAGTAATGCAATTTCCTCGATTAATGTATTTCCTCCTGTCTCACAAGATTTTACCTCTAATATTCGATCCGATTCCTGGTCCGCTGGTAGTTTGATTGTATCGATTGAGGCGAGTGATGGAGATGGAGATACAATTTTATACACAATAACTTCAACTAATTTTGACTTGGATGCGGACGGGAACCCACCTTTCGCGATTTCATCGACCGGATCTTTAACCATTAATGATATTGACGATCTGCTCCCATCCGCAGGAAAAACTATTGAGATTAATTTATCATTGTCCGATGGAAAAGGAATGGTTTCCAACATTGTGGGTACACTATCGATAGATAATAAATTAAGTCTGAACTCCACCGCTATAGCAGGAAAATTGGGTTGGTATGAGTCTAGTTGGTTAAAAACCTTTTATTCTGCAGGTGCCTCATGGATTTATCATCCCTCCCATAACTGGCTTTATGTCAGTCCTGATTCATTGGATGGATACTGGTTTTGGGACAGTGGAATGTCGATTTGGTGGTGGACGAAGCCGTCAGTTTATCCATACTTTTATCGATCTAACAGTGTATGGAATTATTGGAATTTTAATGGAAGTTCGAGGGTTTATTATAATTATCAAACCAAACAATGGGTAACCCCGTAACATACTGATAATTGGATGAATAAATTTTTAAATAGAATTTTCTTTATTTCATTTTTACTGGTCGCTCAGCTTCATGGACAATCTGTGCCTGTTTTGACCGTTGAGCTTGATAATATAGATAGTGTTCCAGTGGGCGGTGGATTTTCGGTCTCGGGAAGAATTTTGCACGATGCAAATTCGTCTTCGATTACCGCAGGCACTCCGGTACTTTTGGATTTATTTATAAACGATCCTAGTGGTAATCGTGTAAGAACAAATCCTACTATAACTTTCTTTACCGGTTTTTCGGGGGGCGGAGTGCAAACTTTTACTCAAAGTTTTACAATGCCTTGGACTGAGGATGATAAGTGGGTTAACCCACAAACTAATTGGACTGCCCATGCCCAAGTAACCGGAGGAGGAAATCCTTCGACAAGCGACACATTTGGATTAAACCTTCCCGATTTACAAGGATCTATAGATCCGCGTACTCCTTCTTCAGTCCAACTTGGTTCTTACATTACCCTGCGTGGTAGATTAAGTAATGTGGGTGTTGCTTCTTCTGAACCTCAAAGATTTTTTAGAATTACTGCTAGTATTGGTACGCACAGTGAGTCCATCGTATTTCCGGATGCAAATAATTTTCCAGCTAATACAAGTTGGCCGATTGTTGGTAATGCACAGGATTTAAATTTTACTTTTCAGGAATTTCTCATCCCACAGAATTTAAGTGCCACTGAAAATGTAATAAATATAACTGTAGATTCAACCAACATTATTCCGGAAACCAATGATGGGAATAACCGCTTTACTCATCCCGTTGATTTTGCATCTGGAGTGGCAGCTAATCTTGAAGCCTTTGTGATTGTCGATTCTGAACGGGTTTACCAGGGACTCGATCCTCTAAAGCTAAAATTGATTGTCAGAAATATTGAAAGTTTGCCTATAGCCGCTACTGATCGCTTTGCTTTTTCTATTGCTTTATCCAAGGACGATATTCTAGACGACAGCGATTTCGTTTTACGGGAAATTGATTTTGGAGGAGGAGCTAATGCATTAGGTGCCGGGCTATTACCCAACGAATCGATCACAATCGATTGGATACAAATGTTACCCGACAATTTTGAGGGAGATTATTACATTTTAGTTTCCAATAATTCTGCCGTAAATACACCTAACCAATATCCCTACAAATCAAAATCACCCGAAATTTCTATTCGCTCTCAAAATTCCAATGAGTTAAGTTTGGTGAGCGAAAAAGACCCGAATAAATTTCTTTTTCAAAATAGCGGAAGGTCGTCTACAAATTTAAACGGCAATCTCGTTGCTTTTGAAGCATTTTTCAACGATGTAAAACAAATTTTTGTTAAAAATTTAAACGATGGTAATGTGCTTCAA
>CACHJU010000062.1 GCA_902580225.1 uncultured Verrucomicrobiota bacterium
TACATATGAATTTAGGTTTAATCCAATTGATTGATAGTTTTCGCTCGATGCAAACTGATATGATCCACTATTAAAATGAGGTCCAAGATTTAAATTTATACCAGACATATTTTGTGAAAAGGACACATTATTTCCGTTATTATAATTCGCCTTGGGCTCATTAGAATCCCAAGTCCCATCTGAATCCAAATCTTGAAATGCATAAATAGAATATGGTTTACCACCAACTACATTATTAAAAGAGAAGCTAAATGTGTTACTAGAATTTGATTTAAGTGATTGTGCGAAAAAATTATTAAATCTGTCAGATCTCCAACCCATATCATTCTGCGTCCCATCTGGGTCAACAGTTGAAGAAGGATTGCCTCCGTTAAAAGCTGCAGTGCCAGCTTGGGCTGAATAATTATTGCTAGAACTTAGTGCGGGATTTGTATCTAAATTTCCAGTTCCCGAATATCCTCCCTGATAAATGGAATAAGAAATTGTGGGAGCTGGGGGTGGAGAAGTTGCCGGGCTATTTTCGTTTCGTGCACCAATAACACTTACTTGATTTCCCCACACAATGGAATTTTTAACCGGAGAATTAGTTGAAAAAATATCCACATGTGATTTTCTAATGAAATACCACCAATTTGTCATTAAAGCGTCTACTGTGTTGTTGATAATTGTACAATTTTCTATAGAAGAAAATGATCCTCGAAATAAATTTGAAAATTTTGAATTGTCACCACCTTTCACTAAATTGTTTCTTATTAAACAGTTTAAAATTTTTGGACTCCCACCTGTGGATTTGAATAAAATTGCAGTTCCTGTACCCGATTGAAAATTAGCAATCGCAGAATTGTCTTTGAAAATACAATCTTCAATTACGGCATTACAATTTTCTAAATCTACTAAAATCGCATTTCCATGATCAGTACCATCCGTAAGAGATCCATTTTGAAAGGTAAACCCTTTGACTAAAGTGTCAGAATTTTCACCGTTAGTAAGCTTGAACAAAAAAGTTCCAGAACAATCAATAATCGTTTGAATGGGACCCTTTAATGATATTAACTTAATATTTTTTCCATTAAAATTCAATGCTTTGTTACCAGTACCAGAATAAGTTCCAGCTTCAACTCCAACAGTTTGCCCACTTGATGCCATATTGATCCCCTTCTGAATCGTAGCGTAAGGGTTATTCTTGGTTCCGTTCCCTGAACTGTCATTCCCACTTGGCCCAATGTAAATTTGAGCACTCACTTCTGGATCAGAACTAGAAGTTTCCAATGCTACAATTGAAACTTTATTGGAATCGGTTTTAAAATCTAATATCCCAGATATTGTATAATTAACACTCAGTAAAACTTTACTGATAGTTAAACTAAATAAAAAAAGACTGAGTAAGATTCGATTCACCTTGAATTTAAATTTTAAAAATTATTACTTTTATTCTTTTGAATCCAGCGTTCATCCCGGTAATGGTAGAACCACTGTAGCTAAGGATTTCAGGAGCAGCATAAGTAAAACTGCTTATGAGAGTGATAAGATAGGGAAATAAAATATGAATTTTCATGGATGCAAAATAGTCGATTAGGGATAAAAAATGAGTAAATGTATATCTTTTTACATGAGCAAGAATTTTTATTTGGATTTTCCTATAAAACCTTAAATTTAACCTTTCCCATAACACATTTTCGAACGGGTCCTTTTTAGGATGAAAAAGGACAAAGATGGATAGTAAAGAAGGGTCGAAAATGGAAAATGAAAGTTCTTTGTTTTGCCACCCCGAATAAAATGGAATAAGATCAATATTAAGTGAGTGATCGATTAAACATAATTAGATTATTTTTGATTTTTCCGATTTTTTGGGCGTTTTCATTGGCCCATGGGGCGGATGATGAACTGACCATTATCACCAATGATACCGGGACCCGGATTGAACTGATCGCCCGGACCACGGTGAATTCAGAATTCAGTGTGGAAATTACCTTCACCACCCTTCAGAATCTGACTCCTTCGACCAGCCAGACCTTATTCAATGTTAAAGGAAAAGGAGACACTTCCTTACTCTACCTGAACTATATTGATCCAACTGGTGGATTCAGTTACAATTGGAAATACGTGTGGAATTTCGGATTTTCCGGGGAAAATCATAATGATGACTACATTTATCGTCTGCCCTACTCCTCCGGATCCTCGTTTTCAGTCGGACAGGGATACTTTGGCAGTTTCAGCCACGAGGGAACCTATGCGATTGACTGGACCCTGCCGACCGGCACTCCAATTTATGCCGCCCGGGAAGGCCGGGTGCTTCATTTAAAGGAAGATTCCAATGTGGCGGGTCTGACCGAGGAATACACTGCATTGGCGAATTTTGTCCTGATCGGACACGAGGACGGCAGCCAGGCAAACTATGCACACCTAAAACAAAACGGGGCTATGGTGGAAGTGGGCGACTGGGTAAGCCTGGGCCAGGTGGTCGGGCTCTCAGGAAACACCGGATTTTCCACCGGTCCCCATCTTCACTTTATTGTCAAACAGCAAAAATCTCCCACCAATTCAACTTCCATTCCGACCCAATTTAGTGATAAAGACGGAAATATTCTTAGTCTGGTCGAAGATGATCAATATTTTGGAAGCGGGGACTTCCAAGATCCCAGCCTCGCCCCCGCCCTGCGAATCGGGACTCAGAGGGACGGGAAGACCAAATGGCGCACCGGTTCATGGTTGGGTACACTTTATGATCCGGCTAAGTCTTGGATTTTCCATCTCGGACTGGGCTGGGTTTATCCGGTCGAATTATCCGACCAGTCCGTCTGGTTATACAATGACAACCTAAAGTGGATATGGACTAAAGAAAGCGCTTATCCATGGCTCTATTTTCACACCGACCAAGTATGGAGGTATTATTTAAGTGAAAAGGGATTCTACGATGAAAATCAGAAGGAATGGATAGAATTAACTCCGTAAAAATTTTAACGGATCCATTAAATCTCTTCTAGATTGCAATTTTCACCCCTCGTCTAAGATAGGCAGGTACATCCAAGTCTTCACCCGCATATAAATTACGGGATGGCAAATCGCCAAAAATGCCCCGCTGATTTTCCTCTTCCATAAAATCAAATGTATTCTGATCGAGATCTTCTTTCTTTCGATTTCTTGCTGAGGACGGGACTTTTTGAACGGAAATATTTTTTTTCTGCTTGGTTAATTTGGATGGATGGGCAACTTTACTCTTAGGTACGGCGGCAATCACTTCCCTGGCTTGGGGAGCAACATCAGCGGTGGGTAAGCCCGCTTCCAGATCGGTTGCTCCAAGAACGGTAATTTGTACTCGATCGCCCATATTTTCATCCACATGGGCTCCAAAGACGATATGCTCACCCGCTTTAAATTCCTCCCTTATTTCAGTGGAAACTTGTTGTAATTCGGCCATTCCCATTCCGGTTCCACCAGTGATCAAAATTAAAAGAGCATCTGCAGCTCTGGAAACATCAGGCAAGTGAAGCATCGGGCAGAGTAAAAGTTCGCGTACGGCCTGCCTGATCGCATCTTCCCCCTCCCCTTCACCGTATCCAAAAAGGGTTCGACCGGAACGACGGTTAAAGGCTTTTCGAAGATGAACGAAATCGACATCTATCATCCCCCTCCGAAACACAAGTGAACAAATTGCCGAGATACCCTGGCTTACATTACGGCCCGCCTCAGCAAAGCATTCCAAAGCGGTCGCATCCGCACCTCCCATCTGTAAAAGTGAATCATTGGGCAAGGGAACCACCGCGTTGGCAAATTTTCGTAAATCAGCCAGACATTCCTCGGCCATAGAATGTCGACTTTTCTCCCAACTGAATGGTAAAGGTGCAAAGGCAAAGACAAGAGCCCCGGCTTCGCGGGCTAAACGGGCGACCACAGGAGCTGCTCCTCCACCGGTTCCGCCCCCAAGTCCGGCAAGTAGAAATACAAGATCAATGCCCTCAAGTTTTTTTCGAATCACATCTTTCTCCTCCTCGATCGCCTTTCTCGCCAAGGTATGCTCCCCGCCAGTTCCCATACCCCGGGTATGCCGACGGCCAAAGGAAAGTTTTTCTCCGGCAATGGATTCACTCAGTGCTCGAGTGTCCACATCCATGACTAGGTGTTCGACACTTTGAAAATTGTCAAAGCGTAAACCATCCACGAGGGAAAGTCCGGTTCCCCCAATTCCGATTATCTTGGCACGAATGCCGGGGATTTCATTTTCAGGTGAAAAATTTGTTTCTTTCGGAAAAAGATTTTCTTGGCTCATATAAAATTCCTACTGTTTCTTTTTTTAGTTAAATAATTTATTCCTGAGTACCCAATCCGACCATTTTTCGGAATTTGCCCATAAAACCGGTTTCAGCTCCTTCTTTCTTGGGTCCCGGGAGACCATTATCCTCGAGTCCATAATGGAGCAAACCAAGAACTGTGGCATTCTCTGGCTGTGCCAATTCTGAGGCAATGCCTGATGGAAAATTTGCCCGACGTGCGGAAAACCCAAGTATTTTACCTGCAATTTGTTCGACGCCCGGAAGAAGAGAAGCTCCTCCGGTAAGTAGAATACCACCCTTCAATTCATTTGGATCCAATAAACCATCCAGTTCCTTGCTGATGATTTCAAAAAGTTCAACCACACGGACATGGATCACATCGGTTATCGCCTTTCTCGGGATGGCCCGGTCTCCAATAGTTTTATTACCGATAATCCAAACATCCTCTCCCTCATCCATCGGATCAGGAAGAGCTTTTCCGTGTTCAAGTTTCAGTTTTTCAGCATAGGGTTCAAGGATGCGCAAACCCATACTCAGATCTCCGGTGACATGATCCCCCCCGACTGGAACCACTCCTGTGGAGACCACAAAGCCCTGCCGGTAAAGAGCATAATCAGTTACCCCTGCCCCCATATCAATAACCAGTGTACCGGCCCGCCTTAAATCCGGACCGGCCATCATGGTGGAGGAAGCAATGGAAGAAAGAATTAAATCTTTCACATCTAAACTGTAGTTACTGATTACATGTAAGGCCTGCTTGATCGCTTGGTCATCCCCATCGATGGACCAATATCCCAAATCCACTTTGGCTCCAATCATACCCACGGGATCTTGAACTATCCGTCCATCCAATAATATGGGTGTACGGACATGGTGGACATAGGTACGGCCCTGATCCGGCTGTTTTCTTTTTGCCTCCTGAGCTGCCCGTTGCAAATCGGTTACATCCACCCGGCTGTCGGAGGACGCGACTGAAGCCGTTCCTCTTAACATATGTCCTTTTAAATGTGAACCAGTTTGGGCAAGATAAACCTCATCCACCGTAGTACCAGACATTTTTTCAGCATCTTCCAATGCTGAATGCACTGCTACTGCGGCTTTTCTAAAATCTACAATTTCCCCTTTTCGCATTCCTTCATTCGGACGAGAAGCCATTCCGACCACATTTAAACTTCCATTCTCGGCAACTTCTCCAATTAAGGCTTTTGCCTTGGAAGTACCAATTTCTACAGCACCAATAATTTTGCTCATTTTATGATAAGTTTGTATGTGTGAATCAGGATGGAGTCAGTTTTACGAAAACAGATTCTTCGTGCGAAAGATCGATTGAATCGACGACCTTTGTCCGTTGAAAATCAGGTTCATAAAGTAGATATTTCAACCGGCGTAATTGACTTTCAAAATCACGAGGAGAAAAACGAAGACTTTTCACCTTACGGGATTTAATATGAATGTGTGCCCCCGGATCATCATCAAAAGGCCTTTGATAGGAGACAACTTGCCAGTTTTGATAGAAGCCGGGATATTCACTCCGGGCTAATTCAAGCAGTGGTGCCACCGCAGGAACGCCTTCCAATTTTTCATACCCATCGCCTGAAGAATTTCGCTTGAATAATGATGGACGGATATCCAGAAATGGCAGATGGGATATACTTGCATTACTGTAGCACATGCCCAAATACAATGAACCGTCTCTGGAGACCATCCAAGTTTGCTCACCCTTATTTTTGGATCGGAGGCAAATGCGAAGAATTGGCTTTTGTTCAGTCAATTCAATTTGAAGAGTCGATGGAAACTTCCGGCTTACCCGGGCAAAAGAAATTTGTGGCTCCTTGATTAATTCGGATTGAATTCTTTCAATATCCAATTGCATAAGCGAACGATCCCGAAGAGGACCGAACCAATTTTGAAACCAACGCTTGTGCAAAACTCCATTAGTAGAAAATGATATATCCGAAACAGGGGCTCCCGGCCCGGTCAGATCGATAAATTCGGCGCCATCTTTTGTCTGGTTTTGAACGAGCCATAAGACACCCCCTGCAGAGACTAAAATTAAAATAAGAATAAGAAATTTTCCTGCACCCAACATTCTTTTACGAAGAGCAGCTTTTGAAGCCGGTCGACGGGATGACTTGGGAGCTAAAGACTTCCAACTTCCAGCAGTACCGTCCGTTTTTATTTTCTTTTTCTTTGTCATAGTCTGAATTATGCGGGTGTAAGTACTTTCTGGGAAAATCGTGTCACCGCAGGTTGAAGAAGTTGATTGGCAAGTTTTTCAAAATCATATCCTGAACAGGAGGCACTTTTTGGAAGGAGACTGGTTTCGGTAAGCCCGGGTAAAGTATTCACCTCTAAAAAATAAACATTTCCATCTTCACAAATGATAAAATCAACCCTTGAAAAATCCCTGCAACCACAAGCATGAAAGGCTTTTAGTGCAAAATTTT
Organism: uncultured Verrucomicrobiota bacterium; assembly: GCA_902580225.1. Lineage (GTDB taxonomy): Bacteria > Verrucomicrobiota > Verrucomicrobiia > Opitutales > Seribacteraceae > Seribacter. Next base: position 6,719 of record CACHJU010000062.1, read on the forward strand.
TAACCTCATTCTCAATTTCACAATCAAGTA
>CACHJU010000063.1 GCA_902580225.1 uncultured Verrucomicrobiota bacterium
GTTCGGCAGGGGTGGGGTTGTCGCGATTGTTTACCGGCATACCCAAATGCCACTTGCCAAAGTGAGCGGTGCCGTAGCCGTTTTCCTTGAGTACTTCGGCGATGGTCGTTTCGCTCTTCAGCAGATGCATCTTGTGAAGGTGCTCACTGAGGACGGAATAGACTCCGGCGCGGATGTGGTTGCGGCCCGTAAGGAAGGTGGCACGCGAAGGAGAGCAGACCGGCGCTCCCGAGTGAAAATCGGTGAAGCGCACGCCACCGGCGGCCAACTTGTCAAGAACGGGAGTCTTGACCCTGACATGTCCAACCCGGGAGCCTCCTTCGTTAAAATTCTTACCCATATCGCTGCAGAGAATCAAAAGAGTAAACAGTCCATCATGATGGAGGCTGCCGATAGTTGGGCTCATTGGCGCGGACCCAATGCAAACGGAGTCGTGCTTTCGGTTAAACCACCCACCCACTGGAGCGAGAAAAAAAATGTCCGATGGAAAGTGCCGATTGATGGGGAAGGGGCATCTACTCCAATTATTTGGAAGGATAAAATCTTTCTTTTGTCAGTAATTGATACGGGGAAAGTGAATCCTTCCCTGCCTCGTCCGGAAGATCAACCCAAGAGAGTCTTTGATATCACTCATCCGAATACGACCTACGAGTACATCGTGCTTTGCTTGGACCGCAAGTCCGGGAAAACGCTTTGGAGAAGGGTGGCTACCCGCTTAATTCCACATGAGGGTACTCACCGGGATAATAACTACGCTTCAGCATCTCCCACCACAGATGGTAAGTTGCTCTATTGCTGGTTTGGGTCCGCAGGATTGTTCTGTTATGACTTGGAAGGTAATAAGGTTTGGGAGCGTAACTTAGGTGAGGTCAAGATCGGAGCAAGCCTAGGGGAGGGGTGTTCACCCGTTTTGTATAAGGATAAATTGGTTATTCTCAGGGACAATCGTGGACAGTCGACCATACAGGTTTTGAATGCAAAAAATGGAGAAACCATTTGGAAGAAAAATCGGAACACCCGTAACGGTTGGGCGACTCCTGCAGTTGTTGAGCATGACGAAAAATTCCAGGTCATCACTACTGCATCCAGGCCAGAAGCCGGGAATCGCAAAACTTCCGGCAAGGTGATCAGTTATGATCTTGAGAATGGGAATGTCATTTGGGAATGCTCCGGCCTGACTGACAATGCGATTCCGTGCCCAATCGTTGAGGATGGCATAGCCTATTGCATGACCGGATACCAAGGTTTTTCCGTACTCGCCGTGCCCATTTCGGGGAAAGGGGACCACTCGGAGAATATCCTGTGGAGAAGGGATTTTGGAACCCCTTACGTTCCGTCTGCCGTACTTTATGACGGGCTTCTTTATTTTACCCAGTCCAACCAGGCCATCCTTTCCTGTGTCGATGCAAAAACCGGTAAGATTCTCATGGAGCGAACCCGTTTGCCCGGATTGTCCAATGTCTACGCTTCCCTGGTTGGAGCAGGAAATCATGTTTATGTGATCGGCCGCTATGGAAAGACAGCGGTGCTGAAAAGAACGGGGAAGTTTGACTTGGTTACCACGAATACCTTGGCCGATCGCTTCGATGCCTCGCCTGCAATATTAGGTAGTCAACTTTTCTTGCGGGGACATAAATTTCTCTACTGTATCGAGAGAGAATGATGAGAAATAAGTGATGAACCTGACCAAAGAGAATGTACGAAAATTTTTGGGTTGGTGCTCGGTGATTAATATTGGGCTCCTACTGTATTGGATACTTGCTCTCACCTTCAGCAATGAACTGGTTTTTCAGATACATACCTCGTGGTTCGATATCCCGCATGATCGTTTTGATGAAATCCATTATACCATGATGAGTTACTTTAAATTGGCGATTATTCTTTTCAATGTGACCCCATATTTTGTGCTCAGGTTCGTCAAGTTTGCCCCGCTAATGACTCCTGGAAACGAATAAGCCCGTCGATTTTTACTTTTCTGGGTTTTTAACCGTGTGCGTCTGGTTTTTGGACTACCTTATCCGCATCAAACCACGGAGTTACGACTAGCATGTCCTGTTTGTTTCCAAGGCAATAGACCAAGTCTTGAGGTTCAAAGATAATATCAGCAAGCCTGTGGACCAATAAGGAATCCTTCCGACGAACCGCAAGAATGGATATGCCCGTGGACTCAGCAAGATCAAGATTACGGGGTGACTGACCAGCCACTCGGCTCCTTGCAGTGACGATTAGTTTTTCCACCTTTAAATCCTTAAGCCCAGCGTGGGCTTCAAGTGGGAGAGGGCTTGAATAATATTCACGGTCGGAGTGCATGGTTTCTTCCCGTGCCTGATCGATTTCACGAACAATCAGGTTTCTTGGAATCTTTAGCTGATTGAGTACGAGGGAGAGTATTTCCAGTCCACCTTCCACTTCGGATGCGACGATGTTCACCGGGAGTTCATTTTGAAGTTTTTCAGAACCTCGCATGTATTGAGTGCGAACGAAAACAGGTGCCTCAACCTTCATGCGTGCAATGGTGGAGATGACCCTCTCAATGGCCTGATTATCATTGATCATAATCACAATGGCACGACAGGATTCCACATGAGCATGCCCCAGAGCTTCCTCACTAGTGGCATCGGCATAGTATACGGGATCCCCAAGTTTTCGTCCGAGTTCCACATTGTCGGAGTTCATTTCGAGGGCAACTGCTTGGATTTTGAGCCGGCTCAAGCTATTAGTGAGGAGTCTTCCAGCGAGGCCGTATCCGATGACCACCACATGATCACTGTGACCAACGGTTCGATCTTCCAGTTCTTCCGCACTTCTAGCCCGTAATAGTTTGGCCAGGGGGTCAAGTGCCCGCTCTCCAGCAGTAAAGTGGGGTGCCTTGTATACAAGCAATGGAGTGAGGAACATGCTGAGAATACCGGCGTTGAGCAGGGTTCCAATTTCAACTTCAACAACCACACCTTCCTGAATGGCGAGTTGTAAAATGATGAATCCAAATTCCCCAAACTGTGCCAATCCCACACCTGCAAGCCATGCGGCACGGGGAGGGAAGCGCATAAATGAAGCAGCCAAGATTGCGATAAGACCTTTGCCGCCAATAAAGGCAATAAGCAACAAAATTACTTCCATCGGTTTTTCAGCAAGCAGATGGAAATCAAAAAACATACCCAGAGAAACAAAGAAGAAACTTACGAATACATCACGCAGGGGAAGAATGTCGCCCATTGCCCGATGTCGGAAATCCGTGTCAGCCACAATCATTCCCGCCAGAAATGCTCCCAATGCGAGCGAAAGCCCGGTTAAGGAAGTCAGGTATGCGGTACCAATGCACAAACAGAGAACGGTGAGGATGAAAACTTCATTGCTCCGGCTGGCATTTACCCAACGAAAAAGATGGGGGATGACCTTACGGGAGACCGCAAAGAGTAAAACCACGACCAAAGTTGCTTTTACCAGTGCAAGCATAATCTCCTGCCAGGTTTCTGGCTTATCAAGTCCGTTAATTAAAAGTGGAACAATCAGCACCATGGGGACGATACATAAATCCTGAAAAATGAGTGTACCCACAATAAAACGGCCATGGGGTGCATCCAATTCTCCCCTTTCGCCAAGGGTTCGAAGTACGAGGGCTGTGCTGGAAAGGGCAAAGACAAAGCCATAGACAATGGCTTCTGGGAGACTGAGGTCCATACTTAGACATACCATGGAAGTAACTAAGATAGTAACCCCAACCTGTAAGAGTCCCCCTAGGGCAACCTGACGAAAAATGTTTTTTAACCGTGAAAGGGAAAATTCCAGACCAATGGTAAAAAGAAGAAAAATAACACCGACTTCAGCAATCACTTCAATGGCTTCTGGATCATGGGCGAGAGAAAGGGCTTTCGGTCCAACCAGTGCCCCGGAAAGAACGAGGCCGGCAACCACGGGGAGTTTGAGTCGACCCAAAACTAGGGTAACCAGTACGCTTACGGTCGCAATTACAGTAATTTCCTCAAGAAGATGCATAAAAACCGGAGATTAAGAATTAATTATCTTAGGGACAATCGCAAAGCTATAGATTTATGCCTTGGTTTTGGAAATATGATGAAACTAAGTTTAAGCTGAATAATGATGCTCTTTGATTTTTGATCTTATCGACATTAGAAGCGAAAGATTCCTCCCAGTTTGATCGCCGTACCGAAACCTTGCAGGGTCAGCCCCGTTCTTTCGTCGAGATAAGTCTGATTCACCACAAAATAGAACCTGGCTCCCCGTTTGTATTCCCATTGAAGCCTGCTGTTTACCCCAAGTGATTTACTGAAATTGTCATACTGCAACAGGTTATTGATCGATAAGTCAGGATTGAAGTTAATTCTGGAGGTTCCGGAAACTACATTTAATTCCGTTTTGGGGGCATGGTTCCAGTTTAAAATCGTGGATGAGTAGCCAACTCCGATCATAAATTCCTTGATGGGAAGATAGTCCAAAGTAGCTTCATATCTTTTTCCGGGAGCAAGAAAGCCTTCGTTGTATAAGTACGAAAGTCTACTTACCACTTTTCGTTTGGAATGAGAGTTGAAGAAAAACCTATGATAAAATCCCTCGTATTCTCCTGCGGGCAGTGTGGTATCAAAGATGGTAAAGGCTTCAGTAGGACGGTCCAATTTATGGGCAATCTCATATCCGAGATTGTCTCCCGATTCTAATATGAATTCGATTGGGGTGATTGTATGGGTTATATCCGATAGTCTGTTTCCGGTATCCGTGTATATCTCCAGATCAAAATCATGTATACTTACATTAAGCCATTTCACATCTTCATGCCTTGGGACATAGGATCCCGCAAAACGGTATTTTCTGTAATCGTCCCGCATTACATAACCTAGCGGAGGATTGAAATTCTCAGGTACTTCGGAAAATGCTCCTACAAGGGTGAGTTCACGACCTTTGAAAATGGTTTCTGCTCCGTACGAAATTTTTAGTTCTGAGTCGGTTTGAGCTTTGTTGCAGGTACCTAGTGTCCACAGCTTGGTTGATAAGGATTTGTCTCCCATAAACTCACCATTGATAAATTGGTAATCCGTACCCACACTGTAGCTGTCTTCTTTGAAACGGGGATCTCCAAAAGTTGAGAGTAAACCAATGGTGGAACCGTTTTCGAGGTTTTTGCGAACTCTACCGACAAAAACATTTCGTTCTCCTTCCGGCGAGTCAATTAACACATCCATGAGCCCAAAATTGTAATTCTTTTGGTTACTGGTAATTTTAGCCGCAAAGTGGATGGGTACGATTTCTCCAGTTTCACTTAGACCAATCTTACGACTGTAGTAAGGACTTAACCCGTCGGATGGAAAATGAAACATTCCAGCGTCTTCCAAAAAGAAGTCCCGTTTTTCCGGAAAGGATTGATTAAAACGGGTGAAGTTGAATTGTCTGACATCGGCTTCGACATCGGCAAAGTCAGTGTTGATACTTAGGTATGCGGTGGTCTTGGCATTGATTCTGTAACGCAGGTCAAGCCCGCCGTCTGCTTTGAATTCATCGTTCCCGGTGGTTTGGTCATCCGTGTAGGTTCCAGTAACGAATGGAAGCACATCCAGACCCAGCCCCTGTTTCAGGTTTTTCAGTCCGGTGAGAGTGCCAGCTTGTGCAGCGTTGGCAGGATCTACGCCTGACCTGGCATTTGCCCAGTCCTGAACCTCTCCATTGTTTTTAATTACTCTTCTCAAATTGATACCCCAAGTCGATGAATCCTCATCAAAGGAAATCGATTTAAAAGGAATCACTATTTCCGCACCCCATCCCCATTGATGAATTCCACACTTGGCATCCCAGATTGTATCCCAATCTATATTTTGCATCCTACCCTGATCGCCAATGAGCAAGTCCGCTCTTAAGCTGTTGGGTGTCACAATGAATGCATAAGCATTTCGTTGGTCACGGAATGTATCGAGGATGATAAGTGCATGATCGTCGTTTCCGGCATCCGCCAGATTTCCAGCATTAGCTGTGACATCCTTTGGGTTATCCTGAAAACACCAAATTCCGATGTAGAGATTTTCCTTGTCGTAAAGAACACGAAATTCCGTGGCCTCAGTTCCTGACGCATTATCTTCTGGAAAGGTTTGTAGTAAATCACCTGCAGGCATGGCTCGATTCCATGCTTTATCAGTAAGGTCACCGTCTACTTTGGGTCCATCATCCACAAAAACGGCTCGAAATGTGGGGTTTCCCTCATAAATTCCTTTGCTTTGGGTGGGTATTTCCGAAGGTTTGGAAAAAGACAGTGTTTCTTGTCCAAATACTTTTGAGATTACCAAAAAAGCTAGAAAATATATAAATAGAAGATATTTAGTAAAATTGGGCATAAAAGAGTGGG
>CACHJU010000064.1 GCA_902580225.1 uncultured Verrucomicrobiota bacterium
ATTATTTTTTGGATGTAGGACGAAATCCCCACTCGGGGGTTCCTTTTGGATCTGGTGCATGAGGAGACATACCTAATCCATAATCCTCAGCTTGCATATCTTGTCCGGGCCAAAATTCTTTATCACGAATGAATCCGTAAAACGAAGGGTAAAATGGGTCAACATACTTAACATCCGCTTTCTCGGGTACTTTAAGACCGGTCAGAAAATAAACTGAATTGACAAGCATTCGACGCAAATCTTCGCTGACCAAATCGACAGATGCTCCCATAGTAGTACAAAATGTGGTACCTTTTTTTCCGTTAGGTGCTATGTAGGGATGTAACCAGGCTAAAGGTTGCATCGGATCATTCTTTGCATCAACAAACGAAGAGTCAGGATCAAGACTTTCAGTTACTGCTCCCCGCATAAGAATCGTATCTTCTTCGGTAAGCCTACGAATTCCATAAACATCAGAAGGACCAAAGACATCAGTCACACCTTTTAAAATTGGATGAGCGGCATTATCAGTCTCAATCATTCCACGGGCACCTTCGCCTTTATGTTTTCCATGATGACTTACCCAGCCTTCTCCCATAATAAGTGGTCCAAACTGTCCATAAGAAATTTTGTCCCCAAATTTTTCTCCTCCATTAAATGCATGGGTGGAAGTCCGAATACCAACGATTGGTTTTCCGGAATTCAAAAAATTGGTAATGTATTCGGCATCGGTTGCATTTGGCTTTCGAAAGCGCGTTCCAATTAGCATTAGATCTGCATCTTTAAGATGTTCCCATCCAATGACACCCTCTTGGTTATTGGGGTCGATGTATTTTCTTTTTTTGTCCCATGCAAAAAGAACCTTACAGGAAAAACCATGCTTTTGAGTCAAAATTTTTGCTAACATTGGCATGCTTTCCTCCGTACGATATTCCTCATCACCCGAGACTAATACAATCGTTTTTCCAAGTCCTGGACCTTTCTTACCCTTTAGGGAAAGAATTTTTGAATTATCAGCGGGTAGTAAAACTGATGAAAGACAAAGCGTTAAAAAATAATTGAGAAACTGGTTTATAATTTTCATGTAAAATCATTAAGGGTAATATGTGATATTAATTGAGAAAATATTTTTAAGATAAGTCAAAGTCGATCGAAGAAAATATTAATTATATTTTTATAAACAGGAAAATGTAAAAAATGATTCGTAATTTTGTAAATTGTCATTATCGTCATGTTATCATGTTTAAAAATATACCTTTTAAGCGGGTGGAATGGGTAACAAGCAGTTTTCTGATCATTACCGCTATCCTCACATTTACAGCAGTACCAGCATATTATTATTTTTTTGGCTGGGATTGGTTTATTTTTGCTGTCTTTCTTTTTTACTACCCAGCAACCGGTATGAGCATAACTGTCGGTTATCACCGTTTATTTTCTCACAAAGCTTTTAAGGCCAAATGGCCAGTTAAACTTTTTGTTCTGCTTTTTGGAGCTGCTGCATTTGAGAACTCTGCTTTGTGGTGGAGCTCAGAACACAGAAAACACCACAAACATGTAGACACAGATGATGACCCTTACGATATATCCAAAGGGTTCTTTTGGGCTCACATGGGTTGGCTTATGTTTAAACTCAAACCAGATAATCCCATCAACAATGTTCAAGATCTCAAAAGAGATAAGCTGGTTATGTGGCAGGCAAAGTGGGTGCATGGAATTGCACTCTTCATGAGCTTTATACTGCCATCCGTAATAGGCTATGTTTATGCGATTATTACCAATAATCTTAGCCCAATTGCTGGTGCACTTGGTGGTCTATTGATCCCAGGTGTAGCCCGTGTCGTGTTGGTGCAACATGCCACCTTTTGCATTAATTCATTGTGCCACATGATTGGATCCCGACCATATTCCACAAGTCATAGCGCCCGTGACAGTTGGATTGCTGCGATATTTACCATGGGTGAAGGATATCACAACTATCATCATGAATTTCAATGGGATTACAGAAATGGTGTGAAATTTTGGCAGCTAGATCCTTCTAAGTGGATTATTTGGCTATTATCCAAATTTGGTCTGACTGCAAATTTAAAACGAGTTCCAAACGAACGGATTTTGCTCGCTGAGACCCGTGAAACCAAACGGCAACTTTCCAATCATATTACGAATCTCCAACAATTTCGAAACACTTCTGGGGAAATTATTGACCAGACTCTTGATTCTTTAGAAAACTGGAGTGAAAGGTTGAGCGAAATTTGTGATGAATTACAAAAAGCAGCCCGCGATAAAATTATCTTATCTAAATCAACCCTCTCCGATCTTCGGATTGAAATTAGAAAAGCAATTTTCGAAATGGAATCTATCCCTAAGCTAACTATCGCTTAATTTCCAGTGTCGTAAGAATCTTTTTACCTAACTTTTTGATAACGATTAATTTCGCGTGTTGAAAATGTAGATAAAATTTCTATACCCAAAATCGTCCGTAATAACTCGCTGTCTCCATGAAAGTGAGCTGCATCAGGCCAAAACCCTTCAGGTTTCTGATTCTCAATCAAAATTTCGGGTATTTTCTCCCGAAACCTTTCCCAGTATTTGGATTCATTCAAAAAATACATTGCGCCAACACATGCCCTACCAGCATGTCGAATACGATAAAAATCAATATTCCCCCAAGATGTGGGTAGATTTTCGAATAGCCAATCTAGACCTTTTTTGGCTTCAACCGAATTTCCCTCTCCACCGAGTTGCAGACAATGAACTCCCATACTATAGTCAACCAAACCTTCACGATGAACTCTTCCATTACTACTAGGATCCATTCCGGTAGAATGAAAAATTAAAATTGAACCAAACAACATACTAAATAAGGTTCCAGCAATACGCATGCTTCCCCCAATTTGTACCAACGAAAAATATTTTTTTCAAAAAAATTGAAAGGATGCACTTAACCTAGTCCTTTCGTAAATATAAAAGCACATTTCCTCTTTGAATCGATAATCAGTTCCAAGTTTTACCTAAACTGACGAAATTCAAGCTAAGGTAGATTTATTTGATATCCGAAACCCGGTCCTTTAATTGAAGATAGATCCAACATGCCGTCTTTTCTTTGGTAAACTCCAGGATGGATCAAGGCTTCTTTTTTTGATGCTTCAGGATAAAATTGCATCCCATTGCTTTCCACCCCCATTATTGTGCCCGCATGGGAACCAAGCAATACATGGGGTATTTGAGCAAGCATGGGATTAGTCAAATCCTGAACCATCAGGTCCATACCATGAGCCTTTGCCCAGCAGAGAGAAAATATTGCACTTGTCTGAGTTTTACAGGTTTTTAGAGCGACACCTGTCCATCCTAATTCAAGGCCAATACGGACATGTTTCCAATCATGAGCACTTTCGTCCATGAAAAGAGGCTTCCTTTTTACCAATGAGTGGACATTGATTCGAAATTTTTCTAGGTCATAGGGAAAGGGTTGCTCAACATATAGAATTTTATTCCAAATTCCTCTATGCTCATTTTTTAATTTGTCTAAAATTTGATTTACATATTCAGGATCAACAACCATGCAGTTGAAATCAGTGGTAAGATATTCGACATCCATGGAACGGGCAATTTCGCCCACTGCAACAACTCTTTCATAATCCCATTTCGAATCATTACCACGAAGCTTGATTTTCAAGCAATTTAATCCGTCCCGTTCAATCCAATCCTCCAAGTGAACCGGATAGCCATCTTCAGGTTCATTCCCAGTCAATTCATTTTCCCTCAAAGGATCCAATCCACCAACCAGGTGCCAGACAGGAATTTGATTGGATGGATTTAATTCCAAAAATTCAGCTGGTCTTTTCCCATTAAAGGAAACCCTTTTATCCATGGCAGGTTCTAAAAAAAAACTCAAATCTCGATAAAGGAATTTTGGTCCATAGGATTGGTAGACTGGCACTTTGTTTACCACTCCATACGCATCATGGAGGGCAAGATCAAATGCAGAGGCACATACTAGAGCAGCAAGCCAAGGCATTGGTTCCTTGGCTTGGCGGAATTCTTGGTTAAAAAGATTCAATATTTTAGGAACTTCATCAAAAACAAATGAATGCCCCAATTCTAATGCATGACCTTCCCCCGGTAAGAATTTGACTACTTCAAGAAGCCTTTCAGTAAATCTAAATAGAGTTTCAAGCCGTTCGCTGTAGGATATTCTAGATGGCCAAACCCATTGAACACTTAATGGAGTCTCCCCCCACCCCCTTGCTTTAAAACCGAGTCCATTTTCAACTAAAACAGAAGCACGGGCACAAGTTACAGAATTCAGCACCTCAGATCCAAATTTCAATGGTATGCGGGTTTCAATAGGTAAAAATTCCAAATCTGCGTCTTTGATTTGAATATCAGTTTTAAAGGCCATTTCTTACATAAAAGAGAAAAAGTACATTATGGGTCAAACTTGATTATTAAATCTTTTTGCTTTTCAAAAAAAACCATGAAAAGATGATTGCTTATGGAAGGTGATTTGATTGGTTTGTTTGATTTACTTGCTAGACTCGAGTTAATTATTGGAGTTGATAATGTTTTAGTAATTGCCATTTCGGACATGGTTTTCTTACTTGATTCAGTTATAACTGCAGTTGGGCTTACCAGCATTAGGTTGATTAGTATAAATGCATTTATAAGTTCTATTGACATTAGTCTTTTTTTGCCAAGCCGATTGGAGATTTCATTCTGAACAATATTGTATTAAAAATTCTCGTACTCGCCTTTCTCATCGTCATCGATATCGTAATTTTACGGAAGGAATGGTAAAAGAGTTGAAATAATCAATGATATTTTGTGCCAATGAGATTTGCTATGGCCCTTGAACTTTTGTAAATGCGTCAATCGCACAATCTTAAAAAAACTATAAAATGGAGATTCTTGAACAACTTGGCAGGCAACCCGTTTTACCCATAATTAATCATTTAAAGCCCAAAAATACCATTCAAACAGTTGAAGCCCTACAAAATGGTGGTGTTAAAAACCTAGAAATCACTCTAAGGAATGATTTCGCTCTTTCCGTGCTTAAAAGTATTCGAATAGAATTCCCAGATTTAATGCTAGGGGCTGGAACTATTCTAAAAGAACAACAAATTGATCAACTTCAAGAAATTGGAATTCACTTCGGCGTCTCTCCAGTATGGAATCAAAATATATGGGAAAAAGCTGTTCAGAATAATTTCTTTTTAATCCCGAGTGTTCTTACACCAAGTGAGTTGAACAGAGCGGTAAATTGTGAATGTAGATTAGTTAAGGTCTTCCCCATTGAGCCAATAGGTGGTTATAATTACCTAAAAGCATTGATTGGTCCTTTTCGACATGTTGGCCTAAAATATCTGCCTACGGGTGGAATATCTCAAGATTTGGTAACATCCTACCTTGGTGATCCGGATGTATTTACTGTAGGAGGTTCTTGGGTAACTCCTCGAAATCTAATTTTAAATTCTAAATTTTCTATGATTACTAAGCTTGCCAAGAAAGTCGTTTCCTTTGCTAATTAGAACATGTTTTTATACTTCCAAGTTTTTTTCTTTCTTTGCTCAATATCCTTCTCAATGGTTTTCGGGTTTGACCAAACAAACATAATCCTCCGTGGAAATTTAGATAATTCTCTTTTTATGTTTGAGAAAAAAAAGATTGGACGAGTCGCATTTATGGGAGGCTCAATTACAGAAATGAACGGGTATCGTCCATTAATAATGGATTGGTTAGAAAAAAGATTTCCGAAAACCAAATTTTCATTCAATAATGCTGGAATATCTTCAACCTGTTCCACTACTGGTGCCTTTCGTCTTAACAGAGATGTATTAGGTAAGGGACCACTCGATTTATTTTTCATTGAATTTGCGGTTAATGACAACCAGGACGCGAATCACAATCATGCAGCCTGTATTCGAGGCATGGAGGGAATTATCAGACAGGTGCGAACTAAAAGTCCAAAAACAGAAATTATTTCCACTTTTTTTGTCAACCCTGGAATGTTAAAAAAACTACAGGCAAGAGAAACTCCATTAACCATGAGAGCTCATCAAGAAGTATTGATTAAATATGGAGTTTCTCAAATACATCTTGCTAGAGAAGTAGCTGATCAGATTCAAAAAAAATCTTTGACCTGGTCACAATTTGGAGGAACCCATCCCAAAAAATTTGGCAACCAGATGTGTGCGGAAATGCACTTTAATTTACTCGAACAGGCATGGAAAGACCGAAATCCCAGATCACGAATTAATAAGAGTATTCCTACTGAACCAATAAATCCATTCAGTTATTTTAACGGACATTTTCTATCACCCGAAAAGATACAAACT
>CACHJU010000065.1 GCA_902580225.1 uncultured Verrucomicrobiota bacterium
CAAAAGAGCTTGATCCATAACTTGTGTAGCGAAGCCTGCTTTGGTTCCCATTGCAACCTCGATGATGACTGATGGTGGACGATTTGTAGATAAATTACGAACTTTGGGAGCAACACCTTCCAAACCAATAGAATTTCCATCGTTTAAAACTTGTCCAGAACCGGGTAAATAAAAGAATAAAGGGGATTTAGACGGATCAGAGAGTGAATCTGAGTCCTTGTATGTTGAAGATATTCCTACTTCATTGACAAAAGAAGTGGAGACAATAAAGAAAATAAGAAGAATAAAAACCATATCAATTAAAGGGGATACATTAATCTCCGCCTTTTCAGATTGATGAGTCGAAAAAGTTCTTCTCATTCGTTTTTTAAAGTTGCTAAAGAGACAGAAGGAGAAACTTTTTTGGTTTCCGAGACCAACCTAGCGAGAAAATTTGCATCCGCCCACTTATCAACTTGAATTACAACGGGCTTTGTTTTGTTCATTATAGCTTCACTGATCAGGGCAGATACCTGAGATAATTTAATTTTTTGGCCAGAATAAAAAATTTCATTTTGGTCTGAAAGAGCAAAAATAACTGAATTTTTTTCAAGAGAAGATGTTTTTTGCACTTTGGGTTTTTTAACATTTATACCAGGCAATGAAATAAATGTGGCTGAAACAATAAAGAAAATTAATAAGATGAAAACTACATCAATTAATGGAGATACATTAATTTCACCTTCTTCATCATCGATTGAGGGGATTCTTCGGAGTTTCATTCGGAAGTATTGGTAAGCCGTATTTGTTTTAAAGAAATAATCTCCAGACGATTTAGGCAATGTAGCCAATCTTTTTTCTTTCGCTTGAGTAAATGGGAAAACGCAAGTGCCGGAATCGCAATCAAAAGTCCTGTTTGAGTGGTTACGAGAGCTTCCGAAATCCCACTTGCAATTAAATCCATTTTGTAATTGTCCTGCATCGTTAAACCGTCAAATGTTCGGAGCATTCCACTGACTGTACCTAAAAGTCCTACTAATGGGGAAGCTGCTGCAAGTACAAGTAAAAATTTAAGCCTTCGGTTCAGGTAGGAAGTATCTGTCTTTCTAATTTGTTCGAACCTTCTTTGAGTTTCTTTGGCGTCTTGCTGATCTGCTAAGCAATAATGTATGATTTGATTAATACAACCTCCTCCCTTAAAAGCATCCCATTTTTCTCGAGGGAAAGATTGTAAGTCCTTAGGAACTATGTTGTGAAGTCTAAACCAGATATCGAAAGCAATATAAAACGTATAAAGAGAAAGCATCGCTAGAACGGGCATGAGGATTCCGCCTTTGCTCCAAATAAAAGTTGATTGTTGCCAAAGATCAAGAATTGGGTTCATGAATGGAATCTATTATGTTAGGTGATTTGTTTTCTTGCTTCAATCTCAACAATTGGGCAGAGAAGCCTTCCATTTTTGAAATAATACCCTGAACTCTTCGAGTTAATAATGCATGTGCGATAAGGGCTGGTATGGCGGTAACTAATCCAAATTTTGTTGTGACTAGAGCTTCTGAAATTCCCCTAGCTAACTCGCTGTTTTCTGGATTTGCGAAATTGGTGATTTGTCTAAATACATCGATCATACCCGTAACCGTTCCCAAAAGGCCTAAGAGTGGAGCAGTTGCAGCAGTAACTGCTATGAGGGGAAGTGCTTTTTCGAGTTTTATCTGTGTATCAATAATGTTTTCATAAAGAATTTCTTCCAAAATTTCTGAATTTGCACCCTGATAACTCTTCACAGTTTTTTTTAGAAGTTCAAAAGGTTCATTATAAATTTTTTCAAAAGAAACAGTAGATTTTGGAAAATTAATCTGGAGAATCTGATAACCTTTAATAAGTGCTATGATTATAGACAAAATTGCAAAAAATAAAATTGGATATATCCAAATCCCACCTTTTTTGAGTTCCTCCAAGAGATTAAGCTCTCCTTTTTCCATTACACTGGCTTTGCCTAAAGTTGGATCCAATGGAAGAATCAAATATTCGTTCTGATTCGATTTAGATGTAAATGCCTGGGTAATTACATTGGAAGTTTTAGGGGATAATTTCTTTACGCGAGGAACTTTGGTTTTAAGTACTGAATTTGCTGAGAGCTTGGAGGATTGAGATTGAATGTCTACCAAGTCCCGTTCAAGAAAACCTGAATAACCTTTTTGCCCCGAGAAAAAAATTGTCGGTCCAATTGAAAGGAAACTACCAGGTATACGAACCCCCTCAGGTCGCACTATTGCATCGCCCTGAAAAAGAATTGCTCCAGCCGTCGCTTGGATAGATTTTACAGAAAGGGACATACCCAAAAAAGCGGATTTGAATGAGTCAAACCCCGAAGAATTCTTTTGTGATTTTAGAATAGCTGATAAATCTTTTGACCACAAAGTTTGTTCGGCTGCGGGGTTAGCAGAATGCCAACTTGAAATATAATCATTAAGGAGATTAAGGCTGTTATTTAAATCTGATTCGTTCTTCTTCACTTCATTTTCCAGCTCAAGCAGGCTTGCTTCACGGTTGTCTCGTAAACGTAGGTTATTATCCAGTTCAGCTCTCATTTTTCGTGCTTTTCTTTCCAATTCGGAAAGCTTGCTTGCTAAAGGAATCTTCTCTTTTTCAATGGACCTTCTTAATTCAGTTAGTTGGGAAATGGCATTTTGAAGATCTATTTTTGCTTCGTTGCGGACTGAGTCAATCGAGTTAACAGAAAACGATTTTGATGCAATGAAAAAGCCTAATAGTAAGAAGGAATTTTTTTTCATTTTATTCTAGTCCCAAAGGAACAGGTAATTTTAGAAAGCGAGGAAGCGTACGATTTTCTATCATTGCCACGCCTGTGGAAATTTCCTTTGCTAATCTATCATCACGAATCCATTCCCAGCCATCCTGAGTAGGTTTTCCCCACCCGGCTACATTTCCGGATTCGTTTACAAAATATGCTGCACCTAATCCGAAGTAAATCACCAAGAATTCTCTAGATTTTTCATCTTCGAAGACAAATTCTTGCCTTACCAAATGAACCGAGCGATGAAATATGTGAACGCTTTGAAGAAGACCAATAACAGAATCTAATCTTTCTTTTAGTGGAAGACTATCTGTTTTAGCTGTATCAATTTTTTCGTAAAAAACAGAAATACGGTCTTTAAGAGGCTTTGGGAGTAGTTTTAAGAACCCTTTAATTTCTTTTTCAACTTTTTGTATTCCTTTGTAAAAATCGGCCGAGGAATTCTGAGCTTTTTCTTGGCGTCTATTAAGATCAATTCGCTGTTTGGCGATTCCTATATTTTCATTTTTAAATTGTTTTAATTTTTTTTCTAAATCTCCAATTTCTAAATTTAAAGCATCTTCAAGATCAATAAGAGCGGCTTTTTCTACTTTCCAAAGGTGCTTTTCTTCAGAAATTAACTGCTTGGTCTCGATCCATTCTTCAATAATCTGATGAGTTTCTTTAACTTGAGCACTTGTTATAAAAGGAAGAATTAGATGAGTGAGCAGGATGATGAGAAAATTTAGGTGCTTTGTCATTTTAGATACAATCTTAATTTATTTTATAATTAGATCAAGCTTTTTGAGACCGAGTCTCAATAAGTTATTGATACGGAGCATAATTTAGGAAAGAAGACGTCGTAATATTTCGTCAACCACTTTTGGATTTGCCTGGCCCCGAGTTGCTTTCATAACTGCTCCTTTGAGGGCATTAATAGCCCCTTCTTTTCCTCCTTTAAATTTTTCAGCTGCACTGGGTTCGTCTTTAATGGCGAGAGCGCAGATAGATTCAAGTTCAGATTCATCTGACTTCAGTTCCAATCCTTTTTCTTTTACCAGAACGGAGGGTAACTTGCCTGTTGAAAAGATCTCAGGGAAAAGATCCTTGGCAACATTATTTGAAATAGTACCTTTTTCAATTAGACCCAAAAGTTCGGATAGATGTTTGGGGGAAACTGGGCAGTCTGTAATGGAAAGTGAATTCTCATTATCCCGATTACTGCCCAACTCCCGAAGTAAATCGTTGACCACCCAGTTGCCGGCTTTTCGAGGATCTTTGGTTGATTTTATAACCTCTTCAAAGAATTCGCATAATCTTAGATCTGGGCATAGGGCAGAAGTGATGGAATATGGAAGGTCCAGATCAGAAAGATATCTTCTTTGCTTATCAAATGGTTTTTCAGGTAATTCTTTTTGAAGCTGTTCTATCCATTTTTGATTTATTTTTACAGGCATTAAATCCGGATCCGGGAAATAACGATAGTCGTGTGCCATTTCCTTGGATCGCATCGAGGTGGTGTAACGTTGATCTGGATTCCATCTTCTTGTTTCCTGCAAAATTTCTTCGCCGGATTGAATGGCTTTAACTTGGCGTTTAATTTCATATTCAACACCGTTTTTGACTCCTGATATAGTATTCAGATTTTTTAGTTCAACTTTGGTTCCCAATGTTTGAGTCCCAACAGGACGCACGCTAATATTGGCATCACATCTAAGTTGCCCTTTTTCCATATCACAGTCGGAGATCCCCGCATAAATGAGTGAATTTCTTAATGAAGTAAGATAAGCAAAGGTTTCTTCTGGTGAGAAGAGATCAGGTTCACTGACAATTTCCAATAAGGGTGAACCCGCACGATTATAATCCACCAAACTATCATTTACAAAGTGAGTCAGCTTTCCAACATCTTCCTCTAAGTGAATTCGGGTAAGCTTTACAATGCGATGCTCACCCATTTTTGCTGGAGTTTCTCCCGGCATTTCGATTTCCACTTCACCCCCCTCACAAATCGGCTGGTCAAACTGTGAAATCTGATAGTTTTTGGGCATGTCTGGATAGAAGTAATTTTTACGGTCCCATTTGCAAGTGTCTGCAATTTTACAATCTAGTAGAAGTCCAACTTTAATCGATTTCTCAATGGCCTCGAAGTTCATAACCGGAAGAGCTCCAGGGAGACCCAACACCACCGCATCGGTTAAGGAATTGGGTTCCTGACCATAGCCACAGGGTACACGGGTAAACATTTTGGATTTCGTTTCAAGCTGAACATGCACTTCGAGTCCAATTACTGCTTCGTATTTCATCTAGATATCTTATTCTTTTGCGATGTTTGGAGGAACGCACCCAAATTTATGTTCACGGTCGTAGGCATGGGCAATTGAAAGCAGTGAACTTTCTTCAAAAGCCCGACCAATTAGCTGCAAACCAACAGGCAATTTCGATTTAGTAAACCCACAAGGTATAGAAATTGCCGGAAGCCCGGCCAAGTTAGTTGATATGGTGTAAATATCACTTAAATACATTGAAATGGGATCTTCACTTTTGGCCCCAAATTCAAATGCGGGGGTAGGGGAAGTAGGTGTGATGATTGCATCCACTTCTTTAAATACGCGATTAAAATCCTCTCTTATCAGAGTGCGTGTTTTTTGAGCCCTGAGATAATAGGCATCGTAATATCCACTGCTTAGTCCATATGCACCGAGAATGCATCGTCTTTTTACTTCTTCTCCAAATCCTTCACCCCGACTTTTGGCATATACATCAACCGCATTTTCGGCATTTTCACTGCGTGATGTGTAGCGAATTCCATCGTAACGTGCCAAGTTTGAAGAGGCTTCTGCAGTCGCAACTACATAATAAACGGGAACAGCTAAATCAGTTGTGGGTAATGAAACATCAACTATACGATGTCCCTGACTGCTATAAAAATCAACAGCTTGTTCAACTGCACCCCGAACCTCATCGTCCATTCCATCTCCAAAAAATTCTTTGGGAAGGCCCAATGTGCAAGGGGCAAGATTATCTTTTATCTTTGTGGTGTAGGAAGGAACATCAGACGGGAAACTAGTTGAATCAAGGGGGTCGTGCCCGGATATAATTTCCAACAGTAACGCTGCATCTTCTACAGTTTTGGCAAATGGACCAATTTGATCAAGTGAGGATGCAAAAGCAGCTAATCCATATCGCGAGACCATTCCGTAAGTGGGCTTCATTCCAACAACACCGCACAAGGCGGCGGGTTGGCGGATCGA
>CACHJU010000066.1 GCA_902580225.1 uncultured Verrucomicrobiota bacterium
TCAAACCCCAAGTGGAGGCTACCAGACTCCAAGCGGAGGCAATCAGTCTCCCGGAGGCGGGTATCAAACCCCAAGCGGTGGATACCAGACTCCGAGTGGAGGCAATCAGTCTCCCGGAGGAGGTTATCAAACCCCAAGTGGTGGATACCAGACACCCAGCGGAGGCAATCAATCTCCCGGAGGAGGATATCAAACTCCAAGCGGTGGATACCAGACTCCGAGCGGAGGCAATCAGTCTCCCGGAGGTGGATATCAAACACCAAGCGGTGGATACCAAACCCCCAGCGGTGGATACCAAACTCCAAGCGGTGGGTATCAAACTCCGAGCGGTGGATACCAGACACCCAGCGGGGGCAATCAATCACCCGGCAGCGGTTACCAAACCCCAAGCGGTGGATACCAGACACCAAGCGGAGGCAATCAGTCTCCCGGTGGAGGATATCAAACTCCAAGTGGTGGATACCAGACCCCCAGCGGAGGCAATCAATCTCCAGGTGGTGGATACCAGAGTCCGGGTAGTGGTTATCAAATTCCAGGTAGTGGTTACCAAACCCCTGGCGGTGGCTACAGTTCACCCGGTGGTGGATATCAGAGCCCAGGCAGCGGATACCAAACCCCAGGTAGTGGCTACACTTCACCCGGTGGTGGTTATCAAACTCCAGGTGGTGGTTACCAATCACCGGGTGGTGGATACCAAACCCCAGGCAGCGGATACACCAGTCCGGGCGGTGGATACACTTCTCCTGACTTTGGTGGTTTTCAAGATAATCTCTTTTTTGTAGCAACCGATGGAAATGACACATCGGGTATAGGCTCGTATAATTTCCCCTATGCGACTATTTCAAAAGCAGTACAAGTTGCATCTTCTGGTCAAACAATAATTGTTAAACCCGGAACATACAGAGGTTCGGGTAATAAAAACATAAGTCTATTAGGTAAAAATCTTACCATAAAGTCTTCGAATGGTCCTAATAGTACAATTATTGATTGCGAAGACAATGGTAGAGGTTTTCACATCAGTAATGGAGAAACTAACGCAAGTATATTAGGATTTACGATTACTAATGGATCTCTCGGTGGGGTAAAAGTAGAAAGCGGATCAAATGCAGAATTCTGGTACTGTAATATTATCAACAACTCTTCTTCTGAAAGTGGACCGGCTGCGGGCGGGGTAACGCGTGGTACTTATTGGTATTGCAAAATTAATGATAATGTTGGCAATGGGACAGGTCCTTGGAACTCAGGACTTGGAGGAGGAACTACAATCGCTAATTTAAATTTTTGTGAAATCCGCAGGAATATAAAATTTCATAACGATAATGAGGCTGTGGGTGGTGTCAATTACGGCACAATTCAGTATTGCTTAATAACCGATAATAACTCTTCTGGCAACATTCGAGTCGCTGGAGGAGTTGCTCACTCAACTGTAACAAACTGTATTTTATATAATAATAGAACTACTGCATCTAGCTTAGCAGCTCATGGTGCAATCAGATCGACTTTCTCTAACACTATTGTTTGGAGTCCAGGTAATAGCTTTAGCGAAATGACCTCAAATTCATTCGGTAATGGCAACACAGACCCTATGTTCGTTAATGCAGGAATTGGAGATTTTCGTTTTCAAACAAACTCGCCCATGATAGATGCTGGAGACCCTTCTACATTTGATCCAGACGGTTCTAGAGCTGATATCGGTTTTGATATTGAGCTGTTAAATTATCAATATCCCAATTTTACTATTCCAAATACAAATCCAGGTGGCGGATACAATTCACCCGGTGGTGGTTACCAAACTCCCGGTAGTGGTTACCAAACTCCAGGTGGCGGATACCAGAGTCCAGGTAGCGGTTATCAAACTCCAGGGGGTGGATACCAGACTCCGAGTGGGGGCAATCAATCTCCCGGTGGGGGATATCAAACTCCAAGCGGTGGATACCAGACTCCGAGTGGAGGCAATCAGTCTCCCGGTGGTGGGTATCAAACCCCAAGTGGTGGGTACCAGACCCCGAGCGGAGGCAATCAATCCCCCGGCGGCGGTTACCAAACCCCAAGTGGTGGCTACCAAACACCCAGCGGTGGAAATCAGTCTCCAGGTGGTGGGTATCAAACCCACGGTGGTGGATACCAGACCCCCAGCGGGGGCAATCAGTCTCCTGGTGGAGGGTATCAATCTCCGAGTGGCAGCTTGAACTTTACTTACACCAGAAATACCTGGATGGATTATGATGATTTTAGCGATAATTCGTTGGATACATCAAAATGGACTGCCACCAATAGTTACTTTGTCGGCAGTCAACCAACGGAAGCGAATGGGCGTATTGAACTTTCCGGCTTAACATCACAATATTCCAGTACCTTTCTTCTCTTTAAAAATTCTGAAGGTATTGATGGAGTGGAAGCGGACATCTGGTTACCAAGCGATGCCCCGGTTGATACCGGCGTTCTAATTGGAATCGCTGATGCGGGCACCCCGGTTGGCTATCTCGATCTTTGGGTAGATAGTGCTCAGACAAATTTTTCTATTGGTTTGGACAATTCTTCTACGGGTGAATCCATAAACCTTACCCGAAATGCCGAGCTTGGAAAGATGTACAAGGTTGCGATCATAAAAGGGAAGCAAAAAACAGCACTTTATTTAGATGGAGAAAAAGTGGCGGAAGTAAGCACTTGGCAATCGGACGACCTTGATATCGTTTTTCGTGGGGTCAATAACGCAGGTTCTTCTTTCACTGCTTACATGGACAATGTCCGCGTACTCAGAAATTGGGAAGACTATGATGATTTTACAACCACTAGCATCAATTCTGGGAATTGGAACCTTGGTTACTGGGATGGGGGTAACGCACCCACGATTGGAAATGGCAAAATTACCCTTTCGGGAAATAATGTTTCTGGATTCAATAGTGTTTTACCAGCGGTCGGGATGCTTACCTACAATGCCGGAATCAAAGCGGAATTAGAAAAATCCTTTGCCTCAACCAATGGAACTGAAAGCCATTCATTTTTAGAACTAGCTAATAACGATATTTCAGCAATTGCTGTGGAGGTTACTCTCCCTTTAGATGCTCATTCAAGTACTGCTATTGGCTTGTATGCCAGTGATTGGACAAAAGCATTTTCGGATAATCTTTCTGATAAATCCTTTTTCGGCTTAGATCTCTGGTCTGATCATATCGATGTTGAATATGTCGATCCCAATACTGGCTCCTTGGTAAGTAGTAGCATCTCAACTCAAGCAGGAAGCTCACATGTTTTTTCTTTTATCTTTGATAACAGTATGGTTTCCATGCATGTAGATGGCAATAAAGTTGCAGAGTTTTCCTCCGCAAACTTTTCCAGAGATTCAATTTTGATTAGGGCGATGAATGAGGCAGGCGAGTCGTTCACTGCATACGCGCAAAATGTACGGGTAATTAGAAATTGGGAAGATTATGATGATTTTAGCAGTGGCTCGCTTGATACTACTAAGTGGGAGCTTGCTTGGTGGAAAGGTGGGCGTTCCCCATCCGTTGTAAATAGAGCTCTCGAGCTGGGCGGGAGCGGAGATCCAAATGATCCAGCCAGTGATTCGTTGCCTTACGCATTAAGCCTTCTTACTCTCCCGGAAAATGGGAGCACACACCCCTTTGCGATCATCACCGATTCTTCTGTTTATGGATTGGAGGCCGAGATCATGCTTCCGGTTGGTACACAATACTCAACTGGGCTTAATTTTTTATGTTTTGATACAACGAGCCAGGAAGCAGACGGATCTTTTAAACAAGTTGGGCCAGAAATTGAATATTGGTCGGGGCAAAAACCGGCATTAGAGTACCAATATCCTGATCCATCAACTGGCGAGGCGATAGAGGTGAGCATTCCGGCAAAGTTTGGCGTCTATTACAAAACCTCATTGATACAAGATGGTTCAAAAAGCTTAATTTTTATTGATGGAAAAAAAGTAGCCGAATTTGAATATCCGGATTTTTCTCCTAATGCATTTGGGTTCTTTGCCTTCAATGATGAAGGGCATGCTTTCGAGACCTATGTGAAAAATGTTCGCGTTCTTCGCCGCAGTCCGATCACAACCCAACCCGATCCCGTCACCGTGGTGTCCGACCCCAATGGGCAGGCAGTAGTGGTGCAGGTGGGAAATGAGTACCAGTGGAATAGTACCTTGGATGGGGTTACGCTATGGATGGTGCATGAAGATGATGATGACGGTTGGTTTGGAGCAACAATTCAATATGTAAGCAGTATGCAACAAGGCAGTATCGGCTTAACAGATCAAGTTGGTTCAAACTTAGTAGTGAATCATCCTTACGTAATTGACGAAAACGGAGTGATCAAAGTTACGGAGGATACTGCCTTCCAATATTATCAGGTTACTGCTGTTGAGAATGGAGTTATCATTACCGCGGATGATAGTTCCTTTCCACTTTCCGATACCAGCCGTTTTTTCACCACCCGGGCCGCGGCGGAAGAATTTTATTATTTTAAAGTAAATCCTGGCAGCAACTACCAAACACCGAGCGGTGGCTATCAAACCCCAGGGGGCGGTTCACAATCTCTCGGTGGGGATGAATCGCCAAGTAACGAAATGCAACCCGCCTTCCCAATGACTAAAGTTTATGTGCCAATCGTACGGACTGTTAATTATCAACTCAATGGTGAGCAAATTTATACCCTTGGAGGGCAGATTTTGACAGATGGAGGATCTGCAATTCTTGAATCAGGTATAATAATTAGTGAGAATCTTAGTTTTTCGGGTCCAAAAAGAAGAATTATTGCAAACCCGCCTCTAGCCAATTCAGAGTTTTATATTTCCGTAAATGATTTAAAGCCCGCAACTACCTACTACTACCGGGCTTTCGCACGAAATGCGGTGGGGGAAACACAGGGAGTCAGGAGAAGATTAAAAACTCCGGAAAATCTTGTACCCGGTTCTTGGCTTAACGGAATGCAATCAATCGGAAACGGATGGTCCAATTCCGACTGGTTCGGACAATTAAGAAGATTTGAAGGTACGGGTTGGATCTTTCATTCTGATTTGGGATGGCTCTATTCTGTCAATAACCTATCGGGAGGAGTTTGGCTCTGGGATCAGAGCAATGGATGGTGCTGGACAGATCGAGGCATCTGGCCCTACCTCTATCAAAACCGAATTGGCGGTTGGTTATATTTCCTACGCAGTCAAAATGGACAAAAAATCTTTTATGACTATCAGAAAAGAAGCTATATCTCAGTGCCTTAAATTTTAAAGTTCCTCAAATAAAACAGGAATAAGGTATTCGGGGAATTATCTTTTTCTGGTAGAATGGTTTAATCTTGTACATTGCTCTTTTCAGTTTAGGATTAGGCCTCAGTTGATCGCTTCAATGTTTTTCATTTGTCATGAAATATAGATGCAAATTACTTTCCATTATTAAAATCATAGGGATAATATCTTTAATCTCCACTTTCACCAACCCTCTTTATTCAAATTCGGCTAACCACTCCCTAATTCTGAAATCGGATGGGTCTCTCCATACTTTCGGATTCAATGGCTTCGGACAACTGGGGGACGGAACCACCACCACCAGAAACACACCCACACAAATTCTCGCGTCCGGAGTCTCTCAAATTGCTGGCAGTGTATTTCACTCCATGGTTCTCAAATCAGACGGATCACTCCATACTTTCGGATATGGTTTTCACGGACAACTGGGGGATGGAATCACTACCACCAGAAACACACCCACACAAATACTCGCTTCAGGAGTCTCTCAAATCGCCGCCGGTTTAACCTTCTCACTGATTCTTAAATCGGACGGGTCACTCCATACTTTCGGAAATAATACTATCGGAC
>CACHJU010000067.1 GCA_902580225.1 uncultured Verrucomicrobiota bacterium
AATGGTGTAAGTCGAGGCGTTGGTTTCGTAATCAAAAGTGGTGGCCGTCTTGAGCGTGCCGTTGGTCTCGAGGGTGAAGAGGGTATTGTTGCCGTCCCCTACCCCGCTTACCAAATGGTAAGTTAATGTGGCGTTGGCATCCGGATCGGTGGCGTTGAATTCGGCTACCACGGAGCCGAATGCTTGGTTCTCGGCAAAGG
This sequence comes from uncultured Verrucomicrobiota bacterium, assembly GCA_902580225.1. Classification (GTDB taxonomy): domain Bacteria; phylum Verrucomicrobiota; class Verrucomicrobiia; order Opitutales; family Seribacteraceae; genus Seribacter. Next base: position 201 of record CACHJU010000067.1, read on the forward strand.
TCAGGGGTGAAAGTGGATTGAGATTAGAAGGCGGGGTAGTAATTTGTTGGAAACTAACGCGGAAGCCAACATTGTCAGATCGAAGGTCTGAACTGTTGGCACTTCGATAAGCGGAACGCAAACGTTCACCTGTACGGAACCAGCTTCCACCCTTGATAACAGGACTACCAGTCTGTGCCCCTCGAGGGTCGGTCACTGCTGCAGATCCAAGATCTAACATATAAAAATCGTGCACCCGTTCAAACACATTTCCGTGCATATCGAAAAAGCCCCACGGGTTGGCCGCATATTGGCCCACATTCGTTGTCTGATTAATTCCACTGCTTGAATAATTCGCATTCAAGGTAGAAATCGTTGCCCCCCAATAATATGCAGTAGTCGTTCCGGCACGGCAGACATATTCCCACTGTGCTTCTGTGGGTAAAACATAGGCCCAACCGGCAGGCATATTACCAGACTCCTGCTCATTCAAACGCCCAAGAAATACCTGAATGTCATCCCACGACACCATTTCCACCGGGCGGGTTGGATAGCCATGCGATGTTGATGGCGTTGCATTAAGATCGCCAGTCACACCCGTCATCACCGCTTCGTACTGAGCTTGTGTAACCTCGTATTTGCCCAGGTAAAAGCCCTTAGTGAGAGTCACATTGTGCTCGGTTTCGTTCGATGATCGCCCTGTCTCCCCCAACGAGCTGCCCATGGTAAAAGTTCCCGGTTCCACCCAGATCATTTCCAGGTCCACCGTAGAGTTGAGATCAGCAGTAAAATTGGGGGTGAAAGATTCAATCGATTCCGAAAGTCTTTTAACATAACTCGAAACCTGGACGGGATTTACCTGATCATTCAATGACCAGTCACCGAGCTGCCCAACATGGTTGCGACCGGTAGACCAAAGGGTGCCATCCGATTTTAAAAACAGGGAGTGCTCATTCGCCGCCATTATCTCAACCACATCAGTAAGGGGAGAACCATCTGCCAGAACCACCTGAGCAGGATGAGAAAGATTTCCACTAGCACCCGTTCCGCCCCTTCCATAAGAAACGGCACCGGTAGACCAAACCGTGCCATCGGTTTTTAAAAACAAGGTATGCCAGCAGGCACTGACTGCTTGAACATTATTGAGGACGGTGCCGTCTTGGTTAAGAACTTGAACAGATGCATTTCGATCAATAAAAGTACCATCGCCAAGTTGGCCAAGATGATTACGACCAGTTGCACGAACTGTAGCGTCTTTCATCAGAAAAACCGAGTGCTCATAACCCGCGGTAATTTGAGAAACTCCAGAAAGAGGCAAACCATTATCCCCAAGAACAGAAACTAAGTTGTTTTTATTCTCGCTACTACCGTCCCCCAGTTGGCCGTAGTTATTTCTCCCGGTCGCCAGAACCTCTCCTGGATATTTCAGGTAGAGGGAATGCTCATGGCCCGCACTAATTGAAAGCAGGTTATTCAACTGACTTCCATCGGGCATAACCACTCGTTCTGGATACAGAGCTGTACCGCTATGGGATATTCCGAGCTGACCATTGTTGTTCGCTCCAACCGACCAAGCCGTTCCGTTCTTTTTTAAAAATAGACTATGGGAAGAACCTGCACTAGTTAAAAACACATCATTAAATGCAGATCCATCTGAATTGACAACCTGAACTGGTTGTGACCGACTGGTAGTTGAACCGTCCCCGAGTCTGCCTGAGGTATTTAAACCAATAGCCCAGACTGTGCCATCACTTTTAAGGAAAACAGTATGATCACTACCGGTGGAAGCATGCATAACTTGATTATCAATTAAGGTGGGTCTGTTGAGCAAATAATGAGAACCGTCTCCCAACTGACCAACGGTATTTCGACCACTTGCAAGTACGGTGCCATCAATAAAATGCATGAAGGCATGTTCCTGACCACTGGAAATATCAATTACCCCCTGCAAAGGATTACCATCTCCACCCAAAATCTGGGTGGGATAATTGAGGGTGACTGTATCCCCCGTCCCAAGAATCCCATCCGCATTTCCGCCTTTTGCCCAAACCGTACCATCGGCTTTACGGAACTGAATATATCTTTCCCCTGCGAAAATATCGCTTACCCCAGTCACCACCGTGCCGTCTTGGTTTAGCAACTCGGTTGCCTTGTTGCCGTATCCCGTGCCCGATACCCAGACGGTACCATCTGCACATAGAAACATGGAGATGAAATTACCCGCAGAAACTTCGATCACATCCGACAGGTTACTGTCATCGGATTTAATTACCCGAACCGGATTAGAGCGGCTAGAGGAATTACCGTCCGCAAGAATTCCCGAACTATTCCTGCCAACCGACCATGCAGAGCCATCGGATTTAATGAATAATAGATGATGGGAACCGGTGGTCATTTTTACCATATTATTAAAAGGAGACCCATCGGCATTGACAACTTGTACTGGGTTGGTCCGGTCTGTGGTGGTACCATCTCCCAGACGACCGTCCGTGTTCCACCCGGTGGACCATACGGTACCATCGCTCTTTAAATAATGGGCGGAGTGACAATTCAGGGCAACCGATTTGATATCACTGAATGCAGTGCCATCTGAATTTTGCACCTGCACAAGACTGGTTTTGGCGGTCATAGTGCCATCGCCAAGGGAACCCTTCCAGTTACCACCTGCAGTCAAAGCGGTGCCATCTTCCATCAAAAATACCGATTGATCCCACTTTGCCTGTGCATCCCGCACACCTCTAAGAATCGACCCATCCGGATTTTCAATCGCCTTAAAAATTGATCTCTTCTCGGTGGTTCCATCTGCCAAATTACCACTATTTGCTCCGCTTCCATAGACCGTACCCCCACTGGTCAGTAAGAGGGTATGCCAATCTCCAACACTGACCGATTTTATCTTAGGAGCTTCAAAACTTGACTCTAGATTTGGGTCTTGGAGAACTTGGACAGCATGAGTTCGGCCTGTATAGTTACCATCACCAAGTTGCCCAAAATTATTTCTTCCTACTGCCAAGGATGTTCCGTCATTACGAAGGAAAAGACTATGCGTATCCCCAGCAGCAATTCCAATTAATCCAGTAATAGGAGAACCATTTGAATCAGTTAACTGGACAGGATTTATTCGATCTGTGGAAGTTCCATCTCCAATCCGAGAATATAAATTATTACCCACCGCCCAAGCAGTCCCATCGGTTTTCAGAAAAAGAGTATGTGATCCATTGGTAGAAAAGTCCACAATTCCATTCAATGGATTTCCTCCGCTATCCGATACCTGTACTAGATTATTTCGATCCGTGGTAGAACCATCTCCCAATTGACCGTGATTATTCTTTCCAACAGACCAGGCAGTTCCATCGGTTTTTAAAAAATAACTAAAATGTCCTCCTCCAGAAACTGCTTTAATACTACTCAAAAGAGTTGCCCCGTTATCCAAAACTTGAACCGGAAATAAACGATTAACTGTTGTTCCATCTCCGAGTTGAGAATCAACATTTCTTCCAACGGCTAAAACCATACCATTAGATTTTAAAAATAAACTATGATACCATCCTGTTGAGATTTCAGAAATTTTCGTTAACGGAATTCCAACCGAACTCATAACCTGTATGGCATAGTTTCGATTAGAATTGGTACCATCTCCTAATTGACCAGCTGTATTTTCCCCGGTTGCCCAAACCGTGCCGTTCGACTTTAAAAACAAAGTATGATGAAAAACAGATGAAATTTTGATTACATTATTGATGGGAGTGCCTCCCGATTCCAAGACCTGTACAGGATTTTGACGATCTATATTGGTACCATCCCCTAATTGACCAGCTGTATTTTCTCCGGTTGCCCAAACCGTACCGTTTCTTTTCAAAAAAACTGTGTGCTTATATCCAGCTGCAATTTGAGTTATATTAGAAAAAGGTGCTCCGCCGGAGTCAATTACTTGAACTGGATTTGTTCGGTTTGAATCACTTCCATCCCCGAGTTGGCCGTGACTATTAGAACCCGTTGACCACACTGTGCCATCTGTTTTTAGAAATACACTGTGAGAAAATCCAGCCTTCACATGGGATACACTCGAAAGCATCCCGCCAATAGACTCAAGAACCCGAACTGGATTCAATCGGTCAATATTCGTGCCATCGCCGAGTTGGCCATTATCGTTTTTTCCAAAACTAAAAATTGCACCACCTTCTTTTAGAAAGTTTACATGAGAGTCTCCTGCGGAAATTGATTCAACATTTGTCAAGGGACTTCCTCCTGATATTGTTACCTGTATTGCTTTACTTCGGTCAATTGTTGTTCCATTACCAAGTTGTCCACCACCATTTCTACCCACCGTCCACAATGTCTTATCTCTTTTCAAATATATCGAATGAGCAAATCCCGATGAGATTTTTACAATGTCAACCAAGGGCCCTCCACCGGTCTGTAAAACTTGTACTAAATTATTCCGATTGGTTGTCGAACCATCACCTAATTGGCCATAATTATTCTTACCAACCGCCCAAACAGTGCCATCGGATTTCAAATACGATGTAAAGTCATATCCAGCTGAAATTTCAACTATTCTATCAAGTGATTCACCAGTTGCATCTTTTACCTGCACTGGATTTAATCGTTGATCCGTTGTACCGTCACTTAATTGGCCAAACTGATTTCTTCCGACCGCCCAAACAGTTCCATCCAATTTTAAAAAAACAGTATGGGAATCACTTGCAGTTACTGATGTAACATTATTTAAAACATTGCCATTATTCTCAACTACTAATACCGGAGCACTACGATTTGAGGTGGAACCATCTCCAAGTTGACCTGCTTCATTTCTTCCTACTGCCAAAACCGTTCCGTCTGATTTAAGATACATTGAGTTGGAGGTGCCGGCATAAACTTTAATAACCCCGTTCAACGGGTTACCAACACTTTGATTAACAATGACAGAATAGTTTTTTTGAATTGTTGTTCCATCACCAAGTTGTCCGTATTGGTTTCTTCCTGCAGCCCAAACAGTTCCATTGGATTTTAAATAAACCGAATGAAAATCACCGGCTGCTATTCCAACTATCTCACTCAATTGATTTCCTGTACTGTCAATTACAGGCACTGGAATAGAACGATCGCTATTTGTTCCGTCACCAAGTTGACCATTTAAATTATTACCAACTGCCCAAACAGTTCCATCCCACATGAGAAAAATGGTATGGCGATAACCACTTGAAACCTTTCTTACACCAAATTTGGATTGAACCGGAATAACAGCGTTTTGAGAAGTAGGTAATCCCAACTGCCCATGTTCATTTGAACCCATTCCCATCATGGCATTATCATCAGTCAAAAATAGGGTATGATGGGCTTGGTTCCCATTTACCGAACAAACACCAAAAATCAGGACAATCGGGAGGCAAGCCGCGGTGCGGTTTAGAATGCCTGCCAGTGTGCCCGTTTTCATGTTCTAGTTTTGAGTACCCGGGCTTTGTTTTGCCTGTTGGATCCAGCGTTCATCCCGGTAATGATAGAATAATAAACGATCCTGACTTGCTCCGTAGAAATTAAGCCAGCCCGCGGAAGTATTCT
>CACHJU010000068.1 GCA_902580225.1 uncultured Verrucomicrobiota bacterium
CCAGTGTGGTGCAAAAATCGCCGATAAAAAATCGGAGCTTTGGGCAAAAGGAGATCTGCTGCTTAAAATCAATCCCCCTTCGAATGATGAGGTTGGGCTAATGAAGGAAGGTGCCACTTTGATAAGTTTTGCTTATCCTGCTCGCAACGAAGAGCTTCTTCAATCACTTGGCGAGAGAAAAATAAATTGGTTGGCAATGGATTGTGTTCCCCGTATCTCCCGGGCACAATCTATGGATGCATTGAGTTCAATGGCCAATGTAGCCGGCTATCGTGCGGTGGTGGAGGCATCCCATGAGTTTGGTCGGTTTTTTACCGGGCAAATTACTGCGGCAGGCAAAGTACCTCCAGCTAAGATTCTAGTAATTGGTGCCGGCGTTGCGGGTTTGGCAGCAATTGGTGCTGCACGCAACATGGGTGCAATTGTCCGGGCTTTTGACACCAGACCTGCGGTTCAGGAGGAAGTAAAAAGCCTGGGTGGAGACTTTCTTATGCTTGATTTTGAGGAGGATGGTGCCGGATCAGGAGGGTACGCTAAAGTGATGAGTAAGGAATTTATTGAGGCTGAAATGAAGCTGTTTGCGGAACAGGCTGAGGAGGTTGATATTATTATAACTACGGCTATGATTCCCGGAAAAAAATCTCCTGTTCTAATAACGGAGGAAATGGTGAAAAGTATGAAGCCGGGATCAGTCATCGTTGATTTAGCCGCAGAAGGCGGAGGAAATTGTGAATTAACTGAAAGAGGCCTTTCAAAAGTAAAATATGGAGTTACTATTTTGGGATATACCGATTTGCCTTCCCGCTTGCCTGCCCAGTCCAGTAAGTTATATGGTAATAATCTGGTCAAACTGGTAAATCTTCTTGGAACAACTGATCAATTTGCGATCAAACAGGAGGACGAAATAATTCGCGGAGCTTTGGTTTTGGATAATGGTAATATCTCTTGGCCCCCGCCAAAAGTCGAGGTGAGTGTTCAACCCGTAAAGCCTTTAGAAGAGTCGGTTAAGGAACCGGTGGAAGAAAAAAAATCTATTTTTTCACCCGGACTTATGCTGGGTGGACTTTGTATGCTCCTTCTCGCAATGGGATGGAAGGGTGAAAATGAATTTCTCGATCAATTAACCGTTTTTGTTTTGTCCTGTTTTGTAGGATACATGGTTGTGTGGAATGTAACTCCTTCTCTCCACACCCCTCTGATGAGTGTGACAAATGCAATAAGTGGGATTATTGTGATAGGGGGAATGTTATTCGTTTCCGGTTCAAATCCCTGGATTGCAGGGGTGGCGATCTTTTTGGCTACGATTAACATAGCCGGTGGTTTTTTGGTGACCCATCGAATGTTGAAAATGTTTCGTAAGGAATGACCGAAGGACTGATCACCATGGCTTATCTCGTTTCGGGGGTGTTTTTCATCTTGAGCTTGGGTGGGTTGTCGAAACAGGAAACCGCCCGTAAAGGGAATATCTATGGTATTCTTGGTATGGCTCTGGCAATCTTAGCAACTTTTGCCAGTGGAGAGGTGGAAAATTTTAAACTATTGATTCCTCTTATGCTTGGTGGGGCGGTGATCGGGGCTGTCCTTGCGAAGAGAGTGGAGATGACCTCAATGCCCGAACTCGTTGCCATTTTACATAGCTTTGTCGGTTTGGCTGCGGTGCTGGTGGGCGTGGTTAGTTTTATTGATCCGAGGGATGTTGAGCTTACGGGCACCAATAAATTGATTCATGAAATTGAAATTTTACTGGGTGTGTTTATTGGAGGGGTTACTTTTACGGGGTCGGTGGTTGCTTTTGGAAAGTTGCGTGGATCCTTGAGTGGTAAGCCTATGCTATTACCCGGCCGTCATCTGCTCAATTTGGCTATGCTCGGTGCCTCTATTTGGCTGGGTGCTCAGTTTGTCGAGCAGGGACACGATCAGGCGTTGATTAGTCTATTGATTGTGATGGGGATTTCATTCGTCCTTGGGGTACACTTGATCGTGGCAATCGGTGGGGCGGATATGCCCGTAGTGGTTTCCATGCTGAATAGTTATTCCGGATGGGCCGCAGCCGCAGCTGGTTTCATGTTGAAAAATGATTTACTTATTATTACCGGTGCATTGGTTGGAAGCAGTGGAGCCATACTAAGCTACATAATGTGCAAGGCGATGAATCGGAGCTTGAGCAATGTGATATTTGGAGGGTTTGGAACCGCTGGGGGCAGTGCCGCGATCGCATCGGAAATGGAGGGATCGATTACTGAGACCAGTGCGGATGAGTTGGCGGAGGAATTAAAAGAGGCGAAGGAAGTTATGTTCGTTCCAGGATATGGAATGGCAGTGGCTCAGGCTCAGCATGTGGTGAAAGATATTACTGAGACATTGCGGGCCAAGGATGTGAATGTACGTTTTGCGATTCATCCAGTGGCCGGGCGATTACCCGGGCACATGAATGTTTTACTTGCAGAGGCAAATGTGCCTTACGACATTGTATTTGAAATGGACGAGATCAATGATGACTTGCCCGAGGTGGATGTTTTACTGGTGGTCGGTGCCAACGATATTGTCAATCCTTCCGCTCTCGAGGATTCGAGCAGCCCGATTGCCGGTATGCCGGTGATCGAAGCGTGGAATGCCAAGTCCGTAGTTGCTCTGAAAAGAAGCATGGCGGCTGGTTATTCAGGAGTGGAGAACCCTCTCTATTTCAAGGATAACACTAATATGCTGTTTGGGGATGCGAAGGATACACTGTCGGCGGTTTATTCAAGGTTGACTATATAAAATCAAGGCTGCTGCCATTATTTCATTGCTCATTGTATTAGGTGGTCAAGCATATTGCTATGAATCGTTGCCTTTTCTTTTTGTTTATCCTTTCTTTCTGTGGTCTGTACGATAAACTCATTTCCCAGCCAATCCTTGATACTCTCAATATCAGGTACGATGTCACTTATGCTAAGTATGGAGAACGAACTTTGGAGATGGATATTTACCGGTTCGGGAAAGAAAAGAAAATTCTGCCGGGGATTATCTGTATTCATGGAGGAGGCTGGGCAAAGGGAACACGGGCAAGTCACAGTGAAATTGCCCAGGCCCTTGCTGCACGGGGTTATGTGACGGCTACGATTTCATACCGTCTAAGCGGGGAGGCCCCTTTTCCCGCGGCGATCCAGGACTGCAAGGCGGCGGTGCGGTTTTTTCGGGCACAGGCATCAGAACTTGGGATTGATCCGAATAAAATAGGAGCTATCGGATCATCCGCAGGTGGGCATCTGACTGCATTACTGGCCACCTCCAACGGAAGCCGAAAACTTGAGGGTGACGGAGGAAATCCTGAGTTTTCCAGCCGGATACAAGCCGCGGTGCCTATGGGGGCCCAAACTGATTTCTTGTCGGAACGAACCCGTCAGATCTCGCGAGAACGCCTGATTTGGAAACAATTTATGAACGGTTCCCTTGAGGATCGACCCGATGCCTATGGTTTGGCTTCTCCCCTTGAGCACCTTGATAAAAGTGATCCCCCCTGCCTGATTATATGCGGGGAAATGGATGATGAGAGCACGCGGGCCAAGGAGTTCAGGGCACGAATGAAAAGTCTGAACATCCCGTCCGCACTGAAAGTGATTACCGGAGCTCCTCACGGGTTTCTACGAAACCAGGTTTGGTTTGATCAAGTGATTGAAGCAGCGGATTCCCACTTTAATAGAGTGCTGAAAAGGTCTTAGTTTTTTTTATGCCATAAGCACAGAAAAACTTGTCCAGTTTTTAATAAGATTCTATGTTTTATCATCAATGACATCACTCCTTCAAGTAAACCTGTTGTTATTATGGGTGTTCACACCTTTGTTTGCGGCTAAGAAATTCAGTGAAGAGGAAAAGCTTTTCGCCCTCAAACTAAAGCCATTATTCGCTCAGAAATGTATGGCCTGCCACGGGGATGAACCGGATAAGATTAAGAGTGGGTTTGATATGCGAACCCGTGGTTCCATTTTACAGGGTGGCGAAATTTTTGAGCACGAGGTATTGATTCCCGGAGAGGGAGAAAAAAGTTATTTATATATTCTGAGTACCCGGATAGAGGAGGACTTGGAAATGCCTCCCAAAGAAGCAGACAAATTAACCGTTGAGGAGACTCTGTGGATAAAAGAGTGGATTAATGCCGGGGCACCCTGGCCAGAGGAGAAGGAGCTTGCACAGATTCACGAGGAGTATGGGGAAGGAGAGAAGGTAAAAACTTCCAAAGCTCTTTCCGAGGAATGGCAGAATCGGCGCTATGAAGCCAAAAAGTTGTGGGCCTACCGCTCCCTTCAGGTAGAAAAGATACCACAGGGGGAAAATCCGATAGATTATTTTGTAAACTTACAGTTGGAAGAGGCCGGATTGCATCCGGCTCCTGATGCTCAGCCGGATGAATTATACCGCAGGCTTTCCTTTGGTCTAACCGGACTTCCGCCCGACCCGAAAAAAACCGCCAAGTTTGTACGGGATTTTAAGAGATCTAAGACAGCGATGAAGGAATACTCAAGGAAACTGATGGCGACACCTCAGTACGGTGAGCATTTCGCCCGGCATTGGCTGGATGTGGCCCGTTATGCTGATTCCGGTGGGTTTGCTAATGATTATACCCGGCCCAATGCTTGGCGCTACCGGGATTATGTGATCCGTTCTTTTAATGAAGATAAACCCTATGACGAGTTTATCATGCAACAAATCGCAGGAGATGAAATGAATCCTGAAATTCCGGAAAATTTGGTCGCTACCGCGTTTCTTCGTATGGGTCCTTGGGAACAGACCGGAATGAGTGTGTTTAAGGAGACCCGGCAACTCTGGCTCGATGATGTGACTGATTCGGTCGGACAGACTTTCCTTGCTCATGCCATGCAGTGTGCCAAATGCCATGATCATAAATTCGATCCAATTCCTACCCGTGATTACTACCGAATGATGGCAGTATTCTCGACCACCCAGCTGGCTGAACGTCCGGCCGCTTTTTTGGAGGCTGAATCGAAGGAAGGTTTTTCCGTTTTTGCATCCCTGACCGGTATGAAAATTGATTATTATGAAGAGGACAAAAAAGAATTGCAGGAAAAAATCAGACGGCTGAAAAAAGCTGAAGATGGAGAGGCCAAAGTGGGTGCCAACGGATTAGATCCGGGAGATGAGGCATCCCAGTCAAGGATATTCAAAAAGCTGATTCGTCATCGCCTCGAACTTGACCGGATCAAGCCCCTGACTCATGCTGTTTACACCGGAAAGACCATTACCCGTTCGAATGTGCAGGGACGGTTGGATATGCCTGTGGATCCTTGGGCAGAAGGTTACTTTGATCGAGATGTCATTTTTAGCGGGGGGGATGTGTACTCGCACGGCGGAGCGGTGAAGCCAGGTGCCCTCAGTGCGGTCGAATCCCTGGGCGGTATGATGTCCAGGGCTTTCCCAGAGGGAAAAGGCCAACGACGACTTGCCCTTGCAAAATGGATAGTTGATCCAGATAATCCATTGACTGCCCGGGTAATGGTGAACCGTGTATGGTCTTGGCATTTTGGCGGTGGGATTGCGGGTAACCCAAATAATTTTGGGGGAACC
>CACHJU010000069.1 GCA_902580225.1 uncultured Verrucomicrobiota bacterium
ACAAAATTTGTTTAAACACTTGGGATAGTGACGCAAATTTGTTTGGAAATTTTTTGGTTGAGGCAAATAAATGGTACAACTTCAGCACCATTATTAGTTCTGTTGAAACAAAACTGTATGTCGATGGTACTTTACTTGGCACTGCTAATTACAGATCTATTGCTGAGAAAAATTTTTACATCTCGATGAAAGAGCAAGGGCAAGGGGATTATGCGTGGAAGGGTTCAATCGACGATGTCCGCATCTACGACCGCGCCTTATCCGTCGCTGAAGTGCAGGCTCTATACAATTTGGGGCAGTAGTCCCTCCTAAACCTACGCACCCGCCTCTCACGCTCGAACGGCTACCGTGAGTTGGGCATGTATGATGAGTCGATCAACATCCTTGAGGATATACGCTTTGAAGAAAACCGCTGGCATCCCCTATTCGTGGAAGCCCGCAACCAGATCTATCGAGATGCGAGGGAATGAGAACATGTAATGACAACCGCAAAGCTCAAGCAAGAGAGTAAACCGAACAGTCTTGAGTGGTTATTAAACTATGCAGATGGACGCCGTCAGATGGGCGATACAGAAAATGCGAAGAATTTGGTTAAATAAGCAATAACGAAGGATGCCAAGTGCAAGCTAGTCTTTTTGAGGACTTTGCGTTTAATGGTGCGTCAGATAGTTTTTAGGTGGGTGAAATATTAATAAGCCTTTTTCAAAAGTCGCCAAAATTCAAAAAAAAAAGCTAAAACAATACCACCTTGTACTCGCTTATCCCGTGGCAATGTTTATGGTAAATTTACATTATCGAAGTCGAAGGGTAGATAAAGTAAGGTCACCTTATCAAGACGAATACTAAAAGTGAGTATAGTCAGGCAAAGAAAAAGTTTATTGTCATTACCTCAGTACGAGAACAAATAAGACAAACCCATTATCAACAATAACACAAGCATAATTGTTCCCCAATTGTTATAGTAGTAATAGTTATCCATGATGATTGAATTTTGCAGTTTCCATACCAAATATAAAGTAAATCGCAAATTGTATCGGATTTGCACAAGCTATATAATCCTTCTGATCAAGACACTGAAAACATTGGCTCGATGCACAGATTATAACAATCAAAGTGTAGGTGAGAGGAATAAAACGACCTTTAAGCAAGCATTATCTCATTTAAACGGAAGGGACGAATGAAGCATTGTACACGACTTTCTATGGTCAGAACGAGAGTTGGGAATCAGCGATTTTCAATCAGCCGAATAGAATAGTTTTCATGGGGTTAAAAAAATAGGTATGAATCTAGTCAAGTTCTGTGCAATATTTAAAATTTCAGCTGATAATCTAACTTCACCACTCCGGCCTCGTACCCTCTCCATCATAATTCTTCGCCAACCCCTTTTTCTTTAATATATCTGCAAGGGATTTCCCATCGATCCATACTTCGCTCACAATTCGAAAATACTTCCCTCTTTGAGGATTACGAAGCTCGATCCTACTTGCTAATTTAAGAGTCTTTTCGGTCAGTTTTTGGGCTTGCATAGATAATGCCTTGACCTCGTCCGTGGTCCCGCGCATCTCAGGAGTATCAATTCCGAATATTCGAATGGATAGATCATCTCCGAACAATGGATGCATATTCGGTAAATCAATTTTGAAAGTATCTCCGTCGTACACATCAACAACTTGGTCAGGTAAGAGAATAAAAAGGTTTTCGTTGCTCGATGCAGTTGCTTCTCCCTGATCACTTGGCATCAAATTTATCAAGCCAACGATGGATAATCCTATCAGCAGAAGAAACAAGAGTACACAAAGGCTAACAACTACCGGCCTGCCTTTGCGAATCTTCTTCTTCTTTTTCTTCTTTGGCTTTACTTGGGTGACTGGTTTAGTCTCAATTACAGGTTCGAGAACAATGCCAGGTACTTGAGATAATTTGATCCAGTTTGCACCGTCATGGCATGCATGATCGTTAGCCGAAAAGTTGCCCGCTTTTAGGTATTGGTGGACTTGATCAATTGAAAATGGACCGTAAGTCTGACCACTTTTATGGATATGGATATGCATGGGCTGTTGGCAACAATTTGGAATGATGACGGATATAAAAGTTTTAAGAACATAGAATTTAGGGTCTTACCTTAAACTGGTGATTAATGATTTTCTCTTCTTGCACCAAGAGATGCGGGTGGAGTGTAAAAGTGCAGAGTAATTCTTAAAATTGCTATTCCCAGTACTCCGCTGACAATAAATAAAACCATGGCTGAGATGCCCGGAGCCCCAATTGCTACCCTTAGCATAACCGTGGCAAGTACAAATCCGGTATTCCTGGCTAGGGCATTGAAATCTTCGGAATATCTGTAAAACATGAGCAGAATAAAAATATCAGCGAGTATCAAGACGGTGAAGAAATCCAGAAAGAAAATTGTTCTATCGGAATCTCCATAGCCATTGAAAACACCGATCATCCATCCACTGAAAGCAAGAATTGCAATTATCACATAGGTTAACAACAAAAATTGAGCAATGATTCGTTTACTTTTAATATATGTTTTAAGATCTTCCACATCCATGGTGCTAATCATTAATGAAATACAAAACTTTCGATAATTCATGGATGTATAAAATAGGATTAGAAAAGTCACGCATTCGAGAAGAAGTAACTTCAGTTTTCCGTCCAAAGTCCATTCATCATCAAACTCAATTAATGAGAGGCTTTTAAATATGTCTCGAACTACCAAAAGGGTGACAATTTCAAATTGTTTTCCGACTGAGTTTGAGAATGAAGATGGAATCTCTCTTATGAGTTGATATGCTTCGTATGCCAGTAAAATTGAAAAAGGGGTGTAAAGAGCAGAGAAGGGGGATTTCAAAAGATTGATCGTCTCTCCCTTAACCTCCAAACTTCCAGATGAATGTAATGCCCAAAGAGTTAAATGACCTAAAAAACCGAAAATTGCACTAAAGATGGCGAATTTTTTGATGCGTACATCGGCTACAGAGCCCAAAAGAAATCCGCGATTTGAAAAATCATCTGAATTGACTTTTTCGGGAGGAGGGGGTGGTTTTTGATAAAATCCCGGTAATTCAAAAATTGGAATCCATTTTTTACCATCATAACAACATAAATTATCTTTTACAAAATTACCCGCTATAACATGTTCTCTGAGACGGTCTATCGTGTATGGACCATACTTGTTACCACCTACGAAAACGAATATTTTCATAAGCTTAATTCTAAGAGTAATTTTCAAGGTAAGTCAGACATATTGATTTACCTTTTAAATAAAAGATAGTGACTCTAATCAGTGAAGTCAGGTAAATGATCAATAGTATCGTCTTCGTCTATATTTGTATAATTCATACTTAATACAACGAAAATTAATAAAGAATGGTTCATTTAGATTGTAAATTTCTCATAAGGAACCGTAAATTATATAGGCGGACAAATTTCCAAAGGGGATAAAATCTGATCTGAACCAACATTCAAATGCTGATTTGAACTTAAATAGTTAAAATCGTGGATGGAAAGTATTGTTGGCAGTCTTTAAACCTCAAAAAATAGTTCTATAATCTAAATCAAAAAGTAAGCATAAGATACCCAACGATATTTAAAGAGATCCGAGTGATCCAAAAAACTTTTTAATCAATGATTTTCTGAATTTTCGACCTCAAGAAAAGGATCAGCTTCATCTGGAGAAAGTTCAGACTTTCTTTTCTCGGTTAATTCTAAATCGATTTTAAGTTGTTCCACCAACTGAACTTCACCTTTTTGATTAGCCCTAATCAGTTGATCCCTCAAATCTTGCAATTTGTCTTCGAGATCCTGCAATTCCTTTTGTTCTTGGGCCTTTTTTCTGTTTTCATCACGAGCCAATACAAACCGGGTATGATTAAATTCTTTGAGGGCGTTGAGTTCTTCTTTTAGATCTTGAAGTAGGTTATTTTCCCGGGAAATTGAGATAATGATTTGATCTCTTTCTTCTTGAGGAAGATTGGGAAAAAACAGTTTTTTTTCTAATTCGGAAATCTCTTTTTGCGCTTTTTTAACGCTGGAACGAATGGCCAATTTTTTCTCAGATACATTTTTCTTGGGAGCAATTAATTTCTTCGCTTCAAGAAAAGTTGAGTGACCGCCATCTTCGATTGCTTCCATTTCCTTATATAGAAGGTCGATCTCACCCTTGCATGATACAATGTCATCTGACAGATCAAATCCAGAAGAAGATCTTTTTTTTAATTCTTTTAATTTTCCTCTTGCTTCGCGCAGGGACTGGCGAACAGCGGCTCTTTTTTCCCTTCTGCTTTGAGCGGATTGTTTGATCTCGATTTTTTCTGGGTTATTGATCTCTTCTGCAGATTCTGTTTCCCTGGTTTCCTCTTCCTCGTTCATTATGCGATGTAAGTAATCCTGAAGCTATTTATTTTTGAATGATCAAATTGAAAGGCTCAATATAACCTAATTTAAAACCTTCTATATGTTTAAATCGATGTAAAGTTAAATTATACAAGCATATATTTTTGTAAATTTCAATCTTTTTAAATCAATCGATTAACATTTCTTTAGCTGATTTTCCTTGTGGAATCATAGGCAAAACATGTTCAGTGTAAGGAACAATTACTTCCAAAAGAAAAGGTTCATCCGTTTCAAGCATTTCCCTTATGCCGTCGTGTAAATCTTCACGCTTGATTATACGACGGGCTTTGACCCCAAATCCCTCGCACATTTTAATATAATCCGGATAAATTCCCTCTTCATTTTCGGGTCCGCCAATATTTTCGGGATCGCATAAAATAGTGTGACCACGAACGCTTTCATAGAATCGGTCTTCCCATTGAACTACCATTCCGAGATGTTGATTATTAAGTAGCAGGCATTTGGCGTTAATTTTTTCAATCTTGGCCGTGGCCAATTCCTGTACATTCATCAAAAAAGAACCATCCCCATCAATATCGATAACCTCCTTATCCGGACGGGCAACTTTTGCACCTACTGCCGCTGGATAGCCAAATCCCATCGTACCTAACCCAAGAGATGATATGTAAGTTCTGGGTTCTTTGTAACGGTAATACTGAGCTGCCCACATTTGATGCTGGCCCACACCAGTGGTTATAATTGCCTCACCTTTGGACACTTCGTATAGTGCTTCCACAGCTTCCTGAGAAGTAATATGCTTCCCTTTTTCGTATTTGAAAGGATAGTCTTTTTTCCAAGCATTAATTGTATTCATCCATGAATTAATATCCGGTTTTTCGAATTTTAATTTCTTAATCAATTCGGACATCCGTTTCAGGGCGTATTTTATATCGGTTCGTATGGGGAAATGGGCGTGAACATTTTTGTTATGCTCTGATTTATCAACGTCAAAGTGGATGACATAGGCTTCCTGA
>CACHJU010000070.1 GCA_902580225.1 uncultured Verrucomicrobiota bacterium
AGACCAAAATGAAGATTCGTTTATACCGTACAATTCAAATAGTGGCTTCTGCATGTAGCCTGGTATTAAAGTTTTGTCAAAGTCCCAAACACAAGCTACGATATTCTGTCCGTGTATTTGTTGGTTTTGGTGAATAGGGTTCATTTACGAGTTTTAAAGAAAATTTCTTCTGTTATGATTAAATTGAAATGATAGATTTACCAAACATTGAGCCCTTTCGGCAACGATACAATGAACTTGAAAAAAAGCTTGCAGATCCTGACATTTTTAAAGACCCGTTTAAGGCAAAAAAAATTTCGAGAGAACATAGTAGGATCAAATCAATTATTAATTTATTTAATGAAATTCAAAATTGTCTTAAATCGATTGAAGAAAGTAAGGAACTTCTAAATGATGAAGAATTTGAGAATACTGCTAAAGAAGAAATTGAATGCCAAGAACAAAGATTACCTAATTTACATCAAAATCTATTATTTTCTATGCTGCCAGAAGATCCTGACATTGGTAGAAATACAATTATTGAAATCCGTGCTGGTGCAGGGGGAGGAGAAGCATCTCTTTTTGCATCAGACTTATACAGGATGTATACTAAGTTAGCTGAAAATAAAAATTGGTCATTGGAATGTCTAAGTCAAAGTTTATCGGAAACCGGCGGGTTTAAAGAAGTAATTTTTCTTCTAAAGGGCGAGGATGTTTGGTCTAAACTAAAGTTTGAAAGTGGTGTGCACAGAGTACAAAGAATACCAGTAACGGAGGCAAGCGGAAGGATCCATACTTCTACAGCAACAGTTGCTGTTCTTCCTGAGGCACGAGATGTGGAAATTAATATAGACTCAAGCGAAATAGAAATCAGTGTTTGTAGAGCGAGTGGACCAGGAGGACAGGGTGTAAATACTACGGATTCTGCTGTACAAATTTTACATAAACCATCCGGTCTAAATGTTTATTGTGCGGATGAAAGATCACAACTTAAAAACAAAAACAAAGCTATGACTGTGCTTAAATCTAGATTACTAAATTTAAAACAATCAGAAGAAAGTGCAAAGTACGCTAAGGAAAGAAAAAGTCAAGTTGGTACGGGTGATAGAAGCGAGAGAATTAGAACATATAATTTCCCGCAAAGTAGGATTACTGATCATAGAATAAATTTTACATCACATGCATTAAACGAAATTATGTTCGGAGACTTAGATGATCTATTAAACGCATTAATACAGGAAGATCAAAATTTGAAACTCAAAAATATGCTAAATGAATGATCGATTTACATTAATTGAAATTATTAATCGTTCTACTCAATATCTTATAAATAAGGGCGTTCCAAATCCAAAGTGCGATGTAGAATGGATAATTTCTCATGTAACAAGAAAAAAGAAATTAGATTTATATTTAGAATTTGAAAACCTTGTAGAAAAAAATGATGCTGATAAAATAAGGTCATGCATTATAAAGCGTGGCAAAAGAATACCGCTTCAACATATTTTAGGGAGAGTTAACTTTGCAGGAAATGAAATTATTTGTGATCAACGAGCATTGATTCCCAGACCTGAGACTGAATATTTCACTGAGCTTATTAAAGAAAAATTAAATACTAATTTTCAAGGTACAATTTTAGATTTAGGAACAGGTTCTGGAGTAATTATTATTACTTTATGTATTGATAATGATAAATGTATCGGTATTGGTATGGATAATTCTATAAATGCTTTAAATTTAGCGAGTGAAAATATAGCAATGCATAATTTAACTAATGTAAAACTTAAGAAATTTGACTGGAATTATGATAATTTCGATACTAAATATGAAGTTATCGTTGCCAACCCTCCATATTTAAGCATTGAAGAATGGTACACTACAGAACCAGAAGTAAGGGAATTCGACCCCCAAAATGCTTTAGTTGCAAAAAACCGAGGATTGGGAGACATTTTTAAAATTATTAAACATGCTGTAGAGCATCTTACTAAAGACGGAGTTCTTGCTTTAGAAATTGGTTTAGGACAAAAGTCCTCGATTATTGATAAAATGAAACTACATTTTTATAATGTAGAAATTAAAAAAGATTTATCTCAAAGAGAACGTTTTATATTTGCCAATAAAAGATAATTTAGATTTCTAGTAGCTCTTCATCCTTATGAGATAATTCATTGCTTTCTATTATATCTACCCAATCAGACATTATTCGAAGCGACTCTTGTAGTCTAATATCTAAATTTTCTGGGTTGCTATATGATTGGTTTAGAAAATTTGAAGAGTTTGATTCACCGCGAAACTCAAGAGATTTTTTATTTTGGTTATTAACAACCTTTAAACTTATATTTTTTTCAGCATAGGCATTCTTTAATAATTCGTCAAATTCATCATTCATGCTATCAGTGAAAATTTTGTCATCCTTTTTTAAAACAATACGATTTTCCAAAGACAACGATAATGAAGTTTTATTTCTTTTCTCCCTATACCAATTTACATTTTTCTTAAGATATTTGAATTCAGGTAATTCATCCTGTCGAATTTTACTCTTATTTTGTAGATTTTTTACATCTTCTTTTTTGTATACAAATTCATTAATTGGTCTTCTAAAATTTACTGGAGCTATACTATCACACTTTAAAGAATTTTCTAAGTCCGACTCTCCTATTGGTAAATAGTGATTGATAGAGGGCATAAAAATATCACTTTCTACACCTTGTATTTGTGTGCTTTTACCTGAAGGCAAATAATACTTTTGAATAGTAATTTTAGCTGCACTCTTTTTGTTTTTTAAAGTGTTATAATTAAAGGGTAAATTCATTTGAATAAGGGACTGAACTGTTCCTTTACCGTGAGTCGTTCTATCGCCAACAATTAGAGCCCTCTTATGATTTTGTAATGCACCTGCTACAATTTCAGATGCAGAAGCACTGTATCTCGAAACTAAAATTATTAATGGGCCACCCCAAACAAGTTTAGGATTAAAATCGAATTTTTTTCTTATTTTTCCGTCCGTACTTTTCACTTGAACAATAGGGCCTCTTGAAATAAATAATCCCGCCATACTCACAGCTTCACTTAGGTAACCACCCCCGTTTCTCCGAAGGTCTAATATTATCCCTTCGGTATTCTCTGCTTTAAGTTTTAAAATTAATTCTTCCACATCATCGGTTGCTTTAGGACCTGTTCCAGATGAACCATAGAAAGAGCGCAATTCTATTACCCCAATTTTTTTAACCTTTTTTGAGTCAACCACTTGATGAATTGTTGCCGTTGCCAAGTTGGAGGTTAATTTAACTTTATCTCTTATAATTCTTACAATTTTGGTTATCGTAGGAGTCAGGTCTGGCTTTACCTCAAGGCGAACTAAAGTATCCTTAGGCCCCTTTATAAGCTCAACAATTTTTGACAACTTCATGTCAACTACATCCACGAAAGCACCTTCAGCCTGTGCTACCTTGATAATTTGATCATTAGGTTTAAGTTCACGACTTGATTCCGCTGGGCCACCTGGTAAAAGCTCCCTTATTGTGCAATATCCATCATTGTCGGTTAAAACTGCTCCGATTCCAACAAGTTCATTATTCATGGTTTGATCAAATCTTTCTTTTTCTTTAATATTCATGAATGTGGTGTGAGGATCAAACATTTGAGTAAGAGCTGTTAGGTAAAGTTCCTGAACATCAGTAGCCTCAAAATCCTTTATACTTTTATTCCATCTTTCATATCTCTTTTTTACTTTCTCAGTGGAAACTTCAACTAATGAAGGATACTTTTCATTTTTAAATTCAAGATATGTAATGTTTGAATCGTAGGAGGAAAGAATTTCACCAAGAATTTCGAATTTAATCAATTTTTTCCATGTTTTATTCAAATCAACCATGTTTGTTTCCCATGGTAAATTATCCCGATTTGTCTCATAGGAAATATTATCATCAAAATTAAATTCATTATTGATGTAATTAAGAACCCAATTAGATCGCTTAAGAGATTTTTCTTTGTAGATATTATAAATTTCAAATCCAGGAAATAAATTACCCTGTTGAAAATATGTTATAAGAGTTGGAGTGTATTTTGAAAGAAATTCATCAACATCTTTTTGGATAAAATATAGTTTCTGTTTATCAAGTTTTTTTAGATAATTTAGAATAAATCCCGTAGAGTTTAGCTCATTAATCGATACTTTGTTAAAATGAGCCTGTTGCAAAGCCTGTACCAACCATTTTGCTTCTTGTTGCATTAATGGGGTGGGCAACAATTTATCGGCACTAGAAGGTGTGACTAAACCTAAATAACAAAAGACTAAAACAACCAAGTGTGTAATGATAGCGTACTGTTTAGTTAGGAAAATCATCATAAAATATTAAGGCATAAAAGTACTCTATAGCAATCCTTTTGACTTTTCTAAAGTTAACTTTTCTTCTTTAGTTAAAGAACCGAAACCGGAATCATTTATTTTATCTAAAATACGATCTACTTCATTTTGAATCTCATCCGTAGTTGAAAAGTTCACTTTATACTCTGGTTTCATTCCTTTACTTTTCGAAGAAAATTTACTTTCAAACATTGTTTTACTTTTGTTAAGAACAAATTTCGGAAAAACCCTGCCAGATTGAAGATAAAAAAATACAAGGGCTCCACCCATTAAACCTCCTAAGTGTGCAGAGTGAGCAATAGACCCGGAATTGTTTAGTTCACTGAAAATAAAACCGTACAAATCGATAAACAAAACTGCAAGTAGAACCCATTTTGGTTTGATGCGGCATGGTAAAATAAAGAATATAAGTAAAGTAATAGGAGTAGATGGGTTTCTTAAACAATAATATGAAAGACAACTCATTACAATTGCTGAAGCACCGATCAAAAAACCTCCATTAGAATTAGTCAAAAGCCAAAAAGAACAACCACAAATAGAGCCAATAATGGCTAAATACCAAAAGTTTGTTGTTCCTATAATATGTTCTACTCCTTTTCCGATAAAATAGAGTCCCAGTAAATTCATAATTAAATGAAACGGGCCGTCATGCAAAAAAGGATAAGTCAATGGAGTCCATAAATAAAGATCCATAATTCCGTTGTAAGAAAGTGAAAAATATTGATAAATATAGTCAAAAAAATATTGCGAGAAAAGCCCAATAACTGAGTGAAAAATAAAACAAGAAATTAAAGCAACTAACAGAATATCCACTCCACCCTTCGGAGTAGCAATAAAATTTCTCTTCATGTAACTTCTATCGTATAACACATGTAAGATGATAGAAAAAAATGACAACTATGCAAATCAAGAATAATCTCAGATTTAATAAATAGTTTAGAATGAGAATACCAATAATAAAAATTTTGATACCCTACATAGTTATTATTCTTGTTATAGAAAATAAACTTGTT
>CACHJU010000071.1 GCA_902580225.1 uncultured Verrucomicrobiota bacterium
AATTCTTCTATTATGCTAATGGATTCATCATCCGATCCATCATCTGAAATAAGAACTTCAAAGTCCGAGAAAATTTGATTTTTTACCGATTCTAAAGAAGCGAATAGATAGTCCTCACCATTGAAGGTAGGAATACAAATAGAAAATTTAGGCACTTAATTTTACGAACAAAAACTCTCAAAAGAATAGAAACTAATCAACTTCGTAGAACTCAACATTCGCATTTCCAACCGCACCTGATGCAGAACCTGTCACTTTTACTCCATATGTTCCAGGTACTAAGCTTACAACCGCTACAGGTTCTAGTGAATTTCCAGTAGCACGATCGGAATAACTTGCTGCAGTATCCGCATGATCTCCAAAACTATCAACAGTTAAATAATCTTCAAAAGTGCCAGTACTATTTTGTTTAGTTACCACAATCTTGGGATCTGCCAAAACTCCTGAAATCCCACTCATGGAAGGTCCCTTAACACGAATTAATACTTTTTTTGTTCCGGTGCCTGAGATAGTTATACCACCTGAAATTGGCATAGAACCAACATACCCCCTTAGAGAAAGACCAAAAAACCTTGCCGATGTTGAATCTCCTAATATTCCATAGAACTCAACATTCGCATTTCCAACCGCACCTGATGAGGAACCTGTGACTCTTACTCCATATGTTCCAGGTACTAAACTTACAACCGCAACGGGTTCAAGTGAATTTCCAGTGGCACGATCGGAATAATTTGTTGCAGTATCCGCATGATCACCGAAACTATCAACGGTTAAATAATCTTCAAAAGTACCTACACTATTCTGCTTAGTTATCACAATCTTGGGATCTGACAAGACTTCTGAAATCCCACTCATAGAAGGTCCCTTAACGCGCATAAGAACTTTTTTTGTTCCCGAACCTGAAATAGTAATACCTCCTGCAATTGGTATAGAACCAACATACGCTCTAATCGAAAGACCAAAAAAAGAAGCAGCACCTGATGAAGTTGAATTTGCATCAGGGGTTGCTGTTGGTAATGATGCTAGAATTGTTGAAGTGTCAAGAGTGGGAACAGTCTCGACTGGCACATTTAAAGAAGATGCAGCAACAGATAAGTCAGTCCAATAGGAAGTGTTGGGGGGGGGGGTTGTTAGCAGGTACATTCGTCGTAGCGATGTAAGTAGATGTTCCAACAATTACCAAGGCCCCGGTAGAATATGATGTTGAGCTATCCCATGTCACAGGTTGTGAATATAAGGAAGTGGAAAACAAAATTAATAAGGAAATAATAAGGGTATTGATATGCGATGGCATATCTTTAATCTATTATACATTTATAGAATCTAGCAAGTTGAAATGTTATTTTTTCCTAAATTATAATGTTTTAATTTTTTAATCCATATCTGATCTTTAATGCCTTGATTAAACCAAGCATAGGTAAAAACCGGTAAAGTAGAGGAGCAAGCTTTGATTGAAAAACACCTCCTCCATAAATTGTCCCAGTCTTACCGCAGTCAATTGAACCAAGAATTTGGCTGGCAGCAACTTTTGCCATTGGAGATTCATTCAATTGTTTTTCAATTTGTTTCCATGCTCTGCCCATGGATTCATTTTGAGATTTTTCTAACTGTTTGGGTGCAACCTGATTAAAACTAGTTCGAATATCACCAAGTCTAAAATCAATCCATTTTGGAAATTGTGTATATTCGAGCAACATAGACTGCGTAAAAGAGGAAAGGGCTGCTTTGCCCGCGTTATAAATCGGCATGTAAGGTAAAGGATAAAGTGTGGCCAAAGAACTAATATTTACGATGGTTCCATTTTCTCGGCTTGCCATAGCTGGAGCAAAAGATTTGCAGAGCAAAATAGGAGCCGTAAATAACACTGTCATCTGTCTTTCAATTTCTTTTGCGGGGAATTTATCCCATTGATAAAAAGCTCCATAACCGGCATTATTTATCAAGAGATCAGGCGTTCCGTGTAACTCGATAAATTTAGAACCAAACTCAGAAACAGTCTGTAAATCGGATAAATCTAGTTTCAATAAATCAAAGTTTTCTTGTGCTTTTATTTTTCCAAGATTTCTTGAAACCGAATAAACTTTGATTCCTTCACTCAAAAGCTGTTGGCAAATTGCCAGTCCAATTCCAGATGTACCTCCTGTTACAATTGCTTTTTTAATTTTCATTCAATGGTAAATTTAGCCAAATTTGAGCTTTGCAGTTCAGCTGATCAATTTGAAGAATAGAAAAAGGATCAAAAATGGACAACCAAAAGATTATTCTTCTTACCCACGAGTACCCGCCAAAACGAGGAGGTGCTGGAGTGTATTGTGAAGAATTGGTCAATGCTTCCCAAAAACTAGGTTTTTCCATTGAAGCATGGGTTCCTCAATATGCGAAAGAAAATAAACATACCCGAACTATTAAAAATAAGGGAAGTCAGAGTTGGTTTTGTAGCTATAGAATATTTAAAGAATTATGGAAGCGTCGAAAATCATTTTCCGCCCCCACCCTACTCCATTTCGCTGAACCTGGAACTTTACGGGCAATTCTCCGGTTTGGATGGATGATTAAAAAGCTTCCACCATACATGATTACGATTCATGGAACTGAACTGATTCGTTTTTGTAAAAACCCAATAGAAAAAATTCTGTTTCTAAAAATATTAAAGCAGGCAGAAAAAATTCATGTCCTTTCAATGTTCAATCGAAATGAACTGGTTAAAATATGCCCAGAAATAAAAAATGAGATTTTTCTTTTTCCCGGTGCGCCTGCCAGAAACTTGGTTTGCAATAAACATTTCACAAAGAAATTGAATAAGGGCTGCATCAAAATTTTATGTGTGGGTCGAATTCATCCTAGGAAAGGACAAGATATTCTGTTAAATGCAATCAAGAAACTGCCCGATTCTTTAAGGAATAAAATTGAATGTACATTTGTCGGTCCCATCGTGAAAGGGAACTTTTTCAGAAAGATTCGAAAATTATCGAAAGAAACAAACTGTAAAGTCTCCTTTTTGGGTGATTTACCCGATCATAAACTGAGAGAAATTTACCAAATTTCGGATCTTTTTGTACTTCCATCCATGCCCAGATTAAACAGCGTTGAGGGATTTGGATTTGTATATCTTGAAGCTTCTTCCTACGGTATTCCCATATTGGCCCACCGAACCGGTGGGGTCGAAGATGCGGTAAAAGATGGGATTACAGGAATTTTATCCAACCCACAAAATCCAAATGAATTTATCGCAGGGCTTCAAAATCTGCTTGAAAATGAATCTCTACGATTAAAAATAGGAGAAAATGGGAAAGCATGGGCTCAGAAACATTGCTGGGAAGACTTGGCAGAAAAAATATACAGTTAATTTTTATAATACATCCGCAAATGACGGACGTAACCGATTAAAACACCAGGACCCAAGAAGTAAAAACACTATTCCGAAAATCCAGGCATATCCAATTACTCTCCAATCTGGCTGAGCATCCCAAATGGTCACTTTTCGTAAAGAATCAATAATTTGTAAAAGTGGATTCCACTGTAAAAATTTCCAAATTGCAGGTGCGGTCTCTTTAGCCTTTTCAGCTGAATAGAAAACACCACTCGCATAAAGCAGTGCCAAACCAAGAAAAGAACCCAAGTGTCCTATATCACGGATAAAAACTCCCAGTGCCGAAAAGAACCAGGATAAACCCAGTGCGATCAAAAAAACCGGTCCGATAATTATCGGGATAAAAATAAAACTTTGTGAAAACCCAGCACCCAAAAAACAAATACCCAAAAGACAAAGAGCTAACCCGATTAAAAGATCATAACATAAAGCACCAATCATAGCCGATGGTAGAATTTCCAGAGGAAAAACCACTTTTTTTACGAAATTTGGCTGACTCACAATAATTCCAGGAGACACTGCAATTGTTCCTGAAAATAAACCAAGTACACTCAGACCCAAAAAAACACCTAGAGCGTAATCCAATGTAGATTCATCAGGAGAATCGGTAAAACGACCTCCAAATACAATTCCAAATACAAACACATAAAGTCCTAGCATGAGTAAAGGATTGGCAATCAACCAAAAAGCACCTAAGACCGATCCACGATGCCTTTGTTTTACATTACGAAGTAAAAACTGCCAAAGAAGTTCACGCTTTTTAAAAATGCTAAAAATTGGATCCATATCTAGGAATAATTCTTTAAAAAAGGTTTAGTAAAAGTGCGAGTTGCATTTCAAAGTGAGATAATGAGCTCCACCCAATTTTTCGACTCATAGTCATAATAAGTAAGCAAATTTTTGGAAGACAATGTAATGTTTACATAAATCCATTTTTTAAGATTAGTGGAGTAAATGTAAGGATATACTCCCATTCCACTCCACCACCATCCCAATTCATCACCCTGCCAAGCCCATAAGGATTCTCCATCCGTATTGGAAGTGTATAGCCAACCATGAACAACATGAAAATTCCATCCATTGATTAAGGTAAAAAAGGACCCAAACCAATCCAAATTAAGCCATCCATTATACTCTGTATGCTGAGCCTGAGTCCAATTTGGTAAATAACTTTGAATCCATTCCAGATGACTGGCCACCCGGGTGTAAACCGTTACATCTCCATAAGTAGAGTCTGATGTACCGTAAGAAACCACACCCACTGTCCTCCATGCTTGGTTATTATATAGAAATGCTGGTCCACCGCTATCTCCAACTGCAGAACTAGCTTCTAAAGGAAGAGGGATCGAAGAACTGGTACCGGATCCTAAATAATCCACAATACTTGCACTCGATCCCAAAGTATTTTTATCTTGCTGGGGAGAGTCAAAATCAACTGCAATAAGCCCTCCTTTCTCCGATTCATCAACTGAGGGTGCTTCAACTTCAATCACAGCCCGGTCTAAAATATTTTCGCCTCCAACTCTTAAGCTATTATTACTATTAATCACAC
>CACHJU010000072.1 GCA_902580225.1 uncultured Verrucomicrobiota bacterium
TTTTTACTTCAAGTAAAATGCATATGGTGGGTAAAACCCTTAGTATAGTCAAGATAAAGGCATTTATATTCGATTAAGTTTTTTTGTAAAAAGCTTCAAAATTTGTTGCGAAATTCGATTCTTTTTTTAATAAGTAAATAATTGAAATGAAATTAATAAATAAAAATATCATCTTCTCCTGCTTTGCTTTTATAATCACCGGCTCACTCTTTGCTGACAAAGTCGAACCACCCGAGGATTCAGTTGCTTTCCGGGGAAGTCATTACAAAGCTTTCCTTGACACTAACAGCACTTGGTGGGAAGCAAAATTTGCATGCGATGATATTGGAGGAGAACTTGTTGTAATTTCCACTGAACAAGAAAATGAATTTGTAAGGAGAATGGCTAAAGATAACCTGATATGGTTGGGTGGTACTGATGAGTTTGAGGAAGGTAAATGGACCTGGGATAATGGAGAACCTTTTAAATTCAAGTACTGGGGAGAGAAACAACCTGCGGGGACTAACGGATTCAATTTTTTAGTTCTTGACGGCAAGTCAGGGAAATGGGCTGATACCACTGATTTTTCAGGCAAGGTAAAGGGTTATGTTTGTGAATGGAAAGGATCAGCACCCAAAAACGCAGGTCCTAAAGATTCCGAACTTAAAGCCCCTTCTCGAAAATAGTTTCTTTTTGAATATTTGAAAAGGTCGAGTTTCACGCGAGCTTTTTCACTTTATTCCTGAATTATAATTCTTTATCCAACTAGGTGCCCATTCAGAATATTTTCCAAGTTGAATTTGTTCCCTTGCCTCTTCCATAAGTTTGACATAAAATCGAAGATTATGCAGGGTAAGTAAAACTCCCCCTAGCGATTCCTTGGTCATAAAAAGGTGACGGATATAAGCTCGAGAAAAATTTTGCGATACAAAACAATCAGTTTCTTTATCCAATGGACTAAAATCTAATCGAAATTTTTCATTTCGGATATTAATTTTACCGCTTGAGGTGTATGCAGTTCCATGTCTGGCTGCCCGGCTTGGAAGAACGCAGTCAAACATATCTATTCCATAACCAATCATCTTCAATAATTGTGTTGGCGTGCCCACACCCATTACATATCTGGGTTTATTTTTAGGTAAGAATTGCTCAGTAAAACATACTTGTTTTAACATTTCCTCTTCTGACTCGCCCACGCTAACACCTCCTATCGCATATCCAGGGAACCCAATTTCCTGCAATTCTTCCGCCGACCGTTTTCTAAGTTCTGGAAAACGCCCTCCCTGAACAATGCCAAAAAGCTTCCGTCCGTCATCGAGAGCATTCGTTTGAGACCATTCTGCTGAACAGGATTTTGCCCAACTTGATGATCGGTCAACCGCTTTGGCTATTTCAATCTTAGAAGCATCCGCCGGAGGGCATTCATCAAGACACATTGCAATATCCGAACTGAGTGAATCCTGAATTCGGATTGCCTCTTTTGGACCAAGAAAAATTTCGCTACCATCAATATGCGAATGAAAGAAAACTCCCTCATTATTTAATTTACGCAACTTAGCTAAACTGAAAACCTGAAATCCTCCACTATCAGTCAATATCGGACCATTCCAATTCATGAAAGAAGCAAGCCCTCCCGCCTCTCGGATTACTTCTACACCTGGTCTTAGATTTAGATGGTATGTATTACCCAAAATGATGGAAGCTTTGATCACATCTTTTAAATCTCGAGGAATAATACCTTTAACCGTCGCCTGAGTACCCACTGGCATAAACACAGGGGTCGAAATTTCTCCACTCGGCAATAACACATTTCCCACCCTAGCTTTATTGAAGGATTTGTCTTCGTCGGTAATCGATGTGTTCATTATGAGTTATGTGTTAGAATCAATAAAATATTGACCAAACATTCTTCGCAAAACTAATGTTTAGCTTGAAACGTCAGGG
Organism: uncultured Verrucomicrobiota bacterium; assembly: GCA_902580225.1. Classification (GTDB taxonomy): domain Bacteria; phylum Verrucomicrobiota; class Verrucomicrobiia; order Opitutales; family Seribacteraceae; genus Seribacter. The sequence continues at coordinate 1,924 of CACHJU010000072.1, forward strand.
TTTAAAAAAAATAACGCTTATACATAATTCTAAAATGGTCCTTTCACTAATTTAAACAAGGTCATAAATATTAGATTTATGAACGATTATGATATTATTGGAGATATTCATGGACATGATTTGCTACTTAAAGGCATACTCAAAAAATTAGGTTATGAAGAAAACAGAGATGGTTTTTATCATCCTCAGAAAAGAAAAGTTATCTTTGTAGGCGATTTCATCAACAGGGGTCCGAATACGCCGAGGGTTTTGAAAGTTATTCAAAATATGCACTCTAACAAACAAGCTTTTTGTGTTCTTGGAAATCATGAATTTAGCTTGTTGCAAAGATTTGTCTTAAATCCCACTGAGATAAGTGTAAAAATTAGTCCATTTATCCCATGGATAAAATCACTGCCATTATATTTAGAATTCCCAAATTTTAGAGTCGTTCATGCCGCATGGCATTTTTCTTCAATTGAGAAATTGAAAAAAGAAAACACAAATAATGACAATTTTATCAGTTCAACTATGATTCCAAATTCAGATAATAAAAGAGCGGTTCGGAATATATTACAGGGAATAAAAGTGAATGTTCCTAAAGAAATTATCTATCGTGATCGATTTGGAATTAAACGACAGAAAGCAAGAATAAGATGGTGGGATAAAAAAAAGAATCTTACTGGTAAAGATATATTTCCTGCTAGTAAGGAGCTAATCAATTCACAATTTGCAAACAATGAAATTTTAAATTGTGAGGAATATAAAATTACAGAAAAGCCACTTTTTTTTGGGCATTACTGTTTACCAGCACAAGAAACAAAAATTATAAAAAACCTGATATGCCTAGATGGATGTGTAGGTTTTGATGGTAAGTTGTGGGCTTACAAATACAACAATGGAGAACCTATAGAAACTAAAAACCTAATCAAAACCTGAATTATAAATTAGTTTAAAGAATTTTCAGATTTAGAGAAATTAATTAGTTCCCAAGTATTTTTCCATCGATTCCATTTTTCGACACTGTCAAGATGGGGATGCAATTGTCTTTTACAGCAAGCATAATCGAACATTTTCTGTGCTTCTGCAAAATTATGTGCCATGAAGTATTTGTCGGAAGAACCAACAGTGTTTTCAAAATGATAATGAAATTTGAATTCTTCCAGATCGGGCTCTCTGTTTGATTTCATGAATACATATTAATATAAATTAAAAGAAATTTCAAACCATACTGGAAATAATTCCTGAAAATTAAATTAAAAAAATTTGGAATGAAGAAATTAATTGTTTACATCTTCTTGGATTTCCCATTTGGAACTCCAACGATTCCACTTTTCAATACTTTGTACTGTAGAATCTAAATCATTTTTTTCGCACACAAATGAAAACATTTTCTTCGCGTCTTCGGTTTGATTAGCCATAAAATACTTAGTTGCAAGATCAACTGAACCCTCCAATTTGTAAACAACTTTAAATTCCTCAAGTTGCATATCATCACTTTCTTTCATCTAAATTAAAATATAAATTCATCCGATATTCGGAAGCAACCCTTTATTTTATTTTTTTTAAAAAACAATAAATAGTTTCTCAGTATTATTAAAAATCATACCAAATGAAATTAATTATCTCCTCTATTTTCATTATTGTATTCTATTGTATGAAGAAAATTATTTTGGAAAAAGCGGTATTTTAAATTAAGTTTTTTACTTTTGATCTAATTAGAGAAACAGAAAAAAAAGCGGGTACGGTCCGAATAGAAAAATCTCAACCCAATCATTTGAGGAGATAAAAAACGAAGCTATTTCAATCTTAAATTAATGACTTTAATTTTTCTACCTTGCCCTCCCTCTCACTCGTGAATTGCAGTGCCTCATGAACACTAAAAGACTTTATGAAGATTCTCGTCGTTCGTTTTGCTTTAAAATCAGTTCAATTCTTTGTTCCCCTTTGTTTACCCTAGGCTCAATGATGGCAAAAAATGACAAAAGTTGTCCCACGCCACTTGACTTCGAAAATTTTTCGATTCGAGCACTTGAGTGGAAAGCATAAAAAATTTTCGAACATGGAAATTCTAGAAAAACAGATGCCATTTTATTCTCCGATCTCGATGCATATGAATCTTTGGATAAAACTTACATTAATCAAATCAATACTTTAAATACGAACTCATTTCAACCAGTTCATAATAAAATTTACTTTTTTGAAATTTCGGATTTTGAAATTTAGTAAATCCATATTCCGAAAAGAGTTTTGCTGAATGTAAAAGCTAATAGAAATGTGCGTTCAACAGATGGAATATTAAATTATGCATCGTCCAAAGAATCTAATTCTTTTAAATGAGCCACATCTCCCCAACTGACTAAATTCCAAACCTTTTCTTTTTTTTCAATTCGGTTAAGGGAACAATTCAACAAGACGAAATTCCGATCCGCATTGAGGTCGATTTTAAGTACATAACGAAAAACGGCCCCAAGTACACCTCCATGAGTTACCAAGGCAATCTTAGACCCGCTATGCTTATTGGCAATTTCTTCAATCGAGGTAGCACAACGTTCATAAAACTGAAGAAAACTTTCACCGCCAGGAACTACAAATTCAGGACCATCATTTCGAAAGGATTTATAAATATCGGGATATCTGTCCAACATTTCTTTTGTATTCAATCCTTCCAAAACCCCAAGATCTCGCTCGCGTAAACCTTCATTGGATTCAGCCACCATTTCGGAAGGCCCACCAACCAATTTAGCGGTATGAACCGCTCGTCCTAAGTCACTTGAGTAATAAAAATCAAACTGTTCAACTTTAATTCTTTCACCTAGTGCTTCTGCCTGAGCTATCCCACGTGGAGACAATGGAGAATCAGCATGACCCTGCCATCGACCGGACAAATTCCATTCGGTTTCCCCATGACGAATGAGAGTGATAATCGTGTTTTGAGACATCATATTACAATACACTGAAACTCCAAAACGGTCAGTATAAATTTGTAAATTATCTTTTAAAGAAATTTTTT
>CACHJU010000073.1 GCA_902580225.1 uncultured Verrucomicrobiota bacterium
CATTTTTTTATATCGAGAATTTATCCGTTCATATTAAAATGGATAATATGCAAAGCCAATCTCTGTGGAGGGACATTAAACAATTTCATAAAAAAGAAGCTATACGATTTTTGCAGGCCAGAAAAGTTAAGGTCCATATTCATTTCAAGGAGCAAATGGATTTATTGATATCCTCTAAAACAATGAAATTAAAAAAAGAGGGAGGCTATCTATTTTCCGGGGAAGTAACTCTAAAAGTGGGTAAAGATATTTTTAATTATTCCACATTATATGTTACTTTTCAAGAAGGGAAAGGTTCGTATATTATTGAAAAAAGACAGGGGGAAACGATTCTTCAAATATTTGAACCTTCCCATTTATTAAAATCTGAACTAAATAATGTTCCATGAAAAGTTCCTTTGAATTAGCTATGGAAAGAATGGGAGGCGGAGACGCACCGCTTTCCGACGAACAAAAAAAACAAATCGCTGAGATTGACTCAATTTACAAAGCAAAGGTAGCGGAAAAAAAAATCTTTCTCGAGAAAAGCCTTTCTCAATTACTGCCAAAAGAAAATCAGGAAGAAGTAGATCTCTTGCGCAGACAAGTCGCCGAGGAAATCGCCACTCTAGAGAACAAGGCTGAGAAGGAAAAAGAAGAAATTCATCGAGCCAGTTAGCCGCTTTAACGCTTTAAATAGTTTGCGAAGCCGATTTGGCTTTTCGATAAGACAGAATGTAGATCATTGCTAAGGGAATTCCATAGTCTCCCCACCGCTCAATCCATTCAAAAATATTGACGATTCCCTGCCCCACAACCGTGTCGTCCGGGACATACAAAAACTCAGTAAAAAGCTTCCAGCCTAATGCGAAGAAAATTAATGGACGAATCGGAGCTAAAAAAATAAGCACACCCAAAGCAAATTCCGCATATCCAATTTGAGTAATAAAGGTCACATCGGCGTTCACTCCAATGGACTGCCAATGATCGATCAGCATTTTCTTTTCTACCGCAAACCCGAATCCGGCATGCCCAATAAGAAGAAAAGCAAGGCAGGCTTTACAAAGGAAAAAAATCGTATCGATAGTCGAATCCTTTAATTTCGGTTCTTTGTAAGATTCAAGTAAATCCTTTCGACTCAAAGTAAAGACCCCTCCCATTACAAGAAGCATAAAAGGAGGGCCCCAGTTACCTGCCCGTTCCCAAAACTCCCAAGTCTGCATCTTGGCCACCCGCATGGATTCTGTCGCTAATTGAACAATCCATTCACCATCCACCTGCACTTTTTCGAGATTTCCGGCAAGAGGTCTCAAAATAGCGGTCCACAGGGCCCAAAGGAACATCCAAATGAGAACTGTCCGATTTGGCGTCCTTAGCAAAATAACCGCCATCAAAATATCAAATAATCCAATCAAAGGTTGTAATTTCCAAGCAATTTCCGGCTCAATTCCTTGGGAAGCAAAAAAGGGTAACCATCCGGACTTGGTAATCAACCCCCAGGTTCCGTGTCCTATAAAACAAAGGGCTGCTGTTATTCGCAAAGTCCAGTGCAATTGAGTTTGCAATGTCTGCTTGTCACCTGAATGTGGACCAAACACACCATGAAGTAAAAATTCTTGTGGTTTCATCGGATATTTCTAGATGTATAATAAATTTAAGTAAAGACGATAGATCAATGGAAGTTGACTCATTTAGCTCAACCACTTTAGTCGAAAAATGCCCTCATTTTTAAAAAACTGGCTCCTGCACCATTTTCTTATCTTTCTTCTTGCCCTTACGATGATCCAATCTTCCATTGCCCAAATGAAGGAAGAAATCTGCCCCAAGCTTAAACACTTTGGTCGGTTTTATGAAAACCCCGATGGAAAAGTTTTGCAAAACGCCAAGCTTTTTCTCTCCTATCAACACCAGGTTGGCCACATTTCCGGAAAGGATGGGAAAGGTAAGGATTTCAAGGATGACTTTGAGGAATTCCGGCGTTTTTGGATGGGTCTTACTGGATCATTCGGGACTTATTGGAAATTCAAGGTGGTAAGCCAATTATCGAACGACAGACATAATCACCCCAGCTCATCCGGTGGTTCCTATCGCCAATGGGGACATGAGACCTATCGGGCAGCAAACATCACTTTCAACGCCGGTAAATTTTGGGCAATTCCAAGTTTGGACTCCATGGAAATCGGATACGGTCGTCGAACGGGAAGAATGGCAGACGAATGGCAAAGATCCTCAACCATGATCAACTGTCTGGAACGATCCTCTTTTTCCAATAAACTCTGGCTCTACGACCGCGAAAAAGGAAACCCTATGGCTACTTGGATAAAGTGGAGGGCAGACACAAACACTTTTGATATCGCGGTTTTTTCGGGTACTTACGATGATTATATTGGCGGATGGAATGACAGTAAAGTTTACTATGTCTCATGGCTTGCCGATCATTCCGATAACAGTACTTTCGACCTCAAGGAATTTTGGCTTTCTTATTACCGACAGGATGGCTCTATCTATGAAGATCGTCTAGCTGGAGGAAATGAATGGGCTGTTTCATTGGTTAATCGTCTCGGAAATGGGCCATGGGCCCTGCATTCTACCGTTGCCTTCGGTAACAATGGTGACCAGACAAGCTCCGAGCGCGAGGGAGATTTTGGAGGTCTTGTACTAATGCCAATGTATTGGATCAAGGAGAACAGGCTCAAATGTGTTGGCCGTTATCTATACCAACAGTCCAAACAAACCGAGGGCTTAAAATTAAACAGCCGTTATGCCCCCCTATCTGACAAAAGGAATGGAACCATTGATCTTAATGGTGGAAGAGGAGATAAACATCAGGCATTTTATCTTGGACTCAACTACTACTTCTGCGGAGAAAATCTAAAATTGATCAGCGGCATCCAACACGATGATCTAAGTTCGAACGGATCCACCCAATATCGTGGATGGACCTTGGGTTCAAGTTTTCGAATTTGGTTCTGATTATTATAATGTTAAATATAGATACATTCCAGTTTTTCCGACTTTTTATAATGGTACTTACATGTCAGAATTGTTCTACTTTATATAAATGAAATCTCATGAAGTTCTCAAACAATCTGTCGAGGATGTCGGCGTAAAAACAATTGCATCCGACCTAGGGGTCTCTCCTTCCCTGCTCTATAAGTGGTGCCAACCGGGCTCCGAGCCTACGGATAGCGGTGCCACCAATCCACTCGACCGACTCGCCCAAATATTTGAAGCCACTGGGGATGAACAGATCATTTCCTGGCTTTGCCAAAAAGCGGATGGGTTTTACTGTCCAAATCCGGCGACCGAGGAAAATCCCACAAGGGATTTATTTGCTCATACCCAAAAACTAGTCCGTGAATTTTCCGACTTACTTCAGGTTATTTCCGAAAGTAACCGGAATGACAGTAAGATTTGTGAGGAGGATAGTAAAAAAATCCGAAAAGAATGGGAGGAACTTAAAGCAGTTGGTGAATCCTTCGTACATGCCTGCGAAAAGGATTTTTTCTGAAATTCAGTATTCAATCACCCAGCAGTTGTTTTGAGAGAAATGCAGGGCCTCCTCCGCCCCGACCCATCTTTCCTTATAGCGATCCCCCCACGAATCAGTAAAGGCGATCTCCTCCGTCTCTTTATTAAATCCGTGAATAATACAGATATGCCTAGCCTCGGAAATATGTGGCTTAGCAAAATCCTTTACCTCCTTAGCAGCGTTTTTAATCCTCTGCTTCCAACTGTCCGGGCTCACTCCAACCCGTTCTCTCGTCTTCTCATTTGCAATACGGTTAAATTTATCCGTCGAATGAAGACCCCATAAGATCGGAATGCCCGAGTCAATGAAGCGCATTAATTCTTTGAAGGAAGGATGTCCCTTCAAAGGCTTAAATGTCCTACCAGCCGACCAGACTTCCTTTTGAACTGACTCGACTAGGGTTGGTGTGTGCGTCCCCCCACCCAATCCTGTACTGCCCGCCATTGCCAACAGGTACATATCCGCGGGTACTTCCATATATCTCATACAACGCTCAAAAGTAGCGGGAACACAGTATCCCTTTGGTCCCTGATCCACCATCGGAATATTGCGAATGACCACATCCCCATTGTCACGGCGTTCCACATTTGCCCGGTGTACCCGGCGAATGTGCATGTCGGCTACCTTTTGAGCCTTCCCTCGGGCATTGGCTCTTTCAATGGTTTCCATTGCCAAGCTCACAAAGTCCCCTTCCGCCACTGAAAGAAGAAAGCTATGACCCGACCAATCCCAGCGTGATACCTTCCGCTTGGCCGACCCCTGTCCGTAATTTTGCCTTCTTGCCTTACCCAGCAAAGATTCCATTCTTTCAATAATCAATTCCTCATCCCGTTCGATCCAGGACTCCAGCACTTTGGGATCCCTGGTCACTTTTCCCTTCTTAAAATGCTCCTCTCCAACCCCCACCGAGGCAAAGCAATCACCCTTATTCGCAAAAACTAAAGATGCTCCCGTCGTGCTCGCCCGACCACCGAAAAGGGCTGCTGAGTAGGGACGAGCCGATGCAAACTTGTAATTCGCTGGAGCGTAGAGACGATAGCTTTGCGAAGTCTCTGTAGAAGATTCTCTCGGCCATCCCAAGCGTAATGCGACTGCACTCGGATCGTCATCCCAAAGTAAATTGTCGGCAAACATCGGGGTCCCGAGGACCTTGTTGATTTTTTCAAACGAAATTGCTGGTTTGTCTAATGGTTCCAAAGGAGAATTCCAGGGATTACTTTGACCCATTTGATTCCCGCTCTGATTAATTTTGGTCCGACTGTTCTCGTCAAAAAGC
>CACHJU010000074.1 GCA_902580225.1 uncultured Verrucomicrobiota bacterium
TGAGTTTGGAAGCCGCTTTCCGGAATTTTCAGAAGAACATCCACGACGGGAAAGTGCTCAGGTGATTTGGAAAGGAATTGCTAAGAATCGGAACATAATCAGAAATAAAACTAAATCCTGGGAAGAAGATTGGGGAGGCTACAAGGAAGTTCACTGGAAACCAGTTGAAGCGGTCGGATTGAGGCTTAATTTTTGGTCTGGATATGTTGGGTTAGATGAAGTTGAAATTTTCGGTCTGCCCACAGAGGATTTCAACTTAGCCAGTGCATCCAATGGCACAACAGTTAGGACTGACATTGCTTTTGCTCAACAAGGTGATCGTTTCCCAGTTACCCGGGTTATAGATGGAAAATATGGAACACAACGCTGGCAGGCCAGTTACAACAAAGAAAAAAAACAAAATCCATGGCTCGAATTCACTTTTGATTCCCCAGTCAAGGTGGGAAGGTTGCGTATGAGTTCCAACCGTGAATATTATTATGAGACTGATTACCTTGAACAGAAAAACAAATTCAATTTTGATCAATTTTTAGTTAATGTAAAATTAGCGGATGGCACATGGGAAGAGGTTGCTTCCATAAAACAAATCCGTGACGAAGTTGCAAAAGACAAACACTTTGGAAATGCCATTCAGGAAATTAATCATTTAGCCTATCGTTTGTCTGAGGAAGGCCCAAGACCAAGTTTTGTGGGTAGTTTTATTAAACCTAAGGTTACTCATGTATTGCATCGGGGAAGCCCGGAAAATCCACGGGATGTAGTTCTCCCTGCCGGACCCAAAATTCTTGCAGGTGAGTTGGGAATTGGAAATGAGGCGAGTGGTCGTTCACGCCGTGCGGAATTTGCCAAATGGGTTGTGGATCCAAACAATCCGCTGACTGCCCGTGTGATGGCCAATCGAATATGGCAGCATATTTTTGGAGCTGGTCTGGTCGTGACAGGTGGAGATTTTGGTCGTGCGGGTGCACCTCCCAGCCATCCTGAACTGCTTGACTGGATTGCCGCTGAATTCTCCACACCCTCCCGTCCTGAGGGGACTCCCTGGTCCATGAAAGAATTGATCCGCTTATTTGTAACTTCAGATGCTTTTAAAAGATCAAGTAAACCCTCTAAAATCGGGCTTGAAAAAGACGCCACTAGTTCACTTCTTTGGCGGTTTCCCCCCCGTCGTGTGGAAGCCGAGGTCATACGCGATGGAATTTTGTTAGCTTCCGGAAAATTAAACAGGGAAATGGGTGGAAGGAGTTACCGTATTCACAATGTAAAAAAAACCTATGCCCAGTGGGAAGTGGTCAATAATTTTGGTCCAGAGACTTGGAGAAGAATGATCTATCAGGAACGTATGCGTAGAGTCGACGATCAGATATTCACCGCTTTTGACTTTCCAGATTGTGGACAGGTTCGAGCAAAAAGACCAGTTTCCACAACTCCTTTGCAGGCTTTAAATCTTATGAACAGTGCCTTTGTGGTTGATCAGGCCAAGCACCTGGCAGATCGAGCACAAATGGATTCTGGAAATAACCTTAAAAAATCGGTTATCCGAGCATTTGAACTTATATTCACTCGCAGACCAAGTAAAAACGAATTAGAAGCTTCACTGGAAGTGGCAAAAGATCGAGGGTTGGAAATTGTCTGTCGGGCCCTTATCAACTCCAACGAATTTGCATTCTTACCCTGATATTTTTTTATTATGATTCACAATGAAGAAAACATTTCACCGATTGGCCGGTCCCTTCTGAACCGCCGTGGGTTTATGAAAAATACGGGCTTTTCTATTGGGGCTCTCGGATTGTCTCAATTATTAAGCCAAGATGGATTATTTGCATCAAGTGACCCCACCAATTTTAGCGGTAAAAGTCCGATTCGACCCGATATCGATCCGGACAATCCATACTCTTCAAGGGATGCTCATTTTGAAACTCCGGCGAAACAGGTTCTGATTATATTTTGCCCCGGTGCGGTTAGTCATGTTGACACTTTTGATTACAAGCCGGACTTGATTAAATTTCATGGAAAAAAACCACCTGGGATGCCCGCGGTTACCTTTGAAGGGCCATCAGGAAATATTGCCAAACCATTTTGGGATTTTAAGCCTAGAGGCAAGAGTGGTAAAATGATTTCAGATCTATTGCCTAATTTGGGTAATTTGGCGGATGACTTCTGTTTCGTTCATTCTCTGCATACCCAGACAAGCGCTCATCCACAGGGTGAGAATTTTTTAAACACCGGTTTCACTATGGAAGGATTTCCTTCTTTCGGTGCATGGGCAACTTACGCTTTGGGCTCTGAAAATGAGGAACTACCTGCGTTTGTGGCCATTAATGATCCACGCGGACCCGCCCGTTCGGGTAAGAATAATTTTGGAAACGGTTTTCTACCGGCTGCTTTTCAGGGAACTGATTTTAACGCTAAGAATCCCCCTTCAAATTTATCCCGTCCGGCTTCTTACACTTCTGCCGACGACCGGTCGACAGTCAGTTTATTACAACGGCTTAATGGAAAACATATGGAGCAATATCCTGGAGATGCAGATTTAGCCGCCCGTATTGCCAGTTATGAACTGGCGGGTAAAATGCAGACATCAATACCTGATGTCATGGATATTTCCAACGAACCGGTTTCAATTCAAAAAGAATATGGCACAGATTCCGGGACTAATTTGAAAAAGGAGTATGCCAAGAATTGTATCTTGGCAAGGCGCTTACTAGAGAAAGGGGTACGAGTGGTTCAATTATTTAATGGAAGCGATCCCTCGGGTGGAAACGGGATTACTAATTGGGATTCCCACAGTAATATTGACAAGACTCATGCGATGCAGGCTGAAATTATGGATCAACCGACGGCAGCACTGATCAGTGATATGAAAAGAAGGGGAATGTTAAAAGATACCCTCGTTGTATGGTGCACCGAGTTCGGAAGAATGCCTTTTTTGCAAGGAAATGGAACCGGTCGGGATCATAATCCTGACGCCTTTACTTGCTTCTTTGCTGGAGCCGGCGTCAAAAAAGGATACAGCTACGGAGAGAGTGATAATTTCGGCTTTAAAAGCGTGAAGGGGAAATCAAGTGTTTATGATTTTAATGCCACAATTTTACATTTGATGGGTCTAGATCATGAACGTTTAACCTATTACCATAATGGATTGGAACGTCGTTTGACCAACGTGCATGGGCATGTGATCAGACAGGTGCTTGCCTAATCAATTGGCTCTTAATCACCGACTATCTTTTAAACCCTTTCCCTTTTTCATTTGAAATTAAATGTGAGAAATATGAAAATTTATTCACTTATGACCGCTTTCTAGCCGAAATTTGGTGCTCTAGATTTAATGTTATAAAATAAATTACAATATTTTAATAAATTAAGATTGCGATTGAGACTCAGTCTCATTAAAAGTGATTAATGAGAATTTTTCCATTTATTGTAGTATTCTTATTAACTTTTTTGCTTCCATTCGGCCATGGCAAAGCGGATACTTCTAAAAGTAGTTTACCAAGAGAAGCCCTGATTAAGCGGATGCAAAAAGGTGGTTTAGTTTTATATTTTAGGCATGCAACTACTGAAAAGGATTATGCCGATCAGGTAAAAGCAGATGTTAATGATGGATCAACCCAACGGGTTCTCAGCGAGAAGGGATGGCAGGAAGCGGTTCACATCGGGAACGCGGTTCGTTTTTACAACATCCCGGTCGAAAAAGTGGTTACCAGTGAATATTTCCGGGCCTGGCAGACTGCTTGGCTCGCATTTGGGGAATATGAGAAAAACGCGGATTTAAACTTTCTACCCTTCGCAGAATTCACCGACGAGCAAATGGCGAAGATGAAAAAACGGGTGGCCCCTTTTCTATCGAACAAGCCTGAAAAAGGGAAAAATATGGTGATTGTTGCCCATGATGACCCATTTGAAGCAGCTACTGGGATTTATCCGGAACCACAGGGTGTTTGTTTTATAATCGAGCCCAAGGGTAAGGATAAATTTTCAATTCTTGGACAATTGTCTCCCCGAGATTGGAACAAATAGTTATAAAAATACCACGGTTGGTAAACGCGAATAAACAACTTCGTGGTTCACAAAACTAAAGATTATTTGAACTCGGCTTGTATTTGATTTACCCAACCTTTGATTCTTTCTTCTGACAGGGTATCTTGATTGTCATAATCAAGACCCAGGCCTAAAAATTCGCCGTTCTCCAAAGCGATCGATTCATCAAATTCATAACCTTCGGTTGACCACCTGCCCACCAAGGTTCCCCCGTTCTTCATAAATTCCCTAGAGAGAATACCAATTGCATCTAAAAAATTACAGCTGTATCCATATTGATCCCCTGCTCCAAAAAAAGCACCAGTGACGCCTTCAAAGTTAACTTTTTTGAAGTCTTCCAACAACATATCCCAGTCGTCCTGAAGTTCGCCAACATTCCAAGTTGGACAACCAATAAGCACTTTCTTGTAATTGGGTAATTGATCAATTCCGTCTCGGACATCAAAAGAATCCACCTCATACCCATGAGATTCAAGTTCGCCTTTAATGTCTTCAC
>CACHJU010000075.1 GCA_902580225.1 uncultured Verrucomicrobiota bacterium
ATTTTATTATAGAACCATTAGGTACATATATAAATAATACTTTTGAAAAGTCGAAGAAAGTAAATGAAGAATTAATAGAATTTCAAAAAGCTATATTTTTAGGTAAAACTGATATGGTTAACCGCGATATAATAAATGCTTTTAAATATAGTGGTACCATGCATCTATTTGCTGTAAGTGGGTTACATATTGGCTTTATCTATATAATTTTTAAAAATATTTTTGGGTTAGGTTTTAAGCACAGATTAATATCCGAATCTTTAGTATCTTTTGTTCTAGTTTTATATTTAGATATTGTAAATTATCCACCATCCGCAGTTCGAGCGTTCATAATGATATCAGTTTGGCAAATATCTATCGTGGTTTTTAAGAAAAAAAATACACTTGCATCACTCTCTATGTCAGCATTATTAGTGCTTTTTGTTGACCCAAAAGTCTTGCTTACTATTGGCTTTCAACTTTCTTATACAGTCGTTTTGTCAATTTTAATTTTTAGCAAAGGCTTAAATGTTGGAAAAAAACATATTCTCTATTTTATCAAAAGCTCATTCATGATAAGTTATGCTGCATTTTGTGGTAGTCTTCTTTTAATTTTTGATTGTTTTCAAATAATTGTACCTGGCTCTATTTTTATAAATGTTCTATTAGTTCCTTTTGTTTTTGCCCAAATTATTTTGATCTTTATAAATTTAGTAGTCAGTTTTTTTATTAGTATAGATTTAATTAACTTTTTTATTAATATAAATTATAATATAATGGTTTTTGCTGCTAATAAATTTTCGTATAATGGTTTAACTTTTTTTAAATTTGCCGATAAAATCCCTCTAAATAATATTGTTCATCTTTTATACCCACTTTCTTTTTTTCTTTATTTTAATCATCTAGAGAAAACATCGGTCACTAAATATATAACTTATCTTTTAGTTCCTGTTTCACTTTTGGTTCTTTTTGTATTCTTCCAAATTTAAAGCACTTAAAAACGAATTTTTTAATTTTTTCTGCGTTATTAAGCCATTTGTTCCATAATCAAATTTGCCATCACCATGCAGTAATCTGCAAAACGGAGTTGTTTTATAGCCACCTGAACTTCGTAAATTACTTAGTTCTGAAATTTCATTTCCAGATGTATAAAAGTTTAGGCTAGACAATTGTGCTCTCTTTAATATTTCGAGTGCAATTTTTTTCTCCTCTTCCTCGCATATACAAACAGTAAAAACTTTTAATCCTCGCTTTCGAAAAATTTTATAAGAAGAAGAAATAGTAATTAAATTTTCCCGAGTTTGTGCAGGGTTATCATGTATACTCCATATGTAAAAAAATCTTGGGTAATTAGTATTCTGTTTTAAAAAGAAATTTAGTTTTCTTTCATCTCCATAGTTCAAATATATTGATTCATGAGCATATCTTTTATGAACTTTTTCAACCAATTTCATATCTTCTTGAAATCTAATCGAAGTTCCGAAAACTTTGGTTCTAACATATTTAAAGTCTCCAATAAGCAATCTTTTAACAGCCTGATATAGTTCAGAGTTTTCTATTTCAAATGGTTTATCATGATTTCCTAGTCTTCCTGAATAGATCAATTTTCCAAATTTGTTAAACAAGTATGCAGTTGGAGTAATTTTTACATTTAAACTTTTTGTTATAATTTGTTTTTCTCCATCATAAATGAAAGGAAAATTATATTTTTTCCAATTTGCCCTTTCCTTCATTTCCTCAAATGAATCCCCAGAGTCAGTGTATGCAAGTTCATCAGGCAAAATTGCTTTTTCAAAATTGGGAGAAACTACAAATAGTTTAATACCTTTTTCTTCTAAAATATTACACATTAAAATTATATAATCTTGAAACTTTTGAGATACCCTACAGTGATTTGAAAGGAATATTATAATTGTTCCAAACTTACCTTTTAAATTCTCTTTTGTATAAAATTTTCCTTCAACGCTTTTTAACTTAAATGTTTCAATATCATTTATTGAGTAGCTTTCGACTAATGCACATATTGGTTTTGCTGTTAGTAATAAAAAAAATATATAAATTGTTTTCATTTTAAATTATCTATCAAATTTCTGTTATCCGTATTTTTTAAAGTAAGAGTTGAAGTTTTGTATTCTACATCTATTAATTAGTATAAATGTATCCTATAGACAAAAAGGAAAATTGGTTCACCGGGAAAGGACATTGGTCGAGTATTGCAGATGAAGAATGGTTTAACTGGAAATGGCAAATTAGAAATCGGTTAACTCATAAAGAACATTTTCAAGAATACATACAACTTACTGATAATGAAATAAAAGGATTTGATATTGCACAAAATAAATTGTCTGTCTCAGTCACTCCTTATTTTTTTAATCTTATCGATCCTAACAACCCAAATTGTCCTATTCGAAAACAAATAATTCCAACTGGATCGGAATCTATTATATCTGACGGTGAATTCAGTGATCCTGTTGGTGAAGAAAATACCATGCCTGTTCCTGGAATTGTACATAGATATCCTGATAGGGTATTATTTTTAGTTACTAGCACATGTGCTTCATATTGTAGATATTGTACTCGAAGCAGATTAGTTTCTAATGCTCAAAATTATGATTTTCATCCATCACTTGAAGCTGGTTTTGAATATATTGAAAATAATAATTCTATTCGAGATGTTTTAATAAGTGGGGGTGACCCTTTATTATTATCGGATAATAAGATTCATTATATTTTAAATCGTTTAAGAAAAATTGATCATATTGAATTTGTCAGAATAGGTTCTAGGATCCCAGTTTTTTTACCTCAGAGAATAACAGACAATTTATTATCAATCTTTAAAGAACAAGAGAATCTTTGGGTAAGCATTCATGTTAATCATCCACAGGAGTGCACAGAGGAACTTTATAATACTTGTAGAAAATTAGTTTGCTCTGGAATTCCATTAGGGAATCAGACTGTTTTACTTAAAGGCATAAATGACAAAACAAATATTATGAAAAGCCTAATTCATCGTTTAATGATGATGAAGGTAAAACCCTATTATTTATATCAATGTGATCTAATTGAGGGAAGTGCACATTTCCGGACTGATCCATCGGTTGGACTAAAAATAATTAGTGAATTAAGAGGATATACAACGGGCTATAGTATCCCACAATTTGTAATTGATGCACCAGGCGGTGGTGGTAAAATACCTATAAATCCAGATTATATATTAAAATACGATAATGAGGAAATATTATTGAAAAATTACGAAGGTGAAATTTATTCTTACCCGTCAAATACGAATCCTTTACCAAAAGAATCGTTCTTAATTCCTTAATTCAATCTGTTCTGATGGGCATTACAACACAAAGAAAAGTTAAATTTTCTTTATCTTCATCTTTCACTTTAAAAACGCCGGGACTCATATCATCTCTAAACTCTAAAGATATTTTATCTTTTGTTATAGACTTCAAAGGATCTAATAGGAATCTTGGATTAAACGATACTGCTGCTTCTTCTCCCTTATAATTAATTGGCATGGACTCACAAGCGTCTCCTACTACGCTCTGTCCAGTTATTTCCATTTCATCTGGCTTTATCCTTAAGGTTACTTTTTCGTCAGAAACTAAAGCGGCTCTATGCACACACTCTTGCATTAGTTCTCTTTCTACTTCAGCATTATTAAAATCGTCTTTAGGGATTACTTGTTTATAATTTGGATATTTTCCTTCAACAACTTTAGATACTAAATAAACTGACTCTTTAAAACCACTAGATTCTTCATCATCTGTTTCAATTTTTAATTCAAAAGCGACTTGTCTGTCTGTAAAAGAAATGTTAATTTCTTTACCAATATCTGGTAATTTTTCAATTTCGTTAACTGTAAGTGATGGAAGAATAAATTCTCCCCCTTCACCTTCCTTCACACTTATTTCTCGATTTGTCACAGCTAGTCTTCGACCATCCGTTGCTACTAACGAAAGCATATTTTGATCAAATTGAAAAAAGACACCTTTTAACATGTATCTTTCTTCGTTCACTGACTGAGCATATGAAACGCTTTTAAGCATCGAAATAACTTCACTTCTTTTTAAAGAAAACTCTTTTTGTACTTCTAATTCTGGTAATGGTGGAAATTCTTTACTATCCATTCCAATCACATTAAAAACGGAACCTCTTGTACTTATGGTTGCTTTAGTATTATCAGAAGTTTCTACACTAACTTCCATATCAGCTAATTCTCTAACTATCCTTCCAATTTCTTTTACAGGTAAAGTTATTGACCCTTCTTCGGAAACATCAGCTTTTACTGAACATTTTGCTCCTAAATCTAGATTTGTTGTTGTTAATTTTACAAGACCTTTTTTAGCTTCTATTAATACATTTTGGAGAATAGGCATGGTTTTCCGAGCACCGACCACACTGGTGACTAACTGTAAAGCGGAACTAAAGTGGTCTCTATTTATCTTAAATTTCATTATTTACCTT
>CACHJU010000076.1 GCA_902580225.1 uncultured Verrucomicrobiota bacterium
TATTGATGAAATGCAAGAAATCAGTCTTGGACTGAGAAAAGAAGGAAAGAAAATCGGTTTTGTTCCCACCATGGGTTTTCTTCATCAAGGACACCTTTCCTTGGTTGATTTATTAATTAACCATGTTGACATTGTTATTCTTTCCATTTTCGTAAATCCCACCCAATTTGGACGAGGCGAAGACTTGGACAAATATCCAAAAAACTTGGAGGGCGATATAAAACTTAGTGAAGAAAGAGAGGTGGATTTTTTATTTGTTCCTCAAAGTGAAGATGTATTCGGGGATCAATTTTCTACTTTTACAGTTGAGGAAAAATTGACCAATAGGTTATGTGGGGCTTCGCGTCCTTGTCACTTTCGAGGAGTGACCACAATTTGTACAAAGCTTTTCAATATCTGTCAGCCCCATATGATTGCTCTGGGACAAAAAGATTTCCAACAGGTTGCGGTCTTGAAAAAGGTGATCAAAGATCTGAATTTTTCTATCGATGTAATTGTTAGTGACACAATACGAGAAAAAGATGGTTTGGCTATGAGTTCGAGAAATTCCTATCTTTCACCCGTTCAAAGGGAAGATGCTTTATTCATTTTTAAATCTCTCCAAAGAGCAGTTAAGTTAGTGAAGGACGGGGGTTTTGAATGTGAAAAAATTAAAGATGAAGTTCTAACTATTTTAAACCAGGGAAAATCAATTCGCGTCGACTATGTTGAAATTGTGGATAGGCAAAATTTGGAATCGATAAGCAATATTATTCCTAATGATTCTATCATTGTTCTTGCTGTATGGGTTGAAAAAGTTCGATTGATTGATAACCAACTTTTATGACTTTAGTATATCTTAATGAAACCGGAAAGCGAATATGATCTCGTAATTGTGGGTAGTGGAATTGCTGGCCTTAGTTTCGCTTTGAATGTAGCCAAGGCTGGGTATCGAGTGGCTATCTTTACTAAAAAAGACAAGGCAGAATCGAATACTAATTATGCACAGGGTGGAATTGCTGCGGTTACTTCCGCAGGAGATGACTTGGACAAACATGTAGAGGATACATTGGAAGCAGGGGATGGCCTTTGTGATCCAAATGTAGTTCGGGAAATATTAAAGGATGGGCCAGATAGAATTCAGGACCTGATTAATTTAGGTGTGTCTTTTTCTAGCTTGGATGATGGGAGGATTTCACTTGGTAAGGAAGGTGGTCATAGTAAAAGACGTGTATTGCATGTTAAGGATGTAACAGGTAAAGCCATCGAAGAAGCCTTATTGGAAGCAATCGCTAAGCAAGGGGTCCATTTATTCGAACATTATTTTGCGATCGATTTAATCACAGTAAAAAAAGCTCGTAAGCTTGGAGTTGAAGTTGAGGGCCAGGATAATCGGGTTTTAGGACTGTATTTTTATGATGGTTTAGATCAGCAAGTAAAAACAATTGCCTCACCTGCGGTACTCCTAGCCACAGGTGGAGCAGGGCAGACTTATTTATATACAACCAATCCATCAATTGCTACAGGGGATGGAGTTGCTATTGCATCTCGTGCGGGTTTGGAGTCGATGAATTTGGAGTTTATTCAATTTCACCCGACAACTTTTCATTCTCAAGAAGGAGATCGTTTTTTGATTACTGAAGCAGTTCGAGGGGAAGGAGCAAAATTAATTGATGGAAAGGGGAGGGCGTTTTTAAAAAAATATCATCCATTAGCAGATTTAGCTCCGCGGGATGTAGTTGCTCGCGCTATTGATCGGGAGATGAAGCGTACAGGTGCACCTTTTGTACATTTAGACACAGTATCTATGAATATTGATTTTGCGGACCGTTTTCCAAATGTTTATAAGAATTGTTTGGATAGAGGAGTTGATCCGTCTCAAAATTCTGTACCTGTTGTACCGGCCGCTCATTATTCATGCGGCGGCATTCCAACTGAGCTTGATTGTTCCACTAAATTAAAAGGGTTATATGCCTGTGGCGAAGTTGCTTGTACTGGACTCCACGGTGCCAATCGATTGGCAAGTAATTCATTATTAGAAGCCTTAGTATTAGCTTATCGTGGATCTGAAGCAGTTTGTGCTTTTCTTGAAGATAGGAAAGAAAAATCTGTGGGTTTACCCGAGTGGGTAGATGGAGATGTTCCAGTTTCGGATGAACGAGTTGTCCTTTCTCATAATTTGGATGAATTAAAGCGTACGATGTGGGATTATGTCGGAATTGTTCGTTCGACCAAGCGACTGGAGCGTGCACAAACTAGGATTCGTAATTTAAGAAGGGAAATTAATGAATACCATTGGAATACAAAGGTGGATCTCCCCTTGCTGGAAGTTCGTAATTTGATTTGTGTCGCTGAATTAATTGTTCGTTCCGCATTGAAGAGGAAAGAAAGTAGGGGATTACATTTCACACTAGATTATCCGGACCTTGCACAAAAAGCGGAAAATGTTATGGTTTCACCTTTCGATAGATAGTTTATGAACCGAGAGTCGGTGAAAATTGGCGTGGTTGGGTGTGGTGCTATAGGTAGTTTTTATGGTCTCATGCTTAAACAGGCAGGAGAGGATGTACATTTTCACTTAAGAAGTAATTTCCAAGAAGTGAAAAAGCACGGATTTTCTCTTATTCAACAATATACTGGTGGAGATATAAATAAGATAAATAATGCCTCTATTTACAGAAATACTAACGAAATTGGAATCTGTGATTGGGTAATGATAGCTACAAAAGCCACCGCTAATCCCGATATCCCCGATTTAATTGCTCCGATGGTTGGAGAAAAAACATCTTTTTTAACCTTACAAAATGGAATGGGTAATGTGGAGAACCTAGCCGAAGCATTTGGACTGGATAGATTGGTAGTTGGCGGTCTTTGTTTTACCTGCGTTAACCGATTAAACCCTACCACTATCAAAAGTTTATTTGCAGGGTATGTCCAATTCGGCCGGATTGGATCCAACCTTTCACCTGAAGCAAACCGAATAGTGGATTGCTTTGAAAACGCGGGAGTGAAAGTAAAACGGGCCGATTCTCTTGATGATGCATTGTGGAGAAAGCTTTGTTGGAATGTACCCTTTAACGGGCTTTGTATCGTGGGCGGAGGAATCCCAACCGATCTAGTTTTAAATAGTTTAGAATTAAGAGGCCGGGCCCAAAACTTAATGAAGGAAATTCAATGTGCAGCACAGAAGTCTGGTGTTATAATTGAAGACAATTTTTTAGAAAAACAATTTTCTATAACTGAACCCATGGGGTCATATAAGCCATCCAGTTTAATCGATTTTTTGGCAGGTAAACCCATAGAGATTCAGTCAATTTGGGGGGAACCCCTTAGAAGAGGGCAAGCAAAGGGTGCTTTGATGCCTGAATTAGAAAAACTTTATTTGGAGCTAAAGCATATTGCCGTTAAGTCTAAAGAATAGAGTAACCACTATAGCCGAAGGGTTTTTTTTAATAATTCGGTGGTATTGGCGGCATATCTTGTGGAGGAGGAGGAGGAAGGGCATCGGGCGGTTTGCCGGGATCGAATGGGACGCTGTTTCGAAGGTAGCGTTTGTTTGCCTCATCAATTCCAAAGAAAAAAAGGTTAAGTAATGGATGAACGACTGGTTTTCCGCTTTGATCTAATTTGATATTAGATTCTGCAACATAGGTAACATGTTGACCACCATCTACTAAGATATAATACCATACCTGATTACGATCAGGTTGGGTTTGATTGGATTGATACCAATCATCTGCTGCTTGGCAAGTCTCATTAAAGGCGACTACTATACCACGATAATCATACCTGATATGATTTATCACTTGCCCCATTTCAAACTTTGGCAATTCGGGAAGTTCAGAATATCCATCATTTAGATTGATCATGATTCGATTACATAGGTAACGATCCAAATTTTCGCAATGCGATTATTAGTTCAGAAATAACGATTCATTTTTCGGAGAATGTATTTTATTTTAATTAATTTGTTATCAATAAAAAAAAGAACCGTCCATTTGGACGGCCCTTAGAAAACTTTACTTAAGTTCTAAGCCCTTGATTTGATTGGGATTTCCCAAAAGCTTACGAACTTTAAAATCAGTCAAGTTTCTCCTCATTTCAATCCAAGTTTCTTTTACTGTCCAAGGACTGCAAGATTTTGCTTCTTCGCTCTTAAGTTCAATTCGGTGGTTGGACATAAATAATTTTTTTCTTTTTCTTTTTGATGAAGCGACATCAAGTATTTCGAGGCAGATTTTGCGTCGTCTGCTTTTTTTTACCTTGGATAATTCTTGTTGGGTTTGCGAGTTTGCTTTTTCCAAGTGGGCCATATTATTTTATGGCTTCAACCCTTTAAAGTAATGTTAGGTCAGAATGGATATTTTGCCCAAAAAGAATAGAGGATAGAAGAA
>CACHJU010000077.1 GCA_902580225.1 uncultured Verrucomicrobiota bacterium
TGGCAAAGCTTGATCTTCAAAAGGATCAAAGCTTGGTGGTGGTGGTGGTACGAAAGAATTGTTTTCAACAGATTCGGTAGGTTGAACAGTTTTAATCGGATCATTCTCGAATGGATCAAAGGAAGGCGTTGGCGTTGGTGCCGTGAAGCCATTATTTTCTGAATTTTCTACCGGGTTAACAACTGGCTTTAATGGTTCATCCTCGAAAGGATTAAATGCGGGTGTGGGAGGTTGGGGTGGTGTAAAGGAATTACTTTCTAAATTTGTCGAAGTAGGTTCTGTGGGAATTGGGCTTGGATTAGTAGGTGGTGAGGAAGTTTTCTCCAATTCACTTTTGGTAGGAAAAGCAGAATCATTGGGAATTTTTACGGATTCCATTTTTGAACTGTTACTTGATTTTCCCGGATCAAGCTGCTCGTTTTTAGTAGAATTCTTTACGGCATTAGAAGGGGGGACGAATAATGAATCTTCACCGGACGGTGTGAGTGTAGTCGTTTCAATTTTCTGTGGAGAGTCTCCAACTGGTGAAGTTGTTTCTGGAGTGATAAGTGTTTTTTCGGGAATTGGGGTATCTATTTTTTCTCCAGTTAACAAGTTTTGAGTCGGCACTCCGTCTACGAATCGAATTTCAGAGATTTTTTTCCCATCGGAGTTCCACTCGGTGCAAACTCCATGCTCAAGATTTTTTTTGAAATTATAATCAAATTGTTGCTGTCCATTTTGAAACCAGCCTTTTGAATTTCCCTCCATCATGTTCTCATCAAATTGAGCAATTAGGCGCTTCTGTCCATCTTCATACCAAATTGTTCTTTGTCCGTGCTGTTTGTCCTTTTGATAAAATAAGCCAAGCTTTCTTTGGCCATTAGGATACCACTCTGAGGACGGACCTTCTCTCAAACCATTACGGTAGATCGTGGAAGATTTTTCCAAGCCATCAGGATACCATTCAAGTGCTTCTCCATGCGGTTTGCCGTTTCTCATCTGCACTTCTAGAATTTTAGCACCATTCGAATGCCATTCGCTTTTAGAACCGTTAAGGATCCCTTCTTGGTAAGTTTCTCTTCGGAGCAATTCGCCAGTAATTCTAAATTCTTCGGCAATTCCGTCCTTTATCCCATTTTTGTAATTAATTGCTCTTCTTTTACGACCATTGTAAAAGTACTCTGTAGTGGTGCCATGCTTTTTACCATCCTTCCACTTGGAAACCGATTTTGTCGGACTTTGCTCAAATGTTTCAATAGCCTCACCAGTAAAAGCCTTGGCTGACTTGGACAGGTTTCCATCATTTCCAGTAAGCCTCACAATGCCAGACTCGTCCAGATCCAACCAATGCAACATTACTGTCTTGTCTTTAGTTGAGACAGTTTTTCTTGTTGGGCTTGTTTGAATACAAGATGAAAAAAGGGTGGCAAGTAAAGAAGCTAAAAAAAGCAAAATAATCTTATTCATCAATACTTTTAATGCAGATTGATAAAGCTTCTTGCAAGTTTTTTACTTTCAAGATTTACCGATTTTTCTTGTGTGATTATTAAATAATTCTAAAAATATGTTAGATTAATGGTTTAGAGATAAATTTATTGGTAAAATGATACATAGTTAATTTCTTTGGGAAAAAGGCATAGGGTTTTAAGGAATATTTCTGGTCAAATATAATTTTAGTACGGAATAAAAATATAGATAGATAATTGAATAGAAGCATTCAAATTACGAGTCCTCAGATTGAGTCAGAAATTCGTCAAGGTCTCTTCTTTGTTTTTTTGAAGGTCTTCCCTTGGAGGATGGAAAAAGAATTTTGTTCTTCCTGAATTTTTTTTCTTTTTCATATTCTGCTTCAGGCGTTAGATCTCTGATGTAATCCTCGACTAACTTAGCACCTATTCGGTTGTTTAAAAGTTTAATGATTTCAAATGATTTTAAATGGGATGGTTTTTTAACCTTAATTTTATCTCCAATTCTTACTTCTCTAGATGCTTTTGCAAAAGTATTGTTCACTTGAATCCAATTTCGCTTGCAAGCATCAGTGGATAACGATCGAGTTTTGAAATTACGAGTCGCCCATAAAAAACGATCCAAGCGAATTTTTTCTTCAATCTTTTTGGTATGATTAGTTTTTTTTAGTGAGCCGGATTTCAATGGAAAGTTTTAGGTTTTCGTGGGTAAGAATTTGAATTCCCCCTTTTTGTCCTTCTACTAAATTTACCTGTTTGATTTTTTCAGGACTAAAGCCGTTTTTACTAAGTATATAGGGTAGAAAATTAATAATCTCAGAAGGAAACTTAGTAAAGTCAGGAATGACAAAATCTCTTTTGGAAAGATCGATACATTTAAGAATTAAGCGAAATCTGTCTTCATCATTTAATTCGAGCCCGTGTGCAATTTTATCTATGGTTTTACATCCTGCGGTTCGAATTCCATTTTCCAAGTCGTTTACAATAGATGTGGAAACACCACTTTTTGAAGCAAGTTCAGGTTGGGTCATTGCTGATTGCTTTCGGAAAGTTTTTAAAATTTTTCCGAGATTCGAAAGTTTTGTTTTAAAATCAACCATTCTTGATGGCTGTTATGATTGGCATCTAGTAAAATTTGTCAATCATTCTAATTTTTTATTGATAAAATTTATTTTGCTTCGATTAAACGGGCCCGGAATAAAGATTGGTTGCTTTCAATCGAGCTATTTTTCCCTACAGGAGAAAGCTCTAAAATAAATTCTGAAGTTTGAAAATTTATTGGCTTTTCAGTATTCCCTCCTTTTTGAATTAATGGATAAGATGTTTTTTCGTTAATCGTGGTCTTTTCGGAATTACTAAATTGACCAAATTTGCGAATTGATTCTATCCATGGTTCAATCAATTTTTTATTTTGATAGCCGAAAACACCAATAATTAGCATTATAAATATGAGTGAAAAATAGAGAATCCATCTCTTTTTTTCCTTAGAAGGAGGTTTTTTAGGGCGTGGTCCCTGAATACTTTCATCCCATTCTTTCCATTCTTTGTTCTTTTTGCGGATTTCAATGATAGATCCGGTGATAATTGCTAATTCATACAAAACATAAAGAGGAACGGTTAATATACAAAGACTTACCGGATCACCGCCAGGTGTAATTAAAGCGGCTGAAATCATCAGAATAACAAGAACAATCCTTCGGTTTTCCCGTAATTTAGAGACATTTAGTATCCCAATTTTTATCAATAAAATAAGTACAAGGGGAAATTGGAAGGCAATCCCAACCGCAAATGTCATCCAAATTATAGTACTGTAATAATTTCCTGCCTCGGGTCGGTAGACATCTAAACCAAGAACATTAAAAGAAAATTCTATAGTGAATGCGAGGGAATAGGGTAGAATGAAAAAATAGGTCATTGAAGCTCCTGCAAGAAAGAGAAAAGTCGCAGCAACGCATCCCGGAAAAAAAACTTTTTTTTCGTCTTTGGTTAAACCGGGTACAACAAAAGAACCGACGAAGTAAAGAATAAGGGGCAGCGAAATTCCAATTCCCCCCAAAAAACAGATTTTCATCGCAATGAAAATGGGAGAATAGGATCTGATGACCTGAAGTAAATTCCTATTCTGACCATTTGAAAAATGAGTGAGGATTCTGGTTCGGTGGTGAGGATCATCAATACCCCAAGATTGTAACATTGGCTCTCGTGCTTTTCTCAGCATGCCAAGATCTACTTTTTTTTCGTCAAGTAATTTTATGTATTGTTCTAATCCGATGGTTTGTAAATCAATGTCAATTTTACCGAAGTCTTCCACGGCACTTACCAGAGGCATTTGTAGTAATTTTACCGAATCTTGCATGAATATAGCTACTCCTACGCATCCGAAAATAAAGGCAAGTACTGCTTTAAGAATGACCCATCTGAGTTCTTCAAGGTGTTCTAGAAAATGCATTTCATTGGCATTGGTCTTAGATCCCTTATTCTTGCCCTTTAAAATTCCAGTAAGGCCTTCGCTCTTGAACCTTTCACCAAATGTTTTGGGATGATTCGAATGTTCGTTCATTATAAAAATTTGAAGATGAAATGAGTAAAGTTGTCAGAAATCCAAAACAATAATGGCAACTTTATTTTTTTCGTCCATGACAAAGGGAATAAATTATCAGCAATATATTTATAAGACAGAGTCAT
>CACHJU010000078.1 GCA_902580225.1 uncultured Verrucomicrobiota bacterium
TTAGTGAATCGAACTTTTCTTTTATTTATGTTAATAGTAAGCTAAACTACCTTACATAAAAAATATTTAGGTTGGTGCTATCAAGGCATTGATGAAAAGAGAAAGTGGCGATAAAAATCATTCATAAATTTGAACTTTTAGGGGTTGATATAATTTTCATTAAATTATTTTGGAGTCTTGGGAGAAGAAAATAAATTTAATCAGTCTTTACAGGTTCCAATGACCTATTTAAATTAATTAATAAAATTGAAAGAATTTTGATTCATTCCTTTTCTCTTTCAATAAAAAGGAAGTTAATAGAAAACCTATCTTTACCACCAATCTAAACGACTCGCAAGGAAGCCAAAAACGAGTGCGAGTACCCCAATTGTCCCTAAAGTATAAAGAATGAGAAGGGGTGCGAGCATGGGCCACTTTTCTCTTCGATCCAGATCCTCCCACTGGTTCTGGTTAGAACCATATTTTTTATAATTGTAGATCGCCAATGCCCGCAACTCATTCCCTTCTGCTTTTTTAAGGCATTCCTTATAGAGAGGATCTTTCGGATTGGGTTTTTCAGATTTTGTTTCCAAGGTATTATTTAATTTAAAGAAAAAAATTTCCTGTTGCCTCATTACCCTTATTCAGGCGCAATTGCACGGCTCAAATGAATCGTTCAATAGAAATTCTGACAATACTTCGTGCTGGGATACAGTCTATGGTGAAAGATGAACCGAATCTGCAGATTCATTACACCCGAATTTTTAATTTTTCCGAAAAGCGAGTATCCCTGCGAATGGAAGTGGCGAATGAAGAATCAGGTTTATTGCCTATGGGTCGAGTGGATGTGGTCGAAATCCCTTCCAATAATGGACGCACCACATGTAATTGTACATTAACGGAGTTACAGTCAGGTGAAGAACAGAGGGTTGTTCTGCGTCTAAAAAACTCCGGCGAACGAGAGAAGGAATGTGAGAAGATTTTTGTTTTTTTCCGCTCAATTTTGTCCCTACCTGAAAATAAGCCTTTGGATGGGGGATTTTCTTCAACTCGGGGTGCTCAGTAAAAGCAAGTTCAGCGGTTAAAAAGTTGTTCTGTTTTTACTCTGATAACTGGTCCTATTTTTTCCAATTCGGTGATATCTATTTTGGATGAGTCTCCCACAATAGAAAGTAATTTTGGTTTGGATTGGATCGATTTTTGATAAAATTCACTCAATGTTTTGATATTAGCTTTGCTTGTTTGGTCGTAGCGGTTTTTTCTGGGATCTTTTTTAAGACCGAGGGCATTCACATCATAAACATAACCAGCGGTTCCGCGATAAGGAATGGGACTGGTTCGGTAGGTGCTCAAAATGGATGAATGAGCCGATTCCCATCTAGTTTGATTTACGGGCATTTTTTCAAGTAAATCCATAAAAGCCCCTACAGCCTCAAGGGTCTTGTCTGCCTGACATCCGATAGAGCCGACCAGAATGTTTTCTTGATCAGGACGGGATGGTATAAAGAAGTGTGCCCAAGCCGAATAGGCAAGAGCACGAGCCTCACGAAGTTCTTGAAAAACCAACC
This sequence comes from uncultured Verrucomicrobiota bacterium, assembly GCA_902580225.1. Lineage (GTDB taxonomy): Bacteria > Verrucomicrobiota > Verrucomicrobiia > Opitutales > Seribacteraceae > Seribacter. Next base: position 1,548 of record CACHJU010000078.1, read on the forward strand.
CAGCCATACCACCGCCAAAATATTCATTAAATAATTGAGCTGCGGGAACTTTTTCCTCGCTGTAAGTACCGACAGAAAATTCAAGCCTAACTTGAGCCTGAGCCATTTCTTTTTCGAAAAAGTAGATCTGATTCTTATCGGCGTTGAACGAACGAAGTGGATCGAACTTTGGAGCAGGGACGACCTTAGAATCTCCAATGAATCCATGACTTAAAGATTTGATCACTTCTTCGGGTGACTTTGGGCCGTAATAAAGAACTGTTCTTTCTGCTTGGAGGAAATCTTTGAGAAGAGAGCAGATGCTTTCCACGGTGGAAGCATTAAGGTCAGCATCACTTAGCCGGTCCAGATAGCGCGAACGGTTACCATAACGATGAAAATGCGCAAGTGCATTACTGATGGCTCGGGAATCTTTTTGCTCATCATCTCGTTCAGAAAAAATAATGCTTTTTGTTTTGTCCCAGGTTTCATTTGAAATATTCGGTTTTTCCAGAAGATCTCTGGATAACTGTAGTGAGGCATCGAAGTTTTCATCCAATCCACTGATAATTACAGAACTCATTTGCTCCCGAACAGCGAAGGCAAAATCTGTTCCTAACTTATACCACTCAATTTTAAGATCATTAGAAGAAATTTCACCCGCACCAGAACGATCGAGCATTCTTTTGGCATATGGAAGTAATGCATTGTGTCGTGAACCGAGTTCCATTCTCATTTCGAGAGTAAAAAGATCGTTGAGTGGATTATTTACATGTATGAGATTAATTCCGGGAGAAAGTTCCTTCAAAACATAGTTTTTTCCTTCCTCTATGAATTTGGGCGTAAAAGGTTTGAAAGGAACTTCACTAATTTCCTTCATGAATGAGGATTCACGGTCGGGATCAATTTTTAATGGATCAATTTTGGGTTTTTCAATGCTTGGTAACTTATGTTGTTTATCAACACGAAAACCAATCACATAATTATCCCCGTAATATTTATTAGCGACCTGAACGATGTCTTCTTTAGATAATTTTTCAAGAGCTTCAATTTCTCCATTTGTAGTTTCCCATTCAACAAAGGAAAGGAATGTGTCTCTCATCAATTCAACCCTCTTGGTATTTTTCTCCCGATCCTCTTTTTGCTGTTTTTTAAAGTCGTTGATTACGGCAGGAATGATCCAGTTGTCAAAGTCTCCTTCTTTGAGACGATTAATCTGGCTAAGAATCAATTTTTCAACTTGTTCCAAAGTCTGCCCTTCTTTGGGTATTCCGTAAAGGAAATGAATGCCATAATCGTTGTAGTTTTGGGGATAACTTCCAGCAGTCCGTACAAGCTGTTTTTCAACTAAATCCAAATTGATCAAACCGGCGACTGAGTTATCAAGAATCATATCCATAAGTCGAAGAGCAGGGTAGTCCGCGTGGTATTTGGGAGCGGTTCTGAAACCAATAAGGAGTTGTTCTTCTCCCAGATATTGAACCTGAACAAATTCTCGACCAGATATGGGTTCCTCTTTCCATTTTGGTTCTAATCGTAACGGAGTGGATGATTTCCAAGCCGAAAAATGTTCCTCAATAATTTTAATTGTTTCCTCAGGATTTATATCGCCTGATATGCAAATCGCCATATTTTCGGGCACATAATGATCGTTATAGAACTCCTCGATCGCCTTGATGGATGGATTTTTCAGGTGCTCAATTGAGCCAAGCGTAGGTTGCTGCCCGTATGGATGGTTTTTGAAAAGCAGGTTATTGACCTCCCGATTCAAAAGACGGTCTTTATTATCGATAGAGCGATTTTTTTCTTCATAAACAGTTTCGAGTTCGGTGTGAAAAAGCCTGAATACTGGATTGGCAAACCGTTCACTTTCAATTTTTGCCCAGTGAAGCAACCGGTTGGCGGGTAAATCGACTTTATAAACGGTTTCTTCATGCCATGTATGGGCATTGATTCCCCTGCCACCCATATTTCCATATACCCGGTCCATTTCATTGGGAACTGCAAAGGTGGATGCTTTTATGGAGAGTTCGTTTATTTTTGTATAAATTTCTTCTCTTTTACTTTCGTTGTTTTCAGTGGAACGCATTTCATACAATCGGGCAATTTCGTCGAGAAGTGGTTTTTCTTTTTCGAAGTTTATGGTTCCGAAAGACTCGGTTCCTTTAAATAATAAATGTTCTAGATAGTGAGCAAGTCCGGTATTGGTTTCTGGGTCGTGTTTACTTCCTGCCCGGGTTATAATTTCAGCATAAAAACGAGGGGTTTCATGATTAGGGCTAAGGTATACAGTTAAGCCATTTTTCAGGGTGTGTTTGATCACTTGCATAGAGGAAGATGTTGAGGACGAATGGAAGACATTTGAATTTTTTTGAAGAGAACCGGAGAGAGAAAGTAATGGGGGAATTAAAAATAATATCCAACGATAAGGAAAGAAGGGTTGAATGTGCATTTTCTGTTTGGTTTGATTATTAAGTTAAATGTAATTTGATAGTTAATAAT
>CACHJU010000079.1 GCA_902580225.1 uncultured Verrucomicrobiota bacterium
AGATATCTAAAACTAAATTTAGAGAAGCAGAATTTATGCAATATCTTTGATTAGTAGGTGCTGGTCCGTCCGGAAATCTATGTCCTAAGTGTGAGCCACAATTTGAACATACTGCTTCTTCTCTAATCATACCGTAACTCAAATCTTTAATAATGGAGACAGAACTTGATTTAATTGTTTTAAAAAAACTTGGCCAGCCAGTACCTGAATCATATTTGTTTTTGGATGAAAAAAGAGCTGTTTTGCATACAGCACATTCGTATACTCCTTCTCGTTTACAATCCCAATATTTACCAGTAAAGGCTCTTTCGGTTCCACCTCCACAGCAAATTTGTTTCTGTTCTGAATCGAGGTGATCAGTTTTAAAGCTCTTGTTGACTTTATTGTAGCCGCTTTCCATCAATAATTTGAGTTTAGCGGCGTCTTCTCGAGCCAAAAGAAACTTGCTTTCCAAAGCCCCGATTTCTTTTCTTTGAAACTACTGCTCCTACAGGCACAAGAGTTTCTGGAGCGTCTCGGTAGGCAAAATCATCAACAAACTTTCTCGGCAATGGGTTACCCAGTAACTTTTCAATTGATTCTACTAATGGTAGTTCTTCTGGTTTACATAGAGTAAAGGCTTCTCCTTCAGTTCTGGCTCGCCCTGTTCTTCCAATACGGTGAACATAATCCTCAGAATGTTGGGGGACATCGTAATTTATGACATGCGTTACATTTGATATGTCTAAGCCTCTTGATGCTACATCAGTTGCGGAGAGAATCTTGACTTTTCCATCCTTGAAATCCTGAAGAGCAGACATTCTGTCTTTTTGTTTTAAATCGGCATGTAATACCCGAACATCTTGTCCATGCTCAGTCAGCCAATGGCTAATTTTATCCGTTCCTCTTCGTGTTTGAAAAAAGATGATCAAGCTCTCAAATCTTATTTTTTTTAGAAGAGCAATCAAGAGGTCAAACTTTTGAATGGCAGGAACTGGATAAAGTGCATGAGTGACGGTTTCTGCAGCCGAAATTTTAATATCGATTTTGGCTTCAGCAGGATTATCCAGAGCCCATTTTGACAATCGAACAACTGCATCAGGTATAGTCGCAGAAAAAAGGAGGGTTTGTCTCGAACGGGGAGTTTGTTGAATTATCTTTGTAACATCTTCTACAAATCCCATGTCGAGCATCCGGTCAACCTCGTCGAGAATCAAAATTTCAATTTTACTTAAGCTTAAATTTCCTTGTTGAATGTGGTCGAGTAAGCGACCGGGAGTGGCGACCACAATATCAGGGTTATTTCTTAATTCTTCCAGTTGCTTACCATATTTTACTCCACCATAAAGTAGAGCCATTTTTAATCCCATATATTTTCCGTATTTATGAAAACTCTCCTCAATTTGGATGGCCAATTCTCGGGTTGGGGCAAGGGCAAGGGCACGGCATTCTCCAGGCTCGGATAATCGGTGTAATGCGGGAAGGGCGAATGCAGCAGTTTTCCCCGTTCCCGTTTGTGCGGAACCAATCATGTCCCTGCCTTCTAGGATTGGAGGTATTGCTTTAATTTGAATGGGAGTTGCATCCTCGTAACCAAGGTTTTCGATTGCTCGAAGGATTTCTGGACATAAGCCCAATTTTTTAAACTTCATTGTGACATATTTGTAAAAGGGAATTCTTCGCCTTGCATAAAGTTATAGCTAAATCCTAAATTAAGGGAATGAGCGAGGACAAAGAACAAAAAAAGTACCGTGGCCGTATTGCACCAACTCCAAGTGGCTATTTACATATGGGGCACGCAAAAACATTTCAAACAGCTTGGAATCGGGCGAGGCAAAGAAAGGGAGACATTATTTTTAGGAATGACGATCTTGATCAAGAAAGGAGCAGAAAAGAATTCACTTTAGTAGCTATGGAAGATCTTGCTGGCTTACAGATCGACTGGGATGAAGGACCGGACTGCGGCGGACCATATGGTCCTTACAACCAAAGCGAAAGGAGTGACTATTATAAAAAGGTACTTTATGAATTAGCTGAAAAATCTTTGGTTTACCCGTGTCAAAAATCAAGAAAAGAAATTCAATCCTATGGAATTAAAGATCAATTAAAAGAGGAATTTCTTTTCCCAAAAAAAAGTCGACCATCCCCAAAAAAATTTTCAAAGGATCAAGTATGTTTTAATACGAATTGGAGATTTCGGACTAATTTAGAAGGAGAAATAACTTTCTTCGACTATTGTAAAGGCAGGCAAAATTTTGTGATAGGAAAAGATTTTTCAGACTTTTTAGTCTGGCGAAAAGATGGAGTTGCTGCCTATGAATTGGCAACAGTAGTCGACGATTTCCTAATGGAAATAACAGAAGTAGTAAGGGGAGAAGATTTACTCACTTCAAGTGCTCGCCAATGTATAATTTTTGATGCAATGAATTGGACAAGGCCCGACTTTTATCACTGTGAATTAATTTTTGATAAATATGGCAGAAAGCTTTCTAAGTCACAAAGAAATCTACCTCGGCTCAATTTTTGACTTAGAGAAATCTTTCATCTTCGCAACGGAGAGAAATTCATACTGTCCATGTAGGCGGGCAAAAACATATCCCGGCCATCCATCAAGAAATCCTTTCTGCCAGATATAAACATATAGAAATCTGAGAGTTGGTCGAAATGGCAGCTTACGAAAAACCATCCTTAATTTTCTTTTAAGTTTTACATCTTTATGCTGAATCAAATCCGCTTCTTCTTTTTGTTCCCTTTCGACTATTGCTTCCCAATTCGAGTATCGATTGTGTTTTTCCACAAAACTTTCGATTGTAGGAAATGCATGATGATCCATGATTGATTTTAGTCTCCCGGTTGATCCTTGTACTACCACATGCTCGTGAATTTCATGATCTCCACTGTTGGTCGCCAAATCTGTAATTTTCTCATATCTGCCTAATTTGTGTTTAAACAAGCGAAGATTCCAATTTGGGAAATAGGCATACTTAAGTGGCTTACCGAGAAAGAAGTACCGACGATTAATCCAATAGCCTGAATGATTATTCTCAGGATTAGTTACAATGGATCTTATCTCCTGCTCGGTTTCGGGGGGTAATGTTTCGTCAGCATCAAGAATCAAAACCCAATCGTTACAAAATTGTATGTTTTCTAATGCCCAATTTTTTTTCTTCGGCCATCCACCTTCATAATGAAATTGAACAATTTTTGCGTCGAATTCCTGAGCAATTTTGAGTGTTTTGTCAGTGCTTTGAGAGTCAACCACGAAAATTTCAGAGGCCCAAGATACCGATTTTAAGCATCTTTCGATATTTGCTTCCTCGTTCTTACAGGGGATAAGCAAAGTAATTGGGACATTTATATTTTGATTCACTTGAAAAATTCAATTATACATTCTGAAGATTCCTTTTAATAGAATAAGTTTGGCTTTGTTGTTGATTCAATTATTTTTAGACTTCGATGTTTGGTATAACTAAGAATAAATATATGTGATGTTTTATATCAAGCCTTCAGAATATTTTATGCAGTATAAAAGTACAGCTTTATTTGTTTATTTACTATAGATAAAGTTTGACTATTTTAATTTAACTTAAAAAAATTTATATAAAAGTTGGCAATGAGATTTGGCGAGTTATTACCAAGAATTGCATTTGTTTTGGTCGTTGGATTGTTCATTACGACAAATATAAGACTTGCTAAAATAAAACCGCATACTTGTGACGAAATCTTTTCTTTTTATCACTCTAAAGGGGGTGACTATGCAGAGTTTTTTGTTCAGACAAAAACTGGTTTTAATCGCATGCCACCTTTATATTTCTTGATCTTAAAAATACTTTTTCCAGAGAGTAATTTCATTTATAATACTCGTTTACTTTCTTTATTTTTTTCTCTTATAACAACACTTTTTTTATATAAGATATCTAGATTATGGCTAGA
>CACHJU010000080.1 GCA_902580225.1 uncultured Verrucomicrobiota bacterium
AATTTTGAGGAAGGTTTTTCCTTAACACAGAAAAGCTCGGATCAAATTTCATTTTCGTACGCACCGCTTCCTTGGTTAGGTGCCCGGATGCGATGGCAGGTTCAGGATTTTGGTGGCAATATGGTGGCTGGTAATACTTTGGATCGAGTGCTGTTTCAAAGGGCAATTAATTTTGTAGGTCACAAAGATATGAGCAATTATACTGCGGTAGCTGATGTTATGACAGATGGAGACCGCAGGACAAAATCTAATGTTGGATTAATTAACCAACGCTATATTTTCGCTTTAATAGGCAATAGCCAGAAACTGGAAATTGTTTCCAATTATGATCGCTTCAGGCATTCTGTTCCTTTTTCTTTTAAAACAAAAATCTGGTACAAATTAAAAACCCGTATTGACCTTCTTGATGACGGGACTGGATTGATTCGGGCAAAAGCATGGCCAAAATCTGGAAATGAACCTGAAGCATGGACTATTGAAGTTCCGCATGCAGACCCACATCTGAAAGGTGCTCCAGGAGTTTATGCTATGTCGCCGCAAAGCAAAAAGAAGGTGTATTTCGATAATTTATCCATAACTTACAACAACTAGTTTTAGTATTCCATATGAACCCCAAAAATATAATGAAAAAAATTACTCTTTTTGTTATCACATCTTTCACTTTCTCAAAACTTTTTGGTGCTGATTGGCCAATGTGGGGAAGAGATGGAAGTAGAAATATGATCTCAGACGAGAAAAAAATAACGGTTGATTTCAATCCCGGTGAAATGAGTGACGAGGAGGTTGTTGATATGAAAACGACCAAAAATATAAAGTGGGTCGCCAAACTTGGTTCCCAGGCATACGGGAATGTTACAATTGGAAATGGATGCGTTTTTATTGGTACAAATAATGAATCCCCTCGCGATCAGGGTAAAATAGGAGACCGCGGGGTGGTTATGTGTTTGGATGAAAAAACAGGAACGCTTAAATGGCAGCTTGTGATTCCCAAGCTAGGTGCCGGAAAAGTAAGTGATTGGGAATATATTGGTATCTGTTCATCCACGGCCATAGATGGCGATAAAGTTTATGTGGTTACAAATCGTTGTGAAGTAGTTTGTTTGGATATAAATGGATTTACCAATGGAAACGATGGCCCATTTAAAGAAGAAGCAGCATATATTAAACCCAAGGGAATGAAGGATTCTCTAAATGAAAAGTTAGATGCGGATATTATTTGGATGTATGATATGCGAGATGAACTTGGGGTTTTTCCGCACAATGTAACCAGTTCATCTCCAGTTATCGTTGGTGATAAGGTATACATTGCCACATCAAATGGAGTTGACTGGTCTCACACTAATATTCCGAGTCCTCTTTCTCCAAGTTGGATTGCCCTAAATAAAAATACTGGAGAATTGGTTGGGGAAGATGGTTCAGGGGCGAGTGAAAATGCTCTTCATGCTGCTTGGTCTTCTCTTACTTATGGCAATGTTAACAAAAGAGAAATTCTAATATGGGGAGGAACCGATGGGTTTTGTTATGGGTATGAGAATAAGACAGTAAAAGATGCCGACGGATACGATCTTTTCAAACCTATCTGGAAGGTTGACTGTAACGAAGCGAGCTATCGAAAAGATAATGAAGGAAAAAAAATTCCCTATGCTACTCCGCCAGGGCCAAGCGAACTGATTGGCACTCCGGTCTTGTATAAAGGAAAAGTTTACTGCGCTATCGGACAAGATCCGGAGCACGGGGATGGTGTTGGTAGACTATCCTGTATGGATGCTGAAAATGGTAAAGTAATTTGGAAAAATACCGATGTCGGTCGCACTATTTCCACAGTTTCGGTTGCGGATGATTTGGTTTATATTGCAGAATATGCAGGCATCATTCATTGTTTGGATGCAAATACTGGAAAAGTTTATTGGACTCATGATTCATTCAGTCGAATTTGGGGATCTACATTAGTTGTTGATGGAAAGCTTTTGTTGGGAAATGAAGATGGTGACCTGCTAGTCATGAATCATGGAAAAACCAAGCCCAAGGTTGCAACTGTAAGCATGGGAGCTCCAGTTTACAGCTCACCAGTTGTTTCAAACGGAATTCTTTATGTGGGTACACAAACTCATCTTTACGCAATCGGTAAGTAATTGTGAACCAAGGATTTTCTACCTCGGGAAAGACTATTATTTGGGGTCTTTTTATACTTTTATTCATTCTGCATCAAGATTTTTGGTGGTGGGATGACCCCTCTTTTATATCAGGTTTTTTGCCCATTGGGTTGGCTTTTCATGCCCTTTTTTCTATTGCCTGTTCGATCTTAGGTTGGTTTGCGATTAAGTATGCATGGCCCGATGAGTTGGAAAAATTTGCGGACGGTGAAAATGATGAAAAGAAGGATTCCAAATGACAACACTCGTCGTAATTATTATTTATCTGAGCCTTCTTCTTGGTTTGGGTTTTATTAGTAACCGTTTTTTTCGGGGTACGAGTAAGGACTATTTTGTAGCGAGCCATAGTATTGGGCCTTTTCTTTTATTGATGAGTGTTTTTGGCACTACGATGACTGCATTTGCATTGGTTGGATCGACTGGAAAATCTTTCGAGCGGGGAATTGGTACTTATGGATTGATGGCCTCGATCAGCGGCCTCGTACACGCGGGTATATTTTTTCTAGTTGGAATCCGGTTATGGGCATTTGGAAAAAAATACGGTTATATTACACAGATACAATTTTTTCGAGCTCGTTTTGAATCTGACGGATTAGGTTACTTACTTTTTCCAATCCTAGTTTTATTGGTTATACCTTATCTTCTAATTGGAATTATTGGAGCTGGGAAAACAATTGAACCAGTGACCGCGGGTGCATTTACAGAAATTTTCACTAATCCGACTGCACCTCAATGGATTGGTGGTATACCACCTTGGTTAACAGGGTTGGTAGTCTCTTTGGTTGTACTTACTTATGTTTTTATCGGAGGTTCTAGGGGGGCGGCGTATGCGAATACATTTCAGACGATTGTTTTTATGGTCATGGGAGTGGTTGCTTTTGTTTTTATCATAAAAGGACTGGGTGGGCTTGAACAGGCAGGAAAGGTACCCGCTAGGATCAACGAAAATGGTATGATTGTTCAGGACTACAAGTTCGAAAAGAAATTTGGAAAGCTATTGAAAAATGATCCGCCAAAATCTATTGGAAAAGTTTTAAGTTCCAAAAATCCTGATTTAATAAATAAGCAACCTCATTTTACTCGAACACCAATTTCAGTTGAGTTTAAGAAAAAGAATCCAAAAACGGGAGAAATTTCTAATTTCGAAAGAGAACTTGGAATACCTTTTATTACATTTGTCTCTTACTTCTTCATACCTTTGAGCGTGGGAATGTTCCCTCACCTTTTCCAGCACTGGCTTACGGCCAAAAGTGCTAAGACATTCCGCCTGACCGTTATAGCACATCCGCTTTGCATTATGGTGGTATGGGTTCCGTGTGTCTTGGTCGGAGCATGGGCATCAGGAATTTTACCCCCGGGAATTCCGCCACCAGCGGTTTTGTCAGCGATGCTTAATTTGTTGGTGGGTGATCCAGTGCTAACTGGTTTGCTCACGGCTGGAGTTTTGGCTGCAATTATGTCTTCTCTTGATTCACAATTTCTGTGTCTTGGTACAATTTTCACCAACGATATTGTGATTCATCGTGCCGGTTCAAAGAAATATTC
>CACHJU010000081.1 GCA_902580225.1 uncultured Verrucomicrobiota bacterium
TAATGACCTACAAATGTTCCATCGTCAGTGTTCCCTATGCCGGTTCAAAAGGAGCCCTTAAAATAGATCCAAAAAAATACTCGATTGAAGAACTCGAACACATAACAAGACGTTTTGCTCAGGAAATGGATAAAAGAGGCCTTCTTGGTCCGGGTATAAATGTGCCGGCTCCCGATATGGGGACTGGTCAGAGAATGATGTCATGGATTGCGGACGAATACCAAAAGCTTCACCCCTCTGACATAAATGCCCAAGGATGCGTAACTGGAAAACCCGTTCATTTTGGAGGCGTGGAAGGACGAATTGAAGCAACTGGAAGAGGAGTTCAATATGGACTTCAGGAATTTTTTCGACATAAAGACGACTTGTCCTCAGCAAATCTTGAGGGATCACTCGAAGGAAAAAAAATCATTATCCAAGGTCTTGGGAATGTGGGATACCATGCCGCCAAATTCTTGCAAAAACAAGACGGAGTATTAATCATTGCCATTCTCGAACGCGATGGAGCTATCATTAATGAAGATGGATTAGACATTGATGAAGTCTCGAACTACAAATCTGAACATGGTAAAGTAGAAGGATTCCCGAACTCAAAATTTATAAAGAACGGAAACCAAATATTGGAGCATCCTTGTGATGTTTTAATTCCTGCTGCTATGGAAGGGGTTATTACGCATGAAAATGCACCCAAAATTCAAGCAAAAGTTGTGGCTGAAGCAGCAAATGGTCCGGTTACATATGAAGCAGATAAGATTTTGAATGAAAAAGGAATTTTTATTATTCCCGATGCCTACCTTAATGCGGGTGGAGTAACTGTTTCCTATTTTGAATGGCTTAAAAACCTGTCCCATGTCCGATTTGGTAGAATGGATCGAAGGTTTGTGGAGGCTCAAGGTCAAAAAATTATTGAGGCAATCGAAAGTGGGATAGGAAAACCACTTGCTCTTATTGCAAAAGAAAAGTTACTTGCTGGTCCTAATGAAGTAGACCTAGTACGCTCTGGTTTAGAGGACACAATGAGAGTCGCTTACTCAGAAATCAAAGAGCAGCAACTTTCTAATACTAAAATTGAAGACCGGCGAACTGCCGCATATGCACTCGCTATACGAAACATCGCAGACATTTACGAAAGCATGTACTTATAATTGCTGTGCCCTCTTTTCCAGACGCAACCACCGATGACATCAATCAGGCTCTTCTGCTCGCTGAGCAAAGTTTTCATTCATTCCGAAATTTAAACGGTCAGAAGAGATCTTCGCTTTTAATAGCCATAGCTAAAGGATTAGAACAAGACAAAGAAAGAATTATCTCTGTTGCAGAAAACGAGACCCACCTTGGACACCCGAGACTTAAAATGGAATTCCTTCGAACGGTTTCAGAACTTCATAATTTTGCGAAATTAGCAGATGGTATGGAATGGAAAGAATTGAGTTCTGAATTCGAGAATCATGGAGCAAAACTCAATTCCAACCTAAAGAAAGAAAATATTCCGATTGGACCGGTACTAGTTATTGGTGCCTGTAATTTCCCATTTGCCATTTCCGTTGTTGGGACAGATACCGCATCCGCATTAGCAGTCGGTTGTCCAGTTATTGTAAAATCACATCCCGAGCATGAAAAAACTTGTCAGGCACTCGCTGATATTGTGAATAAATCCCTGCATAGACTAAAGATTCCTCAAGGCGTTTTTCAACTTTTACATGGAAGAAGTCATCGAGTAACTCAAAAATTAGTTGAACATCCTGATATTAAAAGCGTTGCTTTTACTGGATCTCTGACAGGAGGCACAGCACTTGCCAAAATTGCCACAAGTCGAGAAAAACCCATTCCATTTCATGCTGAAATGGGAAGCCTAAACCCTGTAATTGGTCTCCCTCATATAGTAAAAAATGATCAGGTGAAATTTGCTTTTGACTATATACGGGCAGTCAATTTGTTCGCTGGGCAAATGTGCACTAAGCCAGGTATTTTATTTTTACTAGATTCAAATAAATCATTTTTAAGGCATATAAAAGAAGCAGTAAAATCACAGGAAGTATTTCCTATGCTGAATAAAAATGTTTATGAAAATTACGAATCAAGCATTCAATCAATGAAATTATCTCTTCCGTTATTAGCAACGAACGAAGAGAAAGAGCATAACAATACACACCCCGCATTTTGCCGTATTTTCAAATTAGAAGTAGAACAATTTATTAATTCCCTAGAATTAAGAGCCGAGGCCTTTGGTCCGTCTTCTATGGTTGTTTACTGCCGGAATGAAAACGAATTAATAGAGTGCCTTAAATATATGGATGGTAGTTTGACCGCTAGTATTCACGGGGAAAAAGCTGACTTAACTTTAGCATCCAAAATTGTTCCTATTTTGGAATCTTTTGTCGGAAGAATAATTTGGAATGGCTTTCCTCCTGGGGTCATGCCTGGAATCGCGACCCATCACGGGGGTCCTTGGCCAGCAACAACTGATTCAAGGTTCACTTCGATTGGAATACAAGGATACAAAAGATTTGTCAGACCAATCTGCCGACAGGGCTTTCCCGACTAAGTAGAATGCCGTAAAGCTTCGACTGGATCCATTTGTGCGGCTTTTCGTGCGGGATAAAGCCCAAATACTATACCAATGAGTACAGCTACTCCGAAAACAAGAGGTAAAGACCAAGGAACCATTACCGGTGTCATATCTTGCATCGAAGGTGGTAAAGATTCATAGATAGTCGGAGCTAGCTTTTGCATAAATTCAAGTATTGTCCGGTAGGCTGGCTCACAGAAAAAGCCTACGAGAATTCCAGCCATCCCTCCCATTCCTGTAAGAACAACTGTTTCAACGAGGAATTGAAAAATCACATCTATCTTTCTTGCCCCTATGGCTCTTCGGATTCCAATCTCACGGGTTCGTTCAGTAACCGTAGCTAACATTATATTCATAATTCCCACCCCTCCCACAAAAAGTGAAATGCCAGCGACTAACCCCATTAAGGCAATAAAGGTCATTTTTGCTCTTTCCGCCTGTTCCATTAATTCAAGGGGCACCGTTACTTGAAAATCCTCCATTCCGTGGTCCTTCTGTAAGAGATCCCTAATCATTTGAGCAACTGTCATTAACTTACTTGGTTCATCGATAGTTAGAATAAGTTTAGAAATTAAATAACTGCCGTCATAGCCACGGTAAGAATAATCAAATATTTTCGCCCAATGAGTGGATAAAGGAAGATAAACATTATCCTCGAATAATTCCTTAAAACCTAGTCCGCCTGAATCATTCAAATTTGTTCGCGGTGCCACTTCGCCTATGACCGTATACAAATTGCCCTTAATGTTTACCGGCTTCCCTAGAGAATCTCCGAAAGGAAAAAGAATTTGGGCAAGGCTACTGGCAATAACGCAAACCTCTGATTCATCTCGAATGTCCTCATCACTTATAAATCGACCCTTGATTAAAACAAGGTCGTGTAAAGTACGATAATTCGGCAAACATCCCAAAAGCTCGGCCCGCTTGGAACCATCTTTAGTGAAAACTCTCCTCCGATCCAATTCTCGGGTAGGATAAGATGCAGATATATGAGGAACCGTTTGAGAAATTTTATAATAATCGCGTTCAGTCAAACCATAAGAATAGAAATTGGCCCCTTTGCTCGAT
>CACHJU010000082.1 GCA_902580225.1 uncultured Verrucomicrobiota bacterium
GCAACTGCCCTCAGTCTGTACGCAATAAACTCTCAGATCAAATTACTGGCAAAAAAAGAACTTTTTACCATTCATTTGCGATCGGATATTAATTCGACAATCAAAGCTCAAGATCAAATTAGGGAGTCATTTGGGAAGTACTCGATCGAATCTCCTGAACTCTATGACGGAAACCATCAAGACTTTGAACATATAGAAATTGTAAAAGACAAAGAATTGGAAAGTGCCTTTATGTTTACCCTTCGTAGGGATATTGACGGCGACAGGGATAAGGTATGGCCCCGAGGTAAGGAAAGACAAAGAAACGAAATTAAAGGCTACCAGCGGTCACCAGAACCAATGAAAGCGAAAGTAAAAGAAACTCATCATATTAAATGGTATCTTAAGATTAATAAGTCCTTTCAAATCAATAAGGAATTTTGTCACTTTTTTCAATTAAAGGCAGTGGGCTCCAATAATATAGATGATCCGATCCTCACCTTGTCGGCAGTAACGGAACGGGGGAAACCCCAGCTTCAGCTTCAATGGTGGTCATTCAAGGACTCAGGGAGAATTTTTCTGACCGAATGGGAAAATTCAAAAGATAAATGGTTAATATGTGAATGCATATCAAACTATTCTAAAAACGGTTCCATTCATTTTTCTATTCGCTCCATGGATGGTGAAATTAATCTTAAAAAACAATTGAACAATCTGGAAACCTGGCGGGATGGATTTGAATTTGTACGCCCGAAATGGGGAATCTATCGAAGCTTGGCAAAAGAAAAAAATAAATTAAACCCACAGGATCAAATTTGGATGAATAATTTTTCGATCCGTAAGATTTAGTCTAGAATTACTGACCCTAAGCTTGCCCTAACTGCCTTCCCGTTCAATGATAGGTCCCTTATGACTGATCCCAGAGAAAAGCAGACCACGGTTCACTCCGCAAGACCATGGGGTGACATCTTTATGGTAGTGCGCAACCAAAAATGTTCGGTTGACCTGACCGAAGTAAAACTAGGCGAGCGGGCAAGTTTACATTCTCATGCCATTCGGCATGAACTCTTTCATTTCATGGATGAGGGTGCAGTCCTTGAAATTGACGGTGAGCTTTTTCATCCCAAAGCTCATGAAGAATTCATGATCAAACCAGGTCAAAAACACCGGTTCTGGGCAAAAGATAGAATTTTTCGAATGTTGGTGGTCAGTTTTGGTGAATGGAGGGCAGAAGACCAAATCCGCCATGAAGACGACTACGGCCGAAAAGGAGAAACCCTCAAACTTTAAATGCCAAAACCACGCATAGCGGTAACCATGGGCGATCCCGCAGGGATTGGCCCGGAGATCTGCCTGGATCTTCTAACCGATTCCTCCATAGCGGATCTTTGTACACCGATTATATTTGGAGATGCCAATGTCCTCAGACTGTGTGCCCAAAAAACGGATAAATCAGCAGATTTCAAAGAAATCAGTTCAAATGACTTAGTTTCTGCAACTGAGCCTTGTGTCCTCAACCTTGGGCTTATCGATCAAAGTCTCTTGGAACCGGGCGTGGTGAATGAAGCCACGGGTCATGCCACCTATGGATATATAACCCAAGCAATCGATGCCTGTCTTTCCCAATGCGTTCATGCCGTGACCACCTGCCCGGCCAACAAAGAAGCACTGCAATCCGCCGGAATTCCCCAACCGGGACACACCGAAATTTTTGCCGATCGGACCCAATCTAAAAAATTCTGCATGGCCTTTCTTTCCGATGAAATCAATTGTAGCTTGGTCACCGTGCATGCTGGCTATGAGGAGGTTCCCCATTTACTGAACGAACAAAGAATTGTGGATGTAATCGAACTTACTCGGGACACACACAAAAAATTACTTGGAAAAGAGCCACGAATCACGGTATGTGGGCTTAATCCCCACGCTGGGGAAAATGGTTTATTCGGAAACCGCGAAGAAGAACTTATTATACAACCTGCGATGGATAGAATGCGGAAGGAAGGTTGCGATCTCGTAGGCCCGGTCCCTCCTGACACCGCCTTCACGCAATCGCAAAGAAATATGACCGATGCCTACATCTGTATGTATCACGACCAAGGACTAATTCCAGTCAAGACAATCGCCTTCGAATCGGCCGTAAATGTCACTCTGGGCCTTCCCATCATCCGCACTTCGGTCGATCATGGAACCGCACTCGACATCGCTTGGCATGGTAAGGCTGACTCCCGCAACCTCAAATCGGCCGTTCGGCTTGCGGTGCGGTTGGCAGGCTGAGAAAATTTTGTGGGTCAATCCTTCCATGGTAAAAATCAAATTTCTTTTCACCCTACCCGCTTTCTTTGCTTTTCAATTGTTTTCGGAAGCACCCCTATTACGGGACTTCATGGGAATCAATGGACATTTCCATTTCGATCCAATCCAATACTCTCAAACCTGCAAACTTGCTCGAAATTACCATAATCTAAATTGGGATGTAAAAAAGCCCGGTGATCCCATCACCTTCCCCATTTGCGTAAATAAAGTGAATTGGAAAACCCATGTGTACGGGAAATGGACCGCACAAAATTTCGAAAATAGCCTCTGTGCGCAGTTCGGATCCTTTGGTGAAAGTAACCAGGACTATGCCTCCATTTGGAGGAATCAGGAGGGCTGGTGTTTTAAATATGGTAAGGCGATGGCACGCTACTTCGGACCTTCGGGAAAGGAAAAGCTGATCACTTCAATCGAGATCGACAACGAACCTGGGAACGATTTTGACGATGCTCTTTATCAATCCATTTTTAAAAATATGGCCCGGGGAATCAGGGCTGGAGACCCGAAAGTCAAAATTGTCACCTGTACGGCCCATGCCACAGCAGCCGACAAGTATTCCAAAGATTTGCGGAAAACTTTTGCTGATCCTGAGATGCTCCCACTTTTTGATGTCATAAATTTGCACACCTACGCTCAACTAAAAAAAGGAATATCCCAAAGCCCTTGGACTCGTACCTATCCTGAAGGCAAAGACACCCCCTACCTCCAGGTTGTGGAAGACACAGTCCAATGGAGAGACCGAATCGCCCCTGACAAGGAGATCTGGATAACCGAATTCGGTTATGACTCCTGCACCCCAAAGGCAATGGCCAAACGCTCGGGGTGGTTCGAAAAGCTGGATTGGCGAGGAGTTACCGACTTGCAGCAAGCCCAGTATTTGATCCGTTCCTTTCTGCTGTTTGCATCCATGAAAGTGGATCGTGCTTACCTTTACTTTTTTGAAGATAAGGATGAGCCCCAAGTCCATGGTTCATCGGGACTCACTCGCCACGGAAAACCAAAACCCAGTTTCTATGCAGTTAGCCAACTTTACCGGATCTTGGGTAATTATCGATTCGAACGCATCATTAAACGAACCGAGCAGCTTTACCTCTTTGAATTCTACAAAGAAGATAAGAGGAATCAACTCTGTTGGGTGGCATGGATGCCCACGGGTTTCCGATCCGATCAACCGGTCCAAAAAAACCATCGAATAACGGAGATCACACTTACCGACCTGCCCGCGAAACCAAAACAAATCTTGGCCATGCAAACCTCGGAACAAACCCAAAATAAAGACTTCGTTTCGACCTTGGAGTCTATTACTTTCGAGCTCAGCGAAAGCCCAGCCTATCTATTCTT
>CACHJU010000083.1 GCA_902580225.1 uncultured Verrucomicrobiota bacterium
AAAAGCGAACCACACTCGGAAAAATTGCCTCAATTATGGGAAAAAAAGGAGGGAAGGCAGGAATAGGTTCTTCCAAGAAACGTGGGAATTCAAGTTACTATCGGGATATGCAAAGAAAATCAGTTGCATCGAGGATGGAAAATGCAAAGGAGGAAAAAAACTAGTTTCTCAATTAATCCAATCGCTCCGTGCGATTATAAATTGCCATTGTCCCCGATATCTAGACAAATATCCAAATCCAGAGAATGAATTTCCCTTGGAATGAGAAAATAGAAAAGATTTAGTATCAGAATCAAAGCTATACAAACCAATTAAAAGATCTTTGATCTTTATTTTAAGAGGATTACTATTTTCTATTTTACCGTTGAAAGAAAATGTTTTCCCGTAATTTTTGGGATGCAATTCTGAAACATTCCATTTCGTTGCGGAATTCTTTGCTTTGTCATAGTCGATGGGTCTTTGTTTAGATTCGACTGTCGAGAAATTATTCCCTTTATTTGTGGCTGGTCCTGTAATTCGAAAACGGGCAGAAAGTGGAAAATGGTCACTAGTTCCAAAACCATTTAAATCATTGGACCATTCGAAGGGGATCCCCAGTCCCTCAATTTTATTTAATCCCAAATGACTTTCGACCCGGAATGAATCCTGAACGTAACGAATGCCATGGGAGTCGTATAAGCTTTCAGGAAGAAGAATGTGCATCAGGGTTCCCCATTCCCCTTTCCATGCATCTGAACCTCTTTCCTCCATTGGTAATTCGTGCCATAAGTTATATAAATTACGTCCAATTTTTTCTCTCACAGGTTCAATTTCGGAACTTAGCAGTCTGTCATTAATTCCAGTCTCACTCATTTCTTTTCCGTGAATGGTGGATTGATTATAATGGGAATTTAAATCCCCCCCCGACCAAAAAATCAATTTTTGGATTCTCTTCGATCAATTGATCAATTCGATTTCTCAGAACTTGAGCATTTTGAATACGATATCTTTCCATTTCGGGGGAGGATGCGCCTGACTTCCAATGGTTATTGAATAAGGTGAATTTTTGTCTTCCGATTTCAATAGTGGTTTCGAGAATCGGTCGGGCTCTCTCGATAGCATGAAGTCGACTATCAGAAATTGGAAATTTGGACAAGGTAAGGCAATGTACTGCTGGCCAGCTTGCGGTTGAACCGTTAAGGTTGTAACCCAGTTTGTGATAATATGGGCCCAACCCATGAAATTTTAATTTTCTGAGTAATTCAAAGGTGGCGGAAGGTTGATTATCTGGGGTTCTGTCCACTTCAATTTCTTGAAATAAAATGATATCCGGACCTTTTTTTCCTCCGATTTTTTTTAACACCTCGCAAATTGAATTGAGCTTATTTTCGAGTTCTTTGGTTCCATACATTCCCTTTCTATAGTCATCATACAAGGACACATCGTCCGTATCGAAGAGATTCTCGACATTATAGACCACCACATCGAAAGAATCTGAGGTTTGCAACTTAGCGAAACCAAAAATCTGGAGATAAAGAATTAGGGTTAGGAAGTATCCAATGCGGGCAAGCACAAACATTTAAGAACCCTGATGCAGACAGGCTTAAGCCGCAATACGATTCTGTTCGGAGCGTAAAAAAACCGGCTTAAGGTCTGTGGATTCCGAGGGTTCAAAATGATAGCCCTGATCTTGAAAAGCTTGAATACCTTCAATGGTTTCAACTTGATTGCGGATTAAAAAAGAACTCATCATCCCCCGAGCTTTTTTAGCATAGAAGCTAATTATTTTAAACTTTCCATTCTTCTCATCCTTAAAGACTGGAGCCACCACATCAACTTGAAGATTTTGGGGTTGAGTCGCTTTGAAATATTCTTGGGAGGCTAAATTGATTAAATATTTGGAATTTGAACTTTTACAAGCCTCATTTATTTTAGTGCATAAACGATCACCCCAAAAGGCATACAAATCCTTGCCAGCAGGATTAGCATATAAAGTACCCATTTCAAGGCGGTGAGCCTGGATAAGGTCAAGAGGCTTGAGGACACCGTATAAACCGGACAAAACCCGTAGATTCTTTTGGGCATATTCAAAATCTTTCTTATCGAATTCCCAGGCACGCATGCCTTCATACACATCGCCTTTAAAGGCAAGAATTGCCTGTTTGGAATTATCGGATGTATGTTCTGATGCCCATTTTTTATATCTTTGGGAATTTAAAGTGGCCAGTTTTTCACTGATGCCCATAAGATTTGACAGTTCATCCATTGATAACTTAGACAAACCGCTGATAAGGCTTTTTGAAAGTTCTAAAAACTCTGGCTCCGTGCATGTCTTTTCAACTGGGGATGATTCAAAATCTAGGGTCTTAGCTGGGGACAAAACTATAATCATAAATTCTATTTTTATTCTGATGCCATTTGAAATCAAGAAAATATACTAAAAATATTTGCATAAATATACTAAAAAAGTAAGTGTAGAAGAGCTCATCAAACTTTTAATATTTATAATCCTCCTTAAAAAATTCTTTAAATTTGAGGTTTTGGTTCGATCCAAGTTCAAAATCCGGATGCTGATTTTACACCAACCGAGCTTGTGCATAAATATTGATTTAGAGGGTTGTCTTATTTTCCCCAAAAGTGGAAATAACTATATTTTTTAATGAATTTACCCAGACAAAATTACTGATTTCCAGGTATACTGCAATGGTTCGAAGACTCTCCAATTCTAGGTCGTTCACTTCGTTGTCGATTGCAACTAGCTTGGTCATGGCAATGAACAATTCGTTTCTTTCAGCATTAGAGGAAACATCCCGGAGAGAACTTACCAAATCACTTAATTGGAGTTCACTTACATCAATAGAAAAAGCAACTTCTTGAATACACTTTGCTATTTCCTCGGAAACACCGCAAGTATTTATTAATATGGAGCGAACCGTATGCAATTCAGGAAGGGTGATTTTTTTATCCGCATTTGAAAGCCAACACAAAATGGACGCGTATAAACAAATTTTTTGAAGTTCTGGTTTGGAATGGGGAACATGGATATCTTTTTTTAGAAGAATTTTTCGAAATAGGAAGTAAGCAGGGTTATCAAAAAATTCATGGATAAAACGATCTCTTGAATCCAGATTTTTTTGCCACGGTTCAGTCTGTTTGATGGAATCCTTAAATAAGAGAAATTTGAGTTTTCTGAGAAAATTTTCCGAGTTTTCCAACAAAGCCTCATCCAGTTCCTCCGCAAAATGTTTTTCTTCCACATTGATTTTCCCATCGGCTTTCAAAACCGCTATTAATGATTCCCATGCATGCTTTCTATGACCAGTGGAATAAACCTGTTCGGTGAAATGTTTAATGATTGAATTTTGTTCGCATTGGTTCACTGGATAGGCGAGATAAATTTTCAATCTTCGCCAATCTTCAAAAGTGATTCTAGGGAATTGAAGGATTAAATTTTTAAGGCATACCAATTCATGTTGATTTAGTTCTCCATCAACCCATGCCGCCGCAATCAGGGTTTTACCTAAGGCAATATTGAAAGCTGGAAATTCATCTGACATTATTTTTTGATCAAGTAAGCAT
>CACHJU010000084.1 GCA_902580225.1 uncultured Verrucomicrobiota bacterium
GATTCAATGACAGAATTTGGTTTAGATTCTCAATTAGTTGATGATGCTTTTTTTACCTTTGCGATTGAAGAAGAAATGAAGGGTGGTTTAATAAAACTGACCCGAATACGAGACTCTTTGCTAAAAGCTGAAGATATGTTATTTGCTTTGCCTGATGTTTTAGATGAGGAAAAAGGTCCATATGCTGATTTTCTTAATCATGTTTCTGAAAAAAGAGTTAGCATGCTTAATGAATTAATCGAATTTGCTGAACCCTTCAGTCTAGAAGAAATGGAGGAAGTTTTAGCAGAAAAGCAAAATAACGATTTTCTTGAAGGTAAGCGGACTCACTTTAGTGATGAACTTTTTTCCATTTTGGAATTTGTCCCAGATGGATTTGCTGTAGATGAAGACCTGGAAGACGAATCTGATAAATCTAAAGATGAAGAGGAAGACTATTCTGATCTTGAAAAAGATTTAATTGAAGTTTCAGAAAAAGAAGAAAAGTTACTACCGGATTCAGATCTAAAATGGGACGAAGAAGAAAAAGAAGATACTACGCCATACGAGGGAGGTGCACCTGATGAAGACGCTTAAAATGTTTTTGCGATTCTCTCAGCGAAGTATGATAAGATAAAATCAGCCCCTGCACGTTTTATTGATAATATAGATTCATTAGCACAAGCATCTAAATCTAGCCAACCATTTAAATGAGCTGCCCAAATCCTTGAATATTCACCAGAAACCTGAAAAGCAGCTATAGGAATATTAAAATTATTTTTTGCATAACTTATAACATCCAAATAGGGTTCTGCAGGCTTTATCATAAGAATATCGGCTCCTTCATTAAAGTCTAATTCGAGTTCTCTTTTGGCTTCTCGAAAGTTGGATGGACTTAGCTGGTATGTTGATTTATCAATAATGTTTTTTTGTTTTGAGCCGATTGCATCACGAAAAGGACCATAATATGCAGATGAAAATTTTGCCGAATAGGCAAGTATACCAGTGTTTTGAAAATTATTTTTATCTAAATTATTTCGGATTACATTTATCCTACCATCCATCATATCAGACGGGGCAACTAAATCATAACCTGATTCAGCCGCTAAAATGGCACCTTGTGCTAAAATTTTAACAGTTGCATCGTTATTTACAATTTTATCATTATTAATAATACCATCGTGACCGTGAGAAGTATATGGGTCGAGAGCAAGATCTCCAATGAGCGTAACTTCTTTGTTTGAATGTTTAATTTCTTTTGCAGCTTGATAAGCAAGTGAATCAGGGTTGAGAAACTCAGTGCCTTGAGAATCTCTTTTACTTGGATCAATGTGTGGAAAAATGGCAAATGTATTTATTCCAAGATCTTGGCATTCTTTGATTTTTGAAGTGATTAAATTTATTGGCCAACGAAAAACTTCTGGCATAGATTCAATATTTTGGGGAACATCTGCTTGATCTGCTATAAAGACGGGAAGAACAAGGTCATTGTGATTTAATTGTTGTTCTTTAACTAATTCTCGAAGAGAAGGATTATTTCTAATACGCCTAGGGCGGTGTGTGAGATTGAAATTCATTGATAGTGAAGAGTTAAAATGAAATAATATGTATCTAATAAAAAATACACACATAATGCAAACATACCTACTAGCATTCATAATCGCCAACAAATTATTTGTTTAACCAATGGAATGGGAAACAATCTTAGCCTTCGGACTCTTAATCGCCACTTTAGTTTCATTTTTGATGGAAAAAGTAAGTGTCGATACAACGGCTCTTACTTTACTGGGAATTATCTTAATATTTTCAGGGTTAGAAATTAGTGAAAATTGGCCTACAGTGACCAAAATTCTTAGTGTATTTTCAAACGAAGCACCTTTAACGATAGCAGCAATGTTTGTTATTAGTGCTTCTTTAAATCGCTGCCGTTTGATTGAGCAGACTTCAAATTACTTGTCTAATTTTTGTAAATTTGGATACCGAAAGTTTATGTTTATTTTATTGTTACTCGTCGCTTTCGTGTCGGCTTTTATAAATAATACTCCAGTGGTAGTTGTTCTTCTTCCTGTAGTAATTAACCTTTCTCGAGCTATGGGTATTCCTTCATCAAAAATGCTTATACCGGTTTCTTATGCGTCCATTTTTGGAGGCTGTTGCACATTGGTTGGCACGAGTACAAATATTCTTGCTAGCGGTATTATAACAAATTCTTCTGTTTATCAGAATTTAGAGCCTATAGGGATGTTTGAACTTTCAAAGATTGGTCTTCCTTTGCTTGGAATATCCCTGGGTTTTTTGGTTCTTTTTGGAAGAAAGCTTTTACCAAACAGAGAAGCATTATCAGATATTATATCGGATTTGGAAAGAAAAGAGTTTCTAACTGAAGCAATCGTTCAACCAAAATCTCCACTACTCGGCCAAAAAATAAAAGATTCGGGAATAAGTAGACTATCAGGTGTAAGGTTATTGGAAATTGTTAGAGCTAATAGGTCTATATCAGCTAGAAATATTGAAGAAACATTGGAAGCAAATGATCGTTTAGTTTTATCATGTAAACCTCAAGGAATAATTGAAACAAGTGAATTTGAAGGTATCAATTTATTAAATCAAAACGATCTAGGTATCGAGCAAGTTTCCTCTAAAACAGGAATTATGGTAGAATGCGTGGTTGGACCTTCTTCCTCATTAATTTCCAAAAGTCTTTTGGACGCAAGTTTTCGAGCTCGATTTAACTTAACTATTTTAGCGGTTCATCGTCGTGGGAAGAATCTTGGTTTTGATATCGATAAAGTTCGCCTCCAAGCGAGCGATACTCTCCTGATATTGGGTTCTAAAGATGCAATTGAAGGGCTGAGGAAGTCTGAAGAGGTTATTCTGCTAGATCAGGCAACTATGCCAATGCAAAATATGAAAAAGAAAGCTCCAATAGTAATTGGTGTTTTAATAGGAATAATAGGAATCGCATCTAGTGGAATTTTACCTATTTCGATCACTGCAATCATCGGAGTATCCATAATACTACTAACAGGATGCTTAAAAGCTCGTGAAGCTTATCAGGCGATTGAATGGAATATACTTATTTTAATTTATGGCATGCTTGCCTTAGGCCTCACTATGGAAGCAACCGGTGCCTCGTCTATTATAGCATCGGTTGTTGGTGGTGTTGGATTAGGTTTATTTGAACCTGAATGGCAACCATTGGCAGTTTTAATTGTTCTTTATTTATGCACAGCCTTTTTAACTGAAGTTTTATCAAATAATGCAACTATTGTGATAATGGCACC
This sequence comes from uncultured Verrucomicrobiota bacterium, assembly GCA_902580225.1. Taxonomy (GTDB): domain Bacteria; phylum Verrucomicrobiota; class Verrucomicrobiia; order Opitutales; family Seribacteraceae; genus Seribacter. The sequence goes on from CACHJU010000084.1 coordinate 3,264, forward strand.
TATCGCTCTTGAAATAGCAAATATAATGGAAATGTCAGCAAACAATGCTCGTGCATATGTATTAACAGCTTGTATTGCTGCTTCTGCAAGCTTTGTCACACCAATTGGCTATCAAACTAATACATTCGTTTACACGGTTGGAGGATATAAATTTGGAGATTTTGTAAAAGTGGGGATTTATTTCAACCTTATATACTTTTTCGGTACTATCTTGTTAGTATCATACATTTGGGAGTTTATACCGTTCTAATTATTATAATAAGTGTAAAAGAATCACCTACAAAATTCT
>CACHJU010000085.1 GCA_902580225.1 uncultured Verrucomicrobiota bacterium
CTCCATCATTACATCTCCAAATAACCCGACCCCGCTCTTCCCCTTGAATTTTTCCGATACAAAGAGGGGCACATGCACCATACTATGAGGAATGTATGCGAAAAATGGTTTATCTTTGTTCTTCTCGATAAAAGAAACGGCACGTTCCGTATACCGTTTAGTCAATTGTTCCTGGTCTTTTGCGGAAACCTTTGAATTGATTACCTTGTTCCCATCAATCAGAGGTAAGTGTGGCCATCTTTTTAATCTTTCCTTCATAGGTAAATGGAGCACGCCTGGATGGAAGGGCCACATATCATTGGAATAAGGCAGACCAAAGTACTCATCAAACCCGTGTTGCATGGGAAGAAACTTTTTATGGTCACCCAGGTGCCATTTTCCAAAGCATCCAGTTGCATATCCTTTTTGTTTACAGATCTCCGCTATGGTCACTTCATTTGGATTGATGCCAATATTTGATTTAGGACCAAGCGCCCCGAGAATGCCAATTCGTACATTATAGCAACCGGTTAACAGACCGGCGCGTGATGCCGAACAAACTGCCTGGGTGACATAAAAGTCAGTAAATTTTCTACCCTCTTTTGCCATGCGGTCCAAATTTGGAGTGGGGTAGTCTTTGGCTCCAAATGGGCCAATGTCTGCATAACCCATATCGTCCATAAACATGATCACCACATTGGGCGTTGTTCCGAATAGGTTACCAGTTAATAAAACAAGGAGAAAATTTGCAACTTTTAGTTTCATGGGTTCTGTTTGGATTGTGGTTAAATTTGATGCTACGCAAACTTCATCAAGATGTGCAATATCAGACCTCTTATTTGCGTCACTTTTTTGTAAACTTATGAGCACCTTTGAACATATGCGTTCCTCATTTAGTCTCAATTTTAAATCACCTCTGCGGGGAGGTAATCAATGGATCCAAATTATAAAACTCAACGAAAGGAAACAAAGTTATGATGTTTTGTACGAGATGGGAGGACAAAACAATGGCTGATGCTGTGCTCAAAAGTGGGGCAGATGTTAGACCATGTAGGAAAAGGCTTCATTTGAATGATCGAGCCTTATGTGGAATCGAGCGACTAAACCATAAAACAGGAATCAAGGATAACTTTTCTTGTCTATCCGTTTTTACTGTCTGGTTAAATTATTCATTCACATTCAAATCATTCAAACGAGAGAATCTTAAATATGATCTACTTCTATCTAGAGAAACTTTTTCAATTATGGCTTTTATTCAAGCGGTATTGGGAAGCAATTCCCCTTTGGCAATATGTTTGGAGACCGCCGATTTTGTGTCTGCATCCGCAGATTCCTCCTTCGTTGGGAGTCTTCAATAGAGACTGACCGATACTTGAGGATTTGGTTCGCAATCATGCTAAAAGAATCGAAAAAACTTATTATAAATAACTAGGTCTTTCCGTTTAACCAAATTTATTAAACCCTCTTTCTTACAGGAAAGAGGGTTTTTTTAGGTTTTATTTTAGTAACTCTTTTCGTAACCCACCCAAAAGACTTATAGGGTAATTTTCGCTCGCCCAGTTCACTAGAAATGCGGGTAGATGACCACCCGGAGTCGAGAGAGTTTCAAAAGTAACTCTGATGGTATTTTCATTAATTGTTTCGATAATATAGCGGGAAAATAAAATTTTTATTCGAACGCCAATTGTTTTGGGGGCTTTTGTATGCTCTACCGATTTCATTTCTATCCGAATCGTTTTTGGATGGTCCCGATATATTTTGGATTCGTATACCACATCCCGATCGCTGATCGGAAAAGGAGAATGAATTGTTTGGTAAAAAATCTTATGATCCTGGTTGAGTTGTTCGATTAATTTTCCGTATTTCAAATTTCTTATCCAATTTTTCCAACTACTCGGATCTTCTATTATGGAAACCAAATCTTCAGGTTTTCCCATCATTTTTCCTACGCCTCGAAAAGCAATTTTTCCATTTATTTTTGCCCGGTATACAAACACTTCATTTTCAACTTTCACTTTTTTCCAATAAATTTCTTTTCCGGACAGGCAAAAATGAATGGTTATGAAAAAAAAGCTTACCATAAATATTTTTCCTAAAAGTGAAAGCACCCACACATTTCCATGCTATAATTGGATAAAGGCAAGCCCAAGACTCCTAAATCGGTTTAGCAAGAGGAAGGTAGATTCGAAGGCAAGGAACTTTTTTCCTTATCCCTAAATCGGTAAATTATTTTATTCTGACAATAAATCGGTGGGTAAGAAATTCCAACTTCCTCCATCTTTATAACTGAAAAGTAATGTATCCCCAACCGTGGATCCTTCCCTAAGGAATACCCAGTCATTATCTGATTTAGACCATAAAAATGATTGCCCAAAAATTTCCTCATTTGTCCAAAACCAACCTGCTTCCTGACTCCAAAACCATAAACTATCTGTTGAATTTCCCTGCGGATAGATCCAGCCAAGTTTGAGGTGATAATACCATCCATTGTCGAAAGTGAGAAAATAGCCAAGCCACGATGAGAAGATATTATTACCGAGTGATTGGGCAGCTGCGAGAGCAGGGTCCAGTGATTTCTCAAAATGTGCAGTCAAGGTTAGATTAGATGATATATCTATAGAACCAGAATTTTGTCCTGAATAATTCTGATCAGCGATCATCCAATTTTTAAAAATATATCCATCATCAGCAGTGGCATTATAAGATACTGATGTGCCATAAGGAAAATTTCCACCTCCCGTTACAACACCTCCACCCGAAGTTTCGAGGGTGAGTTTAAATATCGGTAATGAAAAAGTTGCAGTCAGGTTTCGATCCTGATTCATGAGCACTTTGGTTGATTTGGCACTTGGATTTGTAATACCGCTACCCGTCCACCCGCTAAAATTATATCCGTTATTTGGAGTGGCGACAATGGTGGTGTTCGAATCATGATTAAATGTTCCCGCCCCAGATACAGATCCTCCTGCCCCTGCAGTAAGGTTCAGAGTGTAGGATTTTAGAGAAAACTGAGCAGTCAGGTTTCGGTCCTGATTCATATTTACGGTAGTTGAATTTGAATTTGAGTTCGTTACACCGCTACCATACCAGCCGGTAAAGTTATAACCGGTACTGGGGGTTGCGACAATCGGAGGGTTCGTTCCATGATTAAATGAACCGGCTCCAGTTACGGAACCACCTACCCCTGCAGTAAGGTTCAGAGTGTAGGATTTCAGAGAAAACTGAGCAGTCAGGTTTCGATCCTGATTCATATTGATGGTTGTTGAATTGGCATCTTGACTTGCGACACCCGAACCGATCCACCCAGTGAATTGATAGCCGACATTCGGGGTGGCTGTAATTGAAGCAAGCACATTCTGGGAGTAACTTCTAGCCCCGGTTGTTGTTCCTGCTGATGCTGGGTTGGAGGATAAGCTCAGCAAGAAAGTGTTCGAGGGTTGAACTGTAAAAAGAGCAGCCCAATTTTTATCTTCGTTCATGAGAATGGTCGTCGATGGATTTGTACCCACAGAAACTCCGGATTGGAGCCACGAGTTGAATACAAACCCTGACTGTGCAGTT
>CACHJU010000086.1 GCA_902580225.1 uncultured Verrucomicrobiota bacterium
GATTACCGCTCAGCCGCAGGCTCAGACGGTTTATGGCGATAGTAATGTTTCCTACTCAGTAACAGCCGAAGGAAAGTACCTCACTTATCAATGGAAAAAGGACGGCGTGGAATTAGCAAGCGAGACAAATGCCACTCTTAACATCACAGACGCCAATGCTACCCTGCATGACGGAAATTATTCGGTGGTAGTAAGTAATGATTTCGGAAGTGAGGAAACAGCACAAATTAAAGTTTCCGTTTCGATGTGGTATCCTGCATTAATTTCGGGACTTAAACTTTGGCTAGATGCTAGTGATCTCTCAATTGCAGGAGTAAATTGGATAGATAAAAGTGGTAATGAAAATAATGCGAATAAGAATGGATCACCTGCTATTGTTACGAATATTCAAAATGGCCTTTCAGCAATGAGTTATCTTGGAGTTGCTAGTGATTACCATGAATGGAGTGATATAAACGATATTCGAACCGTATTTTGGGTAATCAGAGCAAATCCTACAAATACTGGTTGGATGCTTGCAGATGACAACCAACATCATTTTCATGGAGATACATTCTTTTGGAATACTTCCCCAAGCGGTAGTGTAACGAATGGAGTACTCAATGTTAATGGAACTACAGTTAATGGCCAAACAGCGAACATGAATTCGAGTTTAGCAATCTTGAGCATTGTTTCACTAAGGACTACCGGAAATGTTGAAGCTAGCAGGTTTAGCAAAGATCGTCATGAAAACTTCCGAAACTGGAAAGGAGAACTAGGTGAACTGATGATTTATAATTCAGTACTAACTGAAAGTGAAATTTTAAAAACAGAAGGCTACCTTGCAAATAAATGGGGTTTGACTGACAACCTTCCAACTAATCATCCTTATAAAGATACAGCTCCATGATCTACAACCGCATCTTGTCATCCGCTGAAGTGCAGGCTCTATACAAAATGGGGCAGTAGTCCCCCATGAACATCCGCACAAGCTTTTGTTGTCAAAAGGTTATGGGGAGTTATTTACTTTATAAATAAATTTTCAATAAGATGATATTTCATTAGACTCATATTTGTTAAGGAAAAATATTGCTGTGAAACTGCCTTATAAGCCAAAGAAAAAACCTACGGATTTTATGGAAATTCAGTCTAGGTGGAAAATTGATCCTAAATTTAAAGTATCCCTCTTACAGGAAAGAGTTAAAATTCTAACTCTTCCAACTGATGATAAAAATTCCGAAACCTACATCCACATTGATCCAAAAGTTCAAAAGATGGGTCGGTTTACAAAATATTGGACAGAATTTTATGCCGGGACTGGTTCTCATGAGATTAATGTAAGAGTCTATTTTAATGACAAAGAAGAAGCCACTTTTTTGGGAGTGGGCTTAGCAAATTATGATGATGGGCATTCTGAGGATTCACTCTCTGTGCATGGTGAAGCGTTCGTGAGTCAACTAGCCGAGTTATTTTCATGTAAATTAACATTAGAGGAATAAACTCGATCGAAGTGGTCAAGGATGGATTAGATCAGATATTTAAGATAGGGTTTTATGATTGGTCGGTAGACCAATGCAAAGTTTAGTTCAAAGAAAATAAATATCATCATTGGGGTTGCACATGAGAGAAATAATTCCATATTTCATGGGAGTGAATGATCAGAAACCAAAGCCTAAAATTAGTAAAAAAGGTCTAATATTAGGACTTGTCTTACTCATTGAGCTGACTGGAAACGGAATCTTTGGAAGCCTTTTCAGGGTATTATCTAATTAATAATTCATCTCACTTTGAGAGCTAGCGGGGTTTGAACCTGACGAGGGGCAGTTTTTAACTAATATTTAACTTCTATTCTTTTTCCATTCAACTCCCTGTATACCCAAAAATTCGCAATGTTTCGACCCATATTATTGAAGTTCCGAAAATTTTAATTGGCGATAAAACTTATCATTGAGGCTTGGGTAATCCGCGGTGCAATCGATAGAATCCCCAAACCGGATATTTCGATTTTTGAGAAGGTTTAGAACTTGGTAGTTGCTTTGAGAGTTGTACATTGGGTGGTGATTCAGGTTCAATTAATCTTTGCTCTGTTTTTTCAGCAGCATCATCTAATTTGACTGGAACATCAATATCACTGATTGAAATATTTGCATCCAGATTTTTCGAATCATTGAGCACTACTTTACTTTCTTTGGTCATAGTACTAATTTCTACTTTTGGAGATTCGGTTTTACTTTTGGTTTGGTTGGCTTCTGCTAGTTTAGAGTTGATTAAAGTGATCGTATTCGATTCTCCAAGTGATTCATTTTTCGACTCTTTTTGTTCAGTAAGTAAATCAATCGTTTTCTCTTTTGGTATTCCTTTTTCGTTAACCATAGAAGGTTCAGGTTTTGATTTAACATTTACTAAGGATTTATTAGATTCAACTTTATCGATATTTGTTTTATTTGAATCTGAAGTTTCTGGTTGGTCAGTCTCGATTTTGTCCCCTTGCTGATTGTTTGATTCCTTAGAACATCCAAAAAAGTTAATGGTCAAAATTATGCAAAAGTATACATATTTCATAATCTGAATTAAGCACCCATTAGCTCATTCGTCAAATCTCCGGAGATGAGTTTTTGTAAATATGAATAATGAAACCAAACCACTTTATTAAATTATGAATTATTCAAATTTTTTGTATTTAGCCAAAAAGACAGCCGGGTTAAATATTTCGAAATAAACCCATCTATTGATTTCTCCATAGCTCATATCAACTAAATGGGGAAGGGGAGACATAAATAATTCCGATCGCTCACCACTTAGTTTAAAAGTTCTTCATTATGGACAAATATTGACTCCATTGTAGTATCTACAAAAGTTTTAGTCTGTAGATAGAAAAGAATTTACATCGTATCTGAAATATCGAATGAATGATGTACTTAATCGCTCAATTTTGACGGTTAGCCAGAAAAATGAGCTTATTCTAATAATCTTTTAAGGCACTGTAACAAATTAAGATGTAGGCTTATCTTCCTCTTTCATTTCTTCGCTTCCACAACCCTCGCAGGCATCACAGGGAGAAGAATTAACAGGTTCTTCCTGTGCATTAATCTCCATGCTGTCACAAGAACAAAGTACAAAAGTTAAAAATAGTGTTATAATATACTTCATACATTCTAAACTTACACACTTTTGAGTTTCAGACAAGCAAGTTCAATTTCGGATTAATGTGTTCATATTTTGATTCAATCAAAAATTAAAGTTAGAAGATGAATCATTTCTCAATTTAAATGGCACAGGTTAATTTGAAATCACCTTTTTTTAGACCTGATTGTTCATGGCGAACTTACAGAGTTATCCCAGTACCCGGAAGTCAAAGAAATTATTGTTGGGATATGCATTATTATTTCAAATAGGATTTTAGGGATGCCTGAGAAGACTAAAAGAAATTGGTATAGATCAACCCTCCACTCAGAATGAAAACCTGAGGAAAGAAGTTTAAAATAATGCTCTTTTCCTTCCATGCAAAACCGACAACAGTCCAAGTACAGGCACCGATTAGATGAATAAC
>CACHJU010000087.1 GCA_902580225.1 uncultured Verrucomicrobiota bacterium
ATGAGAGTTTATTAATGTACTCAAGATTCGGTTCGGTTAATTCCCAAAGGATTCGCCTCTCTTAACTCGGGTGGAAGCATTGTATCAGGAAAACCCTGGTAGCAAATTGGTCTGGCGAAGCGTAAAATTGCAGCTGTTCCTACAGAAGTGGAGCGACTGTCGGTTGTGGCCGGATAAGGTCCCCCATGAACTATCGAAGGGCATACCTCCACTCCGGTTGGAAATTGATTAAAAAGCACTCTACCCACTTTGGTTTCCAAGAGGTCAAGAATCTTGTTATGTTTAGTCAAACTCGACTCCGGTCCAAATAAACTCCCAGTCAGCTGACCATCCAATCCAAGAATAACTTTAAATAATTCATCTGAATCTGCATAAGATACCAATAATGTGAACGGTCCAAAAATTTCTTCAGATAATAAAGGATTTTTTAAAAAACAATTCATATCTGTATTGAGCACACAAGGACCCGCGTAGGATGAATCTTCATCCGAATAGGAGTCACTTCGAAAAAGCTCCTCGACCCCATTTTGTTGGCTAATTTGATTGATGCCAGAAATATAGGATTCATAAATTCTTTTGTGGAGCATCGGAGCCAAACCAAATGTATTCATTTTCTTGACAAATAAAGATCGAAATGATGCGCCCACTTCATTATCAGGATAAAAAACGACACCCGGATTTGTACAAAATTGCCCCACCCCCATAGTTGCCGATGAAAACAATCCTTCGGCAATTTCCTCCATCCTTGCTTCCTCAAATTCTGGAAGTAAAAAAATAGGGTTAATGCTACTCATTTCCGCAAATACCGGAATCGGTTCGCTTCGGCTAGAGGCCAGATCGTAAAGAGCACGACCACCCTGGCGTGAACCGGTAAATCCAACCGCTTTCAAATGGGTATTTTTGACGATGGATTGGCCAATCGTTTGACCACTACCAAAAATGAGTGAAAAAGTACCTTCTGGTAATTTGTGTTCCCTCACCGATTCCACAACTAATTTCCCAACAATTAAAGCCGTACCCGGGTGGGCATGATGAGCTTTTACAATAACCGGGCAGCCCGCAGCCCAAGCTGATGCTGTATCCCCACCTGCGACAGAGAAAGCCAGAGGAAAATTACTGGCACAAAAAACCGCCACTGGACCCACTGGGCGAAGCATGGTTCTCAAATCGGGCTTTGGAACAGGTACTCGATCAGGAATTGCCCGATCGATACGGGCATCTACCCACGAACCTTCATCCAATAACTTGGCAAACATTCTCAATTGACCACTAGTTCGTCCAGTCTCACCTCGCACTCTGCCTTCTGGAAGTCCAGTTTCCATAGTCATGGTTTCAATCAACTCTTCAATCGAGGCATCCAATCGATCAGCAACCGAACGAAGGAAATTTGCTTTTGCCGCCCCTGACAATGAGGCCAATGGTTGAGTTGCCAAATGAGCAAGCTCACAAGCTCGTTCAACCTCTTTTCCAGATGAAGAACCATACTGAACTTCTAGATCGGAGCCAGATACAGGATTAACCGCGTAAAAAGATGAATTTGTTTGCTCACCCCTAGAAAAACCAATCAATGATGTTTCGATCATAATAATAATAATTTAAAAATTGTTATTCCACTGAATTTACTAAGTTGCCAATTAAATCTATCGAAATTGAAACAACATCATCCTTCTCCAAACTAAATTCATTTCCCGGAACTATCCCAGTTCCTGTCATTAAAAAGACTCCTTTTTTAAAGCTTGTTTCCCGGAAAAGAAAATCGATCAATTCATCTGGTGTCCTCTTCATTTGAGAAAGAGTGGTTTGTCCCGTAAAGAGTTTCCTTCCTGACCTCATGATATTCATACAAATATATGATTCCAAAGAAAGAGGCTCTTTGGGCACATACAAACCAGGCCCCAAGCATGCACATTTATCAAATGTTTTTGCCTGGGGGAGATATAGTGGATTCTCTCCTTCTATGCTTCGCGAAGAAACATCATTTCCAACGGTGTATGCGACAATCTTTCCTGAGCTTGTTGCAAATAAAGTAAGCTCCGGTTCAGGAACATTCCAGGTTGAGTCTTGCCGGACCCTGAAGGCTTGTTTATGCCCAACCACTCGGGAAGGAGTGGCTTTCAAGAAAATTTCAGGGCGTTCCGCCTGATAGACACGGCTGTAAAAATCTCCGCCCCCAGTGTCTTCGGATTCTTCCATTCTTGCCAACCTACTCGAGTAGTAAGTAACACCGGCTGCCCACACCTCCTGACTCTCAATCGGAGGATATAAAGATTCTGTAAGCAAAGATTCTAAATCCGGATTTTTTTTGGATATTTCCCATTTATTTACTAAAAAATTCCTCAAAAAATCTTGATTTACCAATTCATCCCAACTGAGTCCTTCATCAATAAAACAAAACTCATTTTTATGCTCCAATAGGAAGCCTTCAGTAGTTTTATACAAATGCATCTAAATTTATGATCGATAGGATTAAAACCGTATCAAAGCAGAAAAGTTATTTAATGGGCAACTGAAAACAGACCACCGACTGGTCATCCCTTACATATATTCGATCACCTGCAAAAGCCGGATGAGCCCATGTTTTAGCGGATACCTGTTCTCGCCAATATTCCTTCAAACCGTTTTTCGCTAGAGAGAAATAGACCAATTCTCCTTCAGCATTTAGTGCGAAAGCATCCCCATTCGATTGAGACCAAACAAGGCTGGCATGTGGATTTCTGCCAGCAGCTGTTATTTGATGATTATCCCGCCATAAAATTTTTCCTGTTTTCAACACAAAGGCGGTCAAACCATGGGATCGATCAAGTAGATAACAAACGCCATTTCGACAAAGTGCCTGTGACATTAAACCTCGCAGATTTAATTCATCCGACCATAGCAACTTTGCTTCATCGGATTTTTTTCCTAAAGCGATCGCTCGAGTGCCTTCCCAATATCCACTAACCATAATGATACCATGATGAAAAATCGGCTTAGTGATCGAAACACCATACTTTACCTCATACGGGATTTCCCAGAAGGACTTCCCCTTTCCAGCCGGTAAGGACATAATTCGGTTCGGTCCCCAGCAAATCAGTTGTTTAACTCCGGAAAAATTGACTATTAATGGCGGAGCATAGCCCGCTTTCTCGTCAGCACCAACCCTCCATTGAGTTTCTCCGTTTTTCTGTGAAAGAGCAATTAAACTGCCCTTTGGCTGACAACCCGTATGAAAAAGCATCATATCATCAAATGGAGTGGGCGAGCTTGCAAATCCCCAAGTGGGAAGAGTTGCATTTTCTTCCTCAACTAAATCGCGAATCCAAATTTTTTCTCCAGTTTGGGCATCTAGGGCAAATGCCATCCCACGGGCTCCAAAACCAAAAGCTCGCCGATCTTTTATAGTTATGGATGCCCGGGGACCTTTCCCATATCCCATGCCTGAATAAAAGGAGGGATAGGAAAATGTCCAAATTTTTTTACCCGATTTGGCATCTAAACATAAAACCCGTTCAATATTTGGTTCAGGAGTAAGCGA
>CACHJU010000088.1 GCA_902580225.1 uncultured Verrucomicrobiota bacterium
ACTAATTTAGGAGCACCAAACCATTATTCAGCTATGTTTTTACAGAAAGGGAAAGAAGGTTCAAAATTTCGTTTCACCCAAACTGGGGGTGGAGCCAAACGCCTGGCACAACTTAAGGGTGGGCATGTTGATGTAACTGGATTCTCCATATCAGAATATGAACAATTTAAAGCGGCCGGTATTCGGGCACTTACCGTAATGAGCGAAGAAAGAGAACCAGCCTACCCTAACCTGCCGACAGCCAAGGAACAGGGAGTAAATGCAGAACATGGCCTGATGCAATTTTGGTGGGCACCCCAAGGTACTCCGCCCGATCGGATCGCATACCTGGAAAACCTGCTCCGTCGGGCAATGAATACTGAAACAATTCGAGAACGACTGGATTTCCTTCATATCAACCCTCTTTTTATTGTAGGGGATGAACTGAAAAAAACAGTCGAACAACGCAGTGCCAATTTGAACGGAATAACCATCGAAAAACCAACCACACTGCCTCCCCTTCACTGGTTGGTTCTTGGCATGACAATTATTTGCGGAGCTTTTGTCTTAATGGAAAGAAAGAAAGCATGATCGCCCTTTTTTCCGACCCCTTAATTCTCGGGCTTGTTCTTTTGGGAACGACTCTTGGTATAACCGTTGGAGGGATTCCCGGTCTGACCGGGACAATGTTAATTGCTCTCACTCTACCCTTTACTTTTTCAATGCAACCAGTGGAAGGTCTTGTTCTTCTAGTGGCTATGTATGTGGGAGCGGTGAGTGGTGGATTGATCAGTGCCACCCTTCTCCGCATGCCCGGAACGCCGGCTGCAGTCATGACTACCCTGGACGGTTATCCCATGGCAAACTCAGGTCGACCAGGCCGGGCTTTAGGGTTGGGCATGGGAGCCTCACTCGTGGGGGGAATTATTTCCTGGTTTGCCTTATGGCAATTATCTAAACCCATGGCTGACTGGTCCACCAAGCTGGGTCCCTTTGAACTCTTTTCACTGGTTATACTTGCCCTTGCATTGCTCGCGGGCGTGGGAGAATCCACCCGAGCAAGGGGTTTACTGGCGGGAACTCTGGGTGTACTCGTGGCCATGCCTGGAATGCATCCAGCCACTGGCGAATTACGGTGGACAATGGAATTTACTTCAATGAACGAGGGCTTTCGTCTAATTCCTGTTCTTATTGGAATGTTTGCCATAGGAAAAATACTGGATGACATTCTTGGGAAAGCAGAAAAAGTGGAAAAAGTAACCGGGAAGGATTCAGCATGGATTCCACTTAACGATTGGAAAAAACATTTTGTTAATTTAATCAGGTCTTCCGGAATTGGTACACTGATTGGAATTTTACCCGGAGTAGGAGCAAATATTGGATCCTTGGCGGCTTATGTTACCGCAAAAAGGGCTTCTAAAAACCCGGATGAATTCGGCAAGGGAAGTGAGGAGGGAATCGTTGCTTCCGAGTCCGCAAATAACGCAACCGTAGGCGGTGCACTGATCCCTCTCATTGCCCTGGGGATTCCTGGAAGTGTGATTGGAGCAGTCCTTTTAGGTGCTCTCATTGTTCATGGTCTGCAACCCGGCCCTTTACTCTTCCGTCAAAACCCCGAAGCCGTGCATGCAATCATCGGCACCGTTTTAGTGGCCAACTTGATGATGTTTCTCATCATGCTACTATGTGCAAGGTGGATGGCAAAATTATCCCTGATCCCCAAGAATATTCTCTTTCCAGCGGTTACTCTTTTTTGTGTCTGGGGAGCTTACGCATTAAATGGCCTCTGGTTTGATGTGATCGTAATGTTTGCATTCGGATTACTCGGATGCCTGATGGAACGATCTAAATTGCCCCTAACCGCATTTGTGATCGGATTTGTGCTCGCCCCGGTCGCCGAAGAAAACCTGTGTGCCGGCCTTATGTCAAGCGGCGGAAGTTACGTTCCTCTGCTTACCAGGCCAATTTCTCTTTGCCTTTTAGTCCTGGCTGGCTGCCTACTCCTATGGAAAAAGAAAGATTCGGCAAACAGGTCTTAAATACTTAAAGTCCTTTTAATGAGTAAACGGCCCAACATTTTATGGTATTGCACCGACCAGCAGCGCTTTGACACCATTCACTCCCTTGGTAACTCCTTTGTAAAGACTCCGGTATTGGACTCGCTTGTGAAAGAAGGAACTTCTTTTACGCACACCTACTGCCAAAGCCCAATTTGTACCCCCAGTCGGGCAAGCTTCATGAGCGGCCTCTATCCAAGCCGGGTACACAACACCCGTAACGGGAACGAAAGTTTTCCTGGGTGGCCACCCGTTATTACGAAACTAATTGCGGATGCCGGCTACGATTGCGGACTCATTGGAAAATTTCACCTGCAAAGCTCGGGTAAACGAACAGAGCCAAGAATTGAAGACGGTTTCTCCTATTGGAAATTCAGTCATGCCCCAAGGGACGATTGGGAGGAAGGGCACGACTATGCCGACTGGGTACGCAACCAGGGAGGGGACCTTAATAAAATGCGTGAAAGTGAGGACCGAGTTCCCACCGAATTACACCAGACCACATGGGCATCAGAACGATCCATCGAATTCATCCAACAGGAATGGGAAAAACCGTGGTTGTTGAATGTCAATATTTACGACCCACACCCTCCTTTCACTCCCCCGAAAAGCTACGCTGATCAATTTGACCCAAATGATATGCCCGGGCCCCATTTTAAAGACAGTGATTTAAAAGCTCAGGCCAAATTGGCGAATTGCGACTTTCAGGATGAAGTACGCACACCCGAGGAACATGACGCCAAGAGAGCACAGGCTCGATATTATGCAATGATTGCTCAAATTGATGATCAGTTTGGTCGTATTCTGAAAGCCTTGGAAGAAAGTGGTCAGAGGGAAAACACGGTGATCATTTTCACCAGCGACCATGGGGAATCACTTGGCGATCATGGACTCATGTACAAAGGATGCCGTTTTTATGAAGGACTGGTACGGGTTCCCCTTATTTTTTCCTGGCCCGGAAACTTCATCCAGAACAACCAAAATAATGCACTGGTTGAAATGCTCGACTTGTCCGCCACCTTGTTAAACTTGGCCAGTGTTGATTTGCCGGACTATTTACAGGGAATCAGTCTCATTCCCATTCTCTCCGGACAAACGAAAGGTGGGGAACACCGTGAATTTGTAAGAAGTGAATACTATGATGCCCTCGACCCTCACTTCACGAGAGGAAACGGCACCTATGCGACCATGCACAGGACCAGGAAATATAAACTTTGCGTATACCATGGGAAAGGGGTGGGTGAATTATTTGACCTTGATCAGGACCCTTGGGAACACAACAACCTTTGGGACTCACCTGCCCATTCCGATATCAAAAACCAATTGCTAGCGGAAAGTTTTGACGCCCATGTTCTGCTTACCACGGATGTCGGATCGAAAAGGATTGCCCCCATGTAAAAAAATCATCTTATAGTCCTTAAAATTAGGCTTTATTTACTTTTTTTTCAAAAAAATTATTTT
>CACHJU010000089.1 GCA_902580225.1 uncultured Verrucomicrobiota bacterium
TGCGGAAAGCTCCTTCAGGCTCTCAAGAACTCGGGCCAGAACAAGAATACCATTGTGATATTTTCAGCCGACAATGGCCCGGCACACTATGCCTACGATCGCGATCATAAATTTGACCACTGGTCGTCTCAACCCTTCCGCGGACTAAAGCGGGATGTATACGAAGGAGGTCATCGTGTTCCCTTTATTGTGAATTGGCCAGGCGTGACTAAAGCCGGCACCGTTTCCGATGCTCTTGTGTCACAGATTGATATCATGGCCACCATTGCTGATTTCGTTGGCTACAAGCTTCCTGATGATCAGGCCGAGGACTCTCACAATCTGGCACCTCTATTGCGGGGGCACATCGATGACGTTCGCACATCTCACATTCACAATACCACGAACACGCAATTTGCCATCCGTCACGGGGATTGGGTTCTAATCGATGCCAAGGAAGGCTATTGTAAAGCTCATGATGAAGTTGAAGCCTGGGAAGAGAAACACGGCTATCCTGAGGATGATGATCAGCCAGCCGAGTTGTTCAATCTCGTTAAGGACATCGGCCAGCGGAATAATCTCGCTGCCGAACACCCGGAGCGAGTGGCGGAACTGCAGAGCTTACTTAAGCAGATTCGTGAACAGGGATATTCCGCTCCTCGCCTCGCCAAGTAAATCAAATAAGGGACAAACAGATGATATTAGCTCCTGCAAACATGGCTGCTTTGTAATCAAATTGTTCGTTGCACCTGTTTGACTTATGACACTTAAACTCAACCTACAGCCTACGGCGTCCTGCCGGCATTTGGTGCACCATGTTGGTGCCTGGGCAAGGGGGCAGGCCGCCCAATCGAAACATGCCAGAGTTGCAATCCAGAACAAACGATTCACTTTGGTAAATAACAAGAAAGGGGAGGAGCTTTTCGACCTCAATAACGGCCCAGGTGAAACCAAAAATGTTATCAATGAATACCCCGAAGTAGTGGCTCAACTGCGTGCGATATACGACAAATGGTGGACCAAGGTTCAGCCGAAGCTGGTGAATGAAGATGCCTACAAGCAGCCAGTTGAGTAGTCTGGGGCCTGAAAAGATGGAAATTTTAGTAAAACCCAAATAAGATCTCTTCCGTCATGATAAAAAAATTATTCTTTCTTTCCTTCTTTGTATGCTCTCTCTCTTTTCTGCATGGAGAGAAACAACATGCGGTATTTGTAGTGGGTACTCATCATTACTCCCCTCAGAAATCGATGCCGATGCTCGCATCCGAAATCGAGCGTCTCGGTTTTAAGACAACCGTAATTAACCCGGACTGGGATCCTGAAAAAGACAACAGGGGATTGCCTGGTCTGGAAGCATTGAAAAAAGCAGACCTAGCGATTTTCTATACCCGGTTTTTAAAAATTGATGATCAACAACTCGTTCATATCACCGATTACCTGAAGTCAGGAAAGCCAGTGGTGGGTTTTCGGACGAGCACGCACGGGTTTAATTATCCGGATGAACATCCCAATCAAAAGTGGAACGATGGGTTTGGTCGGGATGCTCTTGGTTCACCCTACCTCATTCATCTTAGTGGTCCCACTCGACTGAAAGTGGAACAGGAGAGGAAGAAACACCCGGTTTTTACGGGCGTTCAAGCTGATGAAAATTGGGAATCCCGGGGTACGCTCTATCTGACCAAACTGGAAAATGGAACCATACCTCTTTTATTGGGGACTGGGCACCCAAGGGACAAAAAAGCTGCAGTACGAACAAACCGATTTGGTACGCATCATCTTAAGCCTGAAATGACGGATGTGGTGGCATGGACATGGACAAACAAATGGGGAGGCAGAACTTTTTCCACTTCCCTCGGCCATCTTATCGATTTTGGGGATCCCAAATCGGTAAGATTGATAATCAACGGAATTTTTTGGGCGGCTGCTCAGAAAGTTCCGAGTGCGGATACAAAGATCAATACTTTCGCAATTACATCCTCGAAGAAAAAGAAAAAATCCAAATAACGAATTCGTTTATTTATACAAAATGTAAGCTTCTGAATTGCTTCTATTCCCGTGACTTAGGAATATGAGCTTACATTTTCAACCTATGAAGTCCTTTTATATATCATTGGTCATCGGCCTTGTCTTGTCCTCACCTTTTTTAACCGCAGGTGCAAAGCAAAGCCCCAAGAAACCAAATATCATATTTATCCTCGCAGATGATCTGGGTCAGCATCAGATCGGAGCTTATGGCAGTACTTTTTATGAGACCCCGCATATTGATAAGTTGGCCAAAAACGGACTGAAGTTTTCGAATGCTTATGCTGCAAGTCCTGTATGTTCTCCCACCCGGGCAAGTATTATGACCGGAAAACATCCGGCTCGTCTTCATCTGACCGATTACATACCCGGCCGTAGTTCCAAAAATTCAAAGCTGATCACTCCGGACTGGAAGAAAGAACTTCCTCTTGGGGAGGTAACCATAGCGGAAGTCCTCAAAGATGCGGGGTATGCAACCGGGCATTTTGGGAAATGGCACCTCAATAAGGATAAGAAATACAAGCTTGGCCGTCCGGGGGATCCAGGGTCTCAGGGTTTTGATGATGTGCTGACAACCCATAAGCCAGGCGCAGGTCCCAAAAGCAAGTTTGATGAGGATTGGCATCATGTGAGGGAGATTACCGAAAGATCGGTTGCATTTATCAAAAAGAATAAGGATCAACGCTTTTTCTGCTATGTTACCCATAATAGTATTCATGACCCTGAGATTGAGAAGAAGTCGCTGATCGAGAAATATGCAAAGAAACCTGAGTTAAAAAAACTTAAAACCAATAATCCGAAACAGGCCGCCATGCTCGAGACTTTGGATAAAAGCATAGGCACGATACTGAATACTCTCGAGGATCTGGAATTGGAATATAAGACCCTGGTGGTTTTTAATTCAGATAATGGACAAAAGGGTAGTAAGGAGGGTAAGCCCTTCAGAGGTTCCAAAGGGGATCTTTACGAAGCCGGTATTCGTATGCCGTTGATCATTCGATGGCCCGGAGTGGTAAAACCGGGGAGTGAATCAGCACAATTTGTTATCAGTAATGATTTCTTTCCCACTTTCACTTACCTTGCGGGTGGCATTTCCAGGGCAAAGGACATCGATGGGGTCAGTCTACTGCCTGTTCTGAGGGATTCTGGAGCGAAACTTACCCGTGAATCCCTTTGTTGGCACTATCCGCATTATCACGGTCTTGGCATTGCTCCTTCCGGAGCCATTCGTAAAGGACGGTACAAGCTGATTGAATGGTTTGAGAAGTCGGCTTATGGAGAAGATGAAGCTTACGAACTGTACGATTTGATGAGCGATCCTGGTGAAAGCAGGAACCTGAGTGCCATTATGAAAGATAAAACCGAAGAATTGAAGAGCGAGCTGGAGGCATGGCGTGACCGGGTGGGAGCTCAAATGATGCTCAAAAA
>CACHJU010000090.1 GCA_902580225.1 uncultured Verrucomicrobiota bacterium
GTTGATTTTTTACAAAAGCCCGAGGAGGAAGAGGAAGAGGAGCAAGCTCTGTACCAGGAAGAAATTGTAGTTGACCCAGATCGTGGCGAGTTCACTTGCCCGACTTGTTGGCTAAAATTTGATCGTGCTGATGTTTTGAGTATTGCGGTGCATGAAGATTTGCGAGGTGATCGAAAACTTGGAGAAGATGCGATGCTTCGTTTTGTTCCGACAGAGTTCAATTCGAAGGGACAAGCTATGGATGCTATGGGCTTACCTACCACGGATGTCGCTTGTGCTCATTGCCATCGCAAGCTACCTCCTGGGTTTATGGATGTTACTCACCATATTTTCTCTATTGTTGGAGCACCCAGTGCCGGAAAATCCTACTACCTGAGTGTGTTAGTAAGGCAGTTACAACGGACTCTTTTTCGTGAGTTTGGTATAGCTTTTCGGGATGCTGATCCTAGTTGTAATGCGATTTTAAATTCTATGAAAAACCGTCTTTTTGCTGGTAGCAGTTCCGCAGATGCGATGCTGATTAAAACACAACTAGAAGGTGAAATGTATGAACGCTTACAAAGACATGATCGGGTGGTTGCATTACCCCGACCTTTTGTTTTCAGCCTGTCCGATCCTCGTGGTGCAGGCCATGATTGTTCTCTTATCTTTTACGATAATGCGGGAGAGCATTTTGAACCCGGAATTGCCAACGAGGAGAGTCCTGGAACTCTACATGTTGCCAGTTCTTCTGGAATTTTCTTTCTTTTTGACCCGATTGCCAGTCCGGAATTCCGACGAGCTCTTAGGGGGCATCAGGATCCTCAATTCGGAATGGATGGAAGTGGCAAAAGATTAGATCAGCAGGATGTCATTATGGCGGAACTTGAAATAAGAGTTAAACAAAACCAAAATATTAGTATTGCCGAAAGAATTGATGTACCAGTTGCTGTTATGATTGGAAAATGTGATATCCTCAAGGATCAACTGGATTGGGAAAGAATCCTTTGGCCAATTAAAGATAAAAAATTAGATCTAGAAATAGTAGAGAAAAACTCAGAAATCTTAAGGGAATTTATGATGGATATGCATCCATCAATTGTGGCTAACTCCGAAGCCTTGTCTAATAATGTCCGATACTTCCCGGTTAGTCCATTCGGGCACAGTCCTGAGAAAGTTGAATTGGATGGACAAAAATATATTGCCCCTGATCCCGATAAACTTGATCCCGTGATGGTGGAAATTCCCACTTTATGGATGCTTCACCATGTTGAGCCAGAACTGTTGCCTACAACTTTAGGCACATGATAGAACAACTTGTTATTTCATGGCAAAGCAGCTTATTTTTACCAGTACTCCCCAAGGTTTGGAGCCCGGTAGAACAGGTTATTGTACCGTTGCGAGACATAAGGATTTAAGACACCGTTTAGTACGTGAGCTGGAAAGATTAAGTGTTTATGATTTTGGTCAACAAGTTGGAGGAAACAGAGTTGAGATATCAACTTACAGGAAAATTACTCTAGGTTCAGATGAATTTTATGTACTCTCGAAAATTTGTGACGCAGGACTTGATTATACTAATCGCACAAATTATGTAGCTCATCATATCATATTAGATGGTTTTGAAATTGCAACCTGTCCATCTCCTGCAGAAATTTTTCTTAATTGGAATGGATGGAAAAATAGATGGGAACAAGGACCCAGATATTTGACATCTGAAGAAGAAGTTTCTCTTTCGACTTTTAAGACTAAAGGATTAGTTCCCTGCAAAAGTTGGTTGAGTTCAACTAACGATCCAGGTAACGCGGCGACTTTGGTGTCTCCTGGTTTAGTTAAGCCTATTGTTTTGGAAAATGCACCAGCACAGAGTGCTCAATTATTGCAATTATTTGCTGAGTCCTGTGCCTTGTTGAAAATTTCTTTGGATTCATGGGACTATTCTTTCACCACCTTTCTTCAGGGCAATGATGATGCAAAATCTTTTGCTTGGTTGGGTATAGAAGGACAGCCTGCTGGGGAACGTTTGAAGCAAGGTGGGATTAGAAATTATATAGACCTACGAAATTGGGCATCTAGTTTAATTTCTGATGAGGTTGATCTTTCACTATCCCATATCGCCAGAAAAGGACCAACTGCAGCTCCAACCAAGCGAGTCAAGAAAGGAACTTCCTCTGTTACCCGTTCACCTCTTAGTCAGCAACAGGTTCAACAAATAAAGGGCGAGAATTCTCCTTATTTAAGCTCAGCACCTAGTGGGACATCCGTTCAGTCAAAAGAGTTCACTCCTAAAAAAGAAAAAAAGAAAAGACCATGGCTTTTACAACTGGCGGTCATTTCTACAGCATTGTGTTTGCTTGGTGCTTTGATTGTGGGCTTGGTCTATAACTTGGGTGATTGGTTCAACCAAGATGAATCTGCTAAGCAAAATGAACAGGTAGTTGTCTCTCCTGAATCGCCAAAGAAAAATGTTGGAATTAACCGACCCGTTTCTCTCGGAGCTTATGCTCTATTAAATCAGGTTGAATTTCTTAAAATCTCTGAAAAGCCTTCTCATTTAAGGTGGATTTCCTTGGATGTTGGTGGAAAAGAGCCTTTGAAAATCAAAATTAATGATGACCAGTTTTATCGATTTGAAAATGTTTTGGATCAAAGTGATGAAGGAGATGAATTGAAGGTTGTAATTACGGATAGTGCAGGTGAGTTATCTTTTGAAGAATTGAATAAAGCACCTAAACCCAAAGATCGAGGAAGAGCTCAAGTGGTTGATTTTGAGGGGGGTGAAACCATAAAAATATCACAAAATAACAAAGAAGTTTCCTTTGAGGTGGGAAAGGATATCTTTCTATATGACCTACGAAGAATTGAGGGACAGGAAAGGGAGAGGGTTTATTTAAAATCGAGAGTCTTGTTAGATTTAGAATATTTTCGTACAATTTCAGATCATTTTTTAAAGAAAAAACAAAATTGTGATCTTCAGTTGAAAAAATTAGGTGCCGGTTTTCCAGATTCTGAAGTATATAAAAATTTGGAACAATATGGAATGGAATCAAAACAACTTCTCACCTACGAGCCAGGGACTTCATTTGGTTCTTATGTATATAATCTGCCACTTCAGTTTATTCAAAAAAACTTTGGATGGGACGATGTCCGCTTTAATAATTTAAAAGGTCAACTTGATATCACCTATAATAATCAAGATTTACCGACCGATCCCAATCTTCTCTTATCCTATTGGACAAAATTATCTTCAGAAGTGGAAAAGTTTATTCGAGACAGTATTCAAAAAGATTTTAACTATGAAGAAGTAAAAGCAAAGCGTGATGTAAGTATATTATTTAAATTTTTGTCTCTTCTTCTTCGCACCGAAAAAGCTTTGGGAGTGGGTGAGGAAAACCTTCTTTTAGGATTGCAAGAATTAAGATCCAACCTCTCCTCTCCT
>CACHJU010000091.1 GCA_902580225.1 uncultured Verrucomicrobiota bacterium
CCAAACTAGAAAAAACTGTATCATCACTCAACATTGAATCACTTTCAGCAAATCTTGAATTAGGTCCTGGCGATTTCAAATCTCAGTTTTCTCTTGCCAACTTTAATCCCCTCTCAGCAAAAGGCTTAGAGAGTGAGTTTGTCTTTGCTCTTCATGAACTTGATAAAAACCCAAACATATTAAAAAGAGGGGTACTTCGTTACCCTCAATTACTCAAGCGAAAGGGGGTTGAAGGAGAGGTTAAGCTTCTCATACAAATCGACGAAAAAGGAAAAGTTAAAGTTGTTGAAGTAGTTTCTTTTACACATTCTGATTTCGTCGAGCCATCAAAAAAAGCGGCTGAAAGTTCTTTATATGAATCTCCGACAAGAAATGGAGAATCGGTAAAAGTCCAATTTTACTTACCTGTTCGCTACACCTTACTTAATCAATGAATAAAGTTGTAATTACAATTTTTTTAACTCAAATTTTACATGTCTGGGGTACACCTCCACCATATGAATTAACAAAGGACTTTTGGAACGATCCTACTTTTGTTAAAAGCTTTATGGGAGATTATGGATTTCGTAGCGAAATTGAACCAAAGTGCAGTAAAAGTGAACAAATAGTGCTCCGAGAAGTTGTATCCTTGGCAGAGAATCAATTGAGTGATGCGGTATTTTATTTAGAAAAAAAATTAGAACCAAAATCAAGTGCTGCCCTAGATTTTGCTCTTGGCACAATGTATTATCAGAGCGGTCGTTTGACACGTTCTGCCGATTCATACAGTATCGCAATTCAAAAATACCCTAACTTTTTAAGAGCTCATAAAAATTTAGCATTTGTTAACCTCGGATTGGGAAATTACAAAGAAGCAGCGTTAGGTTTTTCAAAAGCAATTAGTTTAGGAGAAGGTGATGGGGTAACCTTTGTTGCTCTTGGATATTGCTACTATTTGCTAGAACAATTTGTATCTGCAGAAAATGCTTACCGGATGGGAATTGTATTGCTACCTGAAAGTAAAGATGCTCAGAATGGATTAGTTAATTGTTTACTTGGTACAAATCGCTTTTCAGAGGCGCTTGCTCTGCTTAATGAACTTTTATCAAAAGAACCCGATAATATCTATTGTCATCTGGCAAGAGCTTCAGCCCTGATCGGACTTGGACTTGAGAAAGAAGCAACTGTTGCTCTCGAGACATTACGCCGAATGGGAAATTATACTGCACAAGACCTCATTCGACTCGGAGACCTTTATCATAACTTAAAACTTTATGACCTTTCATTGAAGAATTATGAAAGAGCTCTCCTTAATGAAAAGAAACTTTCCACCCAAAAATATGTTAGGATTGCCAGCACTTTAATAAATCGTGGTTCATATTCGGATTGTTTTTCATATCTTGACAAAATTGAATCGACCTTCGGAAATTCTTTTTCTGTTCAAGTCGAAAAGGATATTCTTTTGTTGAAGGCTGAAGTGCTCAAAGCCACAGGAAAACCAAATGAATCATCTTCTATTTTAAGAAAGGTGGTTGAAAAGCACCCCCTTGAAGGAAAAGCACTTATAATGCTTGGACATAATGCATGGGAAGAAAATGATCATCCCCTTGCGGAACTTTATTTTGAACGGGCTTCCAAAATTAACGATTTCGAAGTAACTGCTTTAATAGAGCACGCAAGAATGCTGGTATCCACAAGATCTTTCGAGAAAGCAGTCCGGTTGTTAGAAAGAGCTCAGGAAATCAAACCTCAACCCCGGGTTGGACGTTATCTAGAATCAATTCGCAACTTGCTTCTGACGTCACGGATTCGCCTATAACCAATAGAATCACAACCTGCTTGCAACGCATCAACATATCATGATATGATGATATAATATGAGTAGTTGCATTTCTATATCTGAGTTATTCTCTTTAGGTAAACCGCTTTTTTCTTTGGAGTTTTTCCCACCAAAAAATGATGCCGGGGGTGAAAAGTTGCTCAAAACAGCAAGTACATTAAAGCCTTACAATCCGGATTTCGTTTCCATTACCTATGGGGCAGGAGGAGGAACACGAAACACAACCATGAAATACGCCCGTATTTTGAAAAATGAATTCGGCTTTGAAGTAATGCCTCATTTAACCTGTGTAGGTCACACACAAAAAGAATTACTTGAAATTCTGGAAGATTTTTCAAGCGAAGGATTTTCTAACATTATGGCCTTGCGTGGAGATCCGCCAAAAGGAGAGGTGCAATTTCGCCCAATCAAAAATGGTCTCTCCCATGCAACCGAACTAGTTGCTCTCATTCGGGAGTATTTCCCTCAGTTAGGCATCGGAGTAGGTGGATATCCCGAAAAACATCCGGAATCTCCCACAAAAGAAAAAGATTTAATCCATCTTAAAGAAAAAGTTGATGCTGGGGCAGACTTCATCACCACCCAACTTTTTTTTGATAATCAGGTCTATTTTAATTTTGTATATGATTGCCAGAAAGCTCAAATTCAAGTTCCTGTCCTCCCCGGCCTGTTGCCGGTTCAATCAGTCGGACAAATTCAACGATTTTGCAAAATGTGCGAAGCTTCTCTCCCAATTCAACTTCTAAATGAATTGGAAAATACAGATGAAGACAAACAGCCAAAAGTAGGTACCGATTGGGCAAAGAAGCAGGTTAAGGGACTCTTGGAAAAGGGTATTCCTGGATTTCACCTTTATGCCTTAAACCAATCAGAGGCCAGTTTGGAAATATTAAATTGGATTAGAAAATAGTTTAGATACCCGCCACTTCGGTAATCTCTGCTTCTCCTTTTAGTTTGTCTAGAAATTCATCAAACACGCGGTCTTTTCTTCTTTCCCCTAAATACTCTATTATTTTTTCCTCGACTTCTTCAAACGGAGTAGTCTCAGGTTCTTTGCGCTCATGCAATTGGATCAGATGAAATCCAAACTGACTTCTCACCGGTTCACTCAACTCGCCAGCCTTCAATTTGAAAGCCGCTTTTTCAAAAGGCGGTACCATCCGCCCCTTCCCAAAAGTGCCAAGGTGTCCGTCATTCTGAGTATCATCTGATTCTGTTTTAACCAACTCGACAAAATCTTCACCACTTTCCAACCGCTTCCTTATTCCAATAATTTTTTTTTCTGCTTCAGCGAATTCCTTCTCTGATTTTGCTGTCTTCAATATATGGGAAGCAGTGAGTAAAAGTTCGGTCTCAAACAAATCTGGTCGGGCATCATAATATTTTCTGGCTTCAACTTGACTCACCCTGTCACTTGCAGACTCTTCTTCCAATAATCGATTAAACTGAATTTGACTGGTTATTTCTTTTTTCAAATCATCTTCGGTCTTGATAACCGGATGCTTCCCTTTTGAAAAAGCTTTTTTACCTCCGTTTTGGCTAATCCATTTTTT
>CACHJU010000092.1 GCA_902580225.1 uncultured Verrucomicrobiota bacterium
AAATTAAAGTCGAATATTTGCATTCTGATATTGATGCGATTGAGCGGGTCGAAATTTTGAGAAGTTTACGGGCTGGTACATTTGATGTACTTGTTGGTGTAAACTTACTCAGAGAAGGACTCGATTTACCTGAAGTTGCTTTGGTCATTGTTTTAGACGCGGACAAGGAGGGATTCCTCAGAAGTGAAACCAGTCTAATTCAAACCTCCGGACGAGCGGCAAGGCATAAAGAAGGAAGAGTTATATTTTATGCCGATGTAATGACTAAATCGCTAACAAGAACTCTTCAGGTTTGCCAATATCGTAGAGAGAAGCAATCAGCCTATAATTTAGAACACGGCATAACTCCAAAGGGAGTCGTACGCCCTATACAAGAGAGTCTTCGAAGTGAAAAGGATGAGTCTGAAGACACTCTAGCCGTTTCCGAAAACATGTCTAAGAAAGAAATGCTCAAAATTCTCAAGGAATTGGAAAAAGAAATGCTCCAAGCAGTAAAAAGACTAGAGTTTGAAAAAGCAGCTCTTCTTCGAGATCAAATCTCATTCATTAAAGATGGGGGTAAAAACTTAAAAAGTACCCAAGCAGGGGGGTATTCAGGTCGAAAAAAATATGGGAAAAGGAAAAATTATGGAAAAAAGAAAACTTAAAATTTCAACTTTAATTCTCTTTCTGCTGTCCCTATATAATGCTTTAAAAGCGGATCTTGCTTCGCAAAAAAAACTACTTTTATACTTTGATGAAATTGAAGTAAACGGAAACATCGATGTTTTTTTAAACAAAGGAAAGCGCTTTCGCGAAGCCCAAATTTATGCCGATTCTGAAATCATAAATTCAGTAATTGTCAAGGTTAGCAAAAGGACTCTTTTTATAGATGCTAACAATACCTATAACATTGCTCGACGTTTACCATTTATCAGGTTGCAAGCGGAAAGAAAATTTCCCGTTGAAATCATCGTTTCAATTGAGAGTATAAAAGGAATACGCCTCTTAGGTAAAAGTAATTTAACTGGTCAGGACTTCGTATCTGATAATCTCTCTATTTTTATGGCCAGCTCCGGCAAGCTACACTTACAAAATATTCTAACTCCAAAATTGGATATTATTCATGAAGGAACCGGAAATATTGTGTTAAAAGGGAATGACGTTGAAAATCTCAATGCAAAAATCACTCAGAACGGTTCATTGTTTGCCGAAGAGTTGCAGGTTGAAAAGGCTACTTTAGTTCACCAAGGAAACGGAACAATCCACTTAAATCCGTTAAAGTGGATGGACGCCCGAATACTCGGAGACGGAAATCTGTTCCTTTATGAAAAGCCAGAGAATATTGTGATCGACCAACGAGGCAGGGGGAGAGTTTCAGATATTCTTCCGGATGCTGAACCTCTTTATGAACTTAATCAATCTATCCCCTAAAAAATTAAATAGTAATAGTCTCTCCCTCGATTGCTGGGCGGACCCCATCCATAATAGATGAAACTTCCTTCGCAATCTCATCCATTTTCTCGTCATTGTGTGAAGGATCATGATGAAAGAGAAAAGTTTGCTTAACATTTGCAGCTTCTGCCACCTTTAACGCTTCCTGCCAAGTTGAATGTCCCCAACCTTTAAAATTAGGATATTCACTATTAGTATAGGCAGAATCGTAGATCATGATATCAGCATCTTTAGCAAGTAAGACCACATTTTCATCAATACGATCTTCATAATGCTCAGTATCAGTACAAATTGCGATGACCTTATCCGCATATTCTATACGGTACCCGCAAGCACCATTAGGATGATTTAATTGTCCAGTCTTAATTACGATACCACCTTCAAGAGAAAAGACATGCCCACAATCATAATCGTTGAAAGAGCAAGCTTTCTCAATCAATGCACTCGGGACAGGAAATACTGGATCTTTCATCAGCATGGTTCCAATAATTCCGTGTAAATCATATTTGTCCCCGGCAAGGTGACCAGCATGCAATCGAACATCGCTGTTTGGGTTATAGAGCGGAGCAAAAAAAGGAAGCCCCTGAATGTGATCCATATGAGTGTGGGTGAAAAATAAATCCGCATCTAGAAGGTTTCCTTCTTCAATCATTATTTTCTTTCCCAGCAAACGAATCCCAGTACCGGCATCAACAATGACCCTCTTTTCGCCGCAGGTAATCTCGAAGCAAGTGGTATTGCCACCATATCTGATCGTATCGGGACCTGGACATGGGATGCTTCCGCGAGTTCCCCAAAATTTTATACTGAAGGATGTAGGGTTTGACATAATAGAAATTTACACGATTTTAGATGGAAAAAATTACATTTGGCAACAACCAATCTCATTGTTTTAGAAACCTATATTATTTATTTTCTATCCAGCCAGATGCCATTTTCATCCTGATAGGATTCAGTTTGAATACCATCTCCCCAGTCATATACGCCTTCTGAGGCTAAACCCTTCTTAAATTGACCTGTATAATTGGTGCCATCTCCAAAATCAAGAGTTCCATAACCGTCTTTTTCTCCTTCCACCCATGATCCACTGTAAGTAACTCCAGAATTATCACTTTGTACCCCGGCACCATGAGGAAACCCAAGAGAAAATTCTCCTGAATAAATCGAACCATCCACTTCTTTTAAAACACCATAGCCCTCAAATTTTCCATTTTTAAAGGATCCTGTATAAACAACCCCGTCAAATTTTCGTAATATGCCCCTTCCCGAATATTCATTATTACTAAACATACCAGTGTAAAGATCTCCATTTACTGAAAGCAGACTTCCCAGACCAAACATACCATCCTCAATAAAACTACCTGAAAACTCGGATCCGTCATCCAATCTCATAGTTCCCTCCTGCAAATATTCACTGCTCCATTTACCTGACATAATGACCCCGTTTGAACCCTGATATTCTCCATAGTTAAGAACATCATTTTTCCAATCTCCAATTAAACGGGATGAGTCATTCAAAATTAAAGTTCCAAAACCATGTCGTTTTCCACTTCTCCAATTTCCCACATATCGATCCAACTTTTCGTCTGCTTTATACCTCATCGTACCCTGACCATGACCATAGCCGTCCTTATGCTGACCTTCAAAAACATTCCCGTTAACCAATTTTCGGTTACCATAACCATTGGGTTTCCCCATCACTAATTCTCCTTCGTAAATAGATCCATCCTCAAACACATGTCTACCCTGACTTGCCTCCTTGCTTAGACTTACAGAAAATTTAAGATTATGCGAAAAAACTATCCGTAACCGATATCTCAGATCTCGATTTCGTTCCGCAAGAGCTTTAGTGAACGAGGGAAAATCTCTTCCTGATGCCTTAAGAAAATTTAAACTAATGCCGCTCATGCAACTTGATATTTTAGAGGTGG
>CACHJU010000093.1 GCA_902580225.1 uncultured Verrucomicrobiota bacterium
GCGGGCCAGGCCCAGTACTGAATTTTAACTCTTGGATTAAGGGTCTCGGCAAACCGTTTCTCCGCCGCCTGAGATAATGCTCGTTGACCATAAGTTCCCGGTTCCTGCACCACGGTAATGACCAGACCGACTCCGCCCTCCAAAAGTTCACGCTCGGTGGGGTTGGGCCGGGCATTCTTTTGCAGTCGGGAAGGGGAACTTCCACCAGTGAGGTGAAATCCCTTGGCTTTGCGGTTGGCGGGCACGACCATGCGGACGGGGATACGGTACTCCTGTCCGGGCCATAGGTCACCCACATTGATGGTGACCAGTTTCTGCCGGGTTTCGGTGGGACCTTGTACCTTGTACCAGTCTTGCAGAACCTTGATTTGAAGTGTGCTTGGGTCACGGATTTCCTCCATGTCGAACACCTTCATGCTGAAGGCGGAGAAGGAGAAAAAGAGGCTTACGAGGGTGGTGATGACAATTTTATACATAATGAACAGTTTTAAAGTTAGCTTTATTAATTTTTATGACCTTCAATGTCTTTCAGCCACTTATCCAGGCCGGGCAGGGCGTTGGCTTCCGATTCGTTAATGATGGAAGAAGGATCGGGCATATTCGACTGCGGCCGCACTTCCGCCTGCATGTCGCTAAAGAATTTATTAGTTTTATCGCTCAGCGTCTTTAACACCTCAGGATATTCCTTTGCCAGATTGTGAGTCTCCCCAAGGTCCTTCTCCAGGTCAAACAGTTGTTTTCCGACCATCTTCCACTTGCCGAGCCTGTAGGCCTTGCCCTTATGGGCAAATCCATCATGGGGTGATTTTGCTGTGTCGGGATGTAAAAAGAGTTCAGACAGATCGCGTCCGTCGATCTTGTTATCCGAAAGTTTACCGCCACAAAGTTTGGCGAGAGTGGGGAGCAGATCGGAGCTGACTCCAATTTCGTGAGAGACTTGACCGGCCGGAATGGATCCCGGCCATTGAATCAGGAAGGGTGTCCGCGGACCGCCTTCGTACAAAGAGCCTTTAGCGCCTTTGAGCGGCCCCTTGCTCGTCCCCCTTGATCCACCATTATCAGACATGAATATGAAGATGGTGTTTTTCTCGACTCCCAGCTCTTTTAATGCGCTAAACACCTGGCCAACCGCTGCATCCAGCTCTTCGATCTGGGCCGTGAGGTGAACGGTAAACTCTGCCCCCGTTTTATTGGCCTCAGCGCGAGGAGCCCCGGCAGGCAGAAAGTCCGGGTGCCCTACGCGAGGGAGGTGTAAGGCAGCATAGGGCAGGTATGCAAAGAAAGGTTGTTTCTTTCCGCCTTGTTCCCGGATGAAGTTCAGGGCGGCCTTCGTCGTTGCATGTGTGAGCAAGCCCTGATCGGTGGCATTTTTTACAACTGCCACGGACTTTCCACCCACGATCCACGGCAGCGGAGTCTGCCAGTCCTTTGATTTCTTCCATATTTTTGTTACAGGATCATAAGGTGCCCACATATCATTGGAGTATGGAATTCCCTCATAGACATCAAAACCATGATCGTTGGGCAGATAACCGGGCCGATGACCCAGGTGCCACTTGCCGAAGCATCCGGTTGCATATCCGGCATCCTTGAACATCTCGGCCATGGTATACTCAGACGGGTTCAAGGCTTTGGGGTCATTGGGAAAACATACTCTCCCATCCATTCCCACACGCTTGGCGTAGCAACCGGTCAGCAGTGCGGCCCTCGACGGCGTACAATTTTGCGAGGCATTATAGAAGTCGGTAAACTTAAGCCCCTCCGCTGCCATCTTTTTTAGGTGTGGCGTCTTGTTGATCTTTGAACCAAAAGGCCCGATGTCCCCGTAGCCCATATCGTCGATAAACATAAGTACGACATTTGGTTTGGCTTGGGAGCGGTTGCGACGCCATTCAAGCAAAGTGGGCATCCCTTCCGAATCCGCAAGCAGAGGTTTTGGGTTCTCGACCAAACCCGCCGGCCGAATCTCTGATTCGATCTTTGCGACATGGGCATCGAGGGCCTCGCTCAGCGCCTTTACCTTTTCCGGATACTGTTTGGAAAGATCGTTTTGTTCACCCAAATCCTTTTTAAGGTCATACAACTCGGCAAAACGATCCGCTTTCACCTTATAGCGGACGAGTTTCCACTTTCCCTGTCGGACTCCATCTTTTTCGTAGTAGAGTGTTTCATGGGGGGATTTCGCTTTTGCCTTCCCAAGTAGGATTTCACTGACATCATACCCGTCGATGATCCGATCCTGAGGAACTTGTTGGCCGGTAATGCTTGCGATAGTGGGCAGAAGATCGATGGTGGCCATGATCTCAGAGGAGATGGATCCCGAAGGAATTTTTCCAGGCCACCAGGCAAGGGTGGGGACTCGCATGTGTCCTTCGTATTTGGGCCCGAATTTATGCCCCCGTAAGGGGCCACTGTTGGTTTTGCCGGCTCCTCCGTTGTCATTGGTGAAAAGAACAAGGGTGTTCTTCTCGATCCCATTTTTTCGTATGCAGTCAAGGATCCGACCCGTACTTGAATCAATCTCGCCAACCAGTGCCCGCATCACGTCCTCGCCCGCGGATTCGAGTCGTTCGGGAGTTACCATAAAGGGGGCGTGTACCGCGGAGTGCGGAATGTAGCAGAAGAAGGGTTCCTCCTTGTACCGTTCGATGAAGTCGACGGCGGCATCGGTGATGGAGTCTGTAATTACTGCCTGGCTGGACGCATCGGGGATATGAGCAACGGGCTGGTTTCCTACAATCCAGGGCAGGGGCGGGTAGTTTCTTTTGGGGTTACCCGGAACCCACATGTCATTGGAATAGGGAATGCCTTGGTATTCATCAAAGCCTTGGGCAAGCGGCATGAAGGTCGGTTGGTCCCCGAGGTGCCA
Source organism: uncultured Verrucomicrobiota bacterium (assembly GCA_902580225.1). Classification (GTDB taxonomy): domain Bacteria; phylum Verrucomicrobiota; class Verrucomicrobiia; order Opitutales; family Seribacteraceae; genus Seribacter. Next base: position 2,870 of record CACHJU010000093.1, read on the forward strand.
TTTGCCGAAGCAACCGGTGGCGTACCCTTCTTGTTTGAGGATCTCGGCAATGGTGATTTCGGTGGGGTTTAACCCCCGCTTATCTGCGGGGAAAACCACACTTCTACCCATCTCAATACGGTCGGCGTAGCACCCGGTCAGAAGAGCGGATCGGGAGGGGGTACAGGCGGTGGAACTGACATAAAAGTCGGTTAGTTTCATGCCTTCCCTGGCCATGCGGTCAAGGTGAGGGGTGGGGTGGTCGGATCCGAAGGGTCCGATGTCTCCATAGCCCATGTCATCAATAAAGATGATCACGACATTGGGCTTTGGAATGTTCGCCAGTAAAGAGCTGCAAAAAAATGCAACCATCCATAAGAGACAAGAAAAGAATGAGATGGGATGCATAGAAAAGGGGATAATTTAAAAGATAAGAGAAATGTTATATTTTTCCGCATCTGGAATATTTGTCAAATGAGGAGTATGCTTAGGAGGGTTTTCCTTGATGGA
>CACHJU010000094.1 GCA_902580225.1 uncultured Verrucomicrobiota bacterium
CAACTGCTCGGATGTCGAGTAGTCATGAAGAAAATTGGGCGCATCGACCACAGTAACCATAGTGTCTATGGCGGCAACTTCCCCAAGTGAAGAGCCACTTTCATCTTCGAATGTAAAGGTTTCAGCAACAGGCATCGGTTCGGAAACACCGGTCGACTCAATTACTAAATGATCAAAACGATTCTGTCTCGCCAACTTCCCCACTTCGTGCAACAGGTCTTCACGCAAGGTACAACAGATACAGCCATTAGACATCTCCACAAGTTGCTCATCTGTTTGAGATAAGGAGGCGTCTCCATTACGAATCAAATCGGCATCGATATTAACCTCAGACATGTCATTTACAATAACTGCCACTTTAAGCCCATCCCGGTTACTCAATATGTGGTTTAATAAAGTGGTTTTGCCTGAACCAAGAAATCCAGAAAGAACGGACACAGGAAGCTTGGAGTTGTTATTCATAATACTTTTTTAAGAGCAGAAAGTGGCTTCCATTAGATCAAGGCATTCAATCCAAAACTCCGGGTTCATCGCGTCGTAACGCATAGTATCTGGGCCAGTTTTGGTGGTAAACAGAATATTGCTTGGCTCCTCAACAAGTTCATCGAATAAACGATTGAGGCAGTAACCATGAATTTCTTCTCGAGAACCGGGCACCGGGGAACCTTCTCCACCCCGAGCATGATCTCGTAGTGCATTGATTACAAGTCGGAGATCCGAACTACCAAGTTTTATTTTTAATGGAAGCGCGGCCTCTTTATGATCTTCAAAAATAGCGTAAAGTCTCTTTACGACTCTTTTGGCCTCTCCCTGGCGGTCTTGAATTTCTTGCTCCACTTCCGGATTAGAAGGGATCTCCGAACCCATTTCAAAAAGCGGGCGAACAGTTTTGGGGGATTGTTCGGAATTCATTAAAGTTTAAATTTCTTATAAACGTGTTGGATTTTGAATACCTTGATAAACATTATTAGGATCGAAGGATTTATCCTCTTCTACGAATTCAAGTCTAACATCATCAGCTGATTCTGGCTTCACTGGAACAGCACGATAAAAGCATGAGCGATAACCAACATGACAGGAAGCTTCCTTTCCTCCTGTAGTCGGAGGATTGAGCGTTACTTCAATAACGACACAATCCTGATCGTCATCGATAAGGATTCTTTTTATATTTTGAAACATCCCAGATGTTTCTCCCTTTTTCCAAAGCTTTTCACGGGAACGTGACCAATAATGAGCGAGACCTGTAGAGATAGACAGTTTGAGAGCTTCCGAATTCATGAAAGCAAACATTAAAATTTCTTTACTCTCTGCATGGACAGTGACGCACGGAATGCAGCCATTCTCGTCAAACTTAGGAGCTAATTGTTTGCCCTCTTCAACTTGTTTTACCGAGATTCGGGAAGCAAAGGGAATTACAATTTTATCTTTTTCAGACATTTTTTTATTTACCTGAGATTAATATTTTTAGGAGGCTGTAACACAACACTTTTAAAATAATAAGGCTAATCAGAAGAAAGAAGTTAAGGGTCCAAAAACCATTCGAAAAAAAGGAATGACTTATGGTTGTTCTCAAATATATTTCTAGATAATTGGAGAGCTATTCGAATTACCAGCCAATTTATTTTAGATAACTTTTAAAGTGTAATCACCTGATCCGGTGGATTTGATCCTAAAGCAGTATATAACTGAGGAAAACAACCTGCCACAACTCCCTCAACAAGACCTTTTGCTTTTACATCACCACTACCACATTGTTCGAAAGTACCTTCAGCCAACCCTCTTCTTACCGCACACTGATCACATACCATCAAGAGCATACCTCTTTCTTGAGCCAGTTTGGACAACCTTTCACCTATTGAGTGCTTAAAAAGCTTATGAATCGGACCAAGCCCAGAAAGAAATCCGTTGGCTAGGATTGGACGGGTTCGGGAAACTGAAGGAATATCATCCTGGTCAAATAATATCCACCAACCCTTATTTTCTTCGATTCGGCGGATATCGGTATTTTTGAAGAGTGCAAGGTTCTTCGAGGTATCCGATAATTTCATTATGTCACGAAGGCGATCATAAGTTCGGGGACTTAGTGCACGGGAAGGATCCGGATGATCGGACAACCAAGGCTCTCCTCTCGAATAAAGCGATACTGATTTACCCAACTCAACAAGATTTAGGGCAGCATCCAATCCACTTTCATAACCTCCAACTACAGAGAATTCGTCACCTTCCAAATCACTCCAATCACTAACTTTCGAAGAGTGTAAGGCAAGATCGGCTCCCGGGAAAGTATTATCACGGGGTGAAAAGAACTGACCAGTCGCCCAGATAACGATTTCTGCAAAAATTTTTACATTGTTTGTAGTAACGACGAACTGGTTATCTTCTCTATTAATACTAGATACATGAACGCCGGTGCGAATGGTTAACTCGTTATAGTCGGCAACCGCTTTCAAGTATTTTGCATACTGCTTTCCATCTGGATGCTGGGTTCTCAAAAAATCGGCGGGTGAGGTAGCTGGATCAATTGAATTAAGGTCCGTGAGGCCGAAAGAATTCGAGTGAAAAGATGGGCTTAGCAATGTCATCTGGCGTGGCCAATTAAGAAACGATGCCCCAATTTCCCGTGTATCAACCACAAGAACATCATTCACTTCTGCCTGCTTCAATGCAGTGGCGACACCCAAGCCCGCCGGTCCAGCCCCGACAATCAGAACGCCTACTTCCAAGCTCTCTTCTGGTTTATCTTTATTTGTAAAATACATATGGAGTTTGTCTAATACGATTGACGGTTATGTATACGAGTGTATCCTCTTATTGCAAGTTATTTGCATTAATAAACTCATTCAAACATGTCTAAAACATCACCCTTTTTTTATTTAAGTCTGATCCTACTACTATCCTCATGCGAACGTAGTGATAATGAGATTGCAGAAGAAACTGTTTCCTGGCCCGAAATTGTTAACTTTGACAACCTTGCCTTTCAGGCTGATGGTTTGGTTCGTGTACAAGATCTTGTAGCTGTTCGTGACTTGCACGCTGATTTGATCAAAGCCGGAATGGCGGTAACGCCTTCGTCGATCCCAACCAACGCGGCTAACCCAAAGGAGGTCGAATTGATCTTAAGCGACCTCAGTAACCTGGTGAGCGGCTTGCAGGCAGATCCTTTGGATGATTCATCCATGGAAAACCTGGTTCTTGGGCTTCATCCGGTTATCGCAAAGTTAATCGAAACCGCGGGTATGCCGCACATTCACGCAAACGAAGGTCCGAACGGAGGTTTTCTCTTTCCCATCTTCGATAGCAATAGGGAACAGACGGGTACCGTTGAAATCAAACTGCACGATGACGCTGGAG
>CACHJU010000095.1 GCA_902580225.1 uncultured Verrucomicrobiota bacterium
TCGTTACCGGACAGCTGTATGTCGACAAAACAGCCCCCGTAGATATTCGCTCCAGTGCTCAGGGCTTTATCGCATTTGTTACACTTGGTCTTGGCATGTTTGTTGGGGGCCAATTGAATGGATGGTGGAATTCCAAACAAAAACTTGCGACTGGCATGAATTGGGAATCTGTCTGGTACTTTCCCGCCATTATGTCCGCAGTGGTTTTACTAGCTTTCTTTTTTGCTTTTCAGGTGCCTTCCTTAAAAAATAAAACATATTAAACCCTCATTAATCGCTTTATAAATTATAACAATTCAATAAGTATAAAACAGCAAAAATGAAAAATATAACAAACCGCCGTGATTTTGTTAAAGCTGGTTCCACACTTTCCGCTGGAGCCTTTCTCGCTAGTCCACATATAGCTAAAGCTGCTGAGGATGATAAGGTAATCAAAATCGGATTGGTCGGTATCGGAGGCAGAGGCAGCGGTGCCGCAGCTCAAGCAATGAATGCCGATCCCAATGTGGCCCTCACGGCCATTGGTGATCTTTTTGATGATCGTATTAAGCTTCGTAGCCGAATACTTAAAGCACGCGGAAGAGATAAATACCAAGTTACTGATGAGACCACATTTATCGGCTTTGATGCTTTTAAAAAAGTTATCGATTCTGGAATCGATGTTGTAATACTAGCCACTCCACCCGCTTTTCGCCCCCAGCATCTTGAATATGCTGTTGAAAAAGGTGTTCATTGCTTTTTTGAAAAACCAGTTGCCGTGGATGCACCAGGTATTAGGAAAGTTATTGAACTTGCAAAAAAGGCTAAAGAAAAAAATCTAAGTTTTATGTCCGGCTTTTGCTGGAGGCATCATTACCCAAAACAGGAAATCTTTGGGAAAATTTTAAATGGTGCAATTGGGGAAATCAATGCAATGTATAGCACTTATAATGGTGGAGAGGTTTGGAAGAAAAAACGGGAAGCGGGATGGAGCGACCTAGAAGCTCAATCAAGAAACTGGAATGCACATTTATGGCTCTCAGGAGATTCCATTGTAGAACAAGCTGTTCACTGTATCGACATGATGCAGTGGGCGATGGGCGAGTCTCTACCTTCGCACGCAGAAGGTTCTGGAGGTAGGCAGGTTTACGATGATGTAGATAAATACGGAAATATTTACGATCACTTTGCTATTGCATATCAGTGGGAAAATGGAGCTCGTGGATATCACTTTTCTCGACAGCAAAATGGTACTGCTGGAAGTTATGAATTAGAACTTTTTGGAAAAAAAGGATTTTGTTCAGCTAAGAATCGTCATGTTATCGATGCAGTTGATATTGCATGGCGATATCGAGGCGAAAAAAATGATATGTATCAGACGGAACACGATGAGCTCTTTGCATCCATTCGAAGCGGCAAAGCTTTCAATGATGGCGAAAGAGCGGCACACAGTACAATGGTCGCAATATTGGGAAGAATGGTGGCTTATACTGGACAAAAAATTACCTATGAAGAAGCTCTTAATTCACAAGAATATCTTGTTCCATCTAAGATTAACTGGGATATGACGATCCCGGTTCCCGACCCGCCAACTCCTGGTGTATCCCGTTTTGTATAAGTGCTTAACTTCTGTTTTAATGTAATTATTCAATTTACCTGCAATTTACGACCCAGCCAATCCACCACTGAATCAGTAACTAGACTTATTGCTTCTCCTGAAAATAGATGATCGGCACCATCTATTTCAACAAATTCTCGAGAGCTTTCAAAATTTGATATCAACGAATGGGAATGATTCAAGGAAACCACTTCATCTCTTGTTCCATGTATCAATAACCAAGGAATATCAATTTCTGTAGCTCTGGGTAGCACGCTCTTAATCTGTTTCATATCATTCACAAATTCTTGGGATAATGGACATCTTGAATCTCCCCACATAAAACCCTCTCCTGGCCTAACTTTCCCAAATTCAGCCTTACAAAAACCTTCAGTTTCCACGATTCCTGCCAGAGATACTAATAGTTGAATGCGAGAATCTATTGAGGCAGTTAAAACACCCACTGCCGCTCCCATACTATGCCCGGCATAAATTGGACGCCAACCCCGTTCTGTTGCAGAACTTAAAATAGACTGAAGATCTTCGATTTCCTTTGATATTGTACTCTCCTCAAAGCTGCCTTCAGAGTCTCCGTTACCCGTAAATGAAAACCGCAATACAGACATTCCTTCATGAGCTATTTTTTCTGATAGAGTAGTCACAATTCGGTGATCCTTGTTACCAGTCACGCCATGACCAACAATAAAAAGATAGCGGTTTCTGTCCGAACCGTAATGAAATGTATAATCGATCCTTTCACCTTTTTTATTTTCAATGACATCAAGCATTTCTACACCTATTGCTAACAATTTAGTTCAGGATACAAAGCTAAACCCACTTTATAGTCACCGTCTGGTTAGAAAATATAATCTCCAAGGTAAATAATTTAATTCAGAGGTGATTCTTCAATTGCACGTAATGAATTAAAATAACGGTAAAACAAAGGATCCGTTATTCGAATTTGATCCATAACTTCTTTGCCCATTTCTTCAAAACCCAGTCCTAGTTTTATAATTAAATCCCTATTGCTAACTAATTTAAGTTTTGGATCTGCTGAATTAATTTCTCTATATCCTCTAATGATTTCGCAATCAAAATTAGGTTTGTTTAATAACGAATTAACTTCTTCCTGTTTTTGAATTTTACTTATCGAACTTTCAATTCGATTTAGATCGAAATTATTAACTAATTCAAGTTTTTGACTGTTAACTACTGGTACATTATCAGGCAAGTCAAGAGGTACTATAAATTCAGCGGTAGCTTGATTCTGAAAAGGATCTTTTTTCATTATCGTTTCTTTAATAAAATCTGAGCACTGAACTACATAAGAAATAAATGAGGAAGGTATAATTTTCTTAGGGTAGAAATTTTTGCTTATTCTTAATAACCCACCTAATTTTGAGGTGTAAAGATTTTCATTAGAACGTGCCATTTTTATCCAATTATATAGCAAATCCAATCCATCCTCGTTCATTCTTCGGTCATCATCTATTTCAAAATAAACCCATGGTAAATTGGCACCAGTTGGTGGTGAGACGAAATCTTCTGGATCAGTAATCATGATCGCCTTCCAGCAATCAGGTTTAATTTGACAAGATTCCATTAATATTGATGCCGCTTTTCCATCCGCCCAACCATATAAGTTTTTTGCTAACAAACTTTCATTTCTTTGA
>CACHJU010000096.1 GCA_902580225.1 uncultured Verrucomicrobiota bacterium
CTGGATTTGAGACGGTTTAAATGTTCTTCCCCGAAATCATTTCCAATCACGCCGACCATTTTAACATCAGTGTAGTAGCTGGCAGCAAATGAGCAATAGGAGGCGGCTCCCCCTAAAATATTTTCTTTTTCTCCATAGGGAGTAATGACATTATCAAAAGCAACAGAACCAACCACAAGAAGTGGAGAGACTGAGGAAGAGTCAGATTGAATTCGTTCAGGCATGTCGGAATAGGATATATTCTTTTGGGATTAGCTCAAGGAACAAGATTGATATTATTTTGAACGAAAGTAATTCCATGCTTTTTCAATAAAATGGTCAGATTGGTGCAAATCTTCATTGTGAATTGAACTATATACTACCCCAAATTTTTTCCATTAAAGAGAATGTTTTTGGATCATGTTCCTTTAGTTCGGCACGAACAAAAGGATAAAAGTCATTCACACCAAGATAGGATTCGGTCATTTCTGCAAAAAATTCTTTATGATTTGTTCTTGCGTAGTGTCTTGTTTTACCACCTCGAAAAAGAAGAACTCGTTCATAAAGGCCCGCTTTTTCAGACCGGTTGTAAGCCGAGATAATTCCTTTGTGCCCAAAGCCAAGAACCTGATCGTGGTAGGAATGGGCGAGTTCATGTAAAATTACATAGGGATGTTTTGCCCACTGATCTCTGCTCAATAAGCTTTCTGCCCGTGGAACATGAACTCTTTTTTCAAGATGGGGATCATGCTTATTGTTAATCAACCATTCTTTATTCGGATGGTACTGCATATTTCCTAGCGAATGATTCAAGTCGATCCGTATATGAAGTTTGCGTAATTTGCTAACCATTTTTGAATCAAGAATATAAGTAATTCTTTGAAGATGATTGGCTAATGCTTTTTTAGCATCGAAAAAGATTTCTTGGTTTTCCTTTTTTTTGAAGGCTGGATTCCATTCAACAGGCCAACCTTCAACAGATTGAAGAAATGGAACAGGAAATACCATATTTTTTTGTTCTTTTTCCCTTCCAATAACAAAGCAGGAATAGATTAGGATATTCGCAAAAAAAATAATTCGTAAAATCATTAATTTAAACTTTTGTAATTGGAAAAGTACTGGCTAGAACAACCTGCTCGTCAATTTCTATGAGGATTGAATAATTTCCTGGCTTTTCAAATTTTAAACGTTGGATATCGTTGATCAAATTGATCCGATGCTGAGGGCCAGGTGACTCAAATTCTCGATCAATTATAGTTCTAGGTTCATCTTCAGCCATGGGAATACCGATTGAGATTTTCAATATGTGTTTACCCTTAGTAAGATCAGAAAAAGAGAGAAACCAAATCATGCGAGGATGAACGACCGGAAATTCTTTTGCCCGCAAATTAGAAAAAATTCCCAAGAGAGTATTCTTTCCTGTAGCAGGATCGACATATACTGAATCGCAGGTTATCCAAGCAAGTACTTGTGGTTTTGTGGACATTATTAAAAGAGTATGATGTAAGTATGTAGCTACGCCAACCCACTTCTTTCAAGTAGTGCCTTTGTATCCGGATCCCGATTCATAAAAGAACGATAAAGCTCATCAGGTGGACGGGAGTTTCCTTGGCTAAGAATTTTTTCGCGAAACTCCCGCCCTGTCTTTCCGTTCATCACTCCGTCTTTTTGAAAACGAGTGAATGCATCCGCATCCAAAACCTCGGCCCATTTATAGGAATAATAGGCGGAAGCATAGCCAATCGGACTACTAAATAAATGACTAAACCTGTGGACAATGGTACGAACTGGAGACTTTCTTTTGGGGAAATAATCAGCTAGGGCTGTTTGAACTTCTTTTTCTAATTCGAAACTATTTTGAAGGGCAAGCGTGCGGTGTAGGAAGAGGTCGATTTTAGAAAATGCAAGCTGTCTCATCATGGTATTGCCCGCCATGAAATTCCGAGCCCGGAGCATTTTTTGAAATAAGTCTTCTGGTATACATTCATTCGTTTCATGATGCCTTGCAAATAGATCCAAGCTTTCTCTTTCCCAACACCAGTTTTCCATAATTTGGGATGGCAGTTCCACAAAATCCCATGCCACATTTACTCCGTTTAAACTTTTATGAGGCACATTTCCGCATAAATGATGCAGCAGGTGACCAAACTCATGAAAGATGGTTTCAACTTCGTAATGGGTTAATAGAGCAGGTTTATTTTTAGTGGGAGCAGTTAAATTTCCACAAATTAATCCCAGGTGCGGTCCACGAATTCCATCATTGGCTGGTTCCGAAGTTTTTAAATAATTCATCCAAGCTCCTCCGCGTTTAGAAGATCGGGGATGCCAGTCAGCATAAAAAGAACCAAGTAGAATTTCGTTTTCCTGATCGAATAAATCGTAAAAGCGTACATCCTCGTGCCAAACTTCAACCGGCTTTATACCCCTTTTCCCATTGGCAAATGTTGTGCCCTCATACTTGGTCGAACGCTCCTCTATCTTTAAACCGAAGATTTGAGTAACTAAATTAAACATGCCGTGCAAAACTGATTGAATAGGAAAAAAAGGTCGAAGGTCTTCGTCATTAAAATCATATCTTTCTTTTTTTAACTTCTCTGCCCAATATCCAACTTCCCAGGGTTCGAGTAATCCTGCAGGTTGATTCGTTTTTTCTGCTTTAAATTGTTCAAGTTCTTTGTTTTCTTTTTTGAAAAAAGGCATGGTTTGCTCTTTCAACTCAGTGATAAATAAATCTGCACGGTGCCCATTTTTTGCCATTCTTCTACTCAGGATTGCATCTGCAAAGTCGGGTTTTCCCATCAGTTGTGCTTTTTCCTGACGGAGAGCGAGTATTTCTTTAATTAAATTTCCATTATCATGAGGCTCAACAGTCCCTAGTTGATCACTCGCAGACCAGATTTCTTTTCGCAATTCATCATTTTCAAGATATTGTAAAACTGGAAGCATTGAGGGTGTATGCAAAGTGAACAACCAAGAGTTTTTGCCTTTCTCTTCACCCAATTTACTTATTGCTGCCTGCTTGGCAGCGGACTTGGCGGAAGAGGGTAAGCCTTTTAGTTTTTCCTCTTCCTCGACCACCATTTGCCATGCATTAGTTGCATCCAATACATTCTCAGAGAATTTTTGGGTTTTTTTTGCCAGTTCACTAGAAAGTTCTTCCAGACGAAGTCTAATATTTTTTGGCAGATCGGCTCCGGATTCCTGGAAATCCTTAATGGTTTCATCC
>CACHJU010000097.1 GCA_902580225.1 uncultured Verrucomicrobiota bacterium
GGCTCTATTATTGGTACTATGATTTTAGGAGCGGCCATGGTTTCTGGGGCAACTAATTTTCAGGACGAATTAAATGGGTTATCTCCTATTTTTCTTCCCCTAATTTTAGGTGCCATCGGAATCGTCACCTCTATCCTAGGAACCTTTTTGGTAAAGGTAAAAGATGGCGGGGATCCGCACAAAGCCTTGAATCAGGGAGAGTTTGCTTCTGCCATTGCAATGATCGTCGGTTCATATATTGCCATCAATCATTGCATGCCTGAATCCTGGAGTTATGCAGGTAATGAATACAGTTCAAACGGCGTTTTTTTTGCAATTATAATTGGTTTAATTGCCGGACTCGCTATCGGTAAAATTACAGAACATTATACCGGTACAAATACAAAACCGGTGAAATCCATTGTCGAACAATCTATAAGCGGGAGTGCAACTAACATTATTACCGGTCTTGGCATCGGCATGATTTCGACCACATTTCCTATTCTTATCCTAGCCGCTGCCGTAGTTGGAGCCTATGAACTGGCCGGTCTTTATGGAATTGCCATTGCAGCAGTAGGAATGCTTTCAAACACAGGGATTCAATTAGCAGTTGATGCCTACGGCCCTATCTCGGACAACGCAGGCGGAATCGCGGAAATGTCAGAACTACCCAGCGAAGTTCGTCAAAGAACAGACAAATTGGATGCAGTTGGAAACACAACTGCCGCTATTGGTAAAGGATTTGCCATTGGATCTGCTGCTCTTACCGCATTAGCTCTTTTTGCCGCTTTCAAAGAGACAGCTGGAATAGATGTCATTGATGTTTCTGCCCCAAAAGTGATGGCTGGTCTTTTTATTGGTTCAATGTTACCGTTTCTTTTTAGTGCTTTGGCCATGGGAGCCGTTGGACGAGCATCCATGGCTATGATTCAAGAAGTTCGTCGTCAATTTAGGGAAATTCCTGCTCTTGCTAGTGCTCTCAAAATTTTAAATAAGAATGAAGGTAAACCATCAGCAGAATGGTCTGAAGATGAAAAAAATAAATTTGATGAAGCTATTGATTCTGCAGAATATGGAAAATGTGTTGAAATTTCAACCCAATCTGCGATTAAAGAAATGGTGGCACCTGGTTTGGTTGCAATCCTGACACCAGTTTCCATTGGTTTTGGAGGCGGGGCCGTTATGCTAGGTGGTTTACTTGCTGGTGTAACCGCTTCAGGAGTGCTCATGGCACTTTTTCAGTCCAATGCTGGAGGAGCGTGGGACAATGCCAAAAAAATGGTGGAAGAAGGTTACGAGATGGGTGATGTGAAATATGGAAAAGGCACTGATGTTCACAAAGCAACTGTGGTCGGAGATACCGTTGGAGATCCGCTCAAAGATACTTCAGGACCATCCCTTAATATCCTTCTTAAATTAATGTCTGTTGTAGCCCTAGTTATGGCTCCTTTTATAAAAGTCTAAAATAACTCCCCCACAGAAATAGAAAACTCTCTGCGCTCAGCATCGTTTCTTTTGTAATAGGCAGTTCCAGCAACAAATACATCAACACCTGCTTCCAAACAGGGTTTTACATGTTCAGGTCCTACTCCTCCATCCACTTCAATCAAGTATGCATTTGAACAATGTTCCCGAACTTCGGCCAATTTTTCCACTTTGCTCAATACATCATACATAAAGTTTTGTCCTCCAAATCCAGGATTGACGGTCATGCACAAGACCAAGTCTAATTTCACAGAATTAATTATATTCAAAATATCGTCTACCGGAGTTCCCGGATTTAAGGCAATTCCAACTTTTTTCCCCAAAGACCGAATGTATTCCAGTACCTTAAGGTGGTCATAGCAAGGCTCAATATGAATTGTTATAAGGTCAGCCCCAGCCTCCGAAAAGGCGTCTATGTATAGATATGGATTAGAAAGCATTAAATGAACATCAAAAAAAAGTTTCGAGCCTATCCTTAAATCAGCAACAGTCTGCGGTCCAAAACTTAAATTAGGAACAAAATGTCCGTCCATAATATCGAGATGAATCCACTTTCTGGAATCCTGTTCAGCAACATCAAGTGCACTTTTTAAATCAGCATGATTACCGGCTAATATTGAAGGAGCTAATATTTTTTCCATTACCACTTAAAGTTTTCTGTAAGTTGCGAAATTTGACTACCCAAGGATTCAGATAGTGACAAAAGAGCCTGCCTATCCATCGGCTTTGTTAATGGGTTTTTTCTTACAACGGAGGCATTTTCAGATACTACGGCTTCGTCAATCAAAATAGTTCCGCTACGACTGGAAAAGGTAACTATTGCATTAATATTTAATCTAAAGCCCGCTGCGATGATGGTATCTTGAGGATTGTAAATCTCAGAACTCTTTTTGTAATTTCTTAACGAAACTTTAAGGATATAATCTCCTTCAGTTTTGTTCGAAACAATTTCATAATGACCTCTTCTCAAAATATGTTCATGCAATTTGTGTCTAACTAAAGGCCCGATTTGAGGAGCAAGAGAAAAATTTTTAACAGCCTCTATATAAATCGTTTTTGTGTTACCAGATCTTGATTCAGGAATATTATATTTACAACCGGTTAAAAGAATTAAACAAAAAAATATCCTGTTTAAAAAAAATTTATTCATCACCGCTTCGAAGTTCAGCAACTTTGCTTTCGGCTTCCCTCGCAGCTTTGGATTCAGGGGCAATTGTTATAGCTTCATTGTAAAATTGTAGAGCAGGGCGATTCCCCAGTTCTTTCCAGTTAACCAGATAGTATTTTCCGTATTTCTCAACATATTGACCAACGATAACTTTACTTGCAGCGAGAGTTTCACGCATTTTTCTTCGTCCTTCTTCAGCCAATAAAATTCTTTCTTTGGCCTGTTCTAATCGAATTTTAAAGTCATCCAGATCTTCATGCTTACTTTGAGGTGGGGATTCGGCAAATAGAATAAGATAATCTTCATAAAAATTTAATGCCTTGAGGGTGGCACCCTGGTCATATGAAGGTCCGGCAACCCGTTCTTCAAAAATTTTAGCTAAAATAAAATATGCCTCTTCACAAAGATAATTATCGGGATATAAATTAGTTAATCTCTCCAAAGCGTCTACGGCCTCGTCATCCTTTCCGTCCTTCAATGCAATTTCAGACAATGCCATCAGGGCACGGGGAGCAAATCTAGGACCACGAGCTAGTCCAGCAATTTGATTAAGCC
>CACHJU010000098.1 GCA_902580225.1 uncultured Verrucomicrobiota bacterium
TACTCTGAAAGTGTTCCTTGAATTTTCTTTCCATCGTCCTTCGTGGGATACTGAGTTCATCACAAAGTATTGCGATGGAGATCTGTGTTTGTAAACGTTCGGAGAGAAATGACATTGCCCGCCTGAGGAGTGGATCCTCTATGGCCAGATGGTTAGCGGAGTGTCTGAGCATTACTCCACTCGGCTGGACGAGGATAGGCTTCTTAAAGGGGAGTTTTTCACCAGCAATCATCTTTTGCATGGCAGTGGCCACCTGTTCTCCCAAAGTATCCCAGGGTATGGACACACTTGAAAGCATGGGATAAGTTAAGCCACATACCAATGGGTCATTATTAGCTCCGATAACTGAGACTTCTGTTGGAATTTCCAATCCAAGTTGAGTACAGGCACTGCAGAGAAAGCGTCCGAGTGGATCATGCACCGCAAAGATCCCAACTGGCTTGGGTAAGCCCTCGAGCCACTTTTTCATCTTCATACTTGGCCGGTGAAAAGATTCGCTATACCGGGTATCTTCGAAACCACTTTCAATATGAATGGAAAAAGGTAGGTCAGTTAAAGAGAAGGATTCTTTGAAACCCTCAATTCGCTGATCAGAGTAGGGGGGTGGCATTACCCAAGCAAGCTAAGCTCTTGAATCCAGTTTGTGCAAAAGTAAGTGCAGCCTCTCTTCCCACTGCCCAGTCATCTACATCCGCACTAAGTACATCAGGAATGATCCGGTCAGTCGCTACCACAATAGTCGGCACTTCAAGTTTGAGATTAAGAAGCTGATCGGTTTTTTTGGGCAGCCATTCGGTAATTAATCCACTCGGTTGAAGATCCTGAAGCATGGGGCCAAGTTCATCAATCGGGCGATGAATGCTGAGGACTCGATAGTCCTGCATTTTTCTGGCAAAGGGGGTGAGCGAGGGAGTCAGTCTGCGAAGAAAAACTTCAGACATGACAATGGCTATGGGTTGATTCACGGAAACAAGAATGATTTTAATCTTGTCGTATATCAACAGAAATTATACGCAAAATGCGGTTTCCGATTATTAGGGAATCGGTTATTATTCAAACTTTAATACATTAACCCTTACTTCCCATGGAATATTTTAACTGCGATAAAATTCAATACGAAGGCCCATTTTCCAAAAACCCGCTTTCTTTCAAGCACTATAACCCGACCGAAGAAGTGGGTGGTAAAAGTATGAAAGATCAAATGCGATTTGCAGGTGCATACTGGCATATCATGCGCAATGAATTGGCGGATCCGTTTGGTCAGGGCACTGCTCAAATGCCTTGGGATGATAAGAGCGACTCAGTTGAAAATGCAATTACCCGGGTGGATGTGTTCTTTGAATTTCTCGATAAAATGGGGATTGAATTCTATTGCTTTCATGATCGTGATATCGCACCCGAATTGAATGATCTTTCCGCTTCCAATGCCGCCCTCGACCGTGTGGTGGCCAAGTTAAAAGAAAAACAGGCAGATACGGGTGTGAAACTTCTATGGGGCACCGCCTGCTTGTTTGCACATCCACGCTATGCACAGGGTGCGGCCACCTCACCCGACGCAGCCGTTTACACCTATGCGGCGGCACAGGTTAAAAAAGCACTTGAGGTAACTAAGGAGTTGGATGGGTTGGGGTATACTTTCTGGGGTGGTCGTGAAGGGTATTCCACCTTGTTGAACACAAATATGAAACGTGAACTTGACCACTTGGCTGCATTTATGCATATGGCAGTGGATCATGCCAAGGATATCGGATTTGACGGGCCATTTTATATTGAGCCCAAACCACGTGAGCCTTCAACTCACCAGTATGACAGTGATTCCGCAGCCTGCCTTAATTTCCTTCGCGAATATAACTTACTTGATCATTTTAAATTAAATATCGAGACCAATCACGCCACTTTGGCAGGGCACACGGTTGAACATGACCTGACAGTTGCCGCAAATGCGAATGCTCTCGGCAGTATTGATGCTAACACAGGAGACACTCTGATTGGATGGGATACAGATCAGTTCCCTACTGATATTTACATGACCACCCAAATTATGCTGGTAGTCCTGAAAATGGGTGGCTTCACCACAGGTGGCTTGAACTTTGATGCCAAGCGTAGACGTGAATCGCATGAACCGATTGATTTAATGCATGCCCATATTGGGGGCATGGATGCTTTTGCCCGTGGGCTGAAGATAGCTCATGCTATCGAGGAGGATGGCCGACTAAGCAAATTTGTTGAGGAGCGCTATTCCAGCTTTGACAGGGACATTGGTGCAAAAGTGGAAGCCGGTACCGCTAGCTTTGCTGAACTCGAGCAACTCGCATTGGCTAATGGTGAGCCTACTCTTGCCAGTGGTCGGCAGGAAATGCTGGAAAACTTAGTTAACGAGTTTATTTAAATTCTATCAACGGAAAGTCTCGAGCGAGACAGTTTTTGGTTGGACTTAAGGTCTTATGCTTATGTGGCTGACCGGATTGCTTTTTCGGTGGATTCTTTGGAGAAGGATACCATCGCCTCGGTTCTCGCTTTAAAGGAGTGGATTAATAACCTGAAGGTCACGGTAAAACGCTTGAATAGGTTTACCTCTTCTCATTTTATCTTATCGAATAGGCAAGGGTTCCCTTGACCATTCGGTTTGAGGATTAGAATGTATTGTATGATTAGAATTCTTTTTCTTTTTTTCCTTACATGGGCTTCTTGCTACGGAAAAGATAGGCCGAATATTCTCTTTGCATTTGCAGATGACTGGGGTAGGCAGGCTAGTATCTATGCGAAGATTGAGGGAGCGGGAGGAATCAATGACGTCGTAAACACACCCCACTTCGACAAGTTGGCGAAAAGCGGGGTGCTCTTCACCAATGCTTCGGTCAATGCGCCGTCCTGCACGCCGTGCCGTAGCGCCATCCTTTCGGGGCGAAATTTTTGGGAGACGGGTAGGGGAGCGATTCTTCAAGGCGCTGTTTGGGATGAGAATATTCCGACTTGGCC
>CACHJU010000099.1 GCA_902580225.1 uncultured Verrucomicrobiota bacterium
AAATAGACTTTTATCCAGGGCTCCCTGATTTTTTTCCTGAAGTGGTAAAAATTGCTAATCAAGAAGAATTTGCTGGATACGACTTTAAGATTGAACATTATATAATAAGCACTGGAATATCTAAAATTATTCAAGGTAGTAAAATTTATCCTTTTGTAGAAGATATTTTTGCATGTGAATTTATTGAGTCTCCTTTACCGCCAAGATTTATGAGCCAATCAGAACTTTCACTTCCCATAGATTTGGAAATTTCTCAAGTTGGTATGACGGTTGATAATACGATAAAAACTCGCTGTATTTTTGAAATTAATAAAGGCTCAAACAAAAATTCATCTATTGATGTGAATACATTTATACCACATGAGGACCGAAGAATACCAATAAATCAAATGATTTACATAGCTGATGGGCCAAGTGATGTTCCTGTGTTTACGGTTGTAAAGCAAATGGGAGGAAAAACATATGCTGTATATGATCCAAATAATGAAAAAGAGTTCGTGCAAACATGTGATTTGGTAGAACGCTCCAGAGTTCATAATAATGGGCCTGCTGACTATCGTTCAAGTTCACCAACTTCGATTTGGATAAAACAGAAAATAAGCAATATTTTGAGAAATATGATTAAAAAGCGTAATGACCAATTAAACGAAAGAGCCGGTCAATCTCCAAAACATATTCAGGAGGAGACAGAAACATCTCCAACAGAATTTTATAAACAGGATACATTTTGGAAGTAGGCAATAAGATAAAAAACTAACTTTCCAAAATAAAATTTATAATTATCATGTGAATTCCAATATGGATATATCTAAATGGAAACGAAAAAACCTACTTGGAATTGAAGAATTAACCACCGAGGAAATACTTAAAATTTTAGAAGTAGCAAAATTTTTTAAGAAAACTTTAGGCAAAAATTCTCAAGGAAAAAGCCATTTAAAAGGAAAAAGAATAGTTAATTTATTCATGGAACCAAGTACAAGAACGAGAATTGCATTTGAAATAGCGGCAAAATCTTTACATGCGGATGTAATTTCGGTTGCGGAACAATCTAGTAGTTTAACAAAAGGAGAGACTTTGAGAGATACTGCTATGAATATTCAAGCATTAGGAGCAGATGCAATTGTTATCAGACATTCTTCGCCTGGTTCACCATTGTTTTTATCTCGATTAGTAGATGTCCCGATTATTAATGCTGGAGACGGAGCCCATGAACATCCAAGCCAAGCATTGCTAGATTTATATACTCTTCGGGAAAGACTTGGTAGCCTAAATGGAAAAAAAATCACAATTTTAGGAGATATTTTGTTTAGTCGGGTAGCTAGGTCAAACTTTTGGACATTAACGAAAATGGGAGCCGAAGTAACTTTCGCTGGTCCTTCTACTCTAGTACCAAAACAGTTTGAAACCATGGGAGCAAAAGTTTGTCATAATCTAAGAAATGCTCTTAAAGATGCTGACGCCGTTATGCTATTAAGAATTCAGCATGAAAGACAATCCTCGAGCCATTTTCCTTCTCTTTCAGAATATACAAATATTTTTGGTCTAAATAAAGATCGAAAAAAGTGGTTAAAAAAAGAAGCATTAATTTTGCACCCTGGACCTGTCAATCGAGGTGTAGAATTAGATTCTGAGCTCACAGACTCTTCTCAATCGGTTATATTAGAGCAAGTTGAAAATGGAATTGCAGTAAGAATGGCTATTCTTTATTTGTGCACTAATTTTGTTTCACTCTAAGTATACTCATGAGCATTACACATCTGAAAGGAGCTAGGGTAATTGATCCAATAAACAAGACGGATGAAATAAAAGATTTATATTTTGAAAAAGGAAAAATAATAAGATTCCCAGAAAAAACTTCTGAAAATAAAATCCTGAGGGTAAACCTTAAAGGAAAAATAATATTTCCTGGATTAGTTGATTTAAGATGTCACTTGAAAAATATTTCGGGTGGCCAAG
The DNA here is from genome assembly GCA_902580225.1 of uncultured Verrucomicrobiota bacterium. GTDB lineage: Bacteria > Verrucomicrobiota > Verrucomicrobiia > Opitutales > Seribacteraceae > Seribacter. Next base: position 1,957 of record CACHJU010000099.1, read on the forward strand.
CAGAAAATATTTCAACAGCAACAAAAGCAGCAGCAGCAGGTGGATATTCAACAATATTATTAATGCCTGAAATTTATCCAAGGGCTGATAACCCAGGGACGATACAATATATTCAAGATAGAATTATAAAACATGCAATTATAAAGGTTTTATTGTGTGGATGTTTAACAAAAGAGGCTAAAGGTAAAAGTTTAGCGCCATTAGGTTCACTTCAAGGCAATGGAGTTACGGCACTTTCTGACTGCCCAAACACGACACAAAATAACCAAATTTTTTCAAAAGGTGTAGAATACGCATCAATGTTCAAATTACCAGTTATAGATTTACCGAGAGATTTATCCCTATCAAGAGATGCTTCGGCACATGATGGTCCATTAGCTTTAAAATTGGGACTTGGTGGTTTTCCCAGAATAGCAGAAGAATTATTTGTACAAAGAGCTATATCAGTATCAAAAAGTGTAAATACAAGAATACATTTATCTTCAATTTCAACATTTGGCTCTGTTGAAATGATAAAAGAAGCGAAAAAAAATAATTTAAAAATATCCGCCGATGTAACATCACACCATTTAAATTTACATGAAACTAGTATTCTAAATTATGACCCTAACTTTAAGACATCCCCTCCTGTTCGTGAAGAGAAAGATAGAATGGCACTGATTAATGGATTAAAAGATGGAACTTTAGATTCAGTATGCTCGGCTCATCAACCTTATGAAGAACACGAAAAAAATATTGAGTTCGATTTATCTCCATTTGGAGTCACCGGATTGGAAACAGCTTTGTCTATTTGTTATGAAACATTAATACAAAAAAACAAATTTACATGGAGTGAATTAATAAACATAATGTCATGTAATCCATCAAAAATAATAGATGAAAAAATTAATAACTTTAAAATTGGAAGTAATGCAAATATAGTAATTTTCGATCCAAATGTAAAATGGAAATACGATGGACACAAT
>CACHJU010000100.1 GCA_902580225.1 uncultured Verrucomicrobiota bacterium
TTATGCTCACTGGCCGATCATTGCCTAGGGGAAACTCCTCCGCAAACACCCATTCGTCGACTGATTTCGTACGAAGAACCAAAATCTGATGAATCGACACTCTCGATGTTTTCCAAAGCTAAATCCGGTGGTGGTTGCTGCGGATCCTGCTAACCTAATTTGCTCGAAGAAATTGTTATGATCAAAAATATTATCCCGAAATATTCCTTTTTAATCGGATGTATTCTTCTACACTTTTGTTCTTTGGATGCCCAAAAGAAAAAAAATGAATGGATACAGCTTTTCAACGGCGAGGATCTATCAGGTTGGACCGTCAAGATCCGAGGACACGAAGCCGGTATTAATCACAATGATACCTTTTCTGTAAAGAATGGAAAAATATGTGTGTCCTACGAAAAGTATGACAGCTTTGATGAGACATTTGGACATCTTTTTTATAAGGCACCCTTTTCCCACTATCTGTTTCGTGCAGAGTATCGTTTCCTTGGTGACCAGGCTTCTGGTGGTCCAGCTTGGGCATTCCGCAACAGTGGAGTTATGATCCATGGCCAAACTCCGGAAACCATGACCGAGGATCAGGATTTCCCTAACTCGATCGAGGTTCAACTTCTTGGAGGCAAAGGAGAAGGCAAGCGGACAACAGGTAACTTGTGTACTCCAGGAACGGATGTGATCATGGACGGTAAATTATTAAAGCGCCACTGCCTCAGCAGCACCAGTGAGACTTACCATGGTGACCAGTGGGTGACCGTGGAAATCGAGGTGCGGGGAAGTAAATCCATTAAGCATATCATCAACGGAGAAACCGTCATGGCATACACAAGACCTCAGTTGGACGACGGTACATTACTAGAAAGTGGAACCATCTCTTTACAATCAGAGAGCCACCCCGTAGAGTTCCGCAAAGTTGAATTGAAAAGACTTGGAAAAGGGAAAAAGTAGGCACAGCCCACTTTTCTATTCGAACTAGGCCTTAAAAGTTTGGATCAGTTAAGGGCTTTTATCTCCTCAATTTGACGATAAGCCGCACGTTCGACGGGAAGTATCTCAGCGGTTACGGGAGGAAATGTAACTTTACCAGTTGCAGCCCACTCCGTTCCCCGAATGAGGGTCTCCTGAAAGGCAACCCCACCCATCGAAGTATGGCTGTGACCCATGACCGTATGAAATACTCTACCCTTGCCATATTTGATTGTCATTAAGACGGGTTCGTGACGCTCGGATCCACCCTCGGCGAATGCAGTGGCAAGAACCGTCATATTTTTAGCCGGACCGCGTAAACGATCATATAACTCCTCTTTCACCATTAGAAATTCAGTGGGCAAACCGCGGGTAATGGGATGCTTTTTTTCTCGCACAACCACTTTGTATTCCCAGGGGCGACCGTGAGAACCTCCCTTACCCTTGGATTCATCACGAACAATCTTACCGCCCTTCCAATAGACATAAGGACCGTCTTTTTCATTACGTCCCTTCCATCCTCCCAGGCCGATCATCTCATTAAATTCTTTCCATTTGGGAAAGGAATTATCCGCCGCATGCACCACCACCAAATTACCCCCATTCTTCATATACTTCACAAAAGAAACCTGAGTTTCCTGTAACCACGGTTCACCGTTGTAATTGGACAACACGACATCGTACTTGCCAAAATTGGGTTTAAAATCAGCAATATCCTCCTTGGTGACAATCGCACGCTCAATGCTGAATCGTCCGGTTGCATTAAGGGTATCAATCATTACCGGAGAACATCTCTTCCAGTCATGATTATTTTGTCCATCCACCAAAAATACACTAATCTTAGGCTTGCCTTTGTGATCATCCGCAAGGGATACAGACGAAAACAATGAAAGTTGAACTGCGATGATAGTAAAATTTTTTAAAGTATTTTTAAACATATTTTTCCTTGGCTTTAATTTTGGATGTAGTTCCGACCTTTCCGCAAGGCGGGCGGGTAATCAATGAGAAGAATATTACTTGATTAATTGAGCAATGGAAGGCACTCCGTCTTTGGGTACTTCCACACCGCAGGTCCAAACGATCGCGTTCAATATAGTAGTACGCCAATTATCTCTTGCCCAAGTGTTGTGATAGTGACCACCAGTGGTGCCAAAGCCACGACCCTTTCCATTGGGACGTTCATACGCCCAACCGATATGCTGAATTTCTCCTGCTGCCATAGACTTGCGAACATGAGGATTATTCGAATGAGGTCCGTCCTTTCGTTTCATTGTTTCTTCCGGAGGATGAGCTGAAAGAATAGGGGTTACACCCTTCATGTCAGGCTGAAAACGCATGTGGAAATACCACTCGTCCTTTTGGGTAAATGGCTTAACTCCCCGACTGATCGGATGTTTGGGAAGAGATCTAAAGTCAGCAGTCCAGTGCGGGTTAACCGACCAATGGGTTTCAAAATAGCCACCCATAGCTTCACGCATGAGAACCCCTGCCCGTCCAATTGGTACTTCCACGGCATAGTGCATAAAAACAAAGCCCACTCCTGAATCGATCAGTTTCTCAAACTGGTCAAGGTGATTCATAACAAGATGACCCTTGCCACCATTACAAAAGATAACCACGGAGTCTGCCCCGTCGAAAGCTTTAGCATCAGTAGGCCAACCTTTAAACTGTGCCGTATCAAAGCCAAGACCACTCTCTTCAAGAGCATTGGCAAGAATGGCGTTTCCACTTTCATGTGCATGAACTTCGGTGTTTTTCCCGCGATCAGCAAGAAATACGACTTTCTTGTTTTTTGCAGTAGCTAAAAAG
>CACHJU010000101.1 GCA_902580225.1 uncultured Verrucomicrobiota bacterium
TGATCAATTTTGCTTGGGGGGTTCCGTTAAGAATGTCGAATTGCATGGTAATGGAAATGTAAACGATACCTATTTACTTCACTGCGATAATGGGAAATTGCTTAATCGCTTCACCTTGCAAAGAATAAATCATGAGGTTTTTAAAAAACCAGAGGAGTTGATGGAGAATTTCTTGAGGGTTACCTCTCATCTTTCTGCCAAAATTTCTCAAAAGAGAACCGGAAAAAAATCCTTAATATTAATCAAAGCCAAAGACGGAAACTCTTTTCACAAGGATTACAAAGGTAATTATTGGCGAGTAACAAAATTCGTAGATGGAGGCAGATCCTTCGAGATTCCGGATAATTCCAACCAAGCTTATGAGGCGGCCAAAGCATTCGGGGAATTTCAGGTTTTTTTGAGTGATCTGCCCGGAAAACCTCTTATTGAGACCATTAGTAATTTTCACAACACCCGCATGAGGTTTGATCATTTCAAAGAAGTTGTAGAAAAAAACCCTACGGGTAGGCTCCTGGAGGTGGAAGATCTGGTTGAATTTGCCTTTGATCATGAAAATCTCGTAGACTTAATTAAAGTATCTGATTTTCCTAAACGAGTAGTTCATAACGATACCAAACTCAATAATGTACTTCTCAACAAAACTTCTGGAGAAGGGATGTGCGTAGTTGATTTAGATACAGTTATGCCTGGGTGTTCATTGCATGATTTTGGCGACTTAGTAAGAACGGCAGCCTGTTCTTGCCTTGAAGATGAAAAGGATTTGGGAAAAGTCGCTTTTTCACCGGAAATATTTGAGGCAATTGTAAAAGGATACTTGGAGGCAGCGGGTTTTATGCTAGAGGAGAATGAAATAAAGCACTTAGCAATTGCACCCCAAGTTATAACCTATGAGTTGGGACTTCGTTTTCTTTCAGATTTTCTCGAGGGTGACAGGTATTTCAAAATTAAAAGACCAAGGCATAATTTGGATCGAGTCCGAGTGCAGTTTAAGTTGTTATTATCCATGGAAGAGTGCATTGAACAATCCGAAGAAACGGTCAGAAAGCTTTCAAGATTCAATACTCATTACAAATATTCTTGAGGAACATAAAACAGATATTAATTTATTTCCTATCAAGCTCAATATACCTGAAAGACAAGATACTTTAAAGTTTGCCAAAGTTATTTTTTCTGAAGAAAAAAATTATAAAATCAAATAATTTCACTTGTTTATATAACCCATTGGTTCTGATCATTTTCACCATTTTTTAATTTCAGAACTTTGGAGAGCTTGGGAAGGTTTAGTACATCATCTCTTTGAAGCCATTTTCGATCACTGTATTTTTTTTGATCAAATTTAAGATCGGAGTATTTTGCTCATAACCAAGAATATGAGCTGCTTCTCTTAGGGATATTAACTCTTTCTCTTTATTAACTCCCATAGACAATCACTTAGTTCGTACGCGCACTCGGAGGAATTGTTTACCACCTGATGCATTTCGGGTCGCACTGGTTTCCCAGAGCACACGTTCCATACCTCCACCCACATCAACTCCTTTACCGGAGTTCGAGGGACCATTTAAATCTACCTGATTCACTCCAGAAGTTGTCCAAGTCCGCAAATCAGTGCTTCGCTCAACAATATATTCAATACCTTCAGAATTATAAGTAGCGTTATATTGCTGGAATGTAATTCTTTCCTTACCGTCTTTTTTCTTGATCGGTCGGGGAAGAGTATCCTTTGCATCGCTGCTCAAGGAATCCCCTCCGAAAGCCCGCTCCATGAAGTTACTGATTCCATCTCCATCTGAGTCAAAGTCATCGGAGTCGAAAAGAAGCTTGGCGTCTTCGATGGTGATCGAACCTGAACCGTCTAGATCAATGAGACCTTTGAGGTTTTTCTTGGCAAAAAGTTTTCGGGCAAACTTATCCCTTTCCTTAACATATCTTGGATCCATTCTCCGTTCTTCAAAGAAAGCATTCTTACCAGGTTTTTTAATCTTTATATCACGAGTCACATCGGCTGCAGCATTATAACTTCCATTACCTGCCTGAGACGCTTTAATTGTAACAGTCAATTCTTCGGCTGCACCAAAACCGGTGAAATTTTTGGAGAAAACAAGCATAGCATTTTGCCCGCTTCCAAGAATCTGCATGGCGTTGTTCGGATTTACGGTTAATGCGAAACTGACCGCCAAGTTTGAGGTGGCAGTAGCCATTCGACCAATCGGAGTCGGTTTTCTTGAAAGGGGAAGATCACGTAAGCCGCCTTGTTCCCCCTGTTTAAAGTCAATGGTCTGTCCCTGCTTACTAGTTACATTGAATGTGGCAGTGCCCGTGGTAGTAAAGAATGCCGCTCCGGTTGCGACTGCTCGAACCTGAACTGCTCCGGTTGAACTTCCACATGTAATTTGTCCTCCACTTATGGTAGCCGGACCAGATACAATCGAATAGGTTGGGGTGACTTGAACTGGTCTGTTGGTTATTCCGTCAAGCACAACTGCCTTAACCAAGAATTGTTGATTCACTCCCATGTCTCCGATGGAATCGAAAACAAGCGTTAAAGGACGTTTAACCAGAAAAGTTTGATCCACGGCTACCGCAGCGGCGTAGGTTCCATTACCCGCTTGAGTTGCTCTTACAGTAACCGTGCCGGTTCCTGAAAAGCTTAGACGATTATTAGAAAGACTAGCAATACTGCCACCG
>CACHJU010000102.1 GCA_902580225.1 uncultured Verrucomicrobiota bacterium
AAGTTGGTAAGTCATTTTCTAAGCTTTCAATTTATCGATACTTTAATCTCCCAACTCACAACTCTCCAATAATATGTCTATCTGTTCGATTATTTTTTACGCACTTTTTGTGATTTGCTCATTTTTGGGCTTTTGGGTGGATGTTGATGGTTCTGATGAAAAGACAGCCAAGTTAAATCCATACTCATGGACCACGGATCATATGCATGTAGGAGTACGTTGGCAACCGTTTGGTTTGAACGGGTGTGATATGTACGATGCGAATCGCCCCCTTATTTCTGAGCATAGCAGTTACGCACAGTTCTGGGTGAGTTGGAATGCGGCTGAACCGACTGTCAAGAATACCGATTATAAGAACCATATATCCGGTTATCTCAAAGCGATTGAGAATGCAGTGGATGCCTGTGTTGAGAGAGGGGTAAAAACTGAATTAGTAATGTGGCATTGTCCAGGTTGGGCTTCCGAGTCGGGTAAGTCAGGTGCATGGAAGCCAAGAATTGGAGAGTATCCACAATTTACCACGCGAATGGCCAAATACTTTAAAGGTCGGGTCGATGCTTTTCAGCTTTATCACGAAGTGAATCTTCAGGGGATGATGAATGAAGCGGATATGAATTTTATCATGAACGAGATTTTTGCTAATGGCGGAAAGGCAATTCGCGACGTTTATGATGCGGACTCTGAGACTCCTGTAATTATTTCCACATCTGGAACTTCTCCCTGTCAACCATGTGGGGTGAGAAAGGGATTAAAGGGAGTCGGTGCAGAGGCGGTTGAAGATTATTACAGGCAGTTGATTGCCAACAAGGGAATGATGAAGGTGGTAGATGCCTTAAACCTAAATATTTCCGATCACTATAATGGATATGGGATGATGGATGGTGAAATTATTCCCAATTGCTGGACCCAGTATGACTTGGCTCGCACTCAATTAGATGAGGCGAATTATTTTTCCAAAAAGATTTTGTCTTCTGAATCATGGACGGTTTGGGATAATTCATCCAATAATCACGATGTCAACGGAGACGGGGTTAAAAACGAGTTGGATGCCTTTGATAAAATCGTGACGATTTTTGGAAAAGTTTTGGAACGTGGACTGAACACCGTGAATATGCCTTGGTGCGACAATTCAAGCCGATGGTCGATGGGACTGGTAAAACGGGTGGACTATAATGGCCGTGTAAAAAAGTTGAAACCGGAATGGGTGATTCCATCCGATGATGGTGGGCCTGATATCATAACTCGAAAACTCGGTTTACGCGGGAGTTCAGATGATACTTTTCAGCCAGTGGAAATGCCTAAAAGTGGACTACCGTTTACGGTAAAAGATTATATTAATCCAGGTGATCCAAATCATTTGCATTATTATGTTTGGCGTTGGTATTCTCAGATTGCAGGTGGATCGGATGAGGTTATCCGTCATGCGATTAAGGGGGAACGTGGAAATGATATTCTTATTTCCGGTCCCGGAATGACTGGAAATGAGCAGTATAAGATTTCATCCTACAACCGGACAAAAAAAAGTTTTACAGTGTTGGTTTATTCAGGTGGTGCTAACGGTAAGGGATTTATGGATGTGTCCATTCCCTCGACGATTCAAAAGGGAAAATACTATAACAATGAACATTCTAAGGTCGACTTCAGAGGGGAAGGATTAAAGGAAGGTAGAAAATATAAGGCACGGATCGTAACGAAGGATATCAATCGAAAGAACGGACGAGATCAGGATTTAAAGAATCAATCAAGTTCCGAGGCGGTGGTGAAAGATGGAATGTTGAAGGCACGGGTGACCGGGGCTCAAAAATTCACCTCTTTGGAGTTTTATCCGACCAAGTAATTAATGGACTGATAAGGGCTCGGAAGAAAGTCCTTTAATTTACCTGGTTTCGGGCTTATAGGGCTGGTACTTGTAACCTATGGAATCAAGCATATTCATAAGTTGTTGCCCATATTTTAAATAAATTTCAATTGGGTTTTCTTTGGATCCGGTATTTGAATCGGCATCATGAAAAACCGCGGCGAGATGGGGTTCGATAGAAATTCCTCCGTCGTATCCGCTTTTCATCAGATCAGTCATGACATCCAACACACGACCCTGCCCATCTCCGGGATAGGTGTACACTTCCTTGTTTCCACTTTCCGGTGATGGGTTCATGCAGTCCTTGACATGAACATAAGCAATGTAGGGTTTCACATGTTGATAAAATTCCCATGGATCCTGCCAGGGTTTTCCTTCTTTAGAGAGATCTCGATTGAAGACTGGATTTCCGGTATCATAGACTAGTTTCATTTCTGGGAGGGCATCAATAAGTTCAAGGGTATGCGACCAACTCATTCCCCCATAATTCATACAGTTTTCATGCACCACGGTAATGCCCTCTGTGGTGAACGCGTCTAGAATGAGTTGTAGGCGTTTGATTCGTTCATCTGCCATTAGATCAACCCCTTTAACTACTTTGTAGCTCATTACGCGGACAAATTTCGCCCCCAGTTTTTTCATTCTGGGAATGGCCCGGTCGATTTCTGCTTCGGTGATCGAAAAGTCGTCACGGACATCTTTTCCCCAGTTTGCAATCGCGGATCCGAAGGCGTTGATATGAACACCGCTTCCGTCCAGTTTCTCAAAGACCTGATCAAAT
>CACHJU010000103.1 GCA_902580225.1 uncultured Verrucomicrobiota bacterium
AGCATTACATGATGAACAGACGATTACCGTAAATGTTACCAATGTAAATGAGTCTCCAAGTATTGCATCGAATGGTGGAGGAAACACTGCGTCGAAGAGCGTTTCGGAGAACCAGACCGGAGTGACTACAGTATCCGCAACCGACCCGGATGCCGGAACGACCATAACTTACTCAATTACTGGGGGAGTGGATGCGAGTAAATTTCAAATTAATGGAAACACCGGAGCCTTGAGTTTTAAGAATGCCCCAGATTTTGAAAATCCAACTGATTCGGGAGCGAACAATGGATATGTGGTCAAAGTTCGGGCTAGTGATGGAAGTTTGCATGATGAGCAGACAATCACTATTTCAGTTGCTGATGTGGTTGAAAATCTGGCTCCAACTATAGTCTCAAACGGCGGCGGGAACTCTGCTTCGAAGAGTATTTCGGAGAACCAGACCGGAGTGACTACGGTATCCGCCACGGACCCGGATGCCGGAACGACCATAATGTACTCAATTACTGGGGGAGTGGATGCGAGTAAGTTTCAGATTAATGGAAACTCCGGAACCTTGAGTTTTAAAAATGTCCCAGATTTTGAAATCCCCACTGATTCGGGAGCAAATAATGGCTATGTGGTTAGGGTTCGTGCCAGTGATGGTACATTGCATGACGAACAGACGATTACCGTAAATGTTACCAATGTAAATGAGTATCCAAATATTTCATCTAATGGTGGAGGAAACACTGCGTCGAAGAGCGTTTTGGAGAACCAGACTGGTGTGACTACGGTATCCGCAACCGACCCGGATGCCGGAACCACGATTTTCTATTCAATAAGCGGGGGAGTGGATGCGAGTAAATTTCAGATTAATGGAAACTCCGGAACCTTGAGTTTTAAGAATGCCCCAAATTATGAAATTCCTTCAGATTCGGGAGCAAATAATGGCTATGTGGTCAAGGTTCGGGCAAGCGATGGGGCATTACATGACGAGCAAACGATAACCATAAATGTTCAAAATAGTAATGATTCACCTGACGATTTATTTTTAAGTAATTCTTCGGTAGCTGAAAACCAGTCTGTTGGTACATCAGTTGGACTTTTTTCAGCAACTGATGAAGATGGTCAGTCTGATTTGCAGGCAATGATTTTTCAGTTGGTGAGCGGTTTGGGTGACAATGATAATAATTCCTTTGTGCTGGAAATGAATGGAACTTTAAAAAGCGGTGAAATTTTTGATTTTGAAAAAAAGGTAAATTATCAAATTCGTACAAAAGTAACTGACCCTTCAGGAAGTTTCTTCACGAAGGAATTTGTTATTGGAATTATTGATTTAGATGATACCGCTCCGATTATATCACTTACAGGAAATACTAAAATAGTTCATGAAGGGGGTATCGGATATTCCGATCTGGGAGCGAAATGGACTGATGCAGTGGATGGCAATGGAACACTGATTGCAAACGGTACCGTCAATCAAATGAGAGTTGGTTCGTATCAATTATCATATTCCAAAATTGACAAGGCCGGAAATATCGCAAATCAGATTTTTCGGACCGTTCAAGTTGTTGATACAACCCCACCTTCATTAACATTAAAAGGCTCTGAGAGGTCGAAGCATCAGGTTTGGCGAGAGTATAAGGATCCAGGAGTTATCTCCTATGATCGAGTGGATGGTAATCTAACTTCAGGTGTTTTGAAGTCTGGTGATGTACAAATTGATCAACCCGGGATTTATCGATTAGATTATCGAGTTTCCGATAAATCCGGAAATCAAGCTGTTTCAGTTTTTCGTGAGGTGGAAGTTGTCAATCAACCTCCAAATGGATTAAAGATTTCTAATCATTTGGTTGAGGAAAATTTACCAGTCCAAACAAATATTGGTATTTTAAAAGCACTTGATCCTGACGATTTGAATGGGGATCGTTATTATAAGTATGAACTAATAGACAAAGATGACATCCGAGCTTTTACTTTGGATCCCGACGGCACTCTGCGTACCGCGATGGTTTTTGATTATGAGAAAAAGGATAAATATTCAATCCGTGTTCGTACCACCGATCAATTCGGTGGGAATTTTGAAAAAGAGCTAACGATTCGAATTGTTGATTCGTTTCGTCCCATTGTGGAAACCGGTGGGGTTGTTGATTTAAATGGATCGGGATATCGATTAACCGGGGAAGTGTTGGATGAGGGGGGCATGTCCGGAATTTTGGAAAAGGGTTTTGTATGGTCAGGTACTCCACGCCCAATGCTGGATCAAAATGGATCGTATAAAATCTCCTCGAATGGATCAGGTTTGAAATTCAATGCATTGATTAAGGATTTAATGGCCGGAAAGAAATACTTTTTCCGTGCCTATGCTCAAAATAGGGAAGGGGTGGGCTATGGTTCGGTTCTTGATTTACGCAGTGCCCAACCGATTTTTTCTCCATGGTGGATTAAGGCTAAGCCCGGCACGGTCGCTGATTGGTGGACCAGTCCATGGTTTGGCTCTTTTTAC
>CACHJU010000104.1 GCA_902580225.1 uncultured Verrucomicrobiota bacterium
AATATGAGGATGGATTTCATGTTATTTTTCTACTCGCTGACTATTTCTGAGGCTTTTTTATAAAGTTGTCGGATAGCAAAGGGGCAGTGACTTGGGAAGCCCAATCATTCCAACGCCTTATGGCTGCCTGGCGATCCATTTTATTGTGGCCGGGATTAAAACCGAACTTTCCGACATCATTCGTTCCTTTTTTGAGAATAATGTGTGCGTAGCCACGAACACCCCCATCCGAGTCGTCCAGTAGTTTGATCAGTGTCTGGATAATCTTCCTGTCGTCATGCATGTTGCCAGGTATCATCAATTCATAGGTCCTCGAAATTGCGGTGATAAGTTGAAACCTGATATACCGTGTAAGAGATGTGACGAGCACTGCATCGGTTATGATTTTCTGGGCATCGAGTTGGCGCCATTTTGCATACCTGCCAAGAACATGACAGGCATTGAACCTAAGGTCCTGGTCTTTTTTCGGGTCGTTATTCCTAATGATTTCGCCAAGTTTGGCAATAAAGGCAGGACCATAGCTTGTAGAGTAACCACTTGCAACCGCGGCGTGACGAACATCGGCGTGCCTGGAATCAAACGCCTTGATGAGCACCTCACCTGCTTGAGGGCCACCGATGCGGGTGGCTTTTTTAATGAGGGGGATGGCCAGGGAATTTGACATGGTGGCGACGTCACTTTTGATCGTCGCGAGCGTTGCCTTGTCCCTTTCGTTAAGGGGAAGTATCTTATTGCGCGTAGCGTGGATCCACCTGAAAACGTCATCATTGACAACCATATTGATAGGATCGCCTTGAAAGACCTTGGCGTGGTTTACCCCATCCAATTCGCGGTAGACATATCGAAAGCCCTTTTTACCCAATTCCCGCGTGAAGCATCGTGTGAGATCGACATCAATAACATAGTCGCTGTCGCCGTGCACATGGTAGAACTCGGGGAGAAAGTCGGCTGGCTTGCCATTGCGTTGGGGCAGGTATTCTTTCAGCGATTGATTATGGAAGTCTACGCCGTAATCGATTCTGGTTCCCGTCCACTTTCCATTGACAATACCATCCTTCCATTTGAGTTTCACCCAATCCTGATTGGGGTATCCTCCGAGAGACTTTTTTGTCCAGTCCGGACTATGTGCCCCGGCGTAGGCAGTCACGGTCGCGAAGTGCTTTAGGTTGTCCCATATAAAACGCGTGGCCATGAACCCGCCTCTCGACCATCCAATAAGGTGAACCCTTCGCCAATCGATAGGGTAAGTTTTCATGGCCCATTGAAAGGTTTCGTATGTTGGCCCGTGATCGGCTTTTTCCCAATCGCCCAAGTTCTCTTTGTACCCGTTCGGACGTCGCGACTTGAGACCGATGATTATGTAATCATCCACAGCCTCAAGACGTTCCAGAAAAGTTTTGGATGGCCAATTCACCATGGAGTTTTCATTTCCGCCATGAGGGTGAAAGACAAGAATCAGTCCGAGTATCTTTTCTTGGGGCAGACTCATTGGCACTCGTGCCTTGAACTTCATGCTCGAGCCGTTACTGAATTGCAGCGTATCCGTGAATGTGCCGGTTTGCCGAGCACCTTGGCCATAAGATGTGCTTGAGGTGCCGGCTAGAAATAAGATTCCGACGAACAGTGGTAGGGCAAATAAAAAAATAAGAGGGAGTTTCATTGTTACTCGATTGCTAGTTTCCATTTAGCAGAATGGTAGAAAATTGGCTATTAAGAGATAGCTTCTCCATGAAGGTTTTATCCTAGATTAGCAGAAAAATTATTTTTTGTCTTTCCCGGTGTATTTACCATCGTCTTTTTGATTACGTGGTTCACGGTATCCAATGGTGATATATTTCTTCATTCTCGCGGCAATCTCAGGATGCTTGGAGGACAGATCGTTCTTTTCTTCAATATCCTCACTTAAATCATAAAGGTACAGATGACCGCCTTTACCAATCCCCTTCCATTTACCTGAACGCACGGCTCTTACTCCATAGTGCCAGAACATATATTCATGCTGCTTCTGTTCTCCCTCATCCAATAAAGTGGGAAGAATGGAAATACCATCGATATCCTCGGGAACTTCAGTGGAAACACCACCAATCTCCGCAAAGGTGGGCATAACATCAGGAAAATACCAAGGGTGACTACTTGCCCTGCCCGCTTTTATTTTACTAGGCCAGCGCACCACCATGGGTACCCGTATGCCACCCTCATTCAATGATCTCTTCTTTCCCTGCATTACCCCGGAGGAATTGTGGATCCCATCAAACCGCTTGGCCGCCCCATTATCGGAAGTAAAAAACATCAGGGTATTTTGATATAAACCAAGTTTCTTAAGGAGTGCGGTGATCTCTCCAACATGCCGGTCCATCATGGTATCCATGGCTGCGGCAACCCTCGCGTCATGAG
>CACHJU010000105.1 GCA_902580225.1 uncultured Verrucomicrobiota bacterium
GTACATCCTTAGAACCAATCACTGTGGGGTTGTTAATAAAGGATGGGGCCATTTTCATTTTCCCGTCTGGGGTCTCGACCCCGGCTCCGTCAGGAGCATGGCAGGTCGCACATAGTGATTCAAAATGTTTTTTGCCAGCATTAAGGAGGGCGACTTCTTCAGCCTCTAACTGCGCCAATTCTTTTTGCCGTGCCACTTCCGCAAAATAATCCTTATTTAATTCATCATCAATTTCCTTGAGGTATACATTGGATGGATTTTCTGCCAGAACGGAACCAGCCAGTGCACGAGTTTCTGGCGTAACTTTGGTAGAGGCAGAAAGTAGAAGTTGAATTGCAACATCATGATGTGGATCACTAACTAAAGATTGAAGTGCAGAAATGGCCCTTATTTCTTGATGAAAGAATGGTTCAGTCATCCGAATGGCGGCCGCACGAATTGTAGGATCATTATCTTGGTAAACTTTTTTGAGGAAATCCAAGTCAATCGCGTCTAATCCCTCCATTGTCCAAAGAGCGTGGAGACGGGCTAGGGGTTTTTCACCACTAGTGGCTAGTTTTTGAAGATCGGGAAGTATGGACCTGTCTCCTTTTAGGATGATTAGTTTCTGGGCTTCGTCCCTCCACCATCCATTTGGGTGGGAGAGATGCTTGATCAGTTCAGCGGATGATTCGTTGAGCATGTTGGGGAGCGGCCCGGGCTGGAAAGCAGAGTGACGAACCCGGTAAATTCGACCGCGTTGGACATTCTGGTCGAGACCGTAGTGCTTGATGGAGGAATGAATGAAGGAGCCTTCAGGTACCCATGCTGATTCTTGGACAACTCCCCGATGCATGTCAACGATGTAGAGGGTGCCATCAGGACCGGTTGCGGAATTGACTGGTCTAAAATTGGCGTCCGAACTGGCAATAAACTCGTCTTCTACATAAGCGTTATGAAGTATACGCCGGCCCATCGGATCTGTTTGAATCGTTGCCCTTCGGGTCAAGCGCCCAACTGGTTCATGGAAGAATAAATTTCCCAGCAATTCTCGGGGTAGCCGGTCACCGCGAAAGATAGCCTGTCCGCAGGTGGCAGTGAAACTTTTAGCAGTATTATTGGCCCGCATGCTCCCAAACCCGCCCTGCGAATCAGCAATATTATCGATGGGGAAAACCTCCCGGAAGCCTTCCGCCATGACCCACTTGGGGTGCCATTTTGTGTAAATATTCGGAAAGAGTGGATGTGCAGGACCGATTCCAGCTCCAGCATCGACATACATAACTTTACCAGCATTATCCTGGGTCAGTCCCCATTGGCCTCGATTACCCTTGGTTTCTCCCTTAACCACTTTCCCATCGCGCAAACGAAGACGATAGTCGCTGTAGGTAAGATAGAGCCAATTGTCCATACTCCAGATCAAGCCGGATGGCTGGTGCTCAACATTGCCTCCCCGTTTTCCACCTTCGAACCATATTTTTTTCTCTTCTGCGACCCCGTCATTATCGCGGTCGAAGTATTCAAAGATATCATTGGTGTTGGACTCTGCAATTAATACAGAATCGAGGAGAGGGAGAATCATTCGGGGTAAGATTAGATCTTTGGCAAAGACGGTTTTATGATCCATGATTCCATCTCCGTCGGTATCCTCCAACCGTACGACCTGACTGACCGGTTCATCGGTTCCGGTACCCTTAATATCTTGCATGTAAGTGCGCCATTCGGCAACATACATCCTTCCGTTCCCGTCCCATACACATACAGTGGGTTCGGTGACCATAGGATTACCCGCCACGAGCTCAAGGGAATACCCTGGTTGGACCTTGAACGATTTCTGGCTCTCCTCAGGGCTTTTAAAACGAACTATGGGGTCCTGTTCTCCCTCGTTAGGCGGTAGAGCATAACTTGGCTTTTGGATAGATTCAGTTTTGACATTCAATTCCCCGAGAACAAATCGAAAACCCTGATACCACATCTTAAGGATATCCTTGTTCCAATAGATGTGATGATTGTGACCCGGACTGGATACAAAGACTCGACCCTTGCCAAATTTTTTGACCCAGGCCATTGCGTAGTCATTGTCCTCCCTCTTTCGTCCACCCCGATGATTTTCAAACTTCGACATATCGACAGAAAGTAATACTCTCACTTTTTTTCGATCGAAGTCTTTGTATTGATACAACTCATCATTGAGATTAAAACTCTGTTTGCCATCGAAGATTCCATTCACAATGGGGTGTTTTGGATCCTCATTGCAGATACAGTAGGTACCTTCATGCCCCCATGGGTGCCCATTGAAATTCCCTCCTACCATATCAGTATATCCGGGCCATCCGCCATCCGTGGCCGCATGAATGGCAACCAAACCACCACCGTTTCTTACATATTCAATAA
>CACHJU010000106.1 GCA_902580225.1 uncultured Verrucomicrobiota bacterium
CATGCACCCTGAAAATTGAAGCACCCGGTAATTCCATCATAATCGAGGCATTCACCCGCAAAATATAAATGTGAAATCTTTCGGCTAAGGGTTGGATTGTATGACCGATTTGTTCAATGGAATTCGAAAGCGGAGATGATTTCATGGAACCCGAAGCCAAACATACCCGATCAAAAGTAGAAATAGAACCATCGATGAAGAGAATGTTGAATTTTCCCTTATCAGGAGCTATCCCTTACACCCCCAAACCCAACCGCAAATTTATTCTCAGCCTTTTTGCCTGGTCTTGTAGGCAGTCGATAATAGTTTGTGAATTATTCGAGACTGGAAACATCCGACCATCATCCTCGGCCTTGATTGGGACGCCCCCAGTTTGGAACCAATGAATGGTGTCTTCCGGTTGCCAACTGTAAAAGCGCCTCTTAGCTCTTTTTCTCCCCAGGATACTTTTGGGATAATTCCTTGGGATCAAAACAGCGATGAGTCACATTACATCGCCCACCTCCAGATACTTTGACTTTTCTTAAAAATTTCGATGCTGAATCCAAAATACTCACATCAGCTGATGGATTATTTTCAGCTAGAGTGAGGGCGGAGAAAAAACCGGCTGCCCCTCCCCCAATGATCGCACATTTCATGATTAAATATTCAGTTCGAATTAAGATACTTTTCAAGCTTTGCCTCAACCAATCCCAACTCTCTTTCAGAAAGACCTTTGTATCCCCTACCAACTGGCCATCCATAACCCCATCGGTACCAGGTTGGAAAGTAGGGCTGTCCTCCTACACATACTGCTTCATACATTAAGTTCGAAAGAGTGGAATCACCGGTTTTTTCTCAACACGAGCTTTAAAAGCGAGATCTGCCTCATGCCTATTCTCTTCTGTACCGCCCTTCCAGTAAGCAATGTCATGAGTAAGGCAACATTCTTTCCAAAGTTCGGGATTTTCAAAAGTTCCGTCCATTAACAAACTGCATCCATCACTGCTAAAATGAGCTAAATTCGTGGATTGCTCCTCCGAGCACCCGACTAATAAACTAGAACAGGTAAGAAAAAGTTTTATTTGTTTCAGGCGTATAGAAATGGTCTTCCAAACACTACGCTTTTTTTTCAACCAAATGGGAGAAACTCGAACCACTGGGTAATTGAAAAGCCCTCAAACCGAAAATGGGGAGTGAAGCAAGTAGGTGGTCAAAAATATCTGATTGAATCGCTTCGTAATGAACCCATCGCACATCATTTACAAAAACATAAATCTCAATGGGGAGACCTTTATCTGTGGGAGCAAGCTGGCGGATAAGGAAAGTCATTCCTTCTTTATGAATTGCTGGATTCGCCCTTAGGTATTCCTGACAATAGGCACGAAAAGTTCCGGCATTTGTAAGGTTCCGTCCATTGAGCAAAGGAGCGGCCAACCCCTTCTCTTCAACTTCCAGACCCTCCTCTCCAATGTCGGACCGCTTATTCTTAAAGTAAGTTTTGAGAAGATCAATTTTTTCAAGTTCCTCAATTTCACTCTCTTTCAGAAAGTGCAGACTGGAGAGGTCCAGAAAAATAGATCGTTTTATACGCCGACCACCCGACTCACTCATTCCTCGCCAGTTTTTAAAGGCATCACTCACCAGGGCATGAGCGGGTATAGTACTTACTGTTTTGTCCCAATTCTGGACTTTAACGGTGGTTAGGGACACATCAATAACATCCCCGTCCGCCCCATATTTAGGCATTTCGATCCAATCGCCTTTGCGTACCATATTATTTGTGGTCAACTGCACACCGGCGACTAAACCGAGGATAACATCTTTAAAAACAAGTAAGAGAACGGCTGTTAAAGCACCCAGTCCGGAAAAGAAATAAATTGGGGATTTATCCAATAAGATGGAAAGAATGAAGATAATTCCAGTTCCATTTATTAAGATCTTAATTGCCTGACAGATTCCCTTAAGTGGAAGTTTGGAAGAAATTTTACTATTCTCTGATGATTTGTACAGGGCATTGATCAGAGAATCGATTACTGAAAGAGCAATAATGACCAAGTAAAGATTAACCACGACCACCACCAGTTCATCAAGAAATGTATAGTTTACCAAAACGAGTCCGGAAATTGAACTTATTACAAAGGCCGGGGCCAAGTGGGAAAGACGGTGAAAAAACTTCTCTTCAATCAAATGCTCACCAATTGAGGTTTTTGATTTTTTAATTAACGACCTGACCAATCCGAGTACGAATCGCTTAACGAAAAAATTCGCAACCCAACCCAGAGCTACCATTACCAAAAGTGCAATCAGTGCATATAAATATCCGGCATTTATTTCGCCGATGCCGATATTTTTAGAAAGAATATTTATA
>CACHJU010000107.1 GCA_902580225.1 uncultured Verrucomicrobiota bacterium
GGACAATCGGGTGGTTCATCCTATTCCGATCCCGTTCAGATTATAGCCAGTGGGGCAATTGATGTGGCTGCCGGAACAGATTATTCGATGATTCTGATGGAGGATGGAAAAATCCTGACTTTTGGTCGAAATCAATACGGGCAATTGGGTACGGGGGAACCAATCCTTTATCAAACTCCGCAAAAGTTGCCTAATTTGAAAGTCAAGGATGTGGCCACTAATACAAACGGTTCCTACTTCGTGGACTTGAATGGTTCCCTTTGGTCGGTCGGGTATGAAGATTACGGAGAATTGGGGAATGGATCCGCCGGTGATTCCTCCGTTCCAGTAAAAGTGGTGGATGGAAATGTCTCTTCGGTGGAAACTCAAAATGGGCATGTCTTATTTCGGGATATTAATGGTTCATTGCATGGCTTTGGAAGTGGGTACCAAGGTCGACTTGCCAACAACTCGAGTACAATTCGGGAAAATCCGATTATGGTGCAAGATGAAAATGTGACTTCTTTTGCAGTAGGAAAAGAATATTCCGCAATGGTGCTGACTGACGGTTCGCTTTGGACATTTGGTAAAAATAATTACGGGCAGTTGGGGGATGGGACTACCACCGATCGCCTGACCCCGGTTAAAATCTTGGATGAAAATGTGACCAAGGTGGCAATTGGAGAATCGCACACCGTTTTCTTAAAGAGCAATGGTTCGGTCTGGGGAATGGGTTACAATAAAGATTATCGTCTCGGTGATCTTAATACTTCCGATAAACTGGTTCCCCAGATAATCGTCGATGCGAATGTGAGTGATATTGCATGCTCCAATCATGGTACATTTATTTTTAAAACCGATGGATCCCTCTGGGCAATTGGGCAAAATGCACACTACCGTATGGGACACAATGCTGGAACTAGTAAATATGCAACACCTCAGATGGTATTTGCCAGTGGGGTGCAGGCGGTTTCCGGAGGACATGAACATAGTTTATTTCTGAAAACCGATGGATCCCTATGGAGTGCTGGCTGGAATAGAATGGGCCGGGTGGGGATCGGTGCCAATAATGAAAGTGTACAACTGACCAAAATTGTCGATTCCGGAGTGGCGGGAATATCCGCAGGCAAAGAGCATTCCATTTACTGGACGACCAATGGTGAGGTTTATGTTTTTGGAAGTAATGCATATGGACAGCTTGGTTTGCCCGGCCGAACTCTAAATACCCACGAAAAACGGGTACTCTACGACTCGAATAAGTAGAGTTTTCCCTCTCTTTTTTTCTCCTAAATAGACACTGTCCGTTTGACGGATTATCTTAATTTGATTGAATGAAGTTTGATGAAGTTGTCTCAGATTTTGTGGATCCTGCTGCCCGTTCTCTTGTGGGCGGAAAAATTTCCGGAGCTACCCAACACGGAATCGACCACTGATGCGGATCCGCCAAGTGCGGATGAGAGTGCAAAGTCTTTTTCCCTTCCTGAAGGAACAAAGGTAAAAGTCTGGGCGGGTGAGCCCATGGTGCAAAACCCAATTGCGATGGCATGGGACAGTCAGGGCAGTATGTGGGTAGCGGAGAATTACACCTACGGTAGCCGGAAGGTGCGGTTTGACCTCAGCCTGCGGGACCGGGTAATCGTGCTGTCCGATAGGGATGGAGACGGGCAGGCAGATACCCGAAAGGTATTTACCGATAAGGTGCAGATGCTCACCAGTGTGGAGGTTGGGCAGGGTGGGGTCTGGTTGATGTGTCCACCCAAGTTACTTTTTATTCCAGATCGGGACGGGGATCTGGTTCCCGATGGAGAACCTGAAGTCATCCTCGATGGATTCGATGTGGCCCGGGGAAATTATCACAATTTTGCCAACGGTTTACGATGGGGGCCGGATGGCTGGCTTTATGGACGTTGTGGACATTCCTGTCCGGGGAAAATCGGGGTGCCGGGCACACCGGATGAATTACGTTATCCGATAGACGGGGGAATCTGGCGCTATCATCCGAAGCGAAAAGTGGTCGAGGTGCTTGCCCATGGCACGGTCAACCCATGGGGGCATGACTGGGATGAGCATGGGGAACTGTTTTTTATCAATACCGTGATCGGGCATATGTGGCATATGATACCCGGTGCCCATTACCGGGAGTCGGGCAGCGGAGCATCCCAGAATCCATTGATATATGAGCGCATGTCCCAGCATGCGGATCATTTTCATTATGATACCAATCTTGCCTGGCATAAGTCGCGTTACGGAGCAGCCAATGATTTTGGGGGTGGGCATGCCCATGTGGGGATGGCGATCTACCAGGCGGATCATTTTCCGGGTGAATGGAAAAACCGTTTGCTCACCTGGAACCAGCACG
>CACHJU010000108.1 GCA_902580225.1 uncultured Verrucomicrobiota bacterium
CCGGAATGGACATCCAAAAATCACGCTCCTGTTCCGATTTCCATTCTTGCTTATCCCAGGAGAATTCCCCGGCATGTACAAATACCAAAAAAAAGATTTCAAAGATCCAATAGGATAAAAAAAGATGCCATGCCCAATGTAACACTTTTAATTTTTTATGAATTTTGCTCTATTTTGCAAAATCGTAGACCAAAACCCGCTTAACCAGAGGAATAAGTATTTCCTTCTTTGCTTTTTGATGAATGGGATGTTCAAGATATTCACTCAATCCTTTCTCATCTGCCACTTCGACCACGATTCCCACATCAAAACTGTCATCAACAATAGACCGATCGCTCATAATTGGGCCACCGGCACGGGCGTCTAATACTGAAGGGATTTTTATAAAAGACTCAGTCATTTCAATTATCTTGTTTCTTTCTTCAAAATTGCCCTCATTCTTCAACCAGCAGAGCACGACATGGGTTAAAATTTTCGAATCCTTTTTCTTATTTTGAAAACCGGAAAAACAACTGGTGAAGAAAAAAACACCAATCAAAACAGATATTACAATAAATCTCATCGGGCAACAAGTTGCCCAAGCATTCTGAAAAGTAAAGAATTATGTCAGTTTAATGGCACTCAACCGGGATGTAATCTGATTTTGTACCCCAAAAATCAATCAAAACTAATAATTCGATCAAATACCATTATGATTTATAAAAATTATTATCAAAAAAGCCTGGGAATTGGGTGACTCGGTATCCGCTAGCCATACTTTCTAAACACTAGTTTTCTAAATCCCATTCAGAATGGGGTTTAGAAGTTCGAAACAGTATTTTATTCATTTCATCACTTGCAACTTTTTAAAAGTTTCTTTAAAAACGCCCTCTGACTTGGAAGGATGGCAGAGTGGTCGAATGCGGCGGTCTTGAAAACCGCTGAGCCGGAAACGGCTCCGGGGGTTCGAATCCCTCTCCTTCCGCCATTTGAAGGAGTTCTAGGATTAGGCTTCAGGCTTATCAAGCCCGCCCGGATCAACATCTGGTTCAGAACCATCATTGGGCAGACGTTTGTGAATATCGTCAATTTCTTCGGGCGGTGTTGTGAATCGGTTAAAAGTTTGCCTTTCGGTAGATTCGGTCAGTTTAAGGAGCAATTCCTCGTTTTCGCGATCCACATAAAAGATTTGTAAAAGTTTTGAATGCGACTCACCGACTAATTTCTTGGAATCATCAAACGGGGTGAAATATTCAGGCTGTAATTTTTTCAGGTTGGCGAGAGATTCCTCCAATTTAGGAAGGATCAACTGTTTACGTCCAAGAAGCTCCATGGTGGGGGGTTGCTTCTCGGTTTTCAACCAAGTGTTCTCCTCCAATAAAACTTTATAGACCTCCTCGCAAAGAAGTAGGTGTGTCTTTATGACCTCTCTTGGTTCCATCAAAAAGGGATGAAGGATGAATGGTTAACTAATTCTCAAACCCGGTAAGAGTTGGACCGGACTTTTTGGGAACGGTGTATATCCCGTATCGGTTAACTGCCTGACGGATGGCCCGGGTATCTTCAAGCTGCTCGCGTCTCCACTTGGCCATTCCAAATACAAAATTCAGGTACTTATTCTTGGCCATTCCCTCGCGAGCTTCCTTTACAGAACTCACATATTCCTCAATGGAAGAATAAGTTTCGGTAGCCTGCACATAATTACCAAGCTTTTCTTCGCAGAGTGCAATTTGATATAAAACTGGAACCTGCCAGGATGGTGAGCTATCCACATCACGAAGGGCTGAGTAAATACGATATGCGTTAAAATATTCGTTATCCTCGAAGAATTTATTTGCGAGATAATTACCAGTCTTCTTTTTCCAGAAATTCCAAATTCCTTTCAATTTATTTAAAGCCACATAATCCCGGTCTCTCATTGATCTGGATCTTTCCATATTCATAACGAGTTCTGGATTAAAGTCGGCTTCCTTGAGCAATTTAAGCAATTCAGCAACCGATTCTTCATCCTGATTTAATTGTTCGTAGGTGAGGGCGAGCAGATAATGGGCTTCTGGTACATAGGGGCTCTGTGGGTAAAGGGTTCCATAACCTCGGAGAGACTCTTTAACTTTAGCGAAATCGGCTCTTGGAGTTTGATCAAACTTAATTTCAACTTCCTGTCTTTTCTCGGGAGGCAATCGGTTCATGCGTTCTTCCTTACGCAAATTTTCCCGAGCCCGTCTGTAATGGGCAAGTCCCTGCTTAAAGCGTACTGATCCACGGTCCGAATCACTCAATTGTTCCAATCTCCATAAACGGTCAAAAAATTTGATTGCATTGTCATAATCTTCCGAGTCCATAAAGGTCTCA
>CACHJU010000109.1 GCA_902580225.1 uncultured Verrucomicrobiota bacterium
CTCGCCGCTTCCTGGCCGCCCTTACTCCACCGGATGAACCAAGAAAAAATTACCGTCATGGAAGCGGAAGGCTTGAACTCGCAGACTCAATTGTTTCCCCGGATAATCCACTTACTGCTCGGGTAATGGTCAACCGGGTATGGACACACCTGATCGGACAGGGACTTGTGCGTACGCCGAGTGATTTTGGATTGATGGGAGAACCGCCAACCCATCCACTACTACTCGACTACCTCGCGAACCATTTTATGGATAATGAATGGAGTCTGAAAAAGCTGATGCGAAAGATCGTTCTTTCCCGGACCTACCGACAGTCCAGCCGTTCCAAGAATCCAGCCGACCCGGAAAACCGTTTTCTTACTTCAATGAATTCCAAGCGCCTTGGGTATGAAACAATGAGGGACGGCATGCTTCAAGTAAGTGGAGAACTGAACACACAAATGGGCGGACCACCTCAGCCACCTGGTGATAAATCGTTCAATACACGAAGAGCAGTCTATGGATTTATCGATCGGCAAAATGTATCGCCCGAACTCAATACCTTTGATTTTGCGAATCCAAATATTCACACTCCACAAAGAGTGGAAACCACCGTTCCACAGCAGGCACTTTTTGCACTAAACGATCCGTTTGTACTTGCCCGGGTTAAACAGTTGGTAAAGTCCGTCAGGCAGCATTATCCAAAAAATTTAGACAAGAATATGGTTGCCTGTTTTCTCTACCGGAAAGTTCTTTCCCGTGATCCAAACTCTAAGGAACTCGCCACAGTGTCTTCCTTTCTTTCTCCCCAGATCACCGATCCGAAAATAGAAGATCTCGCCCAGACTCTGCTTGTATCGAACGAGTTCTTCTTCGTCGACTGATGATCCCGTTATCAAGAGAATTTTCACTTCCACGGCGCGATTTTCTTGCCCAGTGTGGAACTGGCCTTGGGTTGTCTGCACTCGCTCCCCTGCTTGATTCCCCCACCCTTTTGGGTAAACCGAATAATCCGATGATTGCTAAGGGACCCCACTTTGCACCCAAAGCCAAACGGGTCATTCATCTGTTCATGAATGGCGGTCCTTCCCACATGGATACCTTCGATCCCAAGCCCGAGTTAAACAAATGGCATGGGAAAGGTCTCCCCGAGGAAAGACGTCTCAAGACCGAACGCAAAACCGGAACTGCCTTTGGCTCTCCATTCAAATTTAAAAATTACGGCCATTCTGGCCTGCCGGTTAGTGAACTTTTTCCACATGTCGCCAAACATGCCGATGATCTATGCGTGATCCGTTCGATGCAGGCAAATGTACCCAATCATGAACCTTCTCTTATGTTAATGAACTGCGGAGAAAGTCAACTGGTTCGGCCAAGTATGGGCTCATGGATCACTTATGGTCTTGGGACGGAAAACCAGAACCTTCCTGGTTTTGTCGTCTTATGTCCTGGGGGTTATCCCGTAACCGAGACCCAGAATTGGCGTTCCGCATTTCTGCCCGGAATTTATCAGGGCACATATGTCAACCCGTCCCAAAAAGCGGGGGAAGAAATCATTCCCAATCTCAATCCTGCCCGTTCTGCCAACCGGCAATCCCGCCAGCTTAATCTCCTTGCTAAACTGAATCAAGCTCATCAATCCAGCCGCCCCGGCGATGAACGTCTGGATGCACGGATTCGATCCTTCGAACTCGCTTACCGTATGCAGATGGAGGCAAGTGATGCGTTTGACATTACCCGAGAACCCCCGAAAATCCGAGAGGCTTACGGAGACGGAGTACACGCCAAGCAGTGTCTAATGGCCCGTCGGTTGGTCGAACGAGGTGTTCGATTTGTTCAACTCTGGCATGGAGCCGGTCAGCCTTGGGACAGCCATGATGAAATTGAAAAGAATCACTCTAAACTGGCCGGACAATGCGACCGGGCAATTGGGGCATTACTTCAAGATTTAAAGGATCGTGGATTACTAGAAGAAACTCTAGTTTTATGGGGTGGAGAATTTGGGCGTACCCCCACAGTTGAGCTTCCCAAGCCCGGTTCCAACGCGGGTAAGGTCAACGGGCGTGATCACAATCACCATGGTTTCACCGTCTGGATGGCCGGGGGGGGAGTCAAATCTGGATATGTTCATGGAGCTACCGATCCGTTCGGATTTCAGGCGGTTGAGAATCCTGTCCATGTTCATGATCTGCATGCCACCATGCTCCACCTTCTAGGGTTCGATCATGAAAAATTAACCTACCGCTATGCAGGAAGAGACTTTCGACTCACCGATGTGCACGGAAAAGTAGTCGCCCCTTTGATCGCGTGAAAGTATACTTCGCAGGCTCGATCCGGGGAGGACGAA
>CACHJU010000110.1 GCA_902580225.1 uncultured Verrucomicrobiota bacterium
CTTTCGTTAACTGAATATTCAGGTACATCGAGAAAATTGATTGAATCAATTTCTCATAGTAGTTCACAAAAAATAAGCTTATTTGGACTTTCATTCCGCAATCAGATTGGTCTTGCAGCAGGAATGGATAAAAATGGTCAATTCCCCAAAACTTTTTCATCTTTGGGTTTTGGGCATTTGGAAATAGGAACGGTTACTCCTAAGCCACAAACTGGTAATCCAAAACCTAGACTTTTTAGATACCCAAAGTTCAATGCAATCATAAATCGAATGGGATTTAACAATGACGGCGTTGAAAAGGTTGTAAAAAGAATTGCAAAAATTTACCCAAAAGAAAAACGGCTATCTCCTCTCGGCATAAACATAGGAAAAGGAAAAAACACATCCATAGATAATGCATTAGATGACTACATATTTTGTCTAAATAAATCTTTTAAACAGGCAGATTACTTGACGATAAATATAAGTTCTCCAAACACACCAAATCTCAGAAAGCTCCATGAAAGTTCGTTAATTAGCCCCCTTTTAAAGGCACTCTCTGAGGAAAACAAGAATTGCGCAAAAAAATTTAAAAAGAATCCTCTTCCTTTGCTACTAAAGATTTCGCCTGACGAAGACTTCAAAACTTTGGAATTTATAATATCGAGTGCCGTAGATAATGGATTCTCTGGAGTAATTGCTACCAACACATCGATTAGTCGTTCTCAAAACAAATTTCTTGAATCTTATGAAACTGGTGGATTGAGTGGAGAACCATTACAATGCAGGTCAACTGAAGTTATAAGTTTTATTGCAAAATTAACCGAATTTAAATTTCCAATCATTGGTGTAGGAGGGGTATCATGCGTAAATTCGGCAATAGAAAAACTAGACGCGGGTGCATCACTAATACAATTATACTCTTCCTTAATTTACCATGGCCCATTGTTTCCTTCTACTTTACTTAATGCACTAGTAAAAAGAAGAATGAATTGGCCTTAATTTTCGTGTTTTCAACTTGATTTTAAATAATCGTTATACAATCATTTAAAGACATCTTAAATTAATGAGAAAACTGATCATCATCACTTTGGTTATATGCCTAGTTTTTTTTGGATTTGCTTTTCTTATTTTATTTGAAGCAAGCGTGGATAACACTCTCAAGTGGTGGGCTTCTTATTCGAGAAACAGTTCGTCACTTCCCTACAGTCCCTATAAAATCAGAAAAGAAGATTCTGCCTACATTAGAATAGAAGAGGCTAATCAAATTAAATTTATTGATAAACATTTATTTTGGAAAGGAACTGGTGCAATCGCATTACCAGAATTAACTAAATCAGGAAAGTTAGTTAATTTGATTATGCAATCAGGAGGTGAAGGTTATTCGGATGAAGTAGAAGCTATAGTAACAGGTAGCATGGGAAACACTTTCAATATAGGAAAAGTCAGAGTTAATAATGGAAAAATTTCCGGTTTGGATATTATCAAAACATCTGAATGGAATTTAACCCCACTAGCATTTTGGGGTGATGAAGATCTACCTTTCAGTGGAACTACTGAAAAAAAATTCCCTAATGGACAAGTTATGATTCAAAAACAATACTTGTCCGGTAAAATACATGGAAAGTGGACAATGTTTAAAAGTAACGGATTGAAAGTCTTTTCAAAGGATTTCGTCCAAGGGAAAAGACATGGAACACATATATTTTGGTTTGATGAACCGCAACAACCTGAAAACTACCAATACATTAAAGACAAGAAGAGAATACAAGGGACTCTTTGGTTAGAAGTAAACGAGAAAGCAAAAGAAAAATTCGGTAGAGAATATGGAAGTGCTGAATCAAATGAATATGCTGTTAATCTATTCAGAAAAAAACAGGGTTATCAACAAGTTAGGCTATTAGAACACTGGGATAATAATAAAAAACATGGACTTTTTGAGGGATTTGATCGTTTCGGTAACAAAACATTTAAAGATGAATTTAAGTATGGATTACGAGTCAAACATAGGACTTTTGATAAAACAAAAACGATTTCTTTCGACAGGAAAAAAGAAGGATAATAATGTTGGTGCTCAAGGGGGGACTCGAACCCCCACGCCTTTCGGCACTAGATCCTTAGTCTAGCGCGTCTACCAATTCCGCCACCTGAGCATATTTTTAATTACACCAAAGACTAAAATAAAATAAAAGTCTAAATAAAAATGTAGCGAATAAAGAATTTAAATATGAAAGAAAAGAAAGAGTATGAATTAGTCGATCTAACATCATTAGAAAATGTAGAGATTGGGCCGGACTGGGAAAAGCAT
>CACHJU010000111.1 GCA_902580225.1 uncultured Verrucomicrobiota bacterium
ATACCTAATCAACAGACATTTCCCTGAGATTAAGGAAAAAGAAAACCAACCGCTCGCCTTGCTTGAAGCAGTTATTCATCAACAGGCAGAATTAATCACCCAATGGATGAGAGTTGGCTTTATTCACGGAGTAATGAACACCGATAATATGGCCCTCTCAGGAGAAACTATTGATTACGGACCCTGTGCATTCATGGATTTCTTTGACCCCGACACTGTCTTCAGTTCGATCGATCACAAGAGACGCTATGCCTATGCCAATCAACCCTATATCGCCCAATGGAATCTCGCCCGTCTGGCTGAAAGTTTATTGCCTCTGATGCATGGGAAAAGAGAAGAAATAATTGGAACGGCCGAGGATTTATTGAATTCATTCGAGCAGATTTATAAAGGCAAATGGCTCACCATGATGGGCTCCAAAATCGGACTTTTTAATGCGGATAAAGAGGATGAAGGACTGATCACTGACCTGCTCAACTGGATGCATAAAAATTCAGCCGACTTCACCAATACCTTTCTGGACTTAAGCAAAGAGAAACTTCCCAATGAAGGGCTTTATGCTTCCGAAAGCTTCCAAACTTGGCATGCCCGCTGGCTAAATCGTATTGGAAAAGAAGAAAAAGATATGGAATCATCCATCGCCCTAATGTGCTCGGTCAACCCGTCCGTCATTCCACGTAATCACAAAGTCGAGGAAGCCCTTCAAGCAGGCGAGGAAGGTGACCTTGTCCCGCTTAATAATCTTCTACGGGCGGTTGAGAAACCTTACCAGGACGGGGAGCATCTTTTACCTTACCAACTTCCACCAGAACCCGGAGAGAAAGTACTGCAAACCTTCTGTGGAACCTAAATCGTTCGTCTCAAGCTTGACCGAGTTCCACTTACAACTAGATTATCATCATGTTTATTGGTATTGCTGGTATTATCGGAGCGGGAAAATCGACGCTTGCAAAAGGTTTGGCGGATTTTCTCGATTACACTGCTTACAATGAGCCGGTTAAGGATAATCCCTATCTTGTTGATTTCTACGCCGACATGAATCGTTGGGGGGCGATGATGCAAATTCATTTACTCTTTCGCAGGTTTGAACAACACCAGCAAATTGTCTGGAATAAGAGAAAAGGTGCAGTCCAAGACCGGACTATTTACGAAGACACTATTTTTGCCCGTATGCTCCATGATGCCGGTTTTATCGACCAGCGTGACTATGAAACCTACACCGGACACTTCAATGTGATGAAACGCTTCCTTGTTTATCCCGATGTACTGATCTATTTGCGGGTCAGTCCAAAAGTCTCCATGCAACGAATCCAGAATCGTGGACGAGCAAGTGAAGGAGGAATTACACTGGAGTACATGGAAAATTTATACAATGGATACGAAAATTTCATTCAAGAGATGAACCATTACACCCGCGTCCTCACACTTGATTGGAACGAATATATGGAACCCGACGAAGTCGCAAAAATGCTTAAAGAAAAAACCGATGAAGATCGGGAATTCCTTCGAGACTTAAAATAAAAACTAAAAATTTTACCTCATTTTTAAGTCTTATAAAGCCATTCCGATTCTAAGACTTTTCATTTTTAGCCAGTGGGCACTTGACCAATAAAACCGGCAATGTAAGTTCAAGGTTATGAAAATATCGACCTTATGTTTTATGTTACCGGTACTTTTTCTCGGTGCCGCAAAAAAGCCAAATATCCTTTTTATCTTCACCGATGATCATGCCTATCAGGCAATCGGTGCCTACAACTCCTGGCTCAAGGAACACTGCCCCACCCCGAATATCGATTCCCTCGCCCGCGACGGTATGCTCTTTGAACAATGCTATGTCACCAACTCGATTTGTGGACCCATGCGGGCCGCCATTCAAACCGGGAAATATTCCCATTCCAATGGATTTTTGGTAAATGGAAATAAATTTGATGGTACCCAACAAACCTTTCCCAAGCTTCTCCGCAAAGCGGGTTACACCACAGCAGTGGTTGGGAAGTGGCATCTAGGCACACATATGTCACCCCAGGGGTATGATTATTCTGAAGTGCTTATCGGACAGGGTCCCTACTACAATCCACCGATGAGATTGGATAAAGACGGAGATGGCAAACATGATGAAGTAATCAAACATGTCGGCTACACGACCGATATTATTACGGATCTTGCCCTCGATTGGATGAAGACCAAGCGAGATAAAGAAAAGCCGTTCATGCTCATGTACCAGCACAAAGCACCTCATCGAAATTGGCAACCCGGTCCCAAGTA
>CACHJU010000112.1 GCA_902580225.1 uncultured Verrucomicrobiota bacterium
ACACTCACAACCCAAAAGTAAAAAAGTAAAAACGGGAAGAAATACTCTCTTCCAAGGGGACCGAACAGGAAAAACAAAAAGGGTCATGAAAAAGAATACGAACCGAAACATCGATTAGGAAAAGTTCAGGCCCGAAAAAGTACCGGTGCTCTTGCCAAAGGTATCCCGCTCAACCCCAAACCATTGCAGCGCGGAGAGCCATAGGTTACTCAGAGGTATCCGTTTATGATGCTCTTCCGGAGAAATGATATGTCCTTGATGGTTCAGCCCTCCCCCCGCCATTAGGACGGGTAAATCCTTATTACTGTGCCTGGATCCATCACTCATTCCACTGCCCACAATCACCAGAGTATCATCAAAGATTTTGGCTTCCTGCAAACTGTTGAACAAACGGTTAACCTGACTGAAAATGTAATCCTCAGCCACTTGAAGTTCGGTAAGTTTATCTTCACCCTTGCTGTGATGGGAAAGTCCATGATAACCGTAGGACACCCCATCCAGATCGGTGGTGGAAAACCCGAGTGGAATTTCGAAAGTGGCCACCCGGGTGGAATCTGTCTGTAAGGCAAGGGTGAGCAAATCAAAAAACAAGGGCATCTCCTCAATATGCATTCGTTGCTCGTCTATGATTGGTTGGATTCCCGGCTCGGGTTTCGGACGGTCGAGCCATTCCTTAGACATCTGCAACCGGTGCTCAACCTCACGAATTGAAGTCAGATACTGATCCAACTTGTCTCGGTCGAAACCGTTAAGCCTACCCTGCAAGGACTTTGCCGAACTCATAAGAGCATCCAGCACACTTCCACGATGCGTCAGGCGTTCACGCTCAATAATTCGCTCGGACTGGGGGGACTGGGTAAACAGAGCATTGAACAAACGGGCCGGACTGTTAACCGGTGGAATCCGCACACCGGTGCGCGTCCAACACATATCAGTACCCGATCCAATTCCGGCGGTTATCGAGGGAAAGCGCGCCGCACTGCCCACATGTTCCGCCGCAATCTGATCAAGAGAAACATTCTTTTCCGGGAAACCCTTGGATTCCTGCTTCCTTACCCCTGAAAGAAATGAGTTTACTCCGCCATGTCCCCCACCCACATCATGATCAAGATGAGAAAACACTGTGAAGTCTTTGCGATGTTTTTCTACATTCTTCAAAGTTGGACTGCTTACATAATCCATTCCCTCCTCTTTAGGAAAGAAAGCACCGGGATAAAATCCTAAATGGTTCCCAATGGCCAAAATCTTCTTATGACGAGCGGGTACAACCGCAGCCATCGCCTTAGAAGCACCACTTTCCAAAAACGGAAGAGCTAGGCATAACCCAGTCCCCTTTAAAAAATTTCGACGATTAACCAGACTCGAGGATGTTAAATTCATACAATTTAATAGTATATATTTCTCATCCTGAGCCAACTTTTTTTTGCCAAATAATAAAATCTATCAATTGACCCTATTCCGGGTGTCATAATTCAGGTAAGCCAATAAATTCTCAGCGGCAATTACTAATAATCGTTTTCTCGCCTGCAAAGTGGCCCAAGCAATATGGGGGGTGATCACACAATTCTTGGCGGTAAGCAATGGATTGTCGGCGGAAGGTGGTTCGGTGCTCAACACATCCAGCCCGGCCCCTGCTATCCTTCGAGTGTTCAAAGCATCCGCCAGTGCTTGCTCATCGACCAGGGGTCCACGGCCCGTATTTATAATAGCGGCCGAACTCTTCATATTTTGTAAATGTTCGGCATTCACCACTTTCTCCGTCTCCGGGGTTAGTGGACAATTCAAGGAAAGAAAATCAGAACGGGCGAAGACCTCATCCACCGGTAACCATTCCACCTCATAAGTTAATTCCAACCGGTTCATGCTCGACTGATGAGCCGCAATGATCTTCATCCCCATCGCATCCGCAACCTTAGCCAATTTTCTCCCGATGGTTCCCAATCCGATAATTCCCAGTGTCGACCCGCTCAATTCATTCAGCGTCCCCAAAGAAAAACAAAAATCCTTCGAATTCACCCAGTCTCCCTGATGAACCGCTTCGTTGTGTATGTTTACCTTGGAACTGAAATGAAGCATAAACGCAAGAATATGCTGCACCACGGAGTCAGTACCATACCCCGGGATATTGGTCACACAGATCCCTTTTTCACAGGCATACTCTAAATCAATCACATTGGTCCCTGTGGCCAACACTCCAATAT
>CACHJU010000113.1 GCA_902580225.1 uncultured Verrucomicrobiota bacterium
CTTTTTGGAGGAATCTCTTGAGACTGATTACGCCGCATTAAAAAAAGTTCTTTCCGGTACGGATTACGGTCTCGAATAAAACTGGTCGAATCTAATCAACTTGAATCGACCTTTATTATTCCGGAGTGAATGGTTTCATTGAGTCCGGTTTGGTGCCCCGGAATGGTACCGGAAGAATTAATGCTCAGTTTTTAGTTGCACTGGAAAATCGTTTCTAAATTTTAATCCAAGTCTCGTTTATTTATTCTACAGCCACATAAGCCCAGGCTATTGCTCCAGACTTGAAATTTACTTTTGTTCGTTTGTAGGCATCAACCTCGTAAGCATCCGCCTGTTCTAGTTCTTCCTTGGATATTTCAAAAATAACTCCCTCTACTTCATCGGAAGGATTTCCGGTGTAATTGAGGATTGGGTGAATTTCAGTTCTACTTCTGGTAAGGACAGCTTGATCCGTAATTTTGATTTTTGAAATCGCATAACCGATAAGGATATCCTTTTTTCCGTAAAGACTTCTTCCAAAAGTTTCCTGCTGAACTTTTTCTATTTGCAGAGTGCCATAAGAAAACAGATTTTCCATTTTAAGAAATCCTTTCAATTATCATTTTATCCCGTCTCGGGCATGAAGGAGGGCATGATCACTCCTTTGGGTACTTGTCTTTGTCCCAAACATTGGGCGAAATGAATTTCACAATTTCTGGCACCCCATGAATAGACAGTTTTTATGGCTTGTGCGGCATCGGTTGGAAGCAGAAATACGGGACTGAATCCACGAAAAAAATCGAGTTGAGTGGCAAGTAGGGCAGTTGTAACACTTTCTGATCGGGCAACACCTGGGCCAATCATTCGGCTCGCCGGGTGATTTACGGAGCACAGAAAACCAAGCAGTCTTTCATTCCTGTCACGGGAAATAAGGGTTTTCCAAATGCCTTCTGAATTTTTGATAAAATGAGAAAAATCTTTCGACCGCTCAATTCCGACCAATTCCCTTTCCAGTTCAACCATGTCCGCAATATCTTCGGCTCCTGCTTCCCGAATGGTTTCACCATCGGGTATTTCGACAAGAGATAATCCATTTGCCGGAACTTCGATGAATAGATCCTGGAAGCTGAGGAAGGGCACAAAACCCTTTTTGGTGTAAAGCGAGAAGGAATCGAGATTCTGGGCACTTGAAACCAAACGGACAGGCAATTTTTCTTGTTCCGCGAAGTGGGTTATCCAGGAAAGAAGGGAGCCTGCAATTCCTTTTCCAAAGAAATCCGAATGTACATTCATGATCCCGAGTGAAAGATGAGTGGTGCGTGGATGATAAAAACAGGAGCCTGCAATCTTCCTTGTTTTCCGGCACACTGCTAGAATACAACACCCCGGATCAAGTGCCTCATAGACCTCACAAAAGAGCAGGGCATCTGATGGTGGGCCCTTGAAAATAGGATTTTTCCCATTGGCCACATACCAAGAATTTGTGGATTCGTGAATCAATTCCGCCACCTCGTTCCATTCATCCGATTTCATTGGACGGAGTTCGTATGTATCGGCGGTCTTGGACACTTTTTTTACTTCTGTTTTATTTTATTCAGAAATGCCTGGCAGGAAAATCCGACAAACATCGCCATGTCCTGATCGCCGGGAAGTACAATGACTGGGGAGAGGTTGGGTGGTCGGATCTTGTGAGCCCGAATCAGGCAATCCTCCATTGGTTTTCTGGCCTTATGGGCTTTTTTGCCCAATAGTTCGATGGTCCGGGCGGCATGGGTCACCACGATTAAATTTTCATGCTCTAATTCCTTGATCAGAACGGACAGGGCAGGATTTGATTTCCCACGAAGCAGAACAGTGTTGGCTGCTTCAATTCGCACCGAGGGCGATGGATCATTAAGGGCTTTGTTGAGAGCTTTTTTTGCATTTATTCCCAGTTCTTCTTTTTGAGCACAGAGTCCAATTGCACCCCAATAGCGAACAAGTTCGTTGGTGGATTTAAGGTTGGCAATCAGGCTCGATTCCCCGGCCAGTCCGACTTGTGATGCGGCTTTCCTTATCGATTGAAGGTCTATTTTTCCCGACTTCCCCACCTCCCAGCCTGAGTTGTTTTCGAAAAGTTTCCAGGCTTCATACTCGGGCAAAAAACCAAGGTCCCGTGTTTGATTAAGGTGTTGGTTGAGTGCACCCCGTAGTCGGGTAAGAATCTTCT
>CACHJU010000114.1 GCA_902580225.1 uncultured Verrucomicrobiota bacterium
GCTCAGGAAAACGTTTGGATACCAGATCTTCATAGACCTGTTTTTCCTTGCCATGAAATGCGACACCCAAAGCCTCGAGATAAAAACGGTTTGCTCCATCGTATCCGTCAACCAGGCTTTCAAGAATGGAACGACAGTCCTCAAAAGCAATACCTCGAAGACTGAGCGCTATTTCTCTTCGCAGGAACAAGTTCTTGGAGTCGGCATATTTTTTTGCCCTAGCAAGCGTGCCCTTTGGGTCGGCGTGTTGAAGGGCACGGTAAGCCACCACCTGTAATTTTTCATTTTTTTCATTTTCGAGAAACTTTTTGACTACCTTACCATCCGCGATTTGAGCAAGAATCCAAAGGGCACGAGCCTCAAGCACAGGCTCTCCAGTCACTTCTTCCATAAAATCCTGAACATGTTCAAACGCATTCTTTCCTTTTTTCAAAAGAAGATAGGCGGCATGAGAGCGAACATTAACGGCTGGATTCTTCAAAGCCTGAATTAGTCCTGAAATGGTGGAGAAATTTACCTGCGGAAGAACGGGCGGCTTTTGATCCTTACGGGTAATTCGATAAATACTTCCGCTCACCTGGTTGGTTCCTCGGCTGGTGTCATTGTAAAAATCGGAAAGGAATAGCGACCCGTCTGGGGCCAAAGTCAGATCGGTGGGGAGAAAAAATTCACTCTTACTGTCTTTCTTCAAACGAATGAAGGGTTGGTGATCCCCCATCTCAATTTGAACATCCTTCCATTTTGGAGTCACTGCCATCACCTCCTTGCGCACCATACAGGCCACGAGGTAAGTACCGGCCAACCCGAGGGTATCGTCCTCAATCAGAACATTTCCAGTGGGTGAACCGGCACCATAAATCGTGCCCGGTGGAAAAGCACCGGGATAATTCTCCCGCCAGTGAGAGCGTGAAAAACGGAGACTCTTACTCCATCCTGCCGGTTCCTCCCATGACTTCGCGACTTCCTCCCATGAACGGCTCCCGTCGGTCAGATCCGCATAGCCCATATTAGCATACTCCATGACCCAACTGATCCGGGCATGGGCGGGGTCGTCATTATCACTCTGATAAATATCTCCGTAGGAAGAAACAAACATGTCGTGTGAATTACGCATATTCTCTCCGGTCGGGGTGAGCCCGGTGCCGTCCGGGTTGACCCGCATGGTCATTCCGCCCACATAGACCTCACCATCCGAACTCTTTTTCCCAATCCCGTCACTATATCCGTAATAACAACCGGAAATATGATGCCTACCATCTTTGGTCATAATATCCGCCCCTCGGTTTCCATAGGAGAAATGCCATTGCCCACTTGGAGCACCGACCACCGCATGGAGGGTGTGATCATGACTCGCATCGCGAAACCCGGTTAAAAAAACTTCCTTCTTATCAACTCCCTCATCAAACACCGCATTCCTATTCACATCCGTGTACACGATAATCGAAGGGGTGGAAGAAAGAACGATTCGGTTGTCAAAAACTGCAATCCCCAGTGCAGCATGACGGATTTCTTTTTCAGTTACAAAGACATGGGAAGAGTCCGCTTTCCCATCCCAATCCTTATCCTCCAGCACAATGATTGATCGGCCTTCCTTGATTCTCATTCCTCTTTGGTAATCAATCCCCTCCGTGGTCCACAGGCGTCCATGGGCATCGAAATCCATTGCCACCGGAGAAAAAATCATAGGAGAACGGGCCCATAATTCGATGGTCAGATTGGCATCACCCAGTTCAAAGGCATCGATAGGTACACCCGTGATCGTCCGTTCCTCCAAGGCAAAAGCTTCCCGGGTCGGGGCAGCGGAAATAGAAACAAGCAGGCAGAGAAAAGGGAGAATAATAATCTTGGTCATAATCGAAAGTTGTTTTCTACTCAACAGGGTATGAAACCACAATCCCTTTAGTCTAAAAAGCGTTCCTTTTCTTCTGGAGAAGGGAGTCGGCAAACGGCTCTCTTTTTAGAAATCAAATGACGACTATTTGCGATTATTCGATAAAAAAAATCTCTCAGAAAAGCGGGTATTAGCAGAAGGGGCCAAACCACAACCCAAAGCCCACCCAAATCAATGAGAATTCGTAAAACCGCAGATGATCTTCGTAAGATCATACCGTTTTTTAAATAAATAATGGTCTTTAAATCCTTACACTCCCGGGGAAACTGTT
>CACHJU010000115.1 GCA_902580225.1 uncultured Verrucomicrobiota bacterium
GGGTAATTGGTCCAGACGGGGAGATGCTTGGGGTGATGGCTCCTGAAGAGGCTTTAAAAATAGCTAAGTCTCATTATTTAGATTTGGTAGAAGTCGCTTCAAATGCCGTTCCTCCTGTCTGCCGGATTTTGGAGTTCGGTAAGTATAAATATGAATTAAGTAAACAAAAAAAGAATAAAGAAAAGACTGCGAAACGGGTAAAAGAGGCAAAATTCAGACCTCGTATCGAAGAGCATGATTATATTACGAAACTGAGAAGGTCTGAAAAATTCCTTCATCAAGGTAACAAACTTAAAATTACTCTGATGTTTCGTGGTCGTGAAATGGAACATATAGATCTCGGGATGAATCTTGTTAAACAAGCCATAGATGATTTATCTGGTGTTGGGAAAGCGGATGATTTGCCCAAACTGAACGGTCGTTTTATTATGGTTAGTTTATCACCAATTCCTCAGCATCAAAGGGTTCTAAAGTACAACTCAATTGACGATTTAGATGGGGAAGAAGAGGATGATGCAGGTGAAGAATTCGAAGAGGAAGAACTTGTGGAGTCTTCCGAAAAGACTGATCAAAACTAAACATTTACATAATGGATTGGAAATTCGTCCTTCTCGTTGCTGGCGGTGGAGCAATTGGATCCTTTTTACGGGCGTTTTTAGGTTTTATATGTAGAATTTGGTTACCCTGGCCAACCCTTTTAATTAATATTATCGGGGCTTTTTTGATTGGAATTTGTTTGAAGCATTGGGAACAAAATGGAGAAAATGAGCTTTTCCGTGCTTTTTGGATTATTGGAATATGTGGAGGTTTTACTACTTTTTCAACTTTTGGAGTCGATGCTTTAAATTTTTTAAAATCTGCTCAATGGATGAATGCTTCATTATATATAGGTTTGAATGTTTTCGGTACACTCTTATCTATTATACTCGGTTTTAGATTTTATAGCCTTATTAATCCTTAATATCCTTGTGCCTTGCTTAAGGGAAATCCTTGTGTCAGAATGTACCTGTGTATTTAAGGATTACAGCAATATTTTTGTTAGGGGCTACAATCTTGTTCGGATCAGTTGCTCCTAATCCTTTTTTAAAACCCGGATCTAATCGAAAACCACCTACACCTGTAAAACCAGTATTGGCACCGAAACCTATTATACGACCTGACATCGCTAAGGAATTGGAATTTAAAGGATATTTCATTTTGAAAAATCAGATTTATTTTTCTTTGTTCAATAAAAAAGTAAATCATGGGGAATGGATTAGGATAAGCGAAAAGACATATGAAGAGTTTTCCGTACAAAAGTTCGATTTAGAAACTGAAACACTAACTGTTTTGTATGAGGGTCAATCGTTTGAATTGAAACTTCTTCAGTCCAAATCATCAAATTCTTTACCTCCGAAAAGTCCGGTGATTCCATCTCCACCCAAGTCTATACCTGGTTTGACAAAATCTGCTCAGCCAAGAGTTATGCCACCTAAACCAAAATCTAATCCGGTGATTCCATCATTCCTTGTAAATAAACCTTTGAATAACAGATTTCCAGGATCTACTCTTGGATCTTCTGCTAATACAGGTACAAATGGTTCCTTTAGATCCATGGTTCCTGGTTTACCATACCCCGGATTTGTCCCCCGTAGAAATGTTTCCTCCAATCCTGGAGTCAATTCTTCAAACCCTATTTCGAACCGTTCAAATAACTCAAACTTTGGTGGATCAGTTTCTACTTCTCAACCTTCAACTGGCTCAACGAATTCAGTAGCAAATGAAAATGTAAATTCACTGACTGAGGGATCATCAACTGTCAATGGTAGTGAGTTCGATTTGGACAGTTTACCTCCGCCACCTCCTCCCCCCAATATTTTACCACCAAGCCCTCCGCCAAATCTTATCCCTTCACGTGAAGATTAAAAAACTTGTTTTTTTATTTTTACTTATTTTTTTTCAATTACCTACTTTCGCAAGTGAGCGAAGGATTGGAAAATTGAATACATTAGACTGGGATAATTACTTTAAGTTAGGTTTAAACTCTTTGCCATACTCAGAAAGTGTGAATTACCCTAGTCTTTCTTCAGTAGGAGCAGTAGTAAGTGATGATTTGTACGGAACTGGGACACTTATCGCCCCCAATGTCGTAATAA